>NZ_JAUFPS010000002.1 GCF_030409315.1 Mucilaginibacter flavus | reverse complement strand
GCTCTCATCCCTTTTCACTTTATAATGCAAATTTATTTGCTTATATTATGACAACAAACATAGGAGGGGCAGACGGGCGCAGCGATGTTCGGGGTGAGTCGTCCCTTGGTTAGTTTACACCAGATTATGCCTTCATCCCAGACTTGCAAAGTTTTTAAAACTTCAAGTCTTTCGCCGTTTTCCCCTTGTGAGACAGATATGGCCACGCAAATCAAAAGTCCTCTCCTTTGGAGAGGATTTAGGTGAGGCTCCTAATACTCCAGCACCACATGTGGCTTAAACGTATCCGTTTTAACTTCAGCTTTTAATTCATGCAAAATATTGTACAATCCAAAATTGGTGCGGTTTACATAAATAAAATGTTTAACACCACGGGCTTGTTTAAACTCGGGCATTTTAGATAGGCGTTCGCCAAAGGCAAATAGCTTATCAAAAAATGTTGTCTGGCTAAAATCGAAATAGTTGTCAATATAAGGCAGCGCGAACAGGCCTATCATTTCTTTATACTGGGTATAAAAAAACTCGATTTGCACCGGGGTATCATCCTTGCGGATCATATCCAACTGACGGAAGGCTTTGATGGTTTCCTCTTTATTATCTAACAGATTGGTAGAGGTAAGCGAGAAGAATGGATAGTAAAAATCTTCGGGCATTTCTTTAATGCAGCCAAAATCAATGACACCCAATTTACCTTCGGGAGTGATCATGAAATTGCCGGGATGCGGATCGGCATGTACGGCGCGGAGTTCGTGCTGCTGAAAGTTATAAAAATCCCAAAGCGCCTGCCCAATCTGGTTTCTTAATTGTTGTGATGGGTTGGTGGCTAAAAATTCTTTCAGGTGTTTGCCTTCCAGCCAATCCATCGTAATAATGCGCTTGCTGGATAGCTCGGGATAATAACCGGGGAAAACCACGTTATCGAGATTGGCGCAGGCGGTAGAAAACTCGATAGAGCGGCGTACTTCCAATTCGTAATCGGTTTCTTCCAACAGGCGTTCTTCCACCTCGCTCATGTAAACATCTAATTCCTTTTCACTCATGCCCAGCATCCGGAAAGCGAAGGGTTTGATAAGTTTTAAATCCGACGAGATAGAATCGCCTACACCGGGATACTGGATTTTTACAGCCAGCTTTTTACCATTTAATTCGGCCTGGTGAACCTGGCCAATGGAGGCGGCATTGGTCGACCGGATATTGAACTTATCATAAATCTGGTCGGGATTTTTGCCGAAGTATTTTTTGAACGTTTGCACAATCAGCGGTCCCGAAAGCGGCGGCGCGTTGTATTGCGATTGTGTGAATTTATCTACATAAGCCTGCGGCAGCAGGTTTTTATCCATACTTAACATCTGCGCTACTTTAAGGGCGCTGCCTTTCAGTTCGCTTAATGATTGGTAAATATCTGCCGCGTTATCCTCGTTCAACTCCGATTTATCCAAATCGGGATTGAACAGTTTTTTTGAATAGTGCTTAATATAGTTACCGCCAATTTTAACACCTGTTTTAATGAATTTTGCAGATCGTTCTACTTTGGTGGTGGGTATGCTATTTTGTTCGGGAGTAGCCCCCTTTAAATCTCCCCCGCTGGTTAGCGGGGAGACTTTATTTTCTTCTGCCATAATACTCCTTACAATCCCATCTTCTCTTTAATCCCGCCGTTTTTCACCAGGAATTTTCCGTACTCAAAAAGATTATCAATAGGCGAGCGCTGAAAAAGATCGAAGGTTACATTCACGCCTTTTTCAATGGCCTCATCGGTTTTCTCAAACCCCGCCGAATTATCGTTTACCCAAAAGTTCAACACAAAAACAAACTGAATCCACAGCGCGTCTTTATATCTCTTGCTGAAAAATTTGCGGTCACTCAGTTCTGTACTTTCAATGCCTTCTTTCAGAATATCGTCGGCAAAGTTTTCGTAAATATTTTTCAGCGGTTCAAAAACGCGGGGCGTGGTAAAACCTTTAGGCTGTTTGTTAATGGTATAAATGGCAAAGCTGCGGCTACTCTTCAGCAGCTCAAAAAAGCCATAAAAAAACGACAGGGCCTTTTCGCGGGCACTGTACTGGCCCCAAACTTCCTGTGCTTTGATCTCGGCCAGGGTTTTGTTGGCAAGCCCTGCCCAAATGCTTTGCTCAACGGCCTCAAACGACCCAAAAAACTGGTAAAACTCAGCCTCGGTCATTTCATTTTGTTTAGCAAAAATGTAAACCGATTTAGGCTCCGAGCCCTCGGTTAATACGTAATCGATATATGAATCCTGGATGCTTTCTATTGTTGCCATGATGGTTGGTTAAAAGCCTCACCTAAATCCTCTCCAAAGGAGAGGACTTTTGATTAGCATGTTGGTTAATGTTTTTTATTTGTTGAATAATTCTTTTACCTCCCTCTCCTTTGGAGAGGGCCGGGATGAGGCTCACATAAACATCTCTATCGTTCGCTGCAAATCTTTTGCAGGTACAACCCCGCTTTGCCTCCATTTGGTTTGGCCTTTTTGGAAGATCATTAACGTAGGCACACTTTGTACCCGGTATGCACTTGCAGCCTGCGGATTTTTGTCAATATCTATTTTAATGATCTTTACCTTATCGCCAAGGGCGTGTTTTACATCCTTCAATATAGGCGGCATCATTTTACATGGTCCACACCACTCGGCCGAAAAATCGACCAGTACCGGAATTTCTGATGCTATAATATCCTGAAAATTTGCCATAGTATCTTGATTTTTAAATTCGTGATTGATGGTTCATGTTTTATGATCATCAATGTAAATATACAACCATAAACGCCGGTAAAAGTTTAGGTATTGCCCTCATTTCAAATAAAATGACTTTTAATCCATCAACAGCTAACCAACGCTTATATTTACTTTATGAAAACCAATATTTACCTTTTGCTGCTGTTCATTGTGCCCATGTTTTCATCGGCACAAGATAAACCAACCGTGTTACCGCTTTGGGCAAAAGGAGCCCCCGGTTTTGAGAGCCGGCGTAACGAGCCCGAGCAGGCAAAAGATTATTGGGTAAAAAATATTCATAATCCATCACTCACCGTGTTTACGCCTCCGGCAGGTAAAGCCAATGGGGCGGCGGTGGTGATTTGTCCCGGTGGTGGTCACCGTTTGTTGGTGTATACGGCCGAAGGCATCGAGCCTGCCAAATACCTCAACAACCTGGGTGTAACCGTTTTTGTATTGAAATACCGGCTTGGCCGCGATACGTTATCGCCCTACAAAATTGATATACATGCCAAACGGGATGGTTACCGGGCCATGCGCCTGGTACGAAGTAAAGCTGCTGAATACGGCTTGGATACTAACCGCATCGGGATGATGGGTTTTTCGGCAGGCGGCGAAGTAGTGGATATGGTAGCTTTTGGCGATGGGAAAGGCGACCCTAACGCGGCCGACCCTGTTGACCGGCTAAGCGCTAAACCTAAATTTGTGATCCAGATTTATCCTGGTCCGCTTTATATCCCGGATGTGATCCCGGCCGACGCGCCACCGGCGTTTTTACTGGCCGCTAATGATGATCCCTGCTGCGCGGTACCAGTAGTAAGCCTGCTGCAAAAATACCGCGATGCTAAAGTCCCGGTTGAAGTTCATATTTACACGCAAGGCGCTCACGGCTTTAACATGGGCAACCGCTCCAAACTGCAAAGCATCAGCACCTGGCCCCAACGCATGGCCGATTGGCTTGCCGATAATAATTACCTGAGCCCGGCGAGTGTTGAACGAAAGAAGATATTGCATTGATTATTGCTTGTAAGCGATTTAAAAACAGACATCGGTTTTGAACGCAGAAGAAGACTCACCCGGCTACGCTTCGCTGGCCACCCTCTCTTCGCTTCGCGGAAAGAGGGGTTTGAATGCTGTTTATTAGATATTTACAAAGAAAAAATATGAACTTTTAAAATCCCTCTTTCCGGCGCAGCCGAAGAGAGGGTGGCGGGCGTAGCCTCGCCGGGTGAGTCTTCTGCAATATGCATTCTACGTCGTTTCTGCTTTCATAGCCCGCTGGATTTTAAATATCCAGAATTATAATTCCTGGGCTTCTATTACCTTGTTTTATAACAACTTTCGGTAACCGCTGTACGCCGGGATGCCGCGTAAACCACATTGTTTAATACCTGGTAACCACTGGTGATACTCTGCATCTGCCGAACCAAAATTACACCTGTTGCATTATCGACCACGTAGACACCATTGGCGTTGCTGTTGGAGTACGATTGCTGTTGGGCGCTTTCGAAGGCAATGGTGGTTGTTTTATCATCTTTGGCCTGTATCCAAAAAGTATTTTTGATTTTGCTATTGCCGTCAGTAACGGTATCGGCCCAGGTGTAGTTTTTTTTCATTGATGCCATCGCTGTAGAATTTACCGTTAAACCCAAACTCGCTCCTTTAACCAGTTGTTCTGGTTGTAAGCCTGTAAAAGCAAACAAGGTATCATTAATAACCTGGTTACCATTACCGCTTATTTGTGTAATGGCATCTTGTTTACTAAGACTCACGTTAGCTGTTTGGCCAACCATGGCGGTTAACCTTTTTTGAATAAATGAACTGGTATCTGTAGGGCCGTCTGAATTGTATTGCATGGATTTGCCCATGGCGAAAAGGGTATCGGTTATACGTTTGGTTACAACCGCAACCGCGAAACCTGTGTTTGATGCATCGGTTATGTTATAGTTTTTTGTTACCGATGAATTGCTTTTGATATCAAATTTTTGATTGCCGCGCTGTAATACGGTTGTGGAGTTTACCAGCGTGGTTTTCTGAAATTCGTCGCCTTTTTTAAAGGAAAGAGAGCGGCTTTGGTCTGCTACCCGCGCATCTAAGTGTGGGATAGCAGTCGCGCTTAACGATGTATTAACGGGCAAATCGGCTGCTTTTTTAAATCCCGATTTTGGGTTGGCCGTTTGTGCCATACATACTGCTGTAAAGCCCGTTAGCATCAGCGTTAAAATGGCTTTTATGTTTTTTAAATGTGTTGTCATCTGGGGTTGGTTGTTAATTGTTTACCGATTGATAGTTGATAGCGTTTACGTACATAAGTGCTATCAACTATTAATCAAACCTAATCACTTATTAATGCAGCGGTTTTAAACCTGGTATCGGTGGCACCGGTGGTATTGGCGGTACCGGCGGTATTGGTGGTACCGGAGGTATCGGCGGCAATGGTGTTATAGGTGGTACCGGCGGAATAGGCGGCACCGGCGGAATAGGTGGCACCGGCGGTATTGGTGGTACCGGAGGTATAGGCGGCACTGGCGGAATAGGCGGCACCGGTGGTATTGGCGGCGGCGGCGTTATTGGGGGTACCGGCGGAATAGGTGGCACTGGTGGAATAGGTGGTACCGGCGGAATAGGCGGCACCGGCGGAATAGGTGGCACCGGCGGTATTGGCGGCACTGGTGGAATAGGTGGTACCGGAGGTATTGGCGGCGGTACATTCCAGTCCGAACGACTGCTTGAGCTTTGCGCGCTGGCATGTCTTATCCCAGCTACCATTGTTGCGGTGATCAACAATGATATTACGGTTACTTTTTTCATAAGTGAATTTTAGTTGTTTCTGATTAATCGATTGAGTGAGAGTGGTACGCCAATGGAGAATGCCAGGTTAGTTCTGTCGCCAGAGTAGCGGGTTAAATTAGCTACGCCCAGACCAAAACTGATAGGCGTGGTTTTAAACGGACGAATACCGGCAGTGATTCCTAAATTCATACCTGTCCACTCGGCGTTTACGTTAATGTGCCGTATTACTTCAAATGATACGCTGCCAAATACCGCAGTGCCGTGTGTTCCTTTTCCGTTGGCAATGTCCCTTGGGCTTTTTTCATAAAACCTGCCGCTGCCTAAGCCTATAGTATAAGTAAGCCTTGAACAACCAGGCGTTAACGATGGAATGGTTTGCACAGCATGGCTTATGGCCATAAAAAAGGTAGATCCAGGCGCATCTGATTGTACTTTGCTGGTAAACATTTGCAGCGCTCCGGCAGATATGCTTGTACCGGCAAATAAAAACCTGCTTAAAATAAAATTGCCCGAAAAATCGCGAAATTTATGAACATCGGTCATGTTTAAGCTGGCCGCGAAGTTTACTGCCGATACCGGGTTACCTACGCAAAAGCCACCGGAAGCTATCAGATCGGCTTTGTTATTTCGGTATAACTCGGGATAGGCCGCGCCCAGGCCGCCAAAAATGTAGCTACCATAGCCACCAAAACCAGTTGGGGTTAATAAGGAGCCCGGGGCATCACTTGGGTAAAGCTCGGCCTGGCCAACCCGCGGTGTATCTTGTACCGTTACCGGTGGTAAGGGGGCTAAAAAGGCGTCTATTTTTTGCTTAAGTTCTGTTTCAAAAGTATTTTGACTAAATGCCGATTGTGCAAACAGGCAAAGCACAACAATAGTGCAAAGCGTGAATGATTGCGGCTTGAATTTGCAAATCATGGTTAAGGGGGTTAGGTTAAGTAAATAACTTAAGTAATCGGTTTATGGCAACTGTGTACGATTGGATATTGTGTTGGTTGCAATTTACAAAACCTAAGCTATGTAATTTTTTGGTGTAGCGTGATTTGGCTATGTTATTTATTTGCTTTAAAAATGCCCGGCATCTTTAAATTACCGGCTGTTATGGCGGGTGTTTTGCCAGCTTGCTGTAGGTTTTAAATAAGGGTTGTTTTTTCATCATGAAATCAGGTTGTTTTTGATATCACAATGTTAAGGCCTGGCACAAGCGCGCGCAATACAAAGCAGTTGGTATTTTTAAATGCGACGGCTAAACTACTCTCCGCCTGCTAAGACCAATAAACTAATGAACCAGTGAACTAATGAACCAATCTGTTAAAGTTTGTTAACACAGGTGCTTAGGTTGCAAATGCGCTTACCTTTATGCTGTTATCACAATCTAATCATTATTTGCATGCTCAAAAACTACTTTAAACTGGCCTGGCGTAACCTTTGGAAAAACAAGGTGTTTTCCATGATCAATATTTTCGGTCTTTCGGTAGGTATTGCTTTTACCATGCTGATTGGTGCTTATATCTGGACAGAAGTACAGGTTAACCATCAGCTAAAAAATGCCGATAGTCAATACATCTTAATCAGCACCTGGAAAGACCCCAATTTAGGTAACGCAATAGGCACCCTGGCGCAGTTGCCACAAACCCTGAAGGATGATTATCCCAACCTTGTAGCCAATTACTACCATTTTGACGGTGTTACCACCAATGTATCAAAAAGTGATATGCACTTTAGGGAAAGCATGCAATTAGGCGATAGCACACTGTTAAAAATGTATGGCTTTAAGCTGATGCAGGGCGATGCGGCTACAGCGCTTAATGATCCATTCTCGGTAGTGATAACTGCTAAAGCGGCTCTCAAATATTTCGGACATACAGATGTGGTTGGGCAAACCCTCAACTTTGAAAGTTTCGGTGGCGATAAGCACGATTTTACCATTAGTGGTGTGCTGGAAAAATTACCTAAAAACAATGTGACCAATTTAAACGCGGCAAATAACAGCGATTTCTTTTTTACCGCTACAGCCGCCAAATATTTTAAACGCAACCTGCAAGGCTGGAATAACCCTAACAACGTGGGTTACATCGAACTTCAAAAAAATGCCAGCCCTAAAGCAGTAGATAAGGCGATAGCTGAGCTGATCCATAAAAACGCGCCCGAACAAATAGGCAAAAACCTGGTGATCAATGCCGTTGCCCTGCATGATTATAACCTTAATGCCAATGGCGGCATCATTAAACAATTGAGTTATACGTTGGGCTGCATCGCGTTATTTATTCTATTAATGGCGATCATCAACTTTGTTAATATTTGCATTGGCCGCTCATCTGGCCGGATGAAGGAGATGGGTATCCGTAAGGTATTGGGCGGCTTGCGTAAGCAGCTTATCTGGCAATTTTTAACCGAATCGGTATTAATGGTGATGATTGCTACTGTTATAGCGCTTGGTTTATTCCTGTTGGCAAGGCCCTATTTCAGCAATGTATTGGGCGAAGAAATTACCGGTTTATTTGCCTTTCCGCTTTACTTTAGTGTGATCCCTTTTGTATTCGCCCTTTTTGTTGGGGTACTTGCGGGGCTTTACCCGGCGCTGGTGTTATCAGCCTTAAAATCTATCGATTCATTGAAGGGGAAATTAACCTCTGTGAAGGAAAGTGTATTGTTTCGTAAAACGCTGGTTGCTTTTCAGTTTGGTACAGCGGCTGTGGTGTTTATCGGGGCCATTATTATTTCGCAGCAGGTGAGTTTGTTTTTTAACGGCAACCTGGGGTATAATAAAGATTATGTGATTTATGCCCAGGTTCCGCGCGATTGGTCGGTAAAGGGTGTTCAAAAAATGGAAGATATCCGTTCGCGCCTATCGCAAAGGCCCGAGGTAAAAAGCGTATCACTCTCCTGGGAAATTCCCGATGGTATGAATGGCGGCAATTCGCCCATGTACAGGCAGGGCGGTAACCCGGCGCAAACTATAACATCTGAGGGTTATGCCGCCGATCATCAATATGCCGAAACGTATGGCATCCCCATGAAAGCAGGAGTTTTCTTTAAGCCGATTTTCACGGTAGCCGATACCACGCAAGTGGTGATCAACGAAGCCCAATCAAAAGCAATGGGCTGGAAGGACCCTAAAGATGCCATTGGTCAAAATATTTTAATTCCGGGTAACAATACCGCTTTCACCATTTGCGGTGTGGCTGCCGATTATCATTTTGGATCGATGCAAAACCGTATTCAACCAGCAACGTTTTTTAATGTCAATTACACTACTTATTACCGTTATTTCTCCATTAAATTAAAATCGGGCAATATGCAGCAAAGCATCGCGTCGTTACAAAAAGAATGGTCGGCACTATTACCCGGTGCGCCTTTTGAGTATAAGTTTATTGACGATGCCCTAACAAAACTTTATAAAACCGAACTGCAATTAAAGCAGGCCGCTTATATAGCCACGGTGCTGGCCATCGTAATTGTGTTATTAGGTGTTTTAGGCCTTGTTTCCCTGAGTATTCAAAAACGCACTAAAGAGATTGGTATTCGTAAGGTTCTGGGATCATCGATAACTAATATTATCAGCCTGTTTATGAAGGAGTTTTTAAGTGTGATAATAATTGCCGGTTTGGTGGCTTGCCCTTTAGCCTGGTGGATAATGAGTAACTGGCTAAACAATTATGCTTATAAAGTTGCCATCACTGTAACACCTTTTATGCTGGCAATAGGAGGATTGGTAGTTGTTACCGCCATATTGATAACTATGCAAACTATTAAAGCCGCGCTAAATAGCCCGGTGAAAAGTTTAAGGGCAGAATAGTCATTTGGTTCATTAGTTCACTGGTTCATTAGTTTATTGGTGAAAAGTTTCCTTTTTTGGGTGATAGTTTTGATTAATAAGGCACATGCTGTAAAGAACGTTTTATGAATTATCAGGATATAATAGAGCAGCTTTACTTGTCTTTCAATAAAAGAGACATCGACGCGGTGTTAAAACACTTTCATTCAAATGTAGCGTGGCCCAACGGATGGGAGGGAGGCTATGTACAAGGGCACGATAAAGTGCGTGATTACTGGACCCGCCAATGGAAAGAGATTGATCCTGTAGTAACCCCCGTAAGTATAACCCAGGTAGGTGACAACCAGGTTAAGGTTGAAGTAAAGCAGGTTGTTCAGGATAGAGCTGGCAACTTAATAGCCGATGTGATGGTGATTCACCTTTATACTTTTGAAGAAGCACTGGTTATAAAAATGGAAATCCTGGGACTATGAGACGATGGGACTTGGGGACTGTGAGACAATTGGATTGAAAATGAAAATACCCCTAATTTCATAGTCAAACACTTTCATAGTCTCGCAGTCCCAAGTCCAATCGTCCCTTAGTCCAAAGATCTTATGATTTAGTTGGATCATTCACAACACCGGTAAACAAAACCAAACCGGTTTTCATTTCGCGGATGGCAAACATGAACGGATGATCAATTTTGAAATAGTAAACCGGTGCTGCTGTAATACCTACAGATACGGATGTAGCTGCCGCCGCCTCGGTACCCTCTTCGTTTACTTCAACGTAAGCTTTATGCTTTACTTCGGTGATTCTTAAACCTCCGGCAGCATTAATACGGGTAAAATTAGCGGCATCGCTAAAAGCATTGCTCATGCCAAGTGTGCTTAAAATGCCATTAAGGGTGATGCTATAGCTAAACTTAAATTTAGGTAAGCTAACATCGGCGTGTCCGGGGTTTAGGCTGCTCATCAGCGTTTGCCATTTGGCCGAATCTATGCCTGCGGCGTATTCTTTTACCGTTTTTGTTGTTGGCATTATCACCACCATGCTAAACTTCTTGTTTGAATAAGGTAATTCTAAAATGCTTGCGTCGGCATTGCGGGCATAATTAAAATTGCCATCGCCATTCATCATATTGGCTTGTACGGTACCACCGCCGGTTAAGTAAAAATTATCGGGCTTGGTTTTGGCCGCGTCAAATTTGCTGGCCCAGGTACTTTTAAAGTAGATGGCGTTGATAAGGTACATGATCACATCCGATGGAATATTATCAATTATAGCAGGTATTTTGCCATTTGTAGCGCTGCTTACCCAATTATTGATGGCATCTTTTGTAGCTGCGTTGCTAAAATCGGCGCTTTGTACCTTAGCGTTGTAACTGGTTGTATTTACCTGCAAAAAAGCCGGAACAGGTGTTATGCTATTGGCGTACCAAATGGAGTTAGCAATTTTAAGTGTTGTTTTGCTATCAAGCTGGGGCAGTTCGGTAATCAGTTTTTGATAATAAGCATTTACCTGGTCTTCGGTAAAGTTGTTAAAGTTCATGGTGTTCCTGATATCGTGCAGGGTTTGCCCGGCAGCGCCATTGCTGGTCATGCCAATGGCCATACTCACACTTAGCGGCGATAAAAACAGGTTGTTATTGTCGGCGTTGCCGTTTAAAGTTGTTTTAAATAGCTTTAAGCTAAAAGCATTGTCGGCATTTGCTTTTTGCTGTTCGGCAGCGGTAAGTATAAGATCTTTACCAGGGTCGGAATTGTTGGGATCTTTTTTGCAGGCCGATAAAATGATGAGCGATAAACTAAGTAGCGTAAAGGTTTTGCGAATCATATATTAAGGTTTATGTAAAGTATTACGTGACTTTATTTAATTATGCTACAGGTAGTTAATTTTATTTGTCTGAATCAGAATTTACAGAATTTTAAAATTTGCAGAATAATATTCGTTAAGCGCTTTAGAATGATAGACACCCATAGCTAATTCTTAAGTTCTGCAAACTACGCAGCACTCTTGAACACTGATGAAAAATAAACACATGCGAAAAATTCTGATCCAAAAGATAACAATTTATTAACCCGGCAATTTTTTATTCATCTTAGCTTAGCCAATTATATTTTTAATATGCAAAACCCTGTTAAACTATTACTTGCCGCCATGTTGTGTATAACAACTATTGGTGCCGATGCCCAAACCCGTGTTAAAAAAGCGGTATTTATTATTGCCGATGGTATCCCGGCCGATGTAATTGAAAAGCTAAACACGCCCAACCTAAAACTGATTGCCGCCCAAGGTACTTACCTGCGCGCGCATGTTGGCGGCGAAAAGGGTGGTTACTCGCAAACGCCAACCATATCTGCCAATGGTTATAACAGCTTGTTAACTGCTACTTGGGTAAATAAACATAATGTTTGGGGCAACGATATTAAAGCGCCTAATTATAATTACTGGAACATCTTCCGGATGTTTAAAAACGCCTACCCGGATAAAAAGACTGCCGTGTTTTCCAGCTGGACTGATAACCGTACCAAACTGATAGGTGATAAGCTGCCCGAAGCCGGTAACATTCATCCTGATTATGCTTATGATGGATTTGAGTTAGATACCGTTAAGTTTCCGCATGATAAGGCCGGCAATTATATACATTTGATTGATGAGCAGGTAATAGCTTCGGCCGCTGCTTGTATTAAAGACAAAGCGCCCGATCTGTCGTGGGTTTACCTGGAGTATACCGACGATATGGGGCACAGGTATGGCGATAGTCCGCAATATTATGATGCTATTGAGAAAATGGACGCGCAGGTTGGTCGTGTTTGGCAAGCTATCCAATACCGTCAGAAAAACTTTAAAGAAGATTGGCTGATATTTATCACGACTGATCATGGCCGTGATGAACAGACCGGCAAAGGGCACGGCGGACAAACTACCCGCCAGCGTAATACCTGGATGGTTACCAACTACAAGCCGCTAAACAATTACGCTAAATACTATACGCCGGGTATTGTAGATATCACCCCATCTATCAATACTTTTTTAAACGTTAAAGTCCCTGCCGATCAACTGAAAGAAGTAGATGGTATATCCCTAATCGGCCCCATATCTGTAGCCCAGCCCGAGGCCAACCTGGTGCAGGGTTCGCTTGATGTAAGCTGGAAAGCGATGGATGTAAAAGGTAAAGTAAAAATTTGGGTGGCCGCAGCTAATAACTACAAAGAAGGCAAGCCCGATGAATATAAACTCCTTGCTGAAGTACCGGTAGTTCAGGAACATGCTTTAATTGATGTTAAGGCCACGCCATCAACTTTTTATAAAGTTGTTATAGAAGGCGAATTGAATACGGTGAACAGGTGGGTGGTTGTGAAATAGAGTCAAGAGGTTAGGATCAAGAGTCAAGACAGCTGCATTTTTAAAATAAAGGTAATTTCAGACTTACGAAGTTTTTAAAACTTCGTAAGTCTCTCGTAAATAACTCAGAATTCTTGATTCCTGACTCTTGATTCTTGACTCTGTTCCCCCGGGTAAACCAATCCTACCTGCGCTCTGGCCTTATCAATCATATTAATCATTTGTTGGGACATTTGGTGCGATATAACAGGACTTTCGGTAGCACCCGCTTTAATCAGATCGCAAAAGTGTTTGATTTCGTAGTTGAGGCCACCGTCGCTGAAAGGCTCATTGATTTCCACGCTGCGTCCATCTAAATAATCAATAGTTGCCCGGGCCGGGTTCCACCAGTTTTTATGAATGGTAACATGGCCAAGCGGACCGGCAATCAACGCGTCGCCTTTACCATGTAAATCAAACCCGGCATATAATTGCGAGAAGCCGCCGGCATGTTTGGTTTGAAAAATAGCAAACATATCTATCCCGGTTTCACCAAAACGCCCCATGGTTTGTACATCTTCCAGGTCGCCAAGCCAGTCTATCGCTAAAAAAGCCTCGTAAATACCTATCTGCATTAAACTGCCGCCTACTAAATCCAGGTTATAATTAGGATGATCGGGCGGGCAATCGGCCACCGACGATCCTGCGCGTACATAACCTGCTGGTCCGATAGGGGCTGTGGCGAGATATTCTTTTAAACGGGTATACAAAGGATAAAAAGGAGGCTTCATCCCCTCCATAAATAACAGCCCGGTTTCCTTTACTACGGCAAGTACCTCGTCCAACTCAGGTAAGTTTACGGTCGCCGGTTTTTCGCACAATACATGTTTACCGGCTTTAAGGGCTGCAATGCTGTAAGCAGCGTGGCTATCGGGCAGGGTTGCTATATAAATCGCGTCTATATCGCTGGCCAGCAAATCTTCAACGGTGTAACAGGCAGCACCGCCATACTTAGCCACAAAATCATCAACCGTAACAGCCCTGCGCGAAAACGAAGCAACCAGCTGTACTCCATCCACCGCCGCAAAGCCTTGCATAAATCGTTGCGCAATACGCCCGCAGCCGATGATACCCCATTTAATCATATTGTTGTTTGTGTTGTACGTAATATGTGTTACGTTGTACGTTTTTTGTTAGCAAATATATAATAATACAAAACCCGTATAACGGATTAATTATACGGGTTTGTTATTTGAATATGTTACTATTTACATCGTTGAGGTTATACGTACAACTTACCACGTATAACGTACCACCTTACTGATACTGAATGTATATAGGGTACGGTTTGTATCTCGATAAAACTTCCTCGGGCGTTAACATGTGGTGAGGGGCTTTTTTGATATCGTTTTTGTAAAACAGCTTAAAGCCTGTAAACTGTACCGGCTCCTGGTTAATAAAGTAGCGGTAAGTACCGGTTTTTAAATCAGGTTCGCCCCAACCGTCCATATCCATTACCAATTGAATTTCGGGATGTAACTTGATGTTTTTATAGTTGGTCACCATTTTTTTAGTAAAGCGGTGAACAATCAGAATTTTAGCTGGTAGGCCGTTTTTCTTTACAATTTTAGCTAAATGGTCAGATACGTAGTTGATATCCGCTGCATCATAAGTGCCAATTTTACGGCCAGGTTTGGTTCCGTCTTTCATCGAAAACTCTGGGTCCATGCCAAAGTGTACCTGCGGTAAAGCAAGGTATTTATCTAACAATGGCAATTCGGCTTGTATATTGCTTAAAGCCACCTGCACATCTAAAAACACAATGGCATGCGCTTTTTTAGCGAGTGCCAAAACGCTGTCAATTTGTTTAAACGGCATACGGTAACGGAATTTGCCGTCTTTACCGCCATCGCCCTGGGCAACTACAGCAATGTAGTGTAATGCGGGTTGTACCGGTGTTTTAGGATCTGCTTTTTCCCAATGCTTAACTTCTCCTTTTAATTTGGCTAACATTTCGTTAGGAGGTAATTCTCCTAAGATGCCCATCTTTTTGCTGTATAAGTTACCGTAAAAAGCAACCACGCGTTTAAATGGTAAAATAGCGCCGCCAATTGGGTATGGGGTATTTTTAACAGGCCATCTGCCTGTGGTATCGCCGTGGGCGTTAAATTTCATTAACGAATCATACAGCTTGTGATCTATCGGCGGATAATCAGATTTTTTTACACTCAGGGTGTCAGCAGCCTCAGCCTTTGCCGAATCGGCAGCGGTTTTTGGAGCGGTTTTCTTACTATCTGTTTTGCCGCCTTTGTCGCTTTGCGAACAGCCGGGTAACAGTATTAAAGTTGATAAGAGCAGGGTGGCAGATAGTAGGACGTTTTTTAATTTCATGTGTATTGAATGTTCCGTAAATGGCAGGTGTGTATAAGATGTATTGTAAATATAAACTAATTTTCAGCTACTTATAATGCAATAAGGAGGGGGATAGCTTGCCGCAAATATAGATATTGAAAATTAATTACTTTTAACTTTATGAAACTTTCCAAAAACACCTAAAGGTAGTTTTGAACCCGCTGTAGCCTGTAAATAAAGCTCGCCAATTTCCAGGTTCTCGACCTTAGGGAACGCGCTTTTAATCAGGTTTTCAATAATTACCGATGAAAAACCAAGCGAGTAAGTGTTCAATATCAGGAAATGCTCTTCAGGATCAAGTAGTTGAATTACATCGGCCATCATCTCGTTAATGTTATCCTCCAGCTTCCATTTTTCGCCATTAGGGCCGTTGCCGTATGCAGGCGGATCAAGTATGATCCCGTTGTATTTTTTACCGCGTTTCAGTTCGCGTTTTACAAATTTCAAGGCATCCTCAACCACCCAGCGAATGTTGTTAAGGCCCGAGATCTCCTGATTTTCATTGGCCCAGGTAACTACCTGTTTTATAGAATCTACGTGCGTGGTATCGGCACCGGCCGCCTGTGCAATTAATGAGGCGCCACCTGTGTAAGCAAACAGGTTAAGCACCTTAGGTTGTGGTGTTTTAAAACGTTTGATGTTTTGAGTAATATAATCCCAGTTAACCGCCTGCTCGGGGAAAATGCCCAGGTGTTTGAACGAGGTAAGCCCCAGCCTGAATTTAATAGCGGCATCATTGTTTTTATATTCAATGTGCCAGCGGTCGGGCGTTTTTTGATCCTTTTTTACCCAATCGCCCGCAGTAGCCGAGCGACCTTTAAATTTAATATGATGTAAACGCTGCCATTCAGCAGCAGGCAGGCCTTTGCTCCAAACCGCCTGTGGTTCGGGGCGGATAAGTATTGTATTCCCAAATCGCTCCAGCTTTTCAAAATCGCCGCAATCAATCAGTTCGTAATCTTTCCAGTGCGTTGGGGTGAGGAGTTGAATCATTTTTTAAGTATCAAGTAGTTGATTAGTAGCAAGTAGTAAGTATCAAGTAGTAAGATAGCTACCCTTTTATGGCGCAAATTTAATATCTTTTTTGGGATAGAAGATTTTGATACATCGATTGAGGTCACTAGCTTAACCCCGATCTTGATATCAACTACTAAATTAAACGTTAAGGCTTTTTTGAAAGCCACGAATCATTTTTTGAATTTCGTTGATTTGGGAACAGATTGTGTCTTGTGCTTCCTGAGTTAGATAGCCAAATTCTTTTGCAATGATAAATTGAGTTTCGAGTTCAAAAGATGAACCTAATGCCACATTTAAAAACTGATGCAATTCTTTATTTGATCTTCTGCCGCAACCCTCAGCAATATTTGATGGAATTGAAACGGCTGCCCGAACCATTTGTGATATTAAGCCATATTTTTCTTCAGAAGGAAACGTTCGACAATATTGAAAGGTAATCTTAGATACTTCAATACCTGCTTGCCAAACCTTTAACTCTTTAAAATTATGCATTTTTTTTTAGTATCAAAAATAGATGTTAAACGCTCGCTGGTAGCGTAAAGTTTATCATTTTTACGGTACAACAGATGTGCTTTTAATATAAGTGAGTGCAGCTATCTTACTACTTACTACTATATACTTACTACTAATTAAAGCTTCGCTTTCGCTGCCCGCATAAACCTGCTGGCAAATACAAAGTCGTTGAGTTCTTTGTTATCGGTGTGGGCAATTTCTTTGTTGCTGCCTTCCCACCATTTTTTGCCCTGGTGTAAAAACACAATATGATCGCCAATACCCATTACCGAGTTCATATCGTGGGTAACTACAACGGTGGTCATGTTGTACTCCACGGTAAGTTCGCTGATGAGATCATCTATCAGGATCGACGTAACCGGGTCAAGTCCTGAGTTGGGTTCGTCAACAAAAAGGTATTTGGGTTGCATAGATATAGCACGGGCAATACCTACACGTTTTTTCATCCCGCCCGATAGCTCAGAAGGGAATAATTTATTTTTACCGGCCAGGTTCACGCGTTCCAGGCAAAAGTTGGCACGGTCGCGTTTTTCCGCTTTGCTTTGATTGGTGAACAGGTTAAGAGGAAACATGATGTTTTGTTCCACCGTCATGCTATCAAACAAAGCCGAGTTTTGAAAAAGCATCCCTATGTGGGTACGGATAGGTACGCGCTGTTCAAAAGTCATATCGGTAAAGTTTTCCCCATTAAAAAGCACATCGCCTTCGGTAGGCTCATGTAAGCCAACTATACATTTTAATAAGGTGGTTTTACCAGATCCCGAGCCGCCAATAATAAGATTATTGATGCCCGGTTTAAAAGTTGAGCTGATGCCTTTAAGCACCTCGTTCTCGCCAAATGTTTTTTTGATATTCTGTAACTCGATCATAAGAAAAGGCGGGAAATAATTAAATCGAACATTAATATCATTACGCAGCTAAATACCACGCCGCGGGTTGCAGCCTGGCCAACCTCAAGCGCCCCGCCCGATACGTAAAAGCCCTGGTAGCTGCAAATGCTGGTAATTATAAAGCCAAACACCACCGATTTAACCAGGCAGGTAGTGATAATGATAGGATTAAAACCATCAGATAAACCGCTGATGAAATCATAAGTAGTTACTTCGCTTGATGTTAAGCAGGCTATGTAACCACCGGTAAAGCCTAATAACACAGATACAATAACCAACAGCGGAAACATGGTAACACCCGAAATTACTTTGGGCGATATCAGGTAGCCCGGGGCATTTACCCCCATAATTTCCAGGGCGTCTATCTGCTCGGTAACCCGCATGGTGCCAATTTGCGATGCCATGCTTGAACCTATACGGCCTGCAAGCACCAACGCCGAAATGGTAGGACTAAACTCCAGGATGGTTGAATCGCGGGCGATACCACCAACTACCGATTTGGGAATTAGCGGACTAACCAACTGAAACGCGGTTTGAATAGTAACAGCAGCACCAATAAATACAGAAATGATCATGATGATACCCAATGAACCAATACCTGCCGAAACCATTTCGCGCATTACCTCGGCCCAGTACACCTGGAACTTTTCGGGCTTTCTAAAACTTAATCGTAGTAAAAGTATATATCTGCCTAAACTTTGAATCATAGAATAGATGTGTAAAAAATCGGATAAAATTACATTTTTAAATTTAGCTTACCGCCCGCTAATGTTTAATTGCCTAAAATAGACGCATTTTATAGCCTATTATTGCAGCTTACGTAATTTAGCGCTTATTAGCTTCACATAGCATTAAATAAATACCATTCATCAAACTAAAACTCATGAAAAACGCACTCATCACCGGTTCAACCAAAGGCATGGGCCGTGCCATTGCCATCGCATTTGCTAATGAAGGATTAAACGTGGCAATTTGTTCTCGGAATGAAAAAGAATTATTACAATTTAAAAATGAGCTGCTTGCGGCCAACCCGAGCACACAGGTTTTTGCGCAGGTTGCCGATGGTAGCAATAAAACAGAGTTAAAGGCATTCGCATCGGCAGCGCAGCAGCAATTAGGCTTTATAGATGTAGTAGTGAACAACCTGGGCATGTTTACGCCAACCAGTATTTTGGATGATGCCGAAGATACTTTAGAAAAACAAATAAATACCAACCTTATACCCACCTATGAGCTTTACCGTTTTTTTGGTAAAACGATGATAGCCGCCCGCAAGGGGCATTTTTTTAATATCTGTTCGGTAGCATCGCTTAATCCGGTTGTGCAGGCAGGTAGCTACAGCGTAACTAAATTCGCGCTGCTGGGCCTCACCAAATTAATGCGGTTGGAAATGCAGGATCATGGTGTAAAAGTAACCGCCATAATTCCTGGTTCAACCTTAACCGATTCATGGAAGGACGCTGTTGTTGATAAGGATACGATGGTGCTGCCAGAGGATGTAGCATCAGCGATTATCAATATATACCGAATGAGCCCCGGGGCCAATGTTGATGAGCTGATCATTAAGCCCGCGCCGGGTCAATTATAGGCGTATTTAACAGATATTGATAGATTGTGTATGATCGGTGTAATTTCACCGGAGATTTTCACCGCCGAAACCCGGCGTTTCACCGACATGTTGACCGCGCTAACCTATATTGTATAGGTAGATTTAGCCACCCAACGTACTTTTATATCATCAAAACAAACACAAACTTGAACAATATCTGATAAATTATGGAAAAAAGACTTTACCGGGATGAATACCGGAAGAAAATAGGTGGGGTTTGCGCCGGATTGGCCGAATATTTCGACATTGATGTAGCTGTAATAAGAGCTATGTTTTTACTCACCTTTATATTTATGGGTACCGGCTTAATGGCTTACGTGGTACTTTGGATAGTACTGCCCAAAAAAGGTCCGGCCTATTTTAACCCGGGAGTTGATTACCGTATGAACCCGCAGCAGCCATACAGCCCGTTTGATAACGCCGGCCCGGCACAAAGCACGCCGTTTGAGCCGGTACAGGGAACACCGTACAACTTTAATGCTCCTAAAAAATCTGCCTCAACAGTAGGAGTAATTGTTGGAATGTTTTTAATATTTTTCGGCGCTGTATTTTTGCTGCACGAGTTACACCTCATATTCTTTTGGCACATTGCTAAGTTATGGCCGGCAATATTGGTAGTAGGTGGTATAGCCATCATTGTATCGGGTCAAAAGAAACAGCCATGGGAAAAAGACAACTGGCAAGATAACGCAACTGTTGAGCCTGAAGTAAAGGCCACAGACGAGGCACCCTTAAAAGAAGAGCCTAAAGACAATAATTTTAATAACCCTACTTCAACCATATAATATCATGAGAAGCGATAAATTAGTTCCGGGTGCTATCCTGGTGTGTATAGGAGCCATATTTTTGCTCCACAACTTTAACGTGATTGATTTTCACTGGATGAATATATTGCACCTTTGGCCTATATTTTTAATTATAGGTGGTGTAAACCTGGTGTTTGCAGGTAACAAATCGCCTTTGGCAACTGTTTTGAAATTAGGCGTTGTGGTTGCAGGTTTCGCGTTATTGTTGTTTGGTCGTTTTGGCGATAACTATAACTTTTGGCCAGGCGGCATGGTACATTGGAATGACGATAACAGCAACGATGATGGTGACGATAACAATGACGACAGCGACAGCACCAATACGGATCACGGCGTAGTTAAAATTGAAGGCAGCAGCATATTTAATAAAGAATATACGCCGGATGCCAAACTGGCCCGCCTTAACATCAGCGGCGGAGGCACCACTTATGCCCTTAGTGATACTACCAACCAGTTGTTTAATGCGCAAACCAAAGAGTTTTATGGTAAGTACGAGTTTAATACCAATAAAGAAGATTCGGTTTATGTTGTAAATCTGAAGATGAAGAATAATAACAAGGGCTGGAACTTTGATTCGGAGGATAACAAATCAAACCGGGCCGATATTAAACTTAACCCTAATCCTATCTGGGATATTTATGTAGAAACCGGCGCAACAAAATTAGATTTTGATTTAACCAAATTCAAAATAAAAAGTGTATCTTTAAAGGGTGGTGCAGCATCGTTTGATGTGAAGCTTGGACAGCCTTTAGAGAAAACAAATGTTGAAGTTTCAACAGGTGTATCTGATGTTAATATCAGTGTGCCAAAAGATGCAGCTTGCAGCGTTAATTCGAATACAGGTTTGTCATCAAATGATTTCCCAGGTTTTAGTAGGAGAGATAATAACACTTACGAAACTCCTGGCTTTGATGCTGCCAAAAACAAGATATACATCCACATGACTGGTGCTATATCTAACTTTAAAGTGAACCGTTATTAAACCTCCCAGACACAAACCGGGACAGTACTAACATATATTTATTAAAGCCGCTTTATGAAAATAGAGCGGCTTTTTTTGTGAGGTAAAGCATTTATAAGATCAATTATTTAACGGAATTAATTTCCCACGGATCGATAACCTTCAGACCATTAATCTTTTTAAAGTCAGTAATATTTCTGGAAATTAAAGTAAGTGCTAAAACTTTAGCACTGGCGGCTATTATGGCATCAGGAGTTTTTATTTTATGCTTTTTCCTGATTTGTATAGTTTGATCTATAGTTTCTTCTGAAAGAGGGACGATTATACAGGCATCAATAAAATCGTTTAATAACACTTCAGTGTCGGTTGGGTTTTTAAAACCCAGTACTTCAATTTTAGTCATCACTGAAATAATGGGAGACTCATTAATGATATTGCCAAGCCAAATCATTCCTTCTGCGGGTATGACACCGCTTAGATAATCAATAATAGCATTACTATCTATTAAATATCCCATTCTTCACGACTTTGTTTAATATGCTCCTGAAGTTTTTTGGCATCAGCTATCGGCAACTTACCCGCAAATCTATCAGATAGTCTTTCTTCAGATAGTCTTTCTTTTGGGGCGGAGGTGTTTTTTAGCACTTTAATCAAATGTAGTTTTTCAAGCTCTTTGATTAGGTTGTACGCATTTTGATTAGTAACCTCTATGAGTAATGTATCCATCGCTAAATTTTGTAATCAAATTTACCTAAATTTTAATGATAGTTTAAATTTCCTTTGGTGTATTGTTTTTTATTCGCAATTGTTTAAAACGTGGTTACCCTCACACTTTTGTCAATAATCCTTTACATTGCGTTATTTATGTTAAAATGAAAACCATTGTTGCAAAAAATAGGTTTATTTTACAGTTTATATATACTACTATGAAACCTACCTATTATTTGTTGATTGCCATTGTATTTTTTGCCATGAGCGCCCGTGCACAGGAGCCTTTAAAAGGCACCGTTTATGAGCGTAACAAAAGTGATAAACTGGCCAATGTTTTTGTTAAAGATGTTAACAATAAACAAATCACCATAACAGATGATAACGGTAATTTTATTATCCGCACGGAGGTAGGCCATACATTAATTTTTAACTCTCCGGGCTACACCTCAGATACGCTGTACGTGACAGATCTTCGCCCTAAAAAGGTGGAGATGATTACCCAAACCATTTCATTAAGGCAAGTGAATGTAACCGATACCAAGGAAGCATTTGACCCCCGTAAAGAATACCCCGAGGTTTATACCAAAAGCAAGGTGTCGGTAATGTCGCCGTCAACATGGTTTAGTAAAGAAGGTAAGGACGCAAGGCGTTTAAAAAGATACTTTAAACGCGAGGAGGAAGATAGGCAGATAGACGAAGCCTTTAATGTTGATTATGTAAAAAGTGTAGTACCTCTACGAGGGCCCGAATTAGAAAACTTTATGTCGATGTATCGCCCAAGCTATGCTTTCCTGAAAAATAACAATGCGCCGAGTATGACGGTTTATATCAACGATGCTTATAAAAAGTACCAGGCACTGCCGGCCAATAAAAAGGTATTACCTAAGTTGGCTCCCGCTCCTGCCAGTTTGCAATAGGCAGTTTTCGGTTTGCAGTGGGCAGTTTGCAGTAGGCAGCTTGATTATTAAATTGCCTGCTGATAAATAAATCCGAAATTGAAATTCCGAAATCCGAAATGAAAATTAATCTGCTGCCGCGCTCAAATCTCCATCAATAACTTTTTTGTAAAGTAGCTCTACCTGGCTTTTCAAGATCCGGTCTTCAGATAGTTCGGGCAGATCGTTAATATCAAAATAGGCTACATCAAGCACATCAAAACCTTTGTTAAGACTTGTTGAAACCGCTTTGCAGTAAAATACCATCTTGTATACGTAGAAAGGTTGCGGCGGATGCGGGTGCATTTTTTTGTCGAATACGGCAAGCAGTCGCTCGGTTACTACATCAAGCCCTGTTTCTTCCTGAAATTCTTTGACGATCACTTCCGTTGCACTATAGCCAATGTCGGCCCAGCCTCCTGGTAACGACCATTTGCCATCAGCGCTTTCCCTGGCCAGCAATATTTTGTTTTCGGCATTGAGTAGTAAGCCACGTACATCAACTTTTACGGTAGGGTAGTCGGTTGGTATCGGGAAGTTAAAGTTGATTGCCTCCGCTCCCCAATTGGTAACATTATCCAGCATTTGGGTACTTATCTGCTGTAATTCGTGATAGCGCTCAATATCATATTCGTTTTTAGCGTAAAGCAAGCCAACATCCGCTACCGAACGTAAGCGGGTTATCAGGGTTAAAAGTTCGTTGTTGTTCATTGAGATTTATATTGAAGAAAATATAACAAAAACACCTGCTAAACTTGTTTAGCAGGTGTTTTTGTCGGTAACGTTGCATTATGCGCTAAAACGGTTTACTGATGTAATAAATCCGAAATTGAACATTCCAATTCCGAAATCAAAAACTATCCTCTGCCTAACAGTTCATCAAGCTTGTTGCGTTCGGTTTGCAGTTCGCGGGCCAGTTTCTTTTCTTTTTCGTTGGCTTTAGCTTTGTAGGTTTTGTATTCCTCATCAAGTTCTTCATAAAGCTTAATGCGGTATTTAGCTTCGCGGCTATGCGCGCCCGAGCGGGCTATTACAACTGCAACTGCTAATCCAAAAACGATAACCAGGCCCCACATTAATAAGTTGTAGTTGGCCTTGGTAAAGGAAATGCCCAAAAGGCTAATTTCATCACGTTTGGCATTGGCTTCAGCCAGGGTTTGGCCTTTGCTTGTAGCATCGGTTTTTAAACTATCAATTTCTTTTTTCTGAACAGTAAGGGTGGTTTGCGCTTCTTTTAGTTTGCGGCGCTCAACAGACAGGCTGTCCTGAAGGTTTTTCCATAAGGCCTGTACCAATGGTTGCTGGTAATGGTAAAGTTTGCTTAAAAGGTATTGGTACTGGCCATTCAAACTTTTGTCTTTAGCCAATGCCGAATCTGCAGCCGTTGGACGGGCGGCGTAAACAGTTTTAGCGGGATAAGCGGTTGCGGGCTTGGCACCGGCAGGCACCGGAACAGCTGGATTATATTTTACTACCGGCTTGGTGTAAGTGGGCTTTAGGGGAACAACTGCTTTTACCACAGGTGGCTTTGCAGCGGCTTTTTTAACGGAATCCTGGGCAAAACCAAAGTTGATACTTCCTGAAATAATTACCAATAAAACAGAGATACGGAATATAAAATGTTTGTTCATCATGTAAAATTAGGTACCTGTTAGTAACAGAACAGGGCTTTAATGGTTTTTATTATGTTTTTCTAAGCTTTCTGATCGCTAATGTAAGCTTTAGTACGGAATTTTGCTACTCATAGTTATATTAGCGGCATGAATATAGGCATCATTGGCTTGGGCGATATGGGGCGTTTATACGCAAAAGCTTTTGCAAAAGCGGGTTACACCGTTAGCGGCTGCGATTTGCCCGAAAACAGGGAGAGGCTCGAAAACGAATTGAACCCTTTGGGGATAAAAATTGTGCAAAGCCCTCATGAAATATCGCGCACCAATGATTTGATCGTTTACTCTGTTGAGGCCGATAAATTAGAGCAGGTAGTGGCCGATTGTGGTCCGCTTACCAAGTATGGTGCCATAGTGGCCGGCCAAACATCTGTAAAACACCCAGAGATTGCTATATTTGAAAAACACCTGCCTGCCGATGCGCAGATTATTACTTTTCATGCCATGCATGGGCCCGGTTTTGAGCCGGAGGGTCAAACACTTATCCTGATCCCTCATCGGGCTACCGCCGATGCCTATCAGCGCATGTATGATTTATTTACCGCCGTGGGGAGCGATATTGTGGAGATCAAAGATTACCACGAACACGATAAAATTGTAGCCGATACCCAAGCCGTTACCCACGTAGGTTTTGAAAGCATGGGCACCGCCTGGAAAGCCGCCGGTTTTTTCCCATGGGAAAACGCGTCATACCTGGGTGGTATTGATAATGTGAAAATCCTGACCACCCTGCGTATTTTTAGCTACAAAGCGCACGTATATGCCGGGTTGGCCATATTAAACCCTTACGCCCGGCAGCAGGTGAAACGCTATGCCGAATCGGAATCGGATTTGTTTAAGCTGATGATCAAGGAGGAGGCAAAAACATTCAGGGAGCGTTTGTACCGTGCACGCGATTTTGTTTTTCATGAAAGCCGTAAACCTATTATGCTGAATGATGTGGTGATGAAGGAGTTCTCGCTTTCGCAAAATGCCGATCATCAAAAACCAAACTCGCACCTGAGTATATTAAGCATGGTTGATGCCTGGTACCATCTAGGCGTAAACCCTTATGATAATCTTATTTGCCAAACCCCGCCGTTCCGTCTGCGTTTGGGAATCGCCGAATACCTGTTTAAAAACGAGGAGTTGTTAGAAGAATCTATTGAAACCGCGCTTTATGATAAAACCATTCGCGGCGACGATTTGGAATTTCACTCGGCGGTAAGGGAATGGTCGGCCATTATTGGTTACGGCGATATGCAGGGCTATAAAAAACACTTCAACGATGTGCAGGCCTTTTTTGCCGACAGGCTGGATGAAGGCAAAGCCCAAAGCGCCGAGCTGATCAGACGGTTGATGATGGAATAGAGGGAAATTACCAAGGTGTTTTACTTATTATGAGTTTTTACGAATATTAACAAGCGATTATTAACCTTGTCGCATTCTATGTGATATATTGGGGTTTACAGTTTAATATAGATCGTTTTAATATAATTTACATTGATTTTGAGTGGAATTTCATAAATTAGGTTGATTTAAAATTAACCTAAACAGCAATGATTCTCCCATCTTTTTTGCATATCGCAGATAGCTCTATTGGTTTGTCTTTAGATTCATCGAAAAGAGAAAGCTTGAAGGCTCATATTAAGCATTCTTTATTATTCGAAGAGAGGTTGTTGTTAACAGATTCGCAACTAATAGATAATAAAAATTTAAGGTTCTTACTATTTGAAGATAAAGAATTTAGTTCGTTGTTTAGCAAGGATAACCTCAGCATCGCTTTAAGAAATGTTATTGATATTAGGCAAAGTAGTTCTGAATTACCTTCTGAATATATTTACGATCCAACAATTGATGAAATTGTAAAAGGCTTTATAAGTTGGAAAAAATGTTCTTGGGAAAATAGTTCGAACATCAATGTGCAAAAAAGGTATGCCCAAACTATCGAATTAGATAACTTAACTAAAAGTGTTAATATAGAAAGATACTCTCTTGGGTCGGTGGGGGCAATGTTTACAGACGATATGCTTGATGTCTTATCCAGAGGTAATGTTATGGATAAGATAGGAGAAAAATTTGCGAATCAAGTTAGTGATTTGGTGATCGAAAAAAGGTTAAAGCAATCTGGCGAAATAAATCCAAGAGGCGGGGTTGGCATTGCATATTTTAAAAATGAACTCGGAGCGGAATTGTTTAATCGAGGATTTGCCAAGGAGTGGAAACAAAATGAGAAATTCATTCTGGATATTTCACAAGCTCCCTATTTAACTGCGTTACCTAAGGTTTTTAATGCTAATCCAATTTATGGTGCCATGCATAAGCCCCATATTGATATCATGAATGGAAAATCCGAAATTAAAGTGATAGGGAAAGACGAGTATTATAGAACTAACCTACTACAGTACGAAACAGGTATAAATCTATTGAGTGTTAAATCAATAGAGAAATTGCGCAACAGTGACCGTTTTAGAAAATTCAGAGATTCTTTGAATCGATATGATGGAACGGAGTCTGGTCTACGAACCGCGATGTTTTCCTTTGATGAGTATAAAATTGCAATTGATGATGAAATTTTGAAATGTTTTCCATTCTTAAAGGAAAGACGAACAATTAACAGAGAGATTATGCGACCAGCAGAATTGTTATATGACGCTCCAAATTATGGAGGTGTAATGCTTTCAACTTTATCTATATTCTCTGTAAGTTTTACCGGGATGAACCCTCTTTCTTTAGGATTAGGACTATTAGGGTTAATTGGCGCAAAAATATTTTCTGGATTAAAAGAAAGAACGGAACACCGCACGGATTTTGAAAAGAGAATACTTATTGACAAATTAGAAAAGGACAAGTCAAATAAAATAACTGGAGAATACAACGTAGTATCTAACGAAGATGATTTTCGAAAGTCTACTCATACTGTAATGTTAAGCAGCGTTGTCTGATTCGTTTACTTCACCACAAACATGGTCCACGGATACGCTTTCGTGTCCCTTAAATATTTAGTCTGAAATTATAATTCCGGTGCTTGTTTAAGACAGATTATTCCAGATAAACATTGGTACTGAAGTAATCATACTTAAACTATTTTGCCCTATTAATCTCCTCAATAGCTTCATCAATTATCTTCACAGATGCCGCATCCTGCATCGCTGCCCGATGTGTTTTTACCTTGGTTAAAATCGTTATAATTTCTGGCCCTACATATTTTTTGTATTGAACGCCAAGTTTTTTGATCTCGGTAATGCCCTGTTGTACATTGGCCACATTTTTTATTCTTCCAATATAGTCGGCAAATTTTTCAGTGAGTTTATACCACGATTCTTCAAAACGACTCATATAAAAACTGAATATAAAACTCCATTTGTCATCGCCCGCGTTGGCTGTGTATATGGTATACAGGGCGTTGGTAAGGTCGCCTTCATTATCTTTTTCGTATATTGGAGCAAGCGCCATCGCTTTTGCGGGGTTTATTTGGTTTATCGCCCATAAGGCAGCCCCTTGTACAGCGTAGGAGTCGCTTTTTAACGCCTGCTTCAACAAATCCATATCTGTAGTTTTTTTGAATTTGCCTAAAAACACAATAGCCTGCGCCCGGCTCAGGCTTACGCTGTCGTTTTGCGCTATTTTTATAATTAAAGGGTATGCCGCTGTACGTATGGTATCATTATCCATATTTAAGGCCTGCATTGCTTTAAGGCGAAGGCCATAATATTTGTCGTTTAACGCCCTTATTAAAATCTGTTGCCCTGCGGCTGTCTTTTGTTGCGCCGCCGCGTCAATTGCTTCATACCTATCCAGGTATAAAGGAGCGTTGGCGTATTGAAAGCTGTACTCTTCCAGTGTTTTGTTATCCTGCTTTTTGGCAACTAATATTTTGTCGGCATCTACATTTACCAGGTCTGGTTTTTTATCTGTTTTAAAAATCAGGGTATCGGCTTGTCGGCGCATCCAAACCTGACGACGGCTCTTTTTTCCGTCGGCGTAAATATCAATTGCCATAGGTAAAATAAACGTTTGCCCGGTTTGCGTTTGTTGCAGGTAAACGGTTTCGACTTTGGTACCCTGGTCCCATTTATAACTGATATTTAACACCGGGTGACCGGCACCGTAATACCACTGGTTAAAAAACCAGTTCAGGTCGAGGCCGCTGGCTTCTTCCATGGCAAGCCGTAGTTGTTGTGCTTCGGCGCTTTTTAGGGCATTTGCTTTAAGGTAAATATTAAGCCCTTTGTAAAAAGCGGCATTGCCCAAATAATGTCGCAGCATATTTAATATACGCCCGCCCTTTTGGTAGGTAACACCATCAAATACATCCTGGCTGTCATTATAATAAAAGCGAACCAGGTTTTTAGTCGCGTTTTTAGGATCGTTAAGGTAACCCTGTAAGCCTTCACGCACATGCTCATCGGCAGCATCCTGGCCGTAACGGTACTCGGTCCACAGTATTTCGCCAAGGTCGGCAAATGATTCGTTAAGGGTTAAGTTGCTCCAGCTTTCGGTGGTAACATAATCTCCAAACCATTGATGAAAAAGTTCATGTATGCTACCTAAGTCATAATGTATCCTGTCGATCAGTTCGCGTTTGGTAGCCTGCGCGCCTTCGCCGGTCATCATGGCGGTGGTATTTTCCATGGCGCCGCTTACATAATCGCGCACGGTAATCTGGGCGTACTTGTTCCAAGGATAATCAATACCTGTAATTCGCGAAAAAAAGTCAATGGCGGTAGGTGTAGAGGCAAATATATCTTTGGCGTAGGGCGCGTATTTAGGCTCAACATAATAGCTTACTTCTTTGCCGTGCCAACTATCGCGGTAAATACTAAAATCCCCAACGGCCATCATAAACAGGTATGGGGCATTTGGCAGGTCCATTTTCCAGGTATCGGTACGGGTATGATCAGTATTTGTTTTTTGCGATGCCAGCCTGCCGTTTGATAAGGTTACATACCTGGCAGGCACGGTCATGCTTATTTCGCTGGTGGTTTTCTGGTTGGGCTTATCAATAGTAGGGAACCAGGCCGACGAACTTTCGGGTTCGCCTTCGGTCCATATTTGAGTGGGTTTGTTTTTTTCTGTGCCGCTGGGGTTAATAAAATACAAGCCTTTGCCATGCTTGCGGGAGGTTTTTAATTCATTTGGTTTGGCGGTATAGTCAATGTATACAGTATAGCTTTCGTTGTTTCGGTATACCTTATCTAACTGTATAGCTACAGTAAGACTATCGTAAGTAAACTTAAGCGGAATTTTTTTGCCATACTTTATAACCGAAATGTTGTTAAGGTCCATGCCCTTGGCATCCAGTCTTAAGGTGTCTGTAGGATAAAAATGTGGCCTAAGCGTTACCCACTCCTTGCCATACAGATAGCACTTTTTATAATCGAAGCTTACATTAAGTTTAGTATGTACCAGGTCATTGATCTTAGCGGGTGTTTCACGGTATGTTTTTGGTATAACATCCGCTGGTTTTTGTTGCGCTTTTAAGGGGTTAAGCCCGGTAATGGTAATTAAACAAGTATAACATAGCAGGGTGATACGCAGCGTTTTCATATTCGTTTGATTTTATACAAACAAATATATGGCATTGTATGGTACTATTTATAACATAGTACTAAATTTATTAAAATATTTATTTCGCCGCAAACATCGTCCACGGATATGCTTTCATATCCCTCAAATTTTGGGCCTGGCAATTATATTCAAGATGCTTTTTTAGGGAAAACCGCAGGCCACCAGAAAAGAAATAATTAGCTTTGTTAAAATGGATAAGAAAAGAGTTTTAATAATTGGTTTAGAGGAAGCCGAAGTGAATGCTATAAAGCAAGACTTAGGTTTTGAATATTTATTTGTGTGTTATGATGTTGTACCTCAGGTAAAACTGATTGAAAAACAATTATTTGTTGAAAGTCCATCAGTGCCAGAGAAATTCCTTTTAGTTGATAAGGTTGTTTTTCACGGTATTTATGGTAATGACTTTGATTTTATTACCCTATTGGCATTATGGAATGGCCCATGTTTGCCTAATGCATTGGGGATGATGGATTTGAGGCAACGTATCCCAGGGTTGGTACGTGCGTTAGCGGTTTCAAAATATGCCGGGATTAAAAGAGGTATGTTGATAGATGTGCAGGATTATACTGCCACTACAGAAACTGTTGCCAAGTGGGGCATTTGGCATTGTGGTGAAGATAAAAATAAATTTATAGGTGAATGGACCAGTGCTGAAACATCGGTAATTGAAGAGTTTATTGAAGGCGAGGCTGTAAGAATTATGCTTGTTGGTGATAAATACTGGCAAATAAAATTAACCGGCGATACCTGGTTAAAATCAATTCATAATGATGGATCATGGGAGATGGAAGTTGATGAGGGCTTATTGCTTGATAGTAAAGCTATAGCCCAACATTTTAACCTTCAAACCGTAGGCGTGGATTATATGATAGGCTCAAATGGTGAAAAGTATTTGCTGGAGATTAATCACATTCCAAATGTTACGGTTTTTCCGTTTGTAAATGAAGCTTTCAAGGCGTTTGCTCAAAATTGGATAAAAGGGTAGCAAGATAAATCCAGTTACTGCATATATAATAGAAAAGCCCAATAGTGTATTCAAACATGATTGGGCTTTTCTGTTTACTGTTGTCTCTACTTCGCCGCAAACATTGTCCACGGATATGCCTTCATGTCCCTTAAATATTTAGCCTGGTAATTATATTCCGGATGCTTTTTAAGGAAAGGTGCTGCCAGGAAATCATCGCCGCTGGGGTGGCCCATGTGCGCCCATAGTTGTAGTTTGCTTACCATCTCGGCATTGGCTACTTTACCTTGTACAGCTCCCATGGGGAAGTAGGGGCCTTCGCTCCATTCGGGGCAACCTTTAGGGTCCTGGTCAATATGGCCGTCAATCACGCAGCGGTTAAGGGCTTTTTTTCCGTTCAGTGCATCAAACGTATCTCCTTCAATTGTTTTGCCGTTATCGGCATCTAACTTACCTTTATAATCTATACAAACCAATTTTTCCATCCGTAACTTGCGGGCATTGGGCGAACTTGATTTGTTGTTCACATCAAAAGTGGTTTCCTGTTTAATCAGGTTAGGATCTTCGGGGAAGTTTGACCCTATCATGGCCGTATCTTTTGATCGCCACACTTTTTGAGTTTTAAGGCCCAGCTCCAGTTTAGCTACCTCGTTGGTTTTGGTATCGCCAATAAGCCAGTCGTTGGCATAGCCACCGTTGTTATCGGTACTCATAATTTTTATTACATCATCAATACTGTTGCTGTATTGCGCGGCTTTGCGGGCGCGTACAAATTCGGGTGTGCGGGTGGTATCAAAACCTTTAAAGCCGGTAATGGTGGTTTCGGTGATCACTATGCCGCTGCTGGTTTCCACAAAATCGTCACCGCTATGGATAAAACCGGGAGCGGTATCCATCAAAATGTGATTGCCTTTTTCTGGTACTATATCGGCTATTACGTTCCAGCGTTCGCCTTCAATATAATCCGTCCAGTTGTTATGGCCGATAACAATTTTTCCATCTTTAGTGTATTTGCCGGTAGCGATAAAGGCACTGCAATTGCCGGGAGCTTTATTGTCGCCGCTGCCGGGTTTTACCTTGTTCATCAGTTCGGGCACGTAATATTGTGCCAGTTCAATGTTGGCGTTAAGCGCGGTAACATCTAAAGTATCATATTTAAGTCCCCGGGCCTGCAAACCCTCGCTGATTCCGCGAATCTCGTCCTGGTATTCCTTGTCAATCTTTTTCCATAAAAAACGGGCGCTGGCTTTGCGGTAAAACGCCCAATCCTTTTTGCTGCCGTAAGGCAGATAGTACTCCATCACTTTAATTAAGGTGTCAATTTCCTTTGATAACAGGTAGCCATGCTGGTAGCCAATATCGGCAGGAGAGCCAGCCAGGTGTACATAAATCCAACCATTTTTATCCTCCCTGCTGGCTTTACCCAACCGGTCATGAACAACTGTAGTTTTTTCGGTAGTTTTTTGTTTGCAGGCAAATAATGTCGCCGCCACAAAAAAAATGGCAATTGCTTTGGTGGTGTATCTCATGTCAGTTAACAGCTTAATTATTAAGCCGGTTCAATTTAGTGAATTGTAATTGAAATAACTAAATCGGGCTAACGTTTTACACATGCATTTAAATTTTGTATTTTGAACTGCTAACTATTACTATGAAAATTATAACCTGTTGCCTTTTGTCACTATTGATCGCGTCTGCTTGCTTTGCGCAAAATTTTTCTTACAACCAGGGAGGGGTGAAAACGCCGGGCTATTACGAGGAGATCCCTTTTGAAAACGTAAACGGCCGGATATTTATCTATCCCGAAATAGCGGGCAAAAAGCATAAGTTTATTTTTGATACTGGGTCGCCAACTAATATCAGCAAAGCGCTTGCTAAAGAACTTAACCTGCCTGTAATTAACAAAAGTTCGGTGGGGGATACAAATGGTCAAAGAGATTCTGTGGCCACTGTAAAACTCCCGGAGATTAAGTTGGGCAACCTGGTGTTTACCGATATCCCATCCGGAACGTTGGAATCGCTATTATATAAATGCTGGGAGGTTGATGGTGTTATTGGCAGTAATATGCTTCGCGGTTCTATTGTGCAGGTGGCCAGCGACAGGCATGTGCTTATCATTACCGACCAGCCTGATAAGCTGAAGTTAGATCCCAAGCATAGTGTGCCGTTAAAAGCATCTGCAGGACAAAGTGACCCTACCATCACCGTAAAGCTGAATAATAAGGTAAACCTGTACCTGGAGTTTGATTCGGGCGATAACGCTTTTATGCGCATGTCTGAAGATGTAATGAACCAATTAACTAAATACAACGCGTATGAAGTACTGGCAAAGGGCTACGGCGCCAATCAGTTTGGAGTGTTGGGCTTACAACAAAATGCAGAAAAATACCTCATCAAAATCCCCGAGATGAAAATGGGTGTCGTTACGTTTGATAACGTGATAAACACCACGAATAGGGTAAGCAATCCTGCCATTGGCAGTAAGCTGTTTGATTATGGCACCGTCACGCTCGATTTTATCCGTGGCAGGTTTTATTTTGATGCCAATGATAAGGTTATTGACCTTAACGCCAGGCAATGGTCATTTGAGCCGGCGGTTGTTGGCGATAAACTGGTAGTTGGTGTAGTATTTGAAAAGGCGAAGGACCTGATAAAGCCCGGACAGCAAATTTTGGCTATAGATGATAAGGATTTTTCGAAAGTAGATTTTTGCGATATGCTGAATAACGGCAGGTATATACTTGGTGCCAAAGAATCTGCTACTTTTACTATCAAAGATGAGCAGGGGAATGTGAAGAAGATTGAGTTTAAGAGGGAGTAGGACCGGGTTGTTTTTTTATTATACTTTAAAAATGTATAAATTTGTGATATGACAACACTTACAATCGAAATTTCTGAAAAAGCGGGAAAAACTCTTGCCGATCTTGTTGAGCAGTTGGGAGGTAAAGTCATTGCGGTTAAACAAGATAAGAAACAAAATAAAGAATTAAAGAAAGAACAGGTTCTTAGTGATTTAGAAAATTCTGTACATTTTGTTAAAAAGCACCTGGAAGGTAAAGTGAAAGCGCAAACATTGGAGCAGCTTTTAGATGAGCTTTAAAATTTTACCAACGCCGCCATTTGCAAAAGAACTTAAAAAACTGGCCAAGAAATATCCCTCAATAAGAACCGATCTGACAAATCTTGCAGTCGACTTGACGTCTAATCCTCATTTAGGAACTGCTTTGGGGAACGACTGTTATAAAATAAGGTTGGCAATCTCTTCTAAAAATAGGGGTAAATCTGGTGGGGGAAGGGTTATTACCTTCGTTCAGATTGTTAATGAAGCTATTTACCTGTTAGCGATATATGATAAGGCTGATTTGAGTAATATAAGCGATCAGGAATTATTGAGCCGATTGAAAGGTTTATCGTCCTGATATTTGATTCTCTTTCGCAATAGGGATGGCAGCGAATACAGGCCCGTGGTTAATGCCTGTGTAGTATAAGCGTACAGCCCGGGCCGCAGGCATTGCCCTTAAACTAATTACAATTGTTTATTAATCATTTCGGCAAATCCCTCGTAATCATCAATATTCATTAAAATGGTGCTAACCATTTTGCTTTTGCCATAAAGCTTATCAACCTGTACAGGGCTTTTAAAAGTGATGAGCAGGTTCCCGCTGCTTTTTATAATACCTCCTTTAAAATAATCCTCGTCTGAATGGTAGTCGTTAATAATTTTACTTACCGAATTAATGTTGGTTACATCAACTATTGCCCTCCAGCGTAGGCCTGTGCGTAATAACAGGGTGGTTTGGTTGATCTCTATTTTTCTTTTTAGTACTGCGGATAAATCGGCAATCAGGAAAATAAAGCCGTAAAGGGTAAGCCCGGTAATGATCATAGCGGCTATATAACTCCATTTTAGCAGCAGAAGGTGAAACGCGAATGTTTCTACCATAATAGCGACAAGCAAAATGCACCATATGGCCACATAACCAAAATCCTGATGAGTAGTAAACGAGCGGCTTTGGGCCAGTGCGGGTTGTTCTTTGTTCCAGCAGAAAAGGCCATATTTTAAAACAGCCAATTCAGAAGCTATGATTTTTACACCTAACGAATCGCCCATGGTGTTGGCCATGGCCAGGCGCAGGTTGTAAATTGGATCGGGGAGGAGCGCTTTTTGGGTTTGGTAGGCTAACCGGAGTGTGTTGATTTTGGTAAATGCATAAATAATAAACAACAGTTCGGCAAGTGCCGATAATTTCCTAACCTGCAATATATAAGCCTTTTGTTGTGCAGGAAGTATAAGGTAGGCTATAATTGAGCAGATACTTACCACAAACAACAACTGCCTTGCCGAGGCCTTTGATGGACGAATAATAATGAAATAATATAGCGCGGGAAAAGTGACTATACAATCGCCCAGTAACCCATCGGCCACTTTGCTTCTTATGCTTGATGCTACGGTGTGCAATAATATCCAGCCACCGCAAAAAATTAAAATGGCGATGATGCTGATTGAAATTTTGTTTCGGGTAAGTGAGGGTGCAGGTGTCATATATTATTTGTGCAGATGTAAAATTTTCGCCATCAAAACCGGTAAACGCGCGCTATTTGATACCGGGTATTTTGGAGTGGGTAAATTTATCTTAATGCCGGGCAAAATGCAATTAGCCTCTTTGTTTTTAGATAAATTTAAACCAATTAGTCCCCAGCAAGATAGCCCGAAACCGCGGATTAAAACAATAGTATAAAATTTATAAAAAAATAACTCACTAACTATTTGATTATTACTGTAAAGTTTCTATCTTTGCCGTCCCTTTCGGGGGGAATAATATGTCTTGAACGAAGCCCTACTGCTTCGATGGACACAAACAAATTAAAGAAATGTCAGGAATTATTGGTAAAAAAGTAGGAATGACCAGCATTTTCGACGAAACAGGGAAGAACATTCCTTGTACCGTAATCGAAGCTGGCCCTTGCGTGGTAACACAAGTTAAGTCTGTAGATACAGACGGATATGCTGCTGTACAGCTGGCATATGGCGACAAAAAGGAAAAAAACACTTCTGGTCCGTTAAAAGGACACTTCCAAAAAGCCGGTACTACTCCAAAGCGTAAGCTTGTTGAATTCAAAACTTTCGTAGACGAAAAATCATTAGGTGACACTGTTACTGTTGATATCTTCGCGGCGGGAGATTTTGTTGATGTAGTTGGTACTTCAAAAGGTAAAGGATTTCAGGGTGTGGTAAAACGTCACGGTTTTGGTGGTGTGGGTATGCAAACTCACGGTCAGCACAATCGTTTACGTGCGCCAGGTTCTTTGGGTGCGTCATCATGGCCATCGCGTGTATTTAAAGGCATGCGCATGGCAGGTCAAACCGGTAACGTTCGTGTAAAAACACAGAACTTACAAGTGGTTAAGGTTTACGCTGAGCAAAACCTTTTGGTTGTTAAAGGTTCCATACCAGGAGCTAAAGGTTCAATCGTAATAGTGGACAAATAAGATGGAAGTAAACGTATTAAACGTATCAGGTAAAGAAACAGGTGCCAAGGTGCAACTTCCTGAGTCAGTATTCGGTATTGAACCAAACGATCACGCGATCTATCTTGATGTTAAGCAGTTTTTAGCTAACCAACGTCAAGGTACACACAAATCAAAACAGCGTAACGAGATTGCAGGTTCAACCCGCAAATTATATAAACAAAAAGGTACAGGTGGTGCCCGTGCAGGTAGCGTTAAATCTCCATTATTTAATGGTGGTGGTCGCGTTTTCGGTCCGCAACCACGCGATTACAGCTTCAAATTAAACAAGAAGTTAAAATCACTGGCCCGTAAATCGGCTTTATCATACAAAGCAAAGGATAACAACATTTTAGTATTGGAAGATTTTAATTTTGATACCATCAAAACTAAAAACTACATTAAAATGGAGGCTGATCTGAATGTTACTAATGACAAAACATTATTAGTAGTAGCAGGTGCCGAAAACAACAATGTGTATTTATCAAGCAGAAACCTGAAGAAAACTAAAGTAATTTCAGTTGAGCAGCTAAACACTTATGATGTGTTAAACGCTGGTAAACTGTTATTAACTACAGGCGCTGTAAAAACTTTGGAGGAAGCATTAGCTTAAGTAATTATGGAAATTTTAAAGAAACCCCTACTTACTGAAAAAGTAACTCAATTAACAGAGAAACTTAACCGTTATGCTTTCAAAGTTGATCACAGAGCTAACAAAATTCAGATTAAAGGTGCCATTGAGGCGATGTATGGTGTAAACGTTAAGGCGGTAAACACCATGAAATATGTCGGCAAACTTAAAACTCGCAACACTAAGGCAGGTGCCGTACAAGGCCGCATTGCTACTTACAAAAAAGCGATCATTACGTTAAACGCCGGTGAAGTAATTGATTTTTACAGCAATATATAATTAAGAGATGGCAGTAAAGAGATTTAAACCGGTTACCCCGGGTACCCGTTTCAGAGTTGATGTATCTAACTCAGATATCACAACAAACGTTCCTGAAAAGTCGTTGGTTGTAGCATCTAACAAAAGATCGGGCGGTCGTAACAACAGCGGTAAAATGACTATGCGCTATTTAGGTGGTGGTCATAAACAAGCATACAGGCTTGTTGATTTTAAACGTAATAAATTTGATATCCCTGCAAAAGTTGCAACTATTGAGTATGATCCAAACAGATCTGCACGTATAGCCCTGTTACATTTTGCTGATGGTGAAAAACGATATATGATAGCACCGGAAGGTTTAACTGTTGGTACAGTTATCGTATCTGGCGAAACAGCAGCTCCGGAAGTTGGTAATACTTTACCATTAAAAAACATTCCGTTGGGTTCTATCATCCACAACATTGAGTTAAACCCAGGTCAGGGCGGTGTTATCGCCCGAAGCGCAGGTACTTATGCCCAGCTTTCGGCACGTGATGGCAAATACGCTATCATCAAATTGCCTTCAGGCGAAACCCGTATGATTTTGTCAACTTGCTTGGCAACTATCGGTACCGTTTCAAATGGCGAAAGAGCAAACGCGGTATTAGGTAAAGCAGGTCGCAAACGTTGGTTAGGCCGCAGGCCGCGCGTTCGTGGTGTAGCCATGAACCCGGTAGATCACCCTATGGGTGGTGGTGAGGGTAGAGCCTCAGGTGGTCATCCACGTTCACGTAAAGGTTTGTTAGCTAAAGGCTACAAAACTCGTGATAAGAAAAAAGGGTCGGATCGTTATATCATTGAAAGAAGGAAAAAATAATGGCACGTTCAATTAAAAAAGGACCTTATATTGATCATAACCTGGAAAGAAAAGTTCTTACCTTGAATGAATCAAGCAAAAAATCAGTTGTAAAAACATGGTCACGTCGTTCCATGATCTCTCCTGATTTCGTTGGTCACACATTCGCAGTACACAACGGTAACAAGTTTATCCCTGTGTATGTAACAGAAAACATGGTTGGTCACAAGTTGGGAGAATTTGCTCCAACCCGTACATTCCGCGGTCACGCAGAAAAGAAAAAATAAGGCATGGAAGCAACAACTAAAATCAAAAAGTCTGTACTGATCAGACAGCAAAAAGAAGCTGCAAAAGCCATTGTTGGTGGCGCTTCAGTTGCTAAACTACAGGATTGCCCAACTTCACCACGCAAAATGCGTTTGGTAGTTGACCTGATCCGTGGCGAAAACGTTGAGAAAGCGTTAGCTATACTGAAATTTACAAATAAAGAAGCTGCTATACGTGTTGAGAAACTTTTGTTATCAGCAATCAAAAACTGGGAAGCTAAAAACGAAGGCAAACGTGTTGAAGAAGCAGGTTTATTTGTAAAAGAAGTTTCAGTAGGTGGTGGCCGTCAGCTTAAAAGGTTACGTCCTGCTCCGCAAGGAAGAGGATACCGTATCCGTAAGCGCTCAAACCACGTAACACTTATTGTGGATAGTAAAAACGAAAACAATTAATTTGAAATGGGACAGAAAGCACATCCAATAGGTAACAGATTAGGAATCATCAGAGGTTGGGATTCTAATTGGTTCGGTGGCAATCACTATGCCGACAAATTAGTTGAAGACGAAAAAATCCGCAAATATCTTTCAGCTCGTATCGCTAAAGGCGGCGTATCAAAAGTAGTTATCGAACGTACTTTAAAACGCATCACTGTAACTATCCACACTGCCCGTCCGGGTATTGTGATTGGTAAAGGCGGTGCCGAGGTTGATAAGATCAAAGAAGAGTTGAAAAAACTTACCAAAAAAGAGGTTCAGATCAACATCTTTGAAATTAAACGCCCTGAGCTTGATGCACAATTAGTTGCAGAAGGTATCGCAAAACAATTAGAAGCACGTATCTCTTTCCGTCGTGCCATGAAAACTACTATCGCATCAACCATGAGAATGGGTGCTGAAGGTATCAAGATCATGACATCTGGCAGGTTAGGCGGTGCCGAGATGGCACGTAGCGAACAATATAAAGAAGGTAGAATTCCTTTGCACACTTTCCGTGCCGATATTGACTACGCTTTGGCAGAAGCATTAACTACTTATGGTAAAATAGGTGTTAAAGTTTGGATCTGTAAAGGCGAAGTTTACGGAAAACGCGATTTATCTCCAAACATTGGCGGTACAAGCAGCAGCAGCGGTAAAGGTGGCAGGCCAGAAGGCGCATCAGCAGGTTTCGGTGGCCGCGACAATGCTCGTGGTGGCGAACGTGGCGGTGAGCGCAGAGGCGACAGGAAACCAGGTGGTGACCGCAGAGGTGGCCCGGGTGCAGGTGGCAACAATGGTCCTCGTGGTGGTGGTAACAACCGTCCGGGTGGTCAAGGTGGCAGCCGTCCAGGTGGTCAAGGCGGTAACCGTCCAGGCGGTCCGGGAAAGAGATAATAATTAAAGTAGAAGACAAATATCGTAACGATATAAAAGCTTAAGAAAATGCTACAGCCAAAAAGAACGAAGTTCAGAAAGATGCAAAAAGGCAGGATGAAAGGTTTAGCCACCCGTGGTGCTGAACTTTCATTCGGATCTTTCGGTGTAAAATCACTCGAATCGGCATGGATCACCAGCCGTCAGATCGAGGCTGCACGTATCGCTGTAACACGTTTTATGAAACGTGAAGGCCAGGTGTGGATCAGGATATTCCCTGATAAGCCTGTAACCAAAAAACCAGCAGAGGTACGTATGGGTAAAGGTAAAGGTGCTCCTGAGTACTGGGTAGCGGTAGTACGCCCCGGAAGGATCATCTTCGAAGCCGAAGGAGTACCTTTGGAAGTTGCTAAAGAGGCCTTACGCCTTGCAGCTCAAAAACTTCCAGTACAAACAAGATTTATAGTACGTAGGGATTACGTAGAGGCATAAATAATTGTTCGGAGTAGTTGAAAGGTTGTAATGTTTAAAGGTTGAGAAACCAGATTGATTTAACAACCACCCCCAAAGGGAACTTTTTAACATTTCAACTTTCCAACTTTACAACGAATAAAATAATAAGAAAATGAAAAACTCAGAAATTTTGGAGCTATCAACCGAAGAGTTGAATGCGAAATTAAGCGAGGAAAGGTCAACCCTAACCAAACTGAAATTTGCACACGCAGTTTCGGCTATTGAGAATCCATCCCGTATAACAAAGGTACGCAAGGGAATTGCTCAGTTAAATACTGAAATAACAAAACGCAAAGCGGCGTCGGCTTCTGAAAAGAATTAATTTTTTAAGCATTCAGAAAAATGGAAAGAAATTTAAGAAAAACACGTACCGGCCTGGTAGTTAGCAATAAGATGGAAAAATCTATCGTAGTTGCTGTTGAGCGTAAAGTGAAACACCCTATCTACGGTAAATTCGTGAAAAAGACCACAAAATTCATGGCTCATGATGAGACTAATACTTGTGGCATTGGCGATACCGTATTGATTATGGAAACCCGCCCGCTGAGCAAGAGCAAAAACTGGAGATTAGTTCAAATTTTAGAAAGGGCTAAATAAGATGGTACAACAGGAATCAAGATTAAACGTAGCCGATAACAGTGGCGCTAAACAAGTTTTAGTGATCCGTGTTTTGGGTGGTACCGGTAAAAGGTACGCATCTATCGGCGATAAGATAGTAGTAACCGTAAAAAGCGCTTTACCTTCAGGTAACGTTAAAAAAGGTACTGTATCTAAAGCCGTAGTAGTACGCACCAAAAAAGAGATCCGCAGAAAAGATGGTTCATACATCCGTTTCGACGATAACGCAGCAGTTTTGTTAAATAACCAGGATGAGCCAAGAGGTACCCGTATCTTTGGCCCGGTTGCAAGAGAGCTACGTGAGAAACAATTTATGAAAATTGTATCATTAGCACCGGAGGTATTGTAATCATGGAAAAGAAAAAAATTGCAACACCAGGCAAATTAAAAATTCGCAAAGGCGACCTGGTAAAAGTTATAGCCGGCGATTCAAAAGGATCACAAGGTAAAATTGTTGAGGTATTAGTTGACAGGAACAGGGCTGTTGTTGAAGGTGCCAACTTGGTATCAAAACACACAAAACCTAATGCTGCTAACCCTAACGGTGGAATTGTAAAACAGGAAGCTGCTATACACATTTCAAACCTGGCATTGGTTGATCCTAAAACAGGAGCTACTACCCGTGTTGGCCGTAAGAAAAACGATGCCGGTAAATTAGTAAGGGTATCTAAAAAATCAGGGGAGGAAATCAAGTAATGTCTTACATACCAAGATTAAAAACAAAATACAAGGACGAGATTCGCACCGCGCTGAAAGATAAATTTCAGTACAAAAGCGTAATGCAAGTTCCTAAATTGGAAAAAATTGCCATTAACCAGGGCGTTGGCGGTGCTACTACCGATAAAAAATTGATCGAGAACACCATCACTGAGTTAACAACCATCACTGGTCAGCAGGCAGTATCTTCAAAATCTAAAAAAGATATCTCAAACTTCAAATTGCGTAAAAATATGCCGGTAGGCGTACGTGTTACCTTGCGTGACAACACAATGTACGAGTTTTTGGATCGTTTAATTGCTGTTGCCCTGCCACGTATACGTGACTTTAAAGGCATCAACGACAAAGGTTTTGATGGCCGCGGTAACTATACATTAGGTATTACAGAGCAAATTATATTCCCTGAGATAAATATTGACAAAATCAATAAAATTCAAGGTATGGATATTACCTTTGTAACCTCCGCAACAAACGATGTTGAAGCATTGGAGTTGTTGAAACAATTTGGATTACCATTTAAAAATCAAAATAGCAATGGCTAAAGAAGGTGTAAAAGCACGTGAAGTAAAGCGCGCTAAATTGGTTGCTAAATACGCAGAGAAAAGAGCAGCCCTTAAAGAAGCCGGCGATTACGTAGGCTTAGATAAATTACCTAAGGCTTCATCACCGGTAAAATTACACAACCGTTGTAAATTAACCGGCCGCCCACGTGGTTACATGCGTCAGTTTGGTATTTCACGTGTTACATTCCGTGAAATGGCTCTTGATGGCAAAATCCCGGGAGTAAAAAAAGCAAGCTGGTAATTATTTCAGTAGCAAGTATATAGTATCAAGTAGCAAGACATATGAATTGCAAAAGGTACTGAAGAGTTAGAGTAGTTAGCGTCAAAAACAAGATAAAATCTTGATACTTGATACTAACTACTTGATACTATAAAAGAGAATTAACCGATGGAAGGTCGCCCCGGATGTTACGGGAAGGAAACCACTATCATAACACAATAAAATGAATACAGATCCAATCGCAGATTATCTTACAAGAGTAAGGAATGCTATTAAAGCCAACCATAGGGTTGTTGAAATTCCTGCATCAAATCTGAAAAAGGAAATCACTAAGGTGCTTTTCGACAAAGGTTACATTGCCAATTACAAGTTTGAAGATGGTACAGTACAAGGCACTATTAAAGTGGCTTTAAAATACCACCCTATAACTAAAATTTCTGCTATCCGTAGCATTACGCGCATCAGTAAACCAGGTTTGAGGAAATACGCAGGCATGGAAAAAATGCCAAGAGTATTGAATGGTTTAGGTATCGCCATCCTGTCAACTTCTAAAGGCGTTATGTCTGATAAAGAAGCTCGTCAGCAAAATGTTGGTGGTGAGGTTTTATGCTACGTTTATTAATAGGAGAAATTAAGCAATGTCAAGAGTAGGAAAAGCACCGATAGCAATGCCGGCAGGAGTAACCGTTACCGTATCAGCAGATAATGTTGTTACAGTAAAAGGTCCTAAAGGTCAATTGCAGCAAGCGGTTGATAGCGATATCACCATTGCACAGGAAGACGGTCAGTTACTGGTTCAACGCCCGTCTGATCAAAAACGTCATAAAGCATTACATGGTTTATACCGTGCGCTTTTAAATAACATGGTAGTAGGTGTAACAGAAGGTTACAAAGTACAGCAAGAATTAGTTGGTGTAGGTTACCGTGCTACCAATACAGGTAATACATTAGATTTAGTGTTGGGTTACTCTCACCACTATGTATTTGAATTGCCAACAGAAATTAAAGTTACAACCACTGCTGATAAGGGTAAAAACCCAACTATCATACTTGAATCAATTGACAAACAGTTAATTGGCCAGGTAGCTGCAAAAATACGCTCATTACGTACTCCAGAGCCTTACAAAGGTAAAGGTATTAAGTTTGTAGGCGAGATATTGAGAAGAAAAGCAGGTAAATCAGCATCTAAAAAATAATCGTCATGGGAGCTAAATTATCAAGAAGAGACAGGATTAAAAAAGGCATTAGAAAACGCCTTTCAGGATCAGCAGAGCGTCCTCGCCTGTCAGTATTTAGGAGCAATAAAGGTATTTACGCGCAGATCATTGACGATTTAACCGGTAAAACTATCGTATCAGCATCATCTTTATCAAAAGATTTTGTAGCAGCAGACGGTACTAAGTCTGATCAATCAGTAGCCGTAGGCAAACTGGTAGCTCAGAAAGCTATCGCAGCTGGTATCAAAGATGTGGTTTTCGACAGGAACGGTTATTTGTACCATGGTCGTGTTAAGTCACTGGCCGAAGGTGCACGTGAAGGTGGTTTAAACTTTTAATCGAAAAGAGAAATGTCAACAATCAACATAAAAAGAGTAAAAACAAGCGAAATCGAATTAAAAGATCGCTTGGTAAGCATACAGCGTGTTGCCAAAGTAACCAAAGGTGGCCGTACATTCAGCTTTTCTGCCATTGTGGTAGTAGGTGACGAAAACGGCGTTGTAGGTTACGGTTTAGGTAAAGCAAAAGAGGTAACTGAAGCAATTGCTAAAGGTATCGATGATGCTAAAAAGAACTTGGTTAAAGTTCCTATTATCAACAACACTATCCCTCACGAGCAAATTGGTAAATTTAGCGGTGGTTTTGTTTTCTTAAAACCAGCAGCAAACGGTACCGGTGTTATCGCGGGTGGTGCAATGCGTGCAGTATTAGAGTCTGCAGGTATTCACAACGTGTTAGCAAAATCAAAAGGTTCATCAAACCCGCACAACGTGGTTAAAGCAACTGTATCTGCATTGGCGCAAATGCGCGATGCCAATACTGTAGCACAGCAGCGTGGCGTTAGTTTAAGTAAAGTATTTAACGGATAATCAGTCATGGCCAAAATCAAAATAACACAGATTAAGAGCGTGATCGACAGAAGTGAGCGCCAAAAAAAGACTATCGAAGCATTAGGCTTGCGTAAAATTAACCACAGTGTGGAAGTTGAGGCAACTGCAGCTATTATAGGTATGGTTAGAAAAGTTAACCACCTGGTAGCGGTAGAAAATATTTAATATCATGAATTTAAGTAATTTAAAACCTGCAGAAGGTTCTACTAAAAATAGAAAAAGAATTGGCCGTGGTACAGGTTCTGGCCGTGGCGGTACTTCAACCCGTGGCCATAAAGGCGCCGGTTCACGTTCTGGTACAAGCACCAAGGTTGGTTTTGAAGGCGGACAAATGCCTTTACAGCGTCGTGTGCCTAAGGTAGGGTTTAAAAACCCTAACCGTGTGGAGTATACCGGCGTTAACCTTGATGTATTGCAAGAGTTAATTGAGAAATACACACTTACCAAAGTTGATTTCGCTACTTTAAAAGAACACGGCTTGGCTTCACGTAATGACCTGGTTAAAATCCTTGGTCGTGGCGAATTGAAAGCTAAAGTTGAAGTTGAGGCACATGCATTTACTGCTACAGCTCAAAAAGCTATTGAAGCAGCTGGTGGTACCATAGTTAAGCTATAATTTTAGGATGAAGAAATTTTTCACCACATTATCCAATATCTGGAAAATCGAAGATTTAAGAGTGCGTATTATAAACACACTCTTATTTCTTGTAATATATCGTGTAGGTTCCTTTGTGGTACTGCCAGGGGTTAATCCTGCGTCAGTAGCTAACCGGAAGGCAGAAGGATTAGTAGGATTGCTGAATATGTTTTCAGGAGGTTCGTTTTCACATGCCTCTATTTTTGCATTGGGTGTAATGCCTTATATTTCAGCTTCGATTGTGGTGCAATTATTAGGTATCGCAGTTCCTTACTTCACCAAATTGCAAAAAGAGGGCGAGAGTGGCCGTAATAAACTTAACCAGTGGACACGTTACCTAACCATCGGTATTACCGCGTTACAGGCTATCGGTTACTTAAAATCGCAAATTTCTGCTGATGCTATGATGTTGCCTAATCCGGCATTTACTGTGCTTAACATGTTTGTTTTAACCGCAGGTACATTATTTGTAATGTGGCTTGGCGAAAAAATCACAGATAAAGGTATTGGTAACGGTATATCGCTAATCATCATGGTTGGTATTATTGCCCAGTTGCCGGGCGCTTTCTTAACAGAGTTTACCTCACGTACTACCGGTACCGGTGGCTTGATAACTTTCATTGTTGAAATTGTGGCTCTTATAGCAGTGGTGATGTTTACTATACTTATTGTACAGGGTACCCGCAAAATTGCGGTGCAGTATGCTAAGCGTATAGTTGGTAATAAGCAATACGGTGGCGTGCGCCAGTATATTCCTTTAAAGGTAAATGCGGCAGGTGTAATGCCAATTATATTTGCCCAGGCCTTAATGTTTATACCACAAACGGTACAACAGTTTATGCCAAGCATTTCATCAAATGGTGTATTAATCGCGTTATCAAACCCTAATTCATGGGCGCATAACTTAACGTTTGGTATCCTTATTATCGCTTTTACTTATTTCTATACGGCTATTACGGTTAACCCTAACCAAATGGCTGATGATATGAAGAAGAATGGCGGTTTTATTCCGGGCATTAAACCCGGTAAAACAACAGCCGACTATATTGACGCTGTAATTTCAAAAATTACATTGCCGGGTTCAATTTTCCTGGCACTAATAGCCATTATACCGGCATTAGCCAGTTTGGTAGGTGTTTCTCCAATCTTCGCAAGATTTTTTGGTGGCACATCATTGATCATCCTGGTAGGTGTTGTTTTGGATACTTTACAACAGGTTGAAAGTCATTTGTTGATGCGTCATTATGATGGTTTGATGAAAACCGGAAGAATTAAAGGCCGTACCGCAATGCCGGCTGCTGCGGGTACAACTCCAACAGCGATCTAATATTAGTAATGTCAAAAATCATTTACAAGTCTGCCGAGGAAATAGAGCTGATCAGGGAAAGCGCTTTGCTGGTGTCAAGAACACATGCAGAAGTTGCAAAAATAATAGGCCCGGGTGTAACTACTATTGAACTCGACAGACTTGCTGAAACCTTTATAAGGGACAATGGCGGGATTCCCGCCTTTTTAAACTACGGAGGTTTCCCATATTCCCTTTGCATTTCATTGAACGACCAGGTGGTACACGGTTTCCCCGGAAAGCATGTACTGGTAGAAGGTGATCTGGTATCTGTAGACTGTGGTGCTATTTTAAACGGTTTTGTAGGCGACTCGGCTTATACCTTTGCCATTGGCGAGGTAAGCGATACTGTTAAGAAACTTATGCGGGTAACCAAAGAGTGTCTTGACCTGGGTGTTGCTAAAGCAGTGGTAGGCATGCGAATTGGAGATATAGGCTACGCGATACAGGAACATGCCGAGAAGAACGGTTTTGGTGTAGTTAAGGAGCTTGTAGGGCACGGCGTGGGTGTTAAGCTGCACGAGAAGCCCGAGGTACCTAACTATGGCAAGCGTGGCTCCGGTATTAAGCTGGAAGAGGGAATGGTAATAGCTATTGAACCAATGATTAACGCTGGCCGTGCCGGTGTTAAATTCTGGGACGATGGATGGACAGTATCAACTGTAGATAAAAAAGCAAGCGCTCATTATGAGCATACTGTTGCAATAGGTAAAGGCAAACCAGACATTTTATCGACATTTGATTTTGTTGAGAATGTTTTAAAAGAAAAGAATAATAATTAAAATATTTTTATTAATTTTGCATCCCGGTTTTAGGGCGGATAATTAAGTAATAATCAACAAAATATGGCAAAACAATCTTCGATTGAGCAAGACGGTACAATTAGGGAAGCATTGTCAAATGCAATGTTCAGGGTTGAACTTGAAAATGGTCATGAGATTATTGCGCACATTTCCGGCAAGATGCGTATGCACTACATTAAAATTTTACCTGGCGACAGAGTTAAGTTAGAAATGAGTCCGTACGATTTAAGTAAGGGTAGAATAACCTATAGATATAAATAAAATACGAGATGAAAGTTAGAGCATCCATTAAAAAACGCAGCGCTGATTGCAAAATCATTCGCCGTAACGGGAAACTTTACGTTATTAACAAAAAGAATCCTAAGTACAAACAACGCCAGGGCTAAGAACAATTTTGAATTGGAGAAAGATTGAATTACTGATTTTAAGGAATTCGATAATTCAATAATTCGATAACTCAATAAATAAAAAAGAAATATGGCAAGGATATCAGGTATTGATTTACCAAAAAATAAAAGAGGAGAAATCGGACTTACTTACATTTTCGGTATTGGACGCTCAACAGCTCAAAGAATTTTGACTGAAGCAGGTATCGATTTTAGTGTAAAAGTACAGGACTGGACCGATGAGCAGTTAGCCTCAATCCGTGGAATTATCAACGATCAAATCAAAGTTGAAGGTTCACTTCGTTCAGAAGTTCAATTGAACATTAAACGTTTGATGGACATTGGTTGCTACCGTGGTACACGTCACCGTAAAGGTTTACCATTACGTGGTCAGCGTACTAAAAACAACTCACGTACCCGTAAAGGTAAACGTAAAACAGTTGCTAACAAGAAAAAAGCTACTAAGTAGTAAATAGTGATTGGTAAGCGGTGGGTAGTTATATACTTTTAAGCTTGCCAGGAATAAAAATTATAACAACGATTGGTGGGTCCGGATTATTCTATAATCCAGTAATTCATTAATTCAATAATTAAGAAAATGGCTAAAACTAAAAAAGTTACCAAAAAGCGCATTGTGATTGTAGAGCCGGTTGGCGAAGCACACATCAATGCAACTTTTAACAACATCATCATTACCCTTACCAACAAAACCGGCCAGGCTATTTCATGGTCATCAGCTGGTAAAATGGGCTTCAAAGGTTCAAAGAAAAACACTCCGTATGCTGCAGGTCAAGCTGCCGGCGATTGCGGTAAAGTTGCGTACGACTTAGGTTTACGTAAAGTTGAAGTGTTTGTAAAAGGCCCGGGTGCCGGTCGTGAGTCAGCTATCCGTACTTTGCAAACTGCAGGTATTGAAGTTACCACCATTAAAGACATTACACCGCTTCCACACAATGGTTGCCGTCCGTCTAAAAGAAGAAGAGTTTAATTAACAGATTTTAAAGCTAAGATTCACCAACGTAAGGTTGGCTGATACTTTAAAAATACACAAAAATGGCCAGATATACAGGACCAAAGTCCAAAATTGCACGTCGTTTCCGTGAGCCGATCTTCGGTCCGGATAAAGCGTTAGAACGTAAAAACTATCCACCGGGAATGCATGGCGCTTCAAAACGTCGTGGAAAACAATCTGAGTATTCAACTCAGTTAATGGAGAAACAGAAAGTTAAATACACTTACGGTGTATTAGAGCGTCAGTTCGAAAACTTGTTTCACCGCGCTTCTGCAAAAGAAGGTATCACAGGTGAAAACTTGTTGAAATTCTTGGAAGCCCGTTTAGATAACGCAGTTTACCGCTTAGGTATTGCGCCAACCCGTTCTGGAGCACGCCAATTGGTAAATCACAAACACATTAACGTTAACGGTGCCGTTGTAAACATTGCATCATACGCGTTAAAAGCTGGTGACGTAATATCTGTACGTGAAAAATCTAAATCACTTGAAGCTATTACTACTTCAGTAGCCGGAAGAAGAATCAACAAATACAGCTGGTTAGCTTGGGATGCAAATGAATTAACAGGCACATTCCTTAACTATCCTAACCGCGATGAGATCCCTGAGAACATCAAAGAGAACTTAATCGTCGAGTTGTATTCAAAATAATAAAAATAATTATCCAGGGGATGGTTGGCATTTTATGTCAACCATTTTCGTGGTTAAAACTCATTTCAATTAGTAAACAATAAATAAAGGATATAAATGGCAATTTTAGCATTTCAAAAACCGGATAAGGTTATCATGCAAAAAGCAAATGATTTTGATGGTACGTTTGAATTTCGTCCGTTAGAACCAGGCTTCGGTGTAACCATAGGTAATGCTCTGCGTCGTATCTTACTTTCATCACTCGAAGGTTATGCTATCACTTCAGTACGTTTTTCTGGAGTTACGCATGAGTTTTCAACCATCAAAGGTGTTGTTGAAGACGTAACCGAAATCATCTTGAACCTTAAACAGGTTCGTTTTAAAAAGACTGGTGAATCTGGCGACAGCGAGAAAATATTTGTTATTATAAATGGCCAGGATGCATTTAAAGCCGGAGATATAACCAAATTCTCAAACAACTTTACTGTATTAAATCCTGATCTGACTTTGTGCAACATGGACTCATCTGTAACGCTTGAAATTGAGCTTACAGTAGGTAAAGGCCGTGGTTATGTACCAAGCGAAGAGAATAAAAATCCAGATGCAAACGTTGGTGTTATCGCTATAGACTCAATCTATACCCCGATCAAAAACGTTAAATATACCATCGAAAACTATCGTGTTGAGCAAAAAACCGACTACGAGAAATTGGTTTTGGATATCGCTACTGACGGATCTGTTCACCCTGAAGACGCTTTGAAAGAAGCTGCTAAAATCCTTATCCAGCACTTTATGTTGTTCAGCGATGAAAACATGATGTTGGAAGCACAAGCTAAAGAAGAAACTAAAGAAGTTGACGAAGAGATTCTGCACATGCGCAAGATACTTAAAACTGAATTGGTTGATCTTGACCTTTCTGTACGTGCATTAAACTGCCTTAAAGCTGCAGATATCCGCAGCCTGGCCGATTTAGTATCGTACGATGTTGCTGATATGTTAAAATTCAGGAACTTTGGTAAAAAATCATTAACTGAGATCCAGGATCTGGTTAAATCAAAAGGCTTATCTTTTGGTATGAACCTGTCTAAATTTAAGTTAGACGAAGAATAACATAGGAGATGTTAGATTTAAGATTTGAGACTTGTCTCGCTCTTAAAATCTAACATTTTTTATTTAATAACAATTGGGGCAAAGAAGAAGAAGAGGGAGCCGTCTCAAATCTGATATCTCACATCTCAAATCTGATAACCCGGCATAATTCCGAGGGCTTGACGGTAGCGCCGCCCAACGGTATGCACGTGCCACAAACAAAAAACAATGAGACACGGAAACAAAAACAACCATTTAGGTCGTACAACCAGCCATCGCAAGGCGATGCTGTCAAACATGGCAACTTCGCTTATCTTACACAAGCGTATTACAACTACATTAGCTAAAGCGAAAGTTTTACGCGGTTATGTTGAGCCACTTTTAACCAAATCAAAAAACGATACTACGCACTCTCGTCGTACAGTATTTAGCTACTTACAAGATAAAGAAGCTACTACTATCCTTTTCCGCGAGGTTGCTGAGAAAATTGCTAACCGTCCAGGTGGTTACACCCGTATCATCAAATTAGAAAACCGTTTAGGTGACAACGCCGAAATGGCGATCATTGAGTTAGTAGATTATAACACTGTTTACGGTGTTGATACTGCTGCTACTGTGAAAAAATCTACCCGTCGTCGTGGTGGTGCTGCAAAAGCTAAAACAGCTGCTCCGGTTGCTGCTGAAGAAGTTGCAGTTGCAGAAGAAGTTAAAGAAGCACCAGTTGCCGAAGCTCCTGCAGCTGACGCTCCTGAAACTGAAGAAAAAGGAGAATAGTTATCCTTTCTCTTTTGAGATAACGAAACGCCTTGTTCATTTGAACAGGGCGTTTTTTTGTTGCGATTTTTGAGGTTTTGAAAGGTGGACGAACAGGATTACTTAATAGTGCCATCACTTTTCTGAAACTGGAGCAGTGCTACACAGGAGCAAAAGCTTTGTAGAATAAAAGAAATCTATTTTCTTTCACTCCGTAGGTACACTACCGTTTATTAGACGAAGGATTTTTTGGACAAGAAGTAAAGGGCTTTTATGCGGTAAGGCGAAGTATCTATAACTTGTTGAATGCCGTCGGTCTGCACAAATTTGCGTTAGGGGGTAGTAGCGGATACCGCCCCGCGCCTGAGGCCTTTTGTGCGTATGAGCGGATGACCCGGCCGAAGGCAACGCCATTAATGGACGAAAGATTTTTGAACAAAAGATCAAGGACGTTAACGCTAAATCTAAATAGAAGTTTAGAAAAACATTATCATTGATAATGACCTTTAAATGAGTAAATGATAATTACGTCTTCAATTACTTCGTAAACTATGCGATGCTTTGAGTCAATCCTTCTTGACCATTTGCCAGAAAGCTCATATTTAAGGGCCTCTGGTTTGCCAACACCATTAAAGGGAGTTGTTTTAATAGATTCAAGTAAGTGCTCTATCTTTTTTAGGATATTTTGTTGGCCGCTTTTTAAGAAAAACTTAATGTCATCTTTTGCAGGATCAGTTATCCTAAGTTCCATATGTCTCCAGGTTCTATTTTGGTGGTTTTTCCTGCCTTAACATCTTGCTCTCCTTTTTTTATTTTGGCAACAAATTCTGCACGATATATTTGTTCAGATACTTTTTCGGTTTTAAAGTCAACTTTTAAGGCCTTCATAATCGCCTTCAATGCAACCAATTGCTCTTTGTCTTTAGGTAGCACAATTAATGTTTCCATACACAAATTTACATTTTATTACACAAATTTTATCTACGGTTTTTTGTTTGTCCTCCAGCACCTTCTACCTTTCTCCTTTCACCTCCAATAAAGTAATTTCTGCCAACCTGTCACCACCCTTTATGTCTTTTCTGACGCATTATTTGCCATCATGACTATATACACTGACAAATACGTATTGGCACAAACGTTGATAAACAGGACATGGAATAATTAATAAAATCAAGAAAAATCAATCATATGTCTAAAATAATTGGAATCGACTTAGGAACAACAAACTCCTGCGTAGCTGTAATGGAAGGTAACGAGCCTGTAGTTATAGCAAACAGCGAGGGCAAACGTACTACGCCGTCCGTAGTAGCTTTTATAGATAACGGCGAGCGTAAAGTTGGCGATCCGGCAAAACGCCAGGCTATCACCAACCCTACAAAAACCATTTCGTCTATCAAACGCTTTATGGGTAACCAGTTTAATGAGGTTACAAGTGAAGCTTCACGTGTACCTTATAACGTTGTAAAAGGTGACAACAATACCCCACGTGTTGAAATTGGCGATCGTAAATACACTCCGCAAGAGATCTCTGCAATGATTCTTCAAAAAATGAAGAAAACTGCTGAAGACTTTTTAGGAACTGAAGTTACTGAAGCCGTTATTACTGTACCTGCTTACTTTAACGACGCGCAACGCCAGGCTACTAAAGAAGCCGGTGAAATCGCTGGTTTAAAAGTACGTCGTATTATTAACGAACCTACTGCTGCTGCCTTGGCTTATGGCTTTGATAAAGCACACAAGGATATGAAAATTGCGGTATTTGACTGCGGTGGTGGTACTCATGACGTATCTATCCTTGAATTAGGTGACGGTGTATTTGAAGTAAAATCAACCGATGGTGATACACACTTAGGTGGTGACGACTTTGACCAGGTAATTATTGACTGGTTGGCAGACGAATTTAAAAGCGACGAAGGTATTGACCTGCGTAAAGACCCAATGGCTTTACAACGCTTAAAAGAATCTGCTGAAAAAGCTAAAATTGAGTTATCAAGCTCTGCTCAAACCGAAATTAACCTGCCATACATCACTGCTGTTGATGGCATGCCAAAGCACTTAGTGAAAACTTTGACCCGTGCTAAATTTGAGCAATTGGCAGATAGCCTGATCAAACGTACTATTGAGCCTTGCAAAACCGCGCTGAAAAACGCGGGTTACAGCACTTCAGATATCGATGAAGTTATCCTGGTAGGTGGTTCAACCCGTATCCCTGCTATACAGGAAGCTGTTCAAAAATTCTTTGGTAAAACTCCTTCAAAAGGTGTTAACCCGGATGAGGTTGTTGCAATTGGTGCGGCTATTCAAGGTGGTGTATTAACCGGCGAGGTTAAAGATGTGTTGTTGTTAGATGTTACCCCACTTTCATTAGGTATTGAAACTATGGGTGGTGTAATGACCAAATTAATTGAGTCGAACACAACTATACCAACTAAAAAATCTGAGACTTTCTCAACCGCGTCTGATAGTCAGCCATCTGTTGAAATTCACATTTTACAAGGTGAGCGTCCAATGGCTGCGGGTAACCGTACTATCGGTAGGTTCCACCTGGATGGTATTCCACCAGCACCTCGTGGTGTACCACAAGTTGAAGTAACTTTTGATATTGATGCTAACGGTATACTGCACGTATCTGCTAAAGATAAAGCAACCGGTAAAGAGCAAAAAATCCGTATCGAAGCTTCATCTGGTTTAACCGATGCCGAGATCAAAAAGATGAAAGACGAAGCTGAAGCTAATGCTGAAGCTGATCAAAAAGCAAAAGAAGAAGTTGAAAAACTGAACGGTGCTGACGCTTTGATCTTCTCGACAGAAAAACAACTGAAAGAGTACGGTGATAAAATTGGCGCTGATAAAAAGGGCCCGATTGAAGCTGGTTTAGCCAAGTTAAAAGAAGCTTATGCTGCTAAAGACTTTGCCGCTATCGAAACCGCTCAAACCGAATTGAACGCTGCATGGGCTACTGCATCTGAAGAGATGTACAAAGCTGCAGAAGGTGCTCAAGGCGCGCCGGAAGGTGCTGCAGGTCAAGGCCCGCAAGATCACGGTGATACCGTAACCGATGTTGACTTTGAAGAAGTAAAAGACGAAAAATAATAATTTCGTTTAAGTATATAAAAGCCCGGCTGGATAATTTCAGCCGGGCTTTTTTTGTTGCATTAGGTTTTATCTTTTCTCCCGTCATTGCGAGTTGTAAAATCCAGGGAGTCTGAAAGTGAAATGACAACGTCAAAAAAATGGGGTCATGGGTAGCCTGTCGAAGCACGCGGGCGAAGGCCTCTGCGCGCGAGTCTTCGACAGGCTCAGACTGACGGCCCTCTTTGTTTTTTACAACTTGTCATGGGTAGGCACGAAGCAATCCCCAACTGTACAGAGCTGCTCTGTAAATCGGGGATTGCTTCGTCGTTCCTCCTCGCAATGACGTTGGGAAGAACTTTATTATAATCAAAAAAAACCTCCGGTAAATAATCTTATTTTTACCACCAAACTAAAGGCAAATTACCTATGTCAACAAAACCAATAGTAACGGGCCTGATGGCCTACGGCATGTCGGGACGCATTTTTCATGCGCCATTTTTGACCACTAATCCTGGCTTTATTTTTAAGGCCGTTGTAGAGCGTCACGAAAAAAAGGCAGGTAAAGTATATTCGGATGTGATCAGCTACAACACTACCGACGAATTACTGAGTGATACCGAAATTGAACTGATTATAGTAAATACCCCAAACAATACACACTTTGATTACGCTGTGCAGGCATTGAATGCCGGCAAGCATGTGCTGATTGAAAAACCTGCTGCCGTAACTTCCGGGGAAGTAAAGGCCTTGTTTGATCTTGGCCGGAAGTTGAATCTGAAAGTGATGATTTACCAGAACCGCCGTTACGATAGTGGTTTTATCTCGGTTAAAAAAGTAATTGAAAGCGGCAGACTTGGCGAGCTGATAGAGGTGCATTTCCGGCTCGACAGGTATCGTATGCCGATAGGGGTAAAGCAGTTTAAGGAAACTAAAGAAACCCCGGGAAATGGCCTTACTTACGATTTGGGGGCACACCTGGTTGATAACGCCATCAGCATATTTGGCAAGCCGTTAAGCTATGTAAAAACAACGGCGGCGCACCGGCCAGGATCTCAGGTGGATGATTATTTTAATATTCATCTGAAATACCCAAACCAGCTCAATGTTTATTTAACATCGGGCTTACTGATAGCCGAACATTTGCCGGGTTTTGTGATTCATGGCACCTTAGGCAGTTTTGTAAAGCTACGTACCGATGTGCAGGAAGCGCAGCTGGATACCGGCATGATGCCAAACGCCGAAGGTTTTGGTATTGAACCTGAAGGCAGCGAAGGTAAATTAGTATTGATGGGAGCCGATAATCAGAAAACGGTAGAGTGGGTACCGTCAGACAAAGGTAATTATAACGGTTTATTTGACGCGGTATATCATACCGTGCGTGAAAACGCGTTATTCCCGATAACCGAAGAACATATTGCCTGGCAGATAGAGTTGCTGGAAAGCTAACTGCGGGATAAAGGATTTATAGATAAAGGATAAAGGACTTTTGAATCGCCTTAGCTGATAACTAAGTTGGATGAAGGACAAATGAACTAAAGGCTTTTGTAACTAAGGCTTATTGCCAATGAGTTAAAAATATCGTAACTATGCTTAAATGAAAAATTCAATTAATACCATGAAGAGAATATATCTTTTGCTTTGCCTTATTGTTGCGGCCGGCTGTAGCCAGGCGCAAACAATGCCGTCAAATACCAAAATTCCACCGTACCATATCCTTACTACCGACAGCGTGTATGTTACTCCTGCAGATTTGAAAAAGAATAAGCCGGTAATGGTGATCTATTTTTCGCCGGATTGCAGCCACTGCCAGCACCTGATGTACGATATGAAGCCCGAGCTTGCTAAACTTAAGGATGTACAAATAGTAATGATCACGTTTGTGAATCAGCTTAAAGCCATCCAGGTGTTTCAGCGCGATTTTGATTTAGCCAAATACCATAACATCACCATTGGTACCGAAGGCTATACCTACGTAGTACAACGCTACTATAACGTAAAAACCACGCCATACATAGCCATCTATGACAAAACCGGCAAGCTTTACCAGGCCTATGACAAGGTGCCAAAAATTCCGGTACTGATGGAAACGATAAAGAAAGTATAATTTAGATGTGCAGATTTCAGATGTGCAAATGTGCAGATGATAAAATAGATGTGCAGGCGAATAAACGAAGAAGCCGGCTTGTTAAATCAAGTCGGCTTCTTTGTTATACCATAATTTAAAAATCTAAAATTGATTATTCAAAATCATCTGCGTATTTGAAATCGGCACACCTGCACATCAATCAATCATCTGCACATCTGAAATCTGCATATCTGCACATCTATTGTTGTTGCTGCTGCTGCTGCTGAATAATCTCCATATGTCTTTGGTAGCTGTTTTTGGGAGGCTGCGCTACCGGTTGCATGGTGTTATCGTGATGGGCTTTGTCGTCGAGGCTTTTGAAAGTGGTTTCGTCGTCATCAACGCTAACGGCCACCTCTAATTTATGGCCCGATGAGCCTTTGTATACACCTTTTACCGGCGAACAATCAGAAAAATTGCGACCAACCGCCAAACGTACGTGGGTTTCATTGGCAATGCAGTTATTGGTAGGGTCGATACCCAACCAGCCGTAATCTGGTATGTAGGCTTCGGCCCAGGCATGGGTTGCACCTTCGCCGCGCATGGTGCTGCTATTGGTGCATATGTAGCCACTTACATAACGGGCCGGGATTTTCAGTAAGCGCAGCATTACCATTAAAATATGGGCGAAATCCTGGCATACACCGGCTTTTAGCTTCCATACTTCATCAAGCGTGGTTTCAACGGTGGTTACACCTTTAATGTATTCAAAGTTTTTGTACACGTATCCGCAAAAGCGTAGCGCTATCTGGAAAGGTGTATCATTGTTTGATTTATCCTGTTCAACAATGGTCTGTAATTCCGGCAGCCCTTCAAAGTATTCTTGCTTTAAAAAATCAATGTAAGGTACCATGTACTGAATTTGCTTCAGGTATTCCCATTGCTGATCCGGGAAAATATCGGTAACAGGTAACGGCCGCTGTTTGGTGGTAACGCTCAATTTAGAATTAATAACCATTACCGAATGTGGTTCGCTGTAGGTAAAACTTCCTATCTCATTACCATAATAATCAATATGGGTATCAACAACCGGATTTCCGGTTATCTGTAGCTCGTGCAGGGTTACGTCCTGGTAGTCGTCCTTTATAGGGTAAAGTATAATTTGGTTGGCACTATCACGCACCATGCCTTCGTAGCTGTATTTGGTGATATGCTGTATCTTAAAATCGGGCATCTTTTTTTTGATTAGTTAATTTGAGTATTTGAAGATTTGAAAATGACTTTTCAACTTCATGCTGTTTTATATCATCTTCAAATTTTCAAATTCTCAAATCTTCAAATTAAAATTATGAATTTGCAAAGTAATATTCATTCAGTGAGTTACCTATTCCGTGGAGTTCATTACGGGTTTGCGTTAAAAATCCGTGCAAGCCATCCGTACGGATACTTTTTACCGAACTGTATTTGATCCTGCTTTGTAACCTGCCAATCTGGAACGACATTTCGCGAAAGGTATCTACATTACTGTCATTCTTCAGCCTGTCGAAATACCGGTGTATGTTATTTACCGAATAGATTACCGAGCGCGGGAAATCGTTATTTAACGCCACCTGTTCCAATACGTTTTCGGCCTCGAAACCTTCACGATATGTTTTCAGATATAACTCATACCCACCTAAAGATAGCAAGAGGTGTTTCCAGTAGGTAGTATCGGTTAACAGATCGGGGTTTTCGCTTATCGAACTGAATTTGGTATCCAAAATGTCTACCGATTGAATGGCCCGTTCCAGGTACTTGCCAATATTCATAAAGCTGCGGCCTTCGCCACGCTCCATGGTAATCTCGGCGGTGCCGTAGTAAAGCATCACCTGTTTTATCAGTATATCCAATACGCCAATAGGGTCCTCACGCTGTAAGGAGCGCTCCAAGCGTGCATCTTTTACGGTATGGTAATACTCGTTAAGGCACTGCCAAAGGTCCTTAGGGATGTGTTCCTGTACGCCACGGGCGTTCTCCCTGGCCAGGGTAATAATGTTTAGGATAGAGTTAGGGTTATTTTTACCCGTAACCATATATTTTAATACCGACCGGCTGTCGTTCTCCAGTTTCTCAATCTCAGCACCGTTTATGCCGGCAAAAATCCTGATCACAGGCTCCCAGGTAAATTCCTGAACCGTATCCTGCGACGACGCGTAATTAATTTTGAGCATCCGCAGCATACCATCGCTGCGCTCAATGTAACGGCTTAACCAATAAAAACTTGCTGCAACCCTGCTTAACATATATCTTTTAATTTCGGATTTGGGATTTTCGATTTCGGATTTGTTTCAATCCGATTCAATCATTTTCCCTCATCTCTTTTGTTCCGGCTTAAACCTGAAGGCTCAAAGCCCTTCAGCAAAAGTCTTTTGTCCTTTTGTCTATTAGTCCTACGTCCTTGCTCCTTTGTCCCTCAATCCTTGCTCCAATTAAGCCAACACCCACGTATCCTTACTGCCGCCGCCTTGTGAGCTATTTACTACCAGTGAGCCTTCTTTAAGGGCTACACGGGTTAGGCCGCCGGGTACTATTTCTATGCCGTCCGGTCCGTAAAGGGCGTATGGCCTTAAATCTATACGGCGGGGTTTTAACGATCCCTGCATATAACATGGTGCCGCCGAAAGGCTGATAGTGGGCTGTGCTATAAAATTACGCGGATCTTTCAGGATCTCTTTTTTATAATCATCAATTTCCTGTTCGCTTGCCGCGTGGCCCATCAGCATGCCGTAACCACCGCTTCCGTTGGTTTTTTTAACCACCATTTTATTCAGATTTTTAAACACATGCTCGCGTTCATCGGCATTGCCCAGCTGGTGGGTAGGTACGTTTTTGAGTATTGGCTCTTCGTTAAGATAATACCTGATCATCTCGGGTACGTATACATAAACCGCTTTATCATCGGCAACACCGGTGCCAACCGCGTTTACTATAGCCACATTCCCTTTGCGGTAAGCGCCCATAATACCCGCTACGCCCAACATACTTTCCGGGTTAAATACCAGGGGATCTAAATACTCGTCGTCAACCCGGCGATAGATCACATCAACCTGCTGCAAGCCGGTAGTAGTTTTCATATATACCTTATGGTTGTTCACCACCAAATCGCGCCCCTCAACCAGTTCAACACCCATTAAACGGGCCAGCGTGGTGTGCTCAAAATAAGCCGAGTTATAAATGCCCGGGCTTAACAGTACTACCGTAGGGTTTGATATTTGCCTTGGCGATAAGGCCATCAGATTCTTATATAAAATGGTTGGATACTCGGTAACGCTCCTAACGCCGCATTGCGGTAATAAATCAGGAAACAAACGTTTGGTGATCTCCCGGTTCTCCAGCATATAACTTACGCCCGATGGGGTGCGTAGGTTATCTTCCAATACGTAAAAAGTGCCGTCCTCATCACGAATCAAATCGATGCCCGAAATGTGTACGTAAATATCATAAGGCACCTTTAACTCATACATCTCGCGCAAAAAATGCGGACAAGAATAAATGATATCAATAGGTACAATGCCGTCTTTTACAATAAACTGGTTATGGTAAATATCTTTCAGGAAAAGGTTAAGGGCGGTAAGGCGCTGCTTAATACCTTTTTCTACAAAGGCCCACTCACTGGCAGTAATAATACGGGGGATAATATCAAAAGGGAAGATTTTTTCAATCCCTTCGCCGCTGTTGTAAACGGTAAAAGTGATGCCCTGGCTCATGAACAGGCGCTTGGCCAGCTCCTCTTTTTTGTTCAAATCGTCGGCCGATTCCTTCGAAATATATTCAATCACCTTCCGGTAATGTTCCCTAACATTGCTGTCAAGGCCATACATTTCGTCCCAAACGCCGCCTATGGGGTTGTATTTATCAAAATAAGCTGATTCCTGCATATAGAATTATAAAATTTTGAAGATTACTAATCAGTTATTTTTAGAAATGGTAATTTATGAAGTGTTTTTGATAAAAAAGCAAAATATTTTTAATTTTTTACGATTATTTTAATTGATTTTTCATTTTTATCCAGTTTTGGATACTGATATGGCAATTGTTTAGGTCTTAACATCAATTTTATCGTTTCTTAACTGTTATTAAATAACAAAAAGTCCTTATTCTTTAATCCATCAATCCTTAATCTCCATCTGGGCATTACCGCTGATAGGGGCGGCCCGTGCTGTACGTTCATACGCCGGCAGGCATTACGCTCAGCGGCCGGTATCCACTTCCATCACTAATGCGGAATTTTTTAATTAGGCAGAGGCTATATTTGTGCGGTTATATAAATGTTTCACACAAATTATCATCTTTATAAATCTAAGCTTAATGTTTGTATGATAATTCAAATAGTCAAAAAATATTCCCTCGTTTGCGCAGGGGCATTTTTGCTATTACAGGCTTGTAATAATAACGCCGCACAAAAAAAGGAAAAAGAACTTCCACCAAAACATGTTGCAACCGTTACGGCTGCCGAAAATTTCGACATTTTTTTTAAAAGGTTTAACGCCGATTCTGTATTTCAGAAATCACGTGTAGTTTTTCCGTTAAAAATGGTAATAGCAGGTGCCGAGGGGGAAAGTGACTCTATAAAGTATATCATCGGGAGTAAATGGCGATGGGGGAATTTAATGGCCGAAAAAAATCATATCATCAGTAAAATAAAGAATACCAACCGTGAGGTTATTGTACAATTCAACATTGAAGATACCGGGGTGGGCATTTACTACTATTTTTCCCAAAAGCGCGGCAAATGGTGGCTTGTTTTTATAAAAGACGCATCGGATTGACCTTTTTATAGAGACGTATAATTGCGTCTTCCACCTTACAGAGCGATTATAAAATGGCGGGATATGCAAATCCGATTTGCACGCGGGAGACGCAAAATATTGCGTCTCTACGAAAAATTAAATTGTTTTCAACTGCGCGCGCTCTATCTTTCTAAATTCACTTGGATTGACATTCTTGTATTTTTTAAAAATGCGGTTTAGATGGCTCTCGTCATTAAAGCCCAATTCGTTGGCAATTTCAACCATGCGCATATTGCTGTGCAGTAAGCGGTTTTCTATGAGCTTAATTTTATAATTGATGATGTACTGCTGCATGGTTTCGTTGGTGTGCTTTTTAAAGTAACGACCAAGATAGGTTTCCGAAATCCCCATTTTATCGCTGATCACTTCTGCCTTCAGTTTCTCGGGGAAATATATATTAGCCTGTATGTACTGCAAAATATCCAGCGTTTTTTCTTCTGTAGTTTCATCAACCTGCTGGGGCATCGCAAGGGCGATGTTTCGGGTTACTATCAGGATGAGGGTATTGATATACTGTTGCAACAATTCTTTATGGTAAAGGCAGTGATTTAGGTGTTCGGTAATAATGGCACTCATTATGGCTTTCATAATGGGGCGGTCGTCATAATTTTTGATTACACATCCGGGGGCCTGGTTGGCATTGCTTAAAATAAACTCCAGGTTTTGCAATATATCGGCGGTGGTGTTATGCTGCCTGATATAGCTTAAATTGAAACGAATAAATAAAAATTGTGTGGATGTTTCAATTTCAAAATAGTGTGAATCGTTTGGCGTAAGTAAAAATAAATGCCCGGGCTTATATGCGAATTTACTGTTATTGATGCGTTGATTTCCCGATCCATCTACGATAAAAATAAACTCAAAAAAGCTATGCGAATGCTCGTTGCGCGGGCATATATCCAAATACTCCTTAAGTACTATTTCAAACGGGCCATACAGGTTGTCCTTTATCATAGTATAAATGTACAATTATTACGAAATATTGTACAAGATTTGCAAGTGTATTCTTGTATAATTTTACATCGTAATTAAAACATAGTAATTAAACACCACAACAATGGAAACTCAACATACCACCATGCAGGCATTGATCATTGAAGCCGCCAACACCAATTTCAAAGCTATTGAAACAGAACGCCCTGTTGCAGGTGACGGCCAGGTTTTGGTAAAAATAATAGCAAGCGGCGTAAACCCGCTCGATAACAAAATTAGGCTGGGCGCCGCCGCTCACGCCAAACAACCATTACCCGCTGTATTAGGGATGGATTTAGCCGGCATTGTTGAAGCAGCAGGCGCTGATGTTACCAATTTTAAACCTGGCGACGAAGTTTATGGTATGGCAGGTGGCATAGGCGGCTTGCAGGGTACACTTGCACAATATGGCGTATTTGATGCCGATTTGCTGGCTAAAAAGCCTGCTGCTTTAAGCATGCGCCAATCTGCCGCTTTGCCTTTGGTATTTATTACCGCCTGGGAAGGTTTGGTAGATAGGGCTAAAGTAGCTAAAGGGCAAAAAGTATTGATCCAGGGAGGTGCCGGTGGGGTAGGGCATGTAGCCATACAAATAGCCGCCTCATTTGGCGCCGAAGTTTTCGCGACAGGCAGCGCTAAAGACAAGGAGTATATTGAAAGCCTGGGTGCAACGTTTATTGATTACCGTAGCACCACCGTAGCCGAATATGTAAACCAATACACAGCCGGCGAAGGTTTTGATATTGTTTACGATACTGTTGGCGGCGCTACCTTAGATACATCATTTGCCGCAGCCAGATTTTATACTGGCCATGTGGTAAGCTGTTTGGGCTGGGGCGAACATAAACTGGCTCCACTATCTTTCAGGGGAGCAACCTATTCCGGCGTGTTTACACTAATGCCAATGATAACCGGTCGCGGCCATAAACACCATGGCGAAATTATGCAGGAAGCCTCCAAACTTGCTGAAGCTGGTAAGCTAATCCCTTTGGTAGATTCAAGAAGTTTTACTTTGGAAACCGCCCAACAGGCGCATGATATTATAAATGAAGGCAAAGCCGCAGGTAAATTAGTTGTTGATGTGGCTTGAGCTGATTGTAAAATTTGATGTGGATAATATAGAAGCGTCATTGCGGTCCTTATCTATGACGTATTTTAAAACTCTGTCATCCTGAACGCAGTGAAGGATCTGTTCTACGCCATTTCTATTCGCTCTGAAAGTTCGCGAATAGATGCTTCGTTCCTCAGCATGACAGGGGGGAAAGAGGAATAATGTAACGTTATTCCCACCTTCAAAGTTCGCCCGATTTTATGACCGCTCATGACGCTTCTCTAACGTAAGCCCGTTACTTTTTATGCGTTTCCTGATGAATATTGCTCTTATAAGGAATTAACAAATCGACAAATAATATCCTTTTTCGCCCTGTTTGCATCATTCAAACATTCTGCTTAGTTTGGTAGTAGCTTTTCACAAAAGCTAAGCACCACAAACCACTCTTTTCCGGCTTTTTGAAACATGAAGGCGATTGCATGCATCATATTCTTAATGTTAAGCTGCGTTAGGCTATCGGCACAAACGGTAACGGTGCTTGCTGATAACCCAGATGACGGTTGTAGGATAAAGCTTCAAAAGCTCAAAGTCAACATCGACGCCCGCCGAAAGAAGTATGAGTTTAATGTGCAGGAATATAGGGAGGGCCTTTTTTGTAGCGAATGCGGCCGAACAAAAAGCGAGATAGAGGATAGGGTAAGGATAAGTTTTAGTCAGCATATAAAAGATGGAGCCGCTCATCACAGGCTCGCCTTGGTGGCTTCGCGTGAGCTATATAATACGCTGTACACAGAATATCTTACAGATTTTAATCAACTTAAAAGCCTGTATGACGAGCAATATAACAATTGTGGCGGTGATGGCGCGTCGTCGGCTCTGCAAACCATAGCCGACGGGCAATGGCAACTTTATAAAACAAAGCTTAGCGCTTATTTGGATGTGGATAGTGTTGATTGGAGCAAAACAAAGGTGATATATGATTTTTATTACGCCTGGACGCTGAAGATCAAAATCACAACCTGGCGCACCTATCGGTTTAGCGCGCTTGAATTTGAAAAAGCCAATGTGCAGTTACCACGTAACGATACCGCAAATGCCATTGGAGAGGCCGGTAATATGTTCAATCGTTTTTTACAACAGTTGGATGAACGGCAGGATTTGGTTTTTCATTTATCCGATTCGAGATCGTTTCGAAGAGGTAAAGGATTATTTTCGGCGGAGCATTGAAAAAACAAGTCATGCTGGAACTCGTTTCAGCACCTCACAGGACAGGTCATCCGCATGAAGTACAATTAGCGGGTGGGGTGCTGAAATAATCAGCATGACATCGGGAAGGAATTTTCCACCTCCGCTGCCGCAAGGCTCTGCCTTGTAGCCCGCCCGCATGCAAAGTATACAACAGGTTATCAAACAAAAAAAGACTACCTAACAAGGTAGCCTTTTAATTATTTTAAAACTTAACGTTTATTAGTGTTTTGCTTCGTGGATTTCCTCTTCGCGGAATAGTTTAGCGCTCAGGAAATCATTATTCATGCGGGCAATGTTGGTCAGCTTAATTTCTTTAGGGCATTCGGCTTCGCAGGCACCGGTGTTGGTACAGCTTCCAAATCCTTCTTCATCCATTTGCGCTACCATTGATTGTACACGACTGTAACGCTCTGGCTGGCCTTGTGGTAACAAGCCCAACTGCGTAATTTTAGCTGATACAAACAACATGGCCGAAGCATTTTTACATGCCGCAACGCAAGCACCGCAACCAATGCAGGTAGCAGAGTTGAATGCTTCATCGGCAATTACTTTAGGGATCAACAACGCGTTACCATCGGTAGTAACACCTGTGTTTACCGATACATAACCACCAGCTTGCTGAATCCTGTCGAAAGCGGAGCGATCAACAGCCAAATCCTTCACTACCGGAAATGCCGAAGCTCTCCATGGTTCAATAGTGATGGTTTCGCCATCATGAAAGGTACGCATGTGCAATTGACAGGTAGTAACACCTCTTTTTGGCCCGTGCGGGTGACCATTAATATATAATGAACACATACCGCAAATACCTTCACGGCAATCATGATCAAAGTTGATAGGCTCATCGCCTTTATGCGTCAAACCTTCGTTAACAACATCAAGCATTTCCAGGAACGACATATCCGGCGAAATATTTTCGGCCTTGTAGCTCACAAATTTGCCCGAGGTTTGAGCGTTTTTTTGACGCCATACTTTAAGCGTCAGGTTCATATTTCCGTTACTCATCTCTTTAAGATTTTGTATCAAGTAGTTTGTATCAAGTATCAAGTACATGTGTTGTATCAGATATCAAGTTTTTTGTCTTGATACTTGATACTATATACTTGATACTATGCGTAATTTCTTTGCGATAAATGAACTGCTTCAAATACCAATTCTTCTTTGTGTAATTCTTCTGGTTGGTCTTCGCCTTTAAACTCCCAGGCGGCAACAAACGCGAAATTTTCGTCGTCACGTAATGCCTCGCCATCGGCTGTTTGCGATTCAACCCTGAAATGACCACCGCATGATTCTTTGCGCATTAAAGCGTCGTCAACCATCAGTTCGCCTAATTCAATAAAGTCGGCAATACGACCGGCTCTTTCTAATGAAGCGTTTACTTCTTCGTTTTCGCCGGCTACGATGGCATTTTTCCAGAAATCAGCTTTCAAAGCCTGGATCAGGCCTTTAGCTTTTTTCAAACCTTCGTCTGTACGGGCCATGCCGCAATATTCCCACATAATGTGGCCAAGCTCGCGGTGATATTCGTTAGCGGTTTTGGTGCCTTTTAATGCTAATAATTTATTGATATGTGCAATCACATCCTTTTTAGTTGCTTCAAAAGCGGGGTGTGAGGTATCAACCTTTTTAGGGCCAATTTTAGCTAAGTAATCGCCAAGGGTATAAGGGATCACAAAATAACCATCAGATAAACCCTGCATCAAAGCCGAAGCACCTAAACGGTTAGCGCCGTGATCGCTAAAGTTACATTCGCCCAAAGCGTATAAACCAGGGATGGTCGTGCTCAGGTTATAATCAACCCAAAGACCGCCCATGGTATAGTGTACAGCCGGGTAAATACGCATTGGCTGTTTGTATGGGTTTTCATCCGTAATCTGGATGTACATATCAAACAGGTTACCATATTTTGCCCTAACGGTATCTTCGCCCAAACGTTTAATAGCGTCGGCAAAGTCAAGGAATACAGCAAAGCCAGAACCACCTACACCTTTACCTTCTTCAACCATTTCTTTGGCGTTACGTGAAGCCACGTCGCGCGGTACAAGGTTACCAAAGGCAGGGTATTTACGTTCCAGGAAGTAATCACGGTCGTCCTCTTTAACCTGGTCGGCTTTGATAGTTCCTTTACGCAATTGCTCGGCAATTTCAACGGTTTTTGGTGCCCAAACACGGCCATCGTTCCTTAACGACTCAGACATCAGCGTAAGCTTTGACTGGTGATCGCCGGTTACCGGGATACAGGTTGGGTGAATTTGAGTATAGCAAGGGTTACCAAAGTAAGCACCACGTTTGTGGGCCCTCCAGGCAGCCGTTACGTTTGAACCAATAGCGTTTGTTGACAGGTAGAAAACGTTGCTGTAACCACCTGTACATAATAATACCGCGTGACCTGCATGACTTTCAATAGCGCCGGTAAGCATGTTACGGGTAACAATACCTTTGGCATGGCCATCAATGGTAACTACATCCAGCATTTCGGTGCGGGTGTACATTTTTACTTTGCCGGCGTGTATCTGGCGGTTTAATGCCGAGTAAGCGCCTAACAATAATTGTTGTCCCGTTTGGCCACGCGCGTAAAACGTACGTGATACTTGTGAACCACCAAATGAACGGTTGTCCAGCAAGCCGCCATATTCGCGTGCAAAGGGAACACCTTGTGCAACGCATTGGTCAATAATATTTACAGATACTTCGGCCAGGCGGTGCACGTTACTTTCGCGGGCGCGGTAATCGCCACCTTTAATAGTATCATAAAACAAACGGAAAACGCTGTCGCCGTCGTTTTGATAATTTTTTGCCGCATTGATACCACCCTGTGCCGCAATAGAGTGCGCACGACGGGGGCTATCCTGGAAACAAAAAGCTTTTACGTTATAACCAAGCTCGGCCAATGATGCTGCCGCTGCCGCGCCTGCCAAACCGGTACCTACCACAATAATGTCGTATTTACGTTTGTTGGCCGGGTTAACCAGCTTCAGGTCAAATTTATGCTTGTTCCATCTGTCGGCTAATGGGCCTTCAGGAATTTTAGCATCTAAACTCATTTCTTAATAATTTTATATTAGTGAGTAGTTGAGTGGTGAGTAGTGAATTGTGAGTGGTGAATTGTGCATTTAAAGGAATACCTTTTTTAAACCTAACCAACCACTTAACTTAATCAACCATTCAACCTAATCAACCATTTAACTTAATTTTACCTACAATTAACTACTTAATCACGTTTTGGTAGTAGTACCATACCGGCATTAATGCAAATAGAAATGGTATAATCACTGCAAAAAACCAGGTTCCTACGGCGTATACTATTGGTGTATATTTACGGTGTACCCAGCCCAGTGTACGGAACGCGCTCTGAAAACCGTGCAACAGGTGGAACGACAATGCGCCCATAGCTATTACGTAAAATATTACGTACCATAACTGGCTAAAGCTGTAAACCACACGTGCGTGTAAATCCTTAACCCTTACAATTTCTACATTGTTTTCTGTAGATACCGAGTGGCTGAAATCGGCAACCGGAGGTGTGTAGGTAGATTCGGTTGTTTTACCGGTACCCAAATCTGTGCGGTACTCTTTAAAGCCCATGGTTTTATCGTTATGGTAACGAAACCAAAAATCGCTCATGTGAATAACGATGAACAACAATAAAATAGAACCTAAAAGGCCCATGTTTTTTGATGACCAGGTGGCATCAGATTTTGACGTTACCGCGTAACCAACCGGACGTGCCTTGCGGTTTTTTAGCGTGATAATAAGCGCATACAAAGCATGCACCACGATAGACAGGTACAGGATGTACGCGATTACTTCGATTGGTGGAAAATGTGTTAAAAAGTTGGCATACACATTAAAACCAAAACCATTATCGTTGCTGAACAGCAACAGGTTGCCCCCTACGTGCACTATAATAAAAGTACACAAAAACAAGCCTGTTAAAGCCATGATAAGCTTTTTTCCCAACGATGAGTTGAAGGTTTGTTTAATTTCGCTCATTATGAAATAGATTTATTTTGGCAAAAGTATCCATTATATGCCAAAAGATATAAATGCATATGGCTTATTGCCCCTGAAAAAACTATTTAGAATCAATCTAAGAAATTACATTGTAATTACATACCTGTAAGGCAGTAAAACGCTTGTTTTGTGATGTATAATTAAGCAATGGCTATTACTTTATCTTTTAAAACCGCGAAGATCTGATCTGTTTGAAGACTACGGATTGCCACTTTACCCGTGAATTTGCCAAAGGAGGGCAGTATAGCCTGCCTTTTTCCAAACGCGAAACAAGGTAGGGTGATGCTTTGGCGGGCGCGGCCATTTAAATTTACCCCAGGGTGAATGTGTCCGCAAAAAACGTATCCGGTAGCATCGGGTAGTTGCTCCTCGGGCAGGGGATGATGCAGCATTAAAAACGGACCTATCAGCAATTCATCGCGCAGTTGAATGTTCAGGCGCTCATAGTTGCTATCGGCAATAATATCGTGGTTACCTTTAATAAGAATGATTTGTAGTTTGGGGAACTGGCTGCGCCAAAGAATAAACCAATCCCAATCATTATTCATATCGCTATGGAACAAGTCGCCCAGGAACAGGAGTTTTTCGGGCTGGTATTCGTGGATGAGGTCGGATAGGGTAGCCAGGTCGCTTTGCTCCATATCCCGCGGTACCGCAATGCCGGCTTTACGAAAATGCCCCACCTTACCAAAGTGCACATCGGTAATAATTAAAGCCTTTTGCTGTTGCCAGTAAATAGCCTTCTGGGGCAAAAGTAAAAGGTCCTGATTGAGTAAGTTGAAGGGAGTAGCCACACTGATCATCATAGCAAAAGTAAAATTAAAAATTTTATCTGGAGGCTATATATGGCAGTATGAACCAGCTGCCTCGTTATTTTATTTATTTAACCTGCTGTAGCACAAGTGAAAAAACTGTCGTAATAATATCAAAACCAGTTTGATGAAAGCACATAGTATCTTAGCCTTATTTTTTATAGTTTCTGTGGCGGCATCCTGCACCAAGGATAATGCCGGCAAAATATCATCCCAACAATTGCAGGGTAATTACAAAGGACGCGTTACAGTAGCGGCCAGCGCTAAAACCGTTGTTTTGAATGATGCTATAACACTGCAAATTACCGGTAATAGGTTTGATGCCGAAACTAATGGCCATAATCCTTTGCCCAGTTCCGGAACTTTTACTATCAATAATAATACTGTTGCCTTTGCCGATAGTTTGGCTTACCCGGCCATTTATTCCATGTCATATATATTGGCCGGTAATTTCTCTGCACAAATTAAAAGTGATAGCCTGATATTGCTTAAGGACGATGGCAGCTATTCCTACAGATTTAAAAAGCAGTAATTTGGTAAGGAGTGCTATATAGTATATACATAGTGTCGAAAAGGCATCAAAACACGCTCTCAAATTAGCCTCGTTTTAACCGCGGGCTTGATTCTGTTAAAGTTTTTTTTAATCGATTCTGATCATATGCTTGATTTTTTCGTAGAGAATTATTTTCCTGTGGAAATAAAAAAGTGATGTTCTGTGCCGATGGTACGGAACCTACCCAATTATAATAGCAGTAATTAAACCAGGCGGTAATTATTCGGTATTATCTTCCTTTCTTATTACTTTTACCATAACCAATACGGTTTACATGAGTAATACCTTTAACCGCCCCATCCGTGTATTAGTTGCCAAAGTGGGCCTTGACGGGCACGACCGCGGCGCACGCATTATTGCTACATCGCTACGTGATGCGGGTATGGAAGTAATTTATACCGGTTTGCGCCAAACGCCCGAAATGGTGGTAAACACCGCCCTTCAGGAGGATGTGGATGCCATCGGGATCTCGATACTCTCGGGAGCGCACATGACGGTTTTTCCTAAGATCATCAAACTGATTAAGGAAAAACAAATGGACGATGTGTTGCTCACCGGCGGCGGTATTATACCTGATGATGATAGATTAGCGTTAAAGCAACAGGGCGTAGGCGAACTTTTTCCGCCGGGCACAAGTACGCAGGATATTGTAAAATACATTACTGAATGGGTGCACTCGCACCGCAACTTTTAAATGGCTATACCAATGGAGTTTGAAAATATAATAGTAACAACCCAAAACAGGATACAATATATTACCATTAACCGCGAAAGCAAACTAAACGCCCTTAACAAGTTTACCATTTGCGAATTGCATGAGGCTTTTGTGGACGCGTTCAATAACCCCGATGTTGGCGGCATTATTTTAACAGGGGCCGGTCCCAAAGCCTTTGTGGCCGGGGCCGATATCAGCGAGTTTGCCGATTTGAGTTTGGAAGAAGGCACCGCCCTGGCCCGCGAAAACCAAAAGCTGGTTTTTGATTTGATAGCCAATGGCAGCAAACCTGTAATTGCGGCTATAAATGGTTTCGCTTTGGGTGGAGGACTGGAATTAGCCATGGCTTGCCACATCCGCATAGCATCTGATAATGCCAAAATGGGCTTACCCGAAGTAACCCTGGGACTCATTCCCGGTTATGGCGGTACGCAGCGCCTCACGCAATTAGTAGGTAAAGGCAAAGCAATGGAGATGATATTGACTGCCGATATGATCACCGCCGAAGATGCGCTGCAATATGGCCTGGTAACTCATGTAACCGCCACGGAAGAATTGCTTGCAAAAGCCGAAGAGCTGATGATTAAAATTATTTCCCGTGCCCCACTGGCCCTCGCCGCCGCCATCCGCTCGGTAAACGCCGGATTAACCGATGGCGTAAACGGCTACGAAACCGAAATAGCAGAATTTGGCAAATGTTTCGGCACCGATGATTTTAAGGAAGGCGTAGCTGCTTTTTTAGGAAAACGTAAAGCCGAATTTAAGGGGAAGTAATTATTGAATTATTGAATTATTGAATTATTNAATTATTGAATTATTGAATTATTGAATTATTGAATTATTGAATTATTGAATTATTGAATTATTGAATTATTGAATTATTGAATTATTTTTTCCTTAAACAATGTCTCGTCCTGAAATAGGTTTACTAAATTAGTAAATCATTTAAATCATGATCAGGCGAGAAATAGTATCAAAGAAGCAGC
>NZ_JAUFPS010000019.1 GCF_030409315.1 Mucilaginibacter flavus | reverse complement strand
GCATGGTCGGGTTGACCCTGGCTTTCCACTGGTTATAATAAAAGCAAAATTGGCTGTACAGATAGCCATCGGGGAACTCTTTGATATAAGCTTCCCACAGGAGCTGCCGGTTCATCCCGGTCTTTTTGAGCTCTTTATCGACGTGTGGAAAGCAGCGCAGCATGGATTGCATACGGCTGCTTGGCTGGTTGTTTTCCCTGGTCTTGCCGAAAAGGTCTTCCAGTTCCTTATCATTCAGGTTATTAACTTCTTCAAAGGTAAAGCCGCTCTTCTTAAGGACCGCCAGGTACTTTCTTACGGTATTCCGGGATGATTCAATCTGGGCAGCTATAAATCGCGTGCTGCGACCCTGGCTGTTCATCCTTAAAATCTTTCTAATCTTACTCATGCTGATTGTCAAATTGGCCATCTTAGAACGGGTCTTTTGCCCTCAAAAGATGGTTGCTTCTACAGCATTTGCTACGCGTTTTGGTGGGTCAGTTTGCCCCGAAATACCATGGTCAGTTTGCCCCGAAACAGTGGGTCAGCTTGCGCCGAAATGGTGTGGTCTCATTCATCATAATCTCCACTCTGCGACCTGATTGAACTTTGTTATTTGTTTAGATAGGATTCTTACCGAATCACCATCAGGATCAAACGAACTGCTATATCGTGATTGTGAATAGGCATTTTGCAGCAATTGGTATAATTGTACTCCTTCGGTGGTATTAAGCTCAAATACCTCTTTTAATTCATCTGTAAACAACAAGCTGAGCCTAAGCAATCTTGATAAATTATGCATCTGCACCCTGTAGCCTATAACGACTTGTATAATAGCTTTTAAAACACTTTCAACAGATTGATGTAAAAGAAATGCTGCGAGCCTGAAATTGCTGTCTGCCCTATATAATTCTGCGCCCCTTAAAAATTCGCTACCTTGTTTACCCCATCTTTCCCAATTGAACTTTGCCCTTTCCAATAATAACTCATTTGTTATTTCTTGGTGAGCGGGTAATACTAATTCAGGGGATTGGTATAATACAAATCCTTTTTTCATAACAGTTGACCAAAAGCGCCTGCCGATATTTAAGGCCTCTTTTGCGCTGTTTGCCTTATGAACTATGGCATGTACAATAGCAAGGTACTGGCAGTTGTCTTCTATCTTGTTGCTTATTTCATGCTCGGGCGTCTTTTCATCATCGTTAATAAGGATAAGCAGGTAAAATGTAAACGGCTTGGGGTGTGTTCCTAAATGAATAATCATTTGAACCTGTTGACAACGTTTTACAATCAGATTTTTAATTTCTTCCAATGCCAGCTTTTCGGCTGTTGTAGGATCGGGGTTTATTGTTCTTAGCGCAATTGAGGCAGTGGTTGTTTCGGCCAAACTACTTTCAAGCTTGCTTCGCTTTAGCTGTGGGCGACCACCCTCTCGCTGGCAGATTAACCATGCTGCCGAATACAGCTTAATTAAGTTTTCATAAACAGTAATAACCTCACCTGCATACAAAGCCTCTACATCTGCATTATTGTAAAGGGCTACGTGTGACCACTCATGCAATTGATCCCTGTATTCCTGCGGCTTGATTTTTTTAAAGACTTTCTTAACTGCCTTATAGGGTTCAAGCTGTTCTTTTAAGGAAAGGTTTTTAGGATAGTATTCCCATTGTTCCTTTTCTTCCTCCAATTGCTCCTCTATAAGCTGTTTCCGCTGGTAAGAGAAGTTTTTGTAATTGACTAATAGCAGGTACATGGCTTCCAGAATCCTCAAATTGAGGTCATATATAAAAAGCAGGGTGCCCGGACCATGACGTTTTTCGTCGTAATGCTCGTCGTTAACTACATAATAACGCATTCCTTTAATCGTTTACCGTGGCCTTTTACAGTATCAGCACTGAAGAAATCAACAACTACAGACATTGGATTTTCTACTTCGTAATGGCGAAGGTTTTTAGGGTAATGTTCCCAGGGGGCATAAGTTCCATTGTACATGATGATATTTTTATACCGGCCTCCATTAACCGGCAAAACAAAAGAATAGCAAAACATCACTGTACCGAACCATAGGCGATTGTACTTTACAATAAAGCCGTTGTTTTGTACATTTACATTTTAACAATACATTTGACTTATGGCAGAACCAACCTTACATATCGGTAGAAAAATTAGTAAGATCCGTGAGTTGCGTGGAATGAAGCAAGAAACCTTGGCAACCGAATTGGGCATAAGTCAGCAGGCTATTTCTAAAATTGAGCAAAGTGCTGAAGTTGAAGAAGATGCTCTTATTAAAATTGCAAAAGTATTAGGAGTAACAGTTGAAGGCTTGAAGCATTTTACCGAGGATTCTGTATTTAATAACATCAATAACTTCCACGATAATTCGATCCAAAATAATTTCAATCCCATTGAAAAAGTAATTGAGCTTTACGAACGGTTGCTTCAGAGTGAGCGTGAAAAGATCGAAATTCTTAAAAATCAAAAATAGCATCATGATTGGTGAAAAATATTGGCTCGTTAGTGAGGTAACGTCTGGAGAATACTATCATTATACAGGATACTTTGAATCTGGAAAACCAGTATTTACAATTGCAATAGCTGATGCTGTACAAATTGCATCATATCTAAGCGCAAAAAACATATTCGATAACCTAAGTAAAATTCTCCCTTGTGAAATTTGGTTAAGCGAAGATGGAAACTGGACTAAGGTTTATCCGTTAGTCGATGTCGAAAAAGACAAATTCTTAAATCCAGTTTCACAATAATTCAACACCTATTTATTAGCCGTTTTAAAATAAGCGCTATCCATAGCTGATAAAGTTCTTCTTTTTGCAATTTGCTTTAAGTAAATCCATGCCCTTTGATAATGGGCTGATTGCTCACTTTGCTTATGCTGACCGTATGCATCAATGGCCTTGCCGCTTAAAGAATATAAATAAGTTATAACCACCAAACATATACCCCAGGGAATAAGCCTGCCAAATACTATTTTATAGTATTGGCCCTGGTTGGTTTCCGGAAATAATAGTATCCGTACTTGTTTAGTGATGAATGTTGGCACCTTGTTCAATTTTTCATAGATCTGTTTAAGCAAGGCCAATTCCTCACTCTGTTTGATATTCTGCTTAATTTCCTTTACTTCGATAAGTATAGTATTTATCGCAACTGAATAATCAGGAACGGGATTTTCGGTAAATCTTGTTACCTTCTTTTCCATTTCGGTATTCTTTTTCACAAGATTGTCTACAATCTCGTCGTTGCCATCCATTCTTTGGTTTAATTCATCTATTTCTTTCATCTTGATATTCCTCTGCTTTGTTGTTGTTTATTTTTCTTTCGCCGCTTTTTTTCCGGGCTATCATCATCGTCGGCTATATTGCCAAGTAAGTCCCCTAATAAATCTGGTCCTGCTGACAGTGATTGCCTCAAGTAATGGGTTTCCGGCTCCGGCTTTAAATAAGTGGTTTGTTCGGTCTTGTCCAGATTTTCTCTTTCCTGCTTTGCGTTTTCCATTACTTCCCTTAGCTGATCTGCCAAGCTCTTTTCCGGTTTAACCTGCTGTTGCTCTATTGCCTGGCTAAGCTTTGCATAACTTAAACTGCGGTCAATCTCTGACCCTTTAAATTTGTATTCCCCTTTGCTGAAACTGATGCCCTGCACTTCTGTGGTGCCGCTCTTGTATTTCAAATGGGTAACAATACCCTGCTTAGCCAATACCTGCTTTAGCTCATTGATATTTTTTACTTTTTTGCTGGCTGCCCTGATTGCATCAAATAATTCATATTTGACCTTATCCTCACCTTTTAGCCGTTGGCGGTTGACCTTTTCTTTACCCGGTGAAATATAAAGGCCATGTTTTAAAGTCAATTCTTTAGCTATTTGTGCATTCCGCTGCTTTTGAAAGTTATCTGAGATGGTTTTACCATTGTTGTTTACCCGGTTATAAACGATGTGTATATGCGGATGATCTTTATCCCTATGCTTTACAATCAAGTACTGCGTGTCCAGTATCCTCATTTTTTGCAGATACTCTTTTGCTAAATTTACCATTAACTCATCGGTCAACTTAGCGGCATCATTTACGCTCCAGCTTAAAGCAATATGGCCAACCGCCTTTCCTAAATTGGGATTGTACTTTCGTTGCAAGTTAAAATCGTTTATGATTTGGTTAACCTGCTGCATTCTTACGCCTGCGGCTTCCAGAACGACCGCATCATGTTTTTGTACCACATAGCGGATACACCCGCCAAAACTTCTACCCGTTATCACTTTCCCTATCATGGTTATTAAGGTGTTTTAAAGTAATATCTATCTCGTTCAAAATTTTACTGCAATCCCTCGCTACCGTTAAAAGCCCAAGCTGGTGCGCAAGTTTAGTTAGTTGGTTAAGGTTGTTGGCAAGCTCGGCAAGCATCCAAAGTATGCGCCGCTCATCGTCTGTTAATCTCGGAACTACCTTTGCACTTTTAGCGGCCGCCCTTATCCAACTGCTTGGCCGCATACCTGCGGCCTTAGCCTTATTGTCGATATAAAAGCGCTCGGTCGCTGTCATTCTAATGCGGATAATCAACTCCCGCTTAACTCTTTTCTTTGGCGCACCACCTTGGTTTTTGGGCTGTGTTACCGATTGTTTGTTAGTTGTCTTTACTGTTGCTTCCATTGGTTAACTACTTATTCTTTCTTTCATTTTCCCCTTTTGCAACCATCGGGCGCAAAAGGCAAGTTTGCCCGGTGCCGTAGGCATCCGGGATGTTTTTGTGGCAACAAAAACACAAACTTGCTCCTTATCGGCAAATGAGTTTGGTTAACGGCCTCCAGCCGATATAGACATCTATACAGCTATACCGCAAGCGGTATGCTGCGCCGCCTTTTTACCAAAGCTTCACTTTGTGTTTTACTCGTTGCCTATCCGATGCTTCGCATCGGATTTGTCTTCTCTGACCTCATCCGCTGTTTTCTTCCAATGGCCTTTTACTGGTCTTTAGCGCGACAAACCTAATACTATGACTATTGGTGAATCCTGCAATCATCATCCTTGTCATGAGCCTTAAATTATCTTGTGTTTCTTTTCGCTAAGGCTAAATTTCGAGGTGGCCTCGTCCTTGATTTCCTCTGCCGTCCTTTTACGGCCAGACTTAATCCATTCAGTCAATTCGGAGCGGTAGAAATAAAGGCGCTTCCCGCGCTTATTAACAGGGAGTTCTTTACGGCATACTTTGCTGTAAACGGTCGGGATAGCAAGGTCTAAAAATATTGCAGCCTTGGCAACAGGCATAATTTCGTCCTGCTCCATCGGCTGCTCCTGCCGCCGAAGTAAAAGCTGTTCGATGTTATCCAGCTTATCCTGTATTTTACTTACCGCCTCGGGTAACTGGTCAAATGTGAGTGTGTCTTTCATTGCGCATTAATTTTGTTTAATGCTGCAATTGTAAGTGCTTGTTTTGCAGTGTTACAAGGGGGTAAACCGTAACCCTGCGCTTACCCCCTCATTTTTTTGCTATCTTTTGTTACGGGGAGTAGGCAGGATGAGAAACTGAGTTTCCTTTTGCTCAATTTTCAGGATGGGAGATTTGCATGGACGAGTATTTTCAGACATTAGGCCGGACAAATAACCCTCCGGCAATTCCCTGGGTTCGGACTGTTGGGACAGGTACATGAACTTCGGGGCGATCCATTTTTCCAGGTCGGACTTCCGGCAGCCGACAATCAAGTTAGCATCATAGAGTTGTTTAAAGGCATCGGCCAGCTGGGTTGCAAAGCCACGGAATACCAAAGGGGCAGCGGGTGCCTCATCATATAGTAGCAGCTTTTCAAGTGCAACGTGATCTTCAGGAAGAAAATAGGCCTTTAATAAGTCAAACAGTTGCACGGCTGCCCCTTGCTTAAAGGTCGGATAGTAGCCCACTATTTTTGCACTGGCAGCCTGTTCTTCGCTTAGTTCCGGTTGGTAGGTGGTTTCCTGTACTACTATTGGCGGTTGGTTTACTTCTTTCGCTTCGTTAGTGTTTTCGATTGCTGCCGGAGCTTCTTCAACCTTTGCCGCTTCCTGCCCCGGTAGTTGGACATTCATCCTTTTTTTAAAATCAACCTCGGTTATCTTCGGCTTAATAAAATTTTCTGTGGCATAGATCAGTTCCATTAAAAACTTTTCCCGAAGTTTGACAGAATCGCCCAGATCTTCCGCAAACTTCGCGGTTACCTCTATATCAGCACTGTCAGATTGCAGATTGTTGACAATAAATAAATATTCCAGTCGGACAGAAATAATAAAGGAGCGGTGATAAACCAAATTCATCTCCGAATAATGCTGGTTGTAATTTGTCCAAAATTCCTTAAAGCGGTTGCGGACTTTAGATAATTCCGCCAGTTGGAGCAAAATAAGTTCTTTGTTTAAGATTAGCAGGTCTAAAAAGGCCATATCTTTTAATACCCTTAGTTCGCTTCTGTAGGAAAAGGAATCGTAATATTGGGTTTCGTAGGTCAGGTCATAAGTTTTAACATGCTTCCTTTCATTCGTTCCCCATTCCAGTTGAATATCATCCTCAATAATACGTAGGTCGAATGTTTGGATGCGGATTAGAAATTCTTTTAGATGCTGCATAATTTGTTGGTGATGAAATTAAGCCCTTTACTATAGTCAGATTCCTTTAAAAAACGCAACCATGCATTTTAAAAGTATAGACAACCCAGCTAAAATCAGCTATCATAAGCCTAAAACCAGTATAAAAACAAAGTTATGCAAAATGCCGTTTGTATCTGTTTTGATTTTTTTTCTGCAAATTTTCTGCAAATAAAAAAACCCAACTCGCCAGAGTTGGGTTAAATCATTGATTTTCAGGCTCCTGAGGCTGGGCTCGAACCAGCGACCCTCTGATTAACAGTCAGATGCTCTAACCGGCTGAGCTACTCAGGAATCGTTTCCGTTTTGGAGTGTGCAAAAGTAGCATTTCTGTTGAAAACACACAATTTTTCTACAGAAAAAATTAAAATATTTTTTAAACTCTTTATTAACTATTGATAATGTGGTACTTAATTTTTCAAAAAGCAGCCATTTTTTACTTCATTTTATTCCTAACAAGGCAAGACGAGTCCTTTTTATGATTTATTACCACACCGGAAGCTATTCATATCAAAACAACACCCCGTTATTGCTCAATATCCGCTGATTTTCGCAATATTTGCCGATAATAAAATATAAATACTTTTACATGAGTTTGTTAGTTATTGGTACTGTAGCATTTGACGCGATTGAAACCCCTTTTGGGAAAACAGATAAAATAGTTGGTGGATCGGCCACGTTTGCAAGTTTGGGCGCATCTTACTTTTTTAATGATATAAATATTGTTGCCGTAGTTGGCGACGACTTCCCCCAAAGCGAGATTGAAGATCTTAACAAGCACAACGTTGATACTGAAGGCTTGCAGATAAAACAAGGCGAAAAGTCGTTTTTCTGGAGCGGAAAATACCATAACGACATGAACAGCCGCGACACACTGGTTACGGAACTTAACGTATTGGCCGATTTTGACCCGATCATCCCCGAGGCTTACCAAAACTGCGAATTTTTGATGCTGGGCAACTTATCGCCCCAGGTACAGCAAAGCGTTATCAGCAGGCTTAAAAACCGTCCAAAACTCATTGTAATGGATACCATGAACTTTTGGATGGATATTGCACTGGATGAGCTGTTAAAAACTTTAACCATGGTTGATGTGTTAACCATTAATGATGCCGAGGCTCGCCAGCTATCGGGCGAGTTTAGCCTGGTAAAGGCTGCCCGCAAAATTTTAACCATGGGACCAAAATACCTGATCATCAAAAAAGGCGAGCATGGCGCATTGCTTTTCCACGAAGATAAAATTTTCAGCGCCCCCGCCCTGCCCTTAGAAGAAGTGTTTGACCCAACCGGTGCCGGCGATACCTTTGCCGGTGGTTTTATTGGCTACATGGCCAAAACCGGTACTGTAAGCTTTGACAATATGAAAAACGCCATCATTTACGGATCGGCCCTGGCATCATTCTGCGTTGAAAAATTCGGATCAGAAAGATTAAGAAACCTAACCCAGGATGAAATTGCCGGCAGGATACAGGAATTTGTAGGTTTGGCTAAGTTTGAGATATAGGCCTCACCTAAATTGTGGAGCATTCATGAGCACCGAACAAAAAATTATCAGCGAATAATCCTCTCCAAAGGAGAGGACTTTGATTTGCAAGATTATGAAAAGGCTGTCCCATAAGGGCAGCTTTTATTTTTTGCTCCCCTTTAGGGGGGCTGGGGCGCTTAGCCTCCCCACCTTTTCAAACTTTTCAAAAACGGTTTCGGTATGCGGGGCGTCGGCAAGTTCGGGGGTTAGGTCCTGGCCGGCCCAGTGTTCGTAGTGTTTGCCGTTGCGCCATAGCCGGCTTTCGGTAACATCGTATATAATGCCTTTGTAGGCTACCCAAATTTGTGGCTTATCCTGCCCGTTACGCAAGGCCAGCTGCGATTTGGTGTATTCGGGCAGGTTATCCATTGGCTTTATTTCTTGCCTTAAAATACTCAAAAAAGCCGATGTTCATCAGCAGTAAAGCCATCAAATAAAAATGATCTTCTAAAGGGATAGCCCCCAGCCTGATACCCATATTTTGAGCGTTATTATAACTAACTATGGGAATAGATGTCAGTATTCCATTTACTATATAAAAGGGGATCAGTGCCACCACATAAGCCACATAAAAGCGATTGAGCCATCTAACCTTAAAAATAAAATGTATTGCCAACATCAGCAAAAGCAACAAGCCGGCGGTAATTGCCGTGTACACCTTATCATAATAAAACACCAAACCAAGAATACCTGATAGTACCATCAGCACACTGATAGCACCACTAAGACCGGCACTCATTTGCCATTTGATATAATAATTTAAGCAGGCGTATATAAAAATACAGGCAAAAGGAACCGTTAAAAAGAACAATACTTCCTCTATTGGCAAACCCAGAATAGAGACACCGGTTATATAATTGGGATTAAATGACCATACATTTTGCATGGTGAACAGCACATCCCAAAGCAGAAAGAACAAGCCCGTTATAGCCATTCCCGGCCAGATGAACCGCCAGCTTTTATAAAACCGAACCCGCCTATCAAACGACAATACAACCGGGAAAAATACCGTGAAAATATTGATAAGCAAGTAAGTGTATCTCACTTTAATTCGGCTAAGGTTTTGTTTAACCCCTCGGTTTGGGCGGCAGTACAGCGTTTGGATTGCAGCAGGAATTTGATAATCGCTACAGCTAAATCCTTATCGGCAGTACCGTAATTTTTTTTATCCAGTTGGGTTATAATTTCGTCCCTATCGGTGATCAAATCTTTATTGAAGCCCAAAAAGCCGGGCACGTTATGCTCAACCGAAAAGCGCAGAAAACGAATTTCGATATTATGCGGATCAGCAGCTACCGCTGTTTTATAGGTAGCCTCGGCATTGTTGAGGTGTTTTACCTTCATGTAAGGATTCCAGCTTAGCTTGGCTTTGCAGGCCGATAGCGTGCCCAGGTAAGCCGTGATTACACCGGTGCGTGGTTTAACTACAGATAGACTCTTATACAGCGAATCGGTAGTTTTACTACTGTTCATACAAACAACCAGCAAGCTGCGGATGTGCCTTAGGTTAGGCTCATCTGCTTTAACAAACTGGCTTACCAACAATAACAACACCACGAAAAAGCCTCTTATCCTACCCTTCATATCACATTTAATTTTTGCTGCAAAACAGCTTTTAAGTACAAGCCCATTTTACGGGTATCTGAAATTCTGATCCTTTTTTGGAGGATTACATTTGCCGGGGTATAGCTTATTTTTTTAAACAATTGCCGGTAATAAGTATACGCTATGTAAACACCCAACCGGGTACCGGCCGGCAACCGTTTAATACCTTCGTAAGCATCTTTAAAGTCCCGCTCAATATCCTGCTGAATACCAAACTTATCCTGCTCGGTAAAATTGTTAAAATCGATGCCCGGGAAATAGGTGCGACCGCGTTCTTCCAGATCGGCACGTACATCGCGTAAAAAATTCACCTTTTGAAAAGCCGCGCCAAGACTGCGGGCCTGGGGTAACAAAGCGCGGTAAAGCCCATCATTATTATCGGCAAAAATGCGCAGGCACATGAGGCCTACTACCTCGGCCGAACCGTAGATATAGGTATCATAAGCATCCTTGCTATAGGCCTTCCTTTCAATGTCCATTTCCATCGAACTTAAAAAAGCTTCGATCTGACTATGCTCGATATGGTAACGGTTTACTACTTGCTGAAAAGAATGTAAAACCGGGTTAAGGCTGATATTATCTTCAATAGCCCTGAATGTTTCCTGCCTGAAGTTATTGATCAGCCGTAATTTATCGTGCCCGTGAAAGGTATCTACAATTTCATCGGCATAGCGTACAAAACCGTAAACGGCATATATGGGGTACCTGAAAGCTTTATCAAAAGCCCTGATGCCCAAACTAAAAGAAGTGCTGTATTTTTGGGTGATTAACTTACTGCATTCAAAACAGGTTTCATCGTACAGTTCCATCATTAGCAATACCGTTGTGCCCAAAAGTACAAAATAGCCGTCGGATTGTTTTTTTATCGGCATAAAAACAATTTACTTTACAGGTGGGATGGGGTTCGAGGTGTGGGTTGCCGGGTTCGGGTTGCGAGGTGCGGGCCAACGATACAAACAGCTTACTGAGCCTAACAACACGAATTTCGAACCGGAATAGCAATATATAAAATGACAAAACAGGCCACACAAACCACAAACCAGACCACAGAAAACCGGCAACACGCCTCCCGCAACACGAACCACATCGTCGTTATCGGGGCGGGCTTCGCAGGTTTATCTGCGTCTTGTGTGTTGGCTAAAGAGGGTTACAAGGTTACTGTTCTTGAAAAGAATGACCAGGCCGGTGGGCGGGCAAGGGTGTGGGAGCAGGATGGTTTTAAATTTGATATGGGCCCAAGCTGGTATTGGATGCCCGATGTGTTTGAAAACTTCTTTGCACTGTTTGATAAAAAGCCGACAGACTATTACCAACTTGTACGCCTCGATCCAGGCTACCGGGTTTATTTTGGCAAGGATGATACGATGGATGTTCCGGCGGATATGAGCGCTTTAGAAGCTCTTTTTGAAAGTATAGAACCCGGCAGCAGCATAGCCCTTAAAGCGTTTTTAAAACAGGCTGCCTATAAATATAAGGTTGGCATGGGCGAGTATGTTTTTCGGCCCTCCCATTCCATTACCGAGTTTATTGATTTTAACCTCATTAAAAAAAGCTTCAGCCTGCAATTGTTAGGCAGTATGAGCAAACATGTGCGCCAATATTTTAAAAACCCTAAGCTGATTAAACTATTGGAGTTCCCGGTGTTGTTTTTGGGCGCTACCCCGCAAAATACCCCGGCCATGTACAGCATGATGAACTATGCCGACCTGGCCCTGGGCACCTGGTACCCGCAAGGCGGCATGAACCAGATTGTAAAAGCGATGGTAAGCCTTGCCGAAGAACTGGGCGTAACTATTAAACTCAACACCGAGGTAACCAAAATTGATGTAGCTAACCAACAGGCAGCCGATATAACCACCAATCAAGGAACTTTCAAAGCCGACTTTATAATTGCAGGGGCCGACTATCAGCATGTAGATCAGCAGTTGATAGATAAACCTCATCAAAATTATACACCCAAATATTGGGATAGCCGCACCATGTCGCCATCGAGCCTGTTATTTTATATCGGTACCAATAAAAAGGTGGAAGGCATACAGCATCACAATCTATTTTTTGACGAGGATTTTGAGCTGCATGCTAAAGAAATTTATACCACACCGATGTGGCCTACCAGGCCGCTGTTTTATGTATGCTGTACCTCCAAAACGGATACGGATGCGGCACCTGCGGGCGGCGAGAATCTGTTTTTCCTGATACCGATAGCGCCGGGCTTAAATGACGACGAAACAATCCGCGAAAAATATTTTAACCTGATGCTGGATCGGTTTAAACATATCACCGGGCAGGACATCCGCGATTCGATTGTGGTTAAACGTAGCTATGCCCTTAATGATTTCAAAGCCGATTACCATTCCTTTAAAGGCAATGCTTACGGCCTGGCCAATACCCTGGCACAAACCGCTTTTTTTAAACCAGCCATGCGGGCAAAACATATTAAAAACATGTTGTATACCGGGCAATTAACTGTACCGGGACCAGGTGTGCCGCCTGCAATTATCTCGGGGCAAGTGGCGGCGTTGGAGGCTATGAAGATGCTGGTTAAGTAGGTCTTTTACCTGTAAAAACTGGTAATGGCATAAACATGACGTAAACAAGTCGGCAATTAATATCTTTAGAGGGCTTTACTTTTGGTGAACAAAATACACGAATATGAAAACCTTTAACCTCGGAAAAAAAATTAAAGAACTGCGCACCCGTAAAGGATTAAGCCAGGACGAATTAGCAGAACAAGCTCAAGTAAGTTTAAGAACAGTACAACGTATAGAAAACAACGAAACCGAAGCGCGGGGAGATACACTTAAAAGACTGGCAAGCGCCTTAGATATTAACACCGAAGAATTAACCGAAGCCCCTTTTGAAACAACAGAAACAACGGCCGAAGACAACAGGAGCTTCCTGGCGCTATTCAATTTATCGGCCTTAACGTTTATCATATTTCCATTGCTTGGCATCATTACTCCACTAGCAATATGGTTATCAAACCGAAAAAAAATAAACAGTATAGATAAAGCATGCAAACGGGTAATAAATTTTCAAATCTCCTGGTGCCTGTCTATCATAGTTACAATTGTCATTTTATTAAATCATGAGCTTTTTCACATGCCATCATCAGTACTTGGTTTAGGTGTGGTAGAGATTATACTTTTAACCCTTCCCCTGTTTTACGCAGTAAACGCTATTTACATTATTTTTAACAGCATACTGGTGTATAACACACGGCAGGTATTTTATCAGCCGGCTGTACCTTTTTTGAGGTAGAAGGCGATTGAACGTAGGAGTCTGAGAGTAGAAGGCAAAGCGCCGAAAGACTTACGAACGTTTTTGAAACTTCGTAAGTCTGACAATCACAATTTATCTTCTGAGACAAATTCAATTGCGATTAAAAAGTCCTCAAACCAAAAAACCCGCCTAAAAAGCGGGTTTTTCATTATATATGGTTGAGTTTATGACCTTAGTTTTCTGCGTATACCGGTTTCGCAATTCCGTTATCGTATGCTTTTAGGTTTTTCTTTAAAAGTTTACGGGCAACGTGAATGCGGGTTTTTACTGTACCGATTGGAATATCCAGGTGATCGGCAATTTCATGGTATTTGTGGCCTTCAAAATACATGGTGAAGGGGATATAATAATCTCCAGGTAACCTGTCTAATGCTCTTTTGATATCATCCATCACAAATTTGGCCTCACCCTGATTTTTAGTTGAACTAAATACCAGGTTTGGAGAAGATATCTCATCGCTTTTGGTAACAAAGGTGCTCATTTTAACAAAGCGGCGATAGTTATTGATAAATGTATTTTTCATGATGGTGTATAACCATCCTTTTAAATTTGTGCCTTCTTTAAACTTATTGTAGTAAGTTATGGCTTTCAACATTGTATCCTGAACAAGGTCGTTAGCATCGTCTGCGTCGTGCGTGAAATGTAAGGCGTATGACCTTAGTGAAGTTGCTTGACGTAATACCAGGGTGTTAAACTCAATCTTTGTCATTTTGTAAATGTTTTGTGCTAACAGTTAGGCAAGCATAGTGCCACATACTGTATTGTATACAGCACAAATCATAGCCAAATACAAAAAAACACGAATAAAATGAACGTGTAAACATTACACTTTGACTACAATTAACAAACTGATAAACAGAATATTAATATACCAATTTAAGCAGATTTTAAAAAAATGGAAAAGTTTAATTGTAACACTAATGTTATTGAAAACAGATGAAAACAAAATGAAATATTTAGTTAAAATTTAATTTCTTAACTAATAATATTCACCTCGCGTTGTAGTGAAACGCCAAATTTAGCGTACACACTGTCTATAATTTGCGACGAAAAGTTGTACACTTCCTGTCCGGTGGCCCCTCCGTGGTTCACTAACACCAGTGCCTGGTTCTTCCAGGTACCGGTGTTGCCAACAGTTTTTCCTTTCCAGCCGCATTGTTCAATTAACCAGCCGGCGGCTAATTTTACCTGTCCATCGGCAGCCGGATAGTTTACTACCTCGGGGAAATTGGCGTGTACAACCTCAAATTCCTGTTTGGTAATCACCGGGTTTTTAAAAAAACTGCCTGCATTGCCAATAGTTGAAGGATCGGGCAGTTTAGATACCCTAATGTGTGATACTACCTGCGATACATCTTTTATAGTAGGCGCGGCAATACCACGATTGGCCAGCTCCTGCCCTATGGCACCGTACTGCGTATTAATATTAGGGACCAGCGATAAATGAAACTTAACCGATACAATAATGTACCGACCTTTTAACTCACTCTTAAAAACACTTTCGCGGTAGCCAAACTTACAATCATCTTTAGTAAACGTTTTAAAATTACCCGTGGCTATTTCAAAAGCGCGACAGCTTACAAAAGCGTCTTTTAACTCAACCCCGTATGCTCCTATATTTTGAATAGGCGATGCCCCTACCGAGCCCGGGATAAGGCTCAGGTTTTCGATACCGGCATAATCGCGGGCAACGCAATAATTTACCAGGTCGTTCCATACTTCACCGCCACCAGCTTCCACGTACACATCGTTATGGCTTATGCGATGCTCGATGCCACGGATATTCATCCTTACAACCAGTCCATCAAAATCAGCTACTAACAACATGTTGCTCCCTCCGCCCAAAATCAGGCGTTCGGTTTGTTGCCATTGCTCATCAGCAAACAGTTCCACCAAATCATCTTCGTGAGCTACCTCTACAAAATACCGGGCTTTGGTATCAATGCCAAAAGTGTTAAAGTTTTTAAGAGATACGTTTTCCTGTATTTGCAGCATAGGGTATTGATTTCGGATGTCGGATTTTCGATATCGGATTTAGGGCGAATTTCGGAATTTTAATTTGGATGGGATGAGGGGATTTTTATTTGGGGTGTTTGCGGAGAAGAAACGACGCAGACGACTCACCCCGAACATCGCTTCGCTCGTTCTGCCCCTCCTCTCTCCGGCAAGCCGCATAGAGGGGCTTCGAAGTTTTTGCTTTGCGCCCTCTTTGCGGCTTGCCGGAGAGAGGGCAGGTCCAGCGAAGCGTAGACCGGGTGAGTCGATTGCGCTATGCCCCAAACATTACAGGTATTTTGCAATCTCATTCAAAACAAACGCAGTATTGTTTAAAATCTCCTCATTTTTAAATCGTAACACCGTTAATCCTAAAGCCAGCATTACTTCGTCCCTATTTCGGTCATAATCTTTTTTTAGTAAATGTATAGCGCCATCGGCCTCTATAACCAGTTTATGCTCTGCACAATAAAAATCAGGAATATAATATACATTACCCTTGATGCTTGATTGAACGCAGATTGGGAATTGCCTCAAAAACTTCGCTCCATTTAGCTTTCTATTCCTCAGATGTTGCCATAATACCTTTTCAGCGGGAGTTTCCTGCTGTCTTAATAGTCGACAAAGGTCAATGATGGAAGACATGGAGGAAATTAATAAAATATTTGCGAACCTGCATAGCGCAGACGACTCACCCCGACGAGGCTACGCCCGTCTGCCCCTCTCTCCGGCTGCGTCGCATAGAGGGGCTTCGAAGTTTCCCCGCCCTCTTTGCGCGAAGCGGAGAGAGGGCAGGTCCAGCGAAGCGTAGACCGGGTGAGTCGCCCCTTGGTTAGTTTACACCACGCTCACTTTCTCCAACTTAAATTTTGAAACCTCAATAATCAATCGTAATATTGCGATACAATTATGGGCGTCACTAAATCAGAAATATATACTTCAGAGCAAAACACGCTTGCTGTGCAATTGAAGGCAATTGCGCACCCGGCACGTATAGCTATTTTGCAGGAACTTATTAAAGCCAATGCCTGCATTTGCGGCGATTTGGTGACAGAATTAGGACTGGCCCAGGCTACAATATCACAACATTTAAAAGAGCTAAAAAACGCGGGCCTGATACAAGGTACAATTGAAGGCGTAAGCATATGCTATTGTATTGAACCCAGGGCCTGGAAAAATCTGCAAAAAGAATTAAACACCTTGTTTTCGTCGTTTAAAGACACCAATAGTTGTTGTTAAAATTTTTTGTTTAAATCAATCGCAATATTACAATGAATAAGATAAATACAATCAGCTGGGGAACATTTAAGGATACTTTGATCCAGCACCGTGACCTTGATTTGCAATTCAGGTACGCCGAGGGCAAACTGGTAAACGCGGCCTACCATATCACCGAAATTAAACAGGCCGCCATTACTTCGGTAGATTGTGGCGGGGTGATGAATAACTGGCCAGAAGTTATTGTACAATTATGGGTACCCGAAAACGCAGAACAGGAGCGCTCAATGAATGCCGATAAAGCGTTATCGATTATAGCTATCGTAGAAAAAATGCTGCCTTTAAATCCCGAAGCGGTGGTAAAAATTGAGTTTGGCAATTCAGAATTTGATACGCGCCAGATGTTCCCCAATGAAATAATCGCGGACGACACTTCCCTTACTATCGACCTGCGCCCCGATGCGGTACAGTGTAAGGCAATAGAGCGTGGTGGTAGTTGCGGCACCAATGATAAAGGCGAAGAATGTTGCGCGCCGCCTGCAGCCGAAAAGCCTAAAATTCAATTGGTAAACCTTGCTCCGCCTGCTGCAACTTGCTGCACACCCGGCGGAGGCTGCTGCTAAATTGCAAAACATGATTATTGACCAGGCACAACCCTACATGCAACAAGTGATTGAATTGCTGGAGGCCGAAAAGCTACCCACAACCGATCTGCCCCAAACACTGGATAACTTTATTGTGGCCATACAAAATGGCAGCGTAACAGGTGTTGCCGGTATCGAAATATACACGCAGTACGGCTTGCTGCGTTCCGTGGCGGTACAAGCCGGGCAAAGAAACCTGGGCATAGCAGGTAACCTACTTACCCGCTTAGAAGTTTTGAGTAAATTAAAAGGGGTAACAACATGGTACCTCCTTACCGAAACGGCCCCTGCCTATTTTGAGCGAAAAGGTTTTATTAAAATAACAAGGGCAGATGTGCCCGCAGAAGTGCAATGCTCATCAGAGTTTAGCCATGTTTGCCCGGCATCTGCCATAGTGATGAAAAAAGAATTATGAATAAGAAAAACATATTAGTGCTATGCACCGGCAACAGTTGCCGCAGCCAGTTAGCCGAGGGCTACCTGCGCTTTTTTAGTGGCGATAAAGCCAATGTTTACAGTGCAGGTATTGAAACGCATGGCGTAAACCCCAAAGCTGTACTGGTGATGGCCGAGGACCATATCGATATTTCTAAACACACCTCCAACCATGTAGATGAGTACCTGAACGTGCCTTTTGACATGGTGCTTACTGTTTGCGATAATGCCAATGAAGCTTGTCCGTTTTTCCCCGGTAAGGTTGAGCGTTTTCACTTCAACTTTCCAGATCCGGCTAAAGCGGTTGGCACGCCGGAGGAGGTGATGGACGAGTTTCGCCGGGTTAGGGATATGATCAAGGCATATTGTGCTGGTTTTGTACAAACTCATTTATATTGAAGCTAAAAGCAAAACGCACAAAGCAAAAATCCAATGCACTGTTTATCAGTGCAATAAACCTCAATTCATGAAACTAATTATTACCTCCCTTTAACATGAGAAAATATGTAGCCGAAATGATTGGCACATTCACCATGGTTTTTTGTGGCACGGGAGCCATGGTGATCGATCAGCAATCGGGCGGCGCGGTTACCCATGTTGGCGTTGCCATAACCTGGGGACTTATTGTAATGGTGATGATCTATTGCCTGGGCAACATATCCGGCGCGCACATGAACCCCGCAGTAAGCATTGCTTTTACAGTAGCAGGCAGGTTTAAAGCAAAGTTATTGCCGGGCTACATAATAAGCCAGTTAACAGGCGCGTTGCTTGCAAGTTTTGTATTGAAAATATTGTTCCCTGCAAATCTGCTCTTAGGCGCAACCATGCCGATGGGGTCTGAAATCCAATCCTTTGTTTTGGAGTTACTGCTTACATTTTTCCTGATGCTGGTGATTATACACCTTGCACATGGCAGCAAAGAGCAAGGGGCATTCGCGGGGCAGGCTATTGGCGCGGTAGTAGGCCTCGAAGCCATGTTTGCCGGGCCGATATGCGGCGCTTCCATGAACCCGGCAAGATCAATAGCACCCGCCATGGTATCCGGCCACCCCGAACATCTTTGGATTTATATTATAGGCCCTATTTTGGGCGCAGTGTTAGCTATACCAGTCTGGCGTTATTTAAGCAATCCTACTATAGTTGAAGTTTAAATACGTAACGGGCGTAAAATTTATGTATGGTAGGAAAAACCTGGGCACGTAATAAATAGCGTGCCTATGTTACTTCCCTCCGTTCCCCATCAGCACTAAATAATAGTACTTTACTGCCGATGCCCTTTCATTTTCTATCAAAAAAGGCAAAGTCATATTCTCGTTTGAATAATGGGCGAATGATTTTATCATTTTAAAAGGGATGTGATCGGTGGACAATTTGGTTTTAACATCATCGTCAATTAAGGTCAGCACATTGTGCTGTTTGGCTGCCTCCGCCTCATCCATAAAAGTAACCGGGGCATGCATATAAAACTCAAAGGCATTTTTAACCTCAAAAGCTGCTATAACTTTTTGATTGGGGTAATTTTGGTTGATATACGCCGCGGCCTGCACATCGCCTTTATACCTTACCAGTGTGGGGTAAACTATAAAAGTAAGATAGGCGTTTACAAAAATGCTTACGCAGCAGGTAAATAAAAATAACGCCCTGATGCCTGCACCATTGCTTTTGTATATATATAAAGTAATTAATACCAGCCCGATAACCAGGCTTGTAAAAAGCAGCCAGCCCTCTGGTTCAAAAACAAAGTTCAATGCCAAAATAGTGGTGATAAGCAGGCCTGCAATAATATATTGCGTGATACTGAAAAATCGGCTATGATTACTGCCTATGATCTGCTTTACAAAAACCGCGGTTATAATAGCCAAAAATGGAAACAGGATATTGGTATAAAAAGGCAGCTGAAATTTGGAGATAGAGAAAATGAGCAACATGATAAAAGCGCCGCTTACGGTAACATACTCGGGCCTGGCTACACCTTTAATGATGTCTTTGATGCTTTTGAAAATGCAGCAATATAAAAAGATACTCCAGGGGGCAAAGGCCCATAGCAGCGTATGTAAAAAGAAAAACACATCGCCGTGCGTATTTTTAATAACGGCCGTATTGCTGAAACGCCCAAACTGGCTATCCCACAAAAACCAATGAATGCCAGATACGCCTGTGTGACCAAATATTACCTTTTCGGGATGGCGGTCAAACTGCACATATAAGGTATAAATTTCGGGCAGGGTAAACAGCACTACCAATACAGCGGCCAATAACCATTTCCAATTAAACAGCGATTTTATATCCCGTTTAAAAATATAATCGCCAATAATGGCAAAGCCGATGGGGATAAGCAGGTAAATACCTTTGGTCATCACGGCGCAGCCCGTAAACAATGCCCCCAATAATATATCACCCCAGCTAAATCGCTCCTTAACTTTATAAAAATGATATACCGCGCCCATTAACAGCCCCATAATATAAGGCTCGGCCCTGATATCGGTGTTTGACATTACTACATGCTGCGCGGTAAGCAGGATGAGGATGGCGATGATGGCAGTTTCCCTATCGTAAAATTTGCGGGCAAGTTTATAGGTGTACGCTACCGACATAAAGAAGAACAACAATGCCGGCAGTTTATAAGCAATAGTATTGATACCGAAAATTTTAAAACTAAGCGCCGCTATCCAAAAAGGAAAGTGCGGCTTATCGAGCCAATCTCCGCCATGGTAAATTAAATAGGTAAAGTTGTTAGTTTGGGCCATGGTACGGGCCAGCATACTGTACAGGCTGGGATCGTCTGTAAAATATTTTACGCTGATGCCAGCCACGTTAATCAATACGGCCAGAATAAGCACCAATAAATAGGACTTTCTTTGAATAGAAGACTGGTGGACTGTTAAACTATCAGCCATAAAACATTGCGCTGTAAATATTATTGTACTATATTCATTAACAGGTATTAAAACAAGTTTAACCCTTACTTACCAGCAATGTTTCGATGCCACTTTTAACGAATGAATAGCCGCTAAATTATACATTGAATGAATACTTAATTTTAAGCTATTGTTAACTAATCAGGTTTTATCAACAATTTTCACCTTTACAATACAAATTGCAAACTTTTTTAATTATTTTAGAAACTTGATTAACTTATTAACAATTTAACTAAAAGATATGACCTCAGTTGCAAATCCTGAAAAATCAACAGAAAAAAAATCGGCCATTAATCCTATCATTATTATAGGAGCTTTATTTTTCATTTTCGGGTTTGTAACCTGGCTTAACTCGGTATTGATCCCTTATTTAAAAATAGCTTGTCAGCTTAATAATTTTGAATCGTACCTGGTAACAAGCGCCTTTTACATAGCCTACCTGTTGATGGCCAAACCATCGGCCTGGGTGCTTAAACTGTGTGGTTTTAAAAACGGCATGGCCGTAGGACTAATCGTTATTGCATTGGGCGCTTTGATTTTTATCCCGGCGGCCCTTACCCGTATTTATTCCATTTTCCTTATCGGTTTATTTGTGCAGGGAACCGGGCTGGCTATATTACAATCGGCATCAAACCCGTATATCACCATTATTGGTCCACCCGAGGGTGCTGCCAAACGCATGAGTATTATGGGTATCTTTAATAAATGTGCCGGCGTATTGGCTCCTATAGCCCTTGGCGCATTGGTATTGGCCGATATTGACGGCTTTAGCGCGAACCTGGTGAAACTTGATGCCGCCCAAAAAGCAATCGCCCTAAATGGTTTAGCATCGCGCGTGATATTGCCTTATGTAATTATTGTGGTGGTATTAGCTGTACTGGCTGTATTGATCTACTTTTCGGGCTTACCTGAAATTGATACCGAACACGAGGATGAAGCTGTTGCGGCGGCAAACTCTGGCAAGGATAGCATATTCCAATTTCCGCATTTAATATTAGGCGTATTGGCCCTGTTTTTTTACGTAGGTGCCGAAGTTATCGCCGGCGACTCTATCATTGGTTACGGCACGGCAAGTCATATTCCGCTCTCTACCGCTAAATACTTTGCATCCGGTACGCTTATTTGCATGGTTTTAGGCTATTTAGGAGGCATTGTGTTTATTCCGCGTTATATCAGCCAACAAAAAGCGCTGGTTTATTCGGCCATATTAGGTGTGATACTTACTGCATTGGCGTTGGTTACTCCACGATATATTTCTATTGGCTGTATAGCTTTGTTAGGCCTTGCAAACGCGTTGATGTGGCCTGCCATTTGGCCACTGGCATTATCGGGGCTGGGTCGCTTCACAAAGATAGGCTCATCACTGTTGGTAATGGGTATAGCAGGCGCGGCGGTTTTCCCGCCATTGTATGGCTTGTTGGTTGATAAATTATCGGCCCAGGAAGCGTACATGATGCTGATCCCTATTTACCTGTTCATCCTTTACTTCTCTACCATCGGCTACAAAAAAGGCAAACATGTGGTAGCGGTGTAAGCTATTTATATAATAAAAGGCCAACAATAAGGCAGCGATATTGACTATATTGCTGCCTTATTAGTTTTACCTTATCAATGAAAATAAGACTGAATTACTGGCAGTTGATTTTGTTGTTTTTGCCAACGATAGCAGCGTTTACAACTTTCAACTTTCTTCACACCACACAGGTCAGCTTCAGAGTTGTAGATTTTTTATTCGTTTTAAATATCTGTCTTGCGACTTGTTATCAAGCATATTTAGCTATTGGTTTTAATAAGCAAAACGCTAACCAATCAACGTGGTTTAGCATACACATGTATATACCCGTTATTTTTACAATTACATATCTATTGTACAGCGCCTATTTTACTTTTATAAAACCATCTTATGCAAATTTTAAAGTAGAGCCAATTAAAAGGATCAGTCACAATTCAACTACTTCAATAATTCTATTTTTTTTATTTTACACAGCTATCACTTTCTTCATCATAAATAATCGATATGTATCAGCCCAAATAAAAAAGGTAGTAGATGTGGATGAACAGGAAAATTTGAGACTGACATTTCTGAACCCTATGAAACAACTGGTGAAGGTTTCTTGGATTGTAATAATCGGCGGTTTTGCATTATCTGTAATTATAGATATTGTTAGGCAGGCTATTTAGCATTTGAAAATCTTCAGATATCACCGCCTAAACCACTTCCGCCCCACCACCAACAACCCAAATTCCTCAGCAGGGTGTTTCTCCATCGATTTATGATGAATTTTATGAGCCCTGCGGATGGCCATCAAATAGCGGTTAGTACTTTTAAAAGCTTTAAAGCGGTTATGAATAAACCAATCGTGAAAAATAAAATAGATATTGCCATAAACGCTGATCCCGATGCCAATCCACAGCCGGTAATCTAAGCTATAGTGTCCAATCCAAATCAACCATAGTGCGAATGCGGCAAAACCAATGCTAAAGATATCGTTCAGTTCCAGCCAGCCATGCCGTTCCTGGTGATGCGTTTTATGAATAAACCAAAGGGGGCCATGAAAGAGGTACTTGTGCATCGCCCAGGAGAGAAACTCCATGCAACTTACTGTTAACAAGATTAAACCAATGTTGATGAGAAGGTGCATTGTTTAGTTGGCAGTTTTCTGTTTGCAGTTGGCATTATTGGGAATAAACGAAAGGCTTTAAAATAAGTTTGCAGTTTTAAGGCAGGATATTTCCGCTTAAAACTGCAAACTCAAAACTGCCTACTGCAAACTATATATGAATAGCTCTATTCTCTGTAGCAGCCAAACAAGCCTCTCTCATGGCTTCTGTATAGGTTGGATGCGCATGGCTCATTCTTGAAATATCTTCGGCGCTGGCGCGGTATTCCATGGCTACAACGGCTTCTGCAATCATATCAGCAGCACGCGGACCAATCATGTGTACGCCCAGGATCTCGTCGGTAGCGGCATCGGCCAGTACTTTCACAAAACCATCCAAATCGCCGCTTGCACGGGCACGACCGCTGGCTTTGAACGGGAATGATCCTGTTTTGTATTTTACTCCCGCGGCTTTCAATTGCTCTTCTGTTTGACCAACAGCGGCAACTTCCGGCCAGGTATAAACTACACCGGGAATCAGGTTGTAATCAATGTGTGGTTTTTGGCCGGCAATCTGCTCGGCAACCAAAGTACCTTCATCCTCGGCTTTGTGGGCAAGCATGGCGCCTTTAATTACGTCGCCAATGGCGTAAACACCTTTAACACTGGTCTCCAGGTGATCGTTAACGGTAATTTTGCGACCGCGTTCTTCAACCGTGATGCCAATTTTATCTAAACCTAAACCATCGGTATAAGCAACACGACCAACAGCTACCAGGCAATAATCGCCTTTAAGTTCTTTCTTCTCACCTCTAGGGGTATCAAAAGTTACAGTAACTTCATCGCCGGTTACGGTTGCGCCGGTTACTTTGTGACCCAGGTAAAATTCCATACCCAATTTGGTCAATACTTTTTGCAACTCGCGGCCAAGCGCTTTATCCATAGTTGGGATAATGCCATCCATAAATTCAATTACAGATACCTTGGCACCCAAACGGGCGTAAACAGAGCCTAATTCCAAACCAATAACACCACCACCAATTAACACCAGGTGTTTAGGCACTTCGGTAAGGTTTAAAGCCTCGGTTGAGGTGATGATGCGTTTTTTATCAATCTTTAAAAATGGTAATGCCGATGGTTTTGAACCGGTAGCGATGATCACATTTTTACCGGTGATTTCGGTTTCGGTACCATCGGCCTTTTTAACGGTGATGGTATTTTTATCTTTAAAAGAACCAACACCAAAGTGCGTGTCGATTTTATTTTTCTTCATCAGGTAGCTAATGCCGCTGGTGTTGGCATCTACCACTTCTTTTTTGCGTTTCACCATCTGGCCAAAATCAATGCTCAAATTTTCGAGGTTGATACCATGCGTTTTAAACGCATGTGCAGCATTATGGTAATGCTCGGACGAATCCAGCAGGGCCTTTGATGGAATACAGCCCACATTAAGGCAGGTACCACCAAGGGTATTATATTTTTCGACGATTGCAGTTTTTAAACCCAGTTGGGCACAACGTATAGCGGCTACATACCCCCCCGGGCCCGAACCGATAACGATAACATCATATTGCATAAGCTTTTGTTTTATGGGTGGCAAAGTTAGTAGTAATTATTGAATTAGTGATTTAGTGGGGAATTATTGAATTATTGAATTATTGAATTATTGAATTATTGAATTATTGAATTATTGAATTATTGAATTATTGAATTATTGAATTATTGGTAACAACAATCTTTTTAAAACTCACAATACTTATCTGCCCAGGCTTTAATCAAACCTACCCTATCCTTAACAAACTTTGACCCGAAAAACAGGTTCGACCAATCGTCAAAATGTTCGTATTGAAATTGCAGGTAAAACAACCAGAAACCAATGCCGAGGTAAGGAATGGATTTTAGCTCTTCGTCGGTAACGGGTCTTACTTCGCGATAGCTTTCAATGAAAAGATTAAACATTCGGTTGGCTTCGGCATCTGTTAGTTTGCCGGTATGTGCATGCATAAAGAAGTGTACGAAGAACGACATCAAATCATTAACCAAAAAGCCCTTGCCTGCAAAATCGAAATCAAAAAAGGTTAAGTCGCCCTTATCATCAAAATGGAAATTCTTGGGCAAAAAATCGTACTGGCAATAACCATGGCTAAACGTTGCTGTATCAAACGCTGATAACTTTTGAGCTGTTTTATCAGCCATTTCTTTTAAATAAGCATATTCATCGGGCAAATCTGTAAATGCAGGCTCAAGTATTTCAACCGGCCGGGTAAGGGTAGTTTCAATGGTGTATTCTCTGCGGGGATAGCTTAGCGTTATTGTTGATGTGATATTGTGAACTTTGGCCATCTGCCTGCCAATTGTTTTCAATTGCTCATCGCTTAAGTCTATTACCGGCACACCTTCGGCATACGAAAACAGTACTCCGTGGCGTATGCCTTCGGGCGCGTTAAAATTTTGCAGCTGCCCGCCATGAATATCTGTGATGGGATAGGCTACACTTGCGCCGTTATCTTTGAGCAGGTTCAATAGCTCGATCTCTCCTTTGATCTCTGCTGCCGAACGGTGTTGCTCCCGGTAAATCTTCAGAATGTATTTGTTGTCGATGGCCTCAATAATGTAGGTATCGCTAACACCCCGCAAAAGATACTTGCACGTAATCAGCTTTAAACCATAGGCATCCTCGATAAACATTTTTAAGGCCGCTGCCGATAGCGTGGAATATTGAACCGGGAAATGACTCATAGTTTGGATGATTATAAAATGGGTTACAATGATACAAAAAACAATATTCTGCGTAGCGATGGGTTTAAAACCTTGAGTGTTCGAAACCTTGAATAAAAATCAATCATCGGAATACTATATCCGGATTACCTCCGC
>NZ_JAUFPS010000018.1 GCF_030409315.1 Mucilaginibacter flavus | reverse complement strand
CCGGAATGCACTGGTCAGTTTCGCCCGGAATGGGTGGTCAGCTTGCGCCGGAATGTGGTGGTCAAGTTCAACAGAATCTCCACAACAAAAATCAGTAGTAATTTGAGGCAAAATATTGAAAAATTGCTTCGGTGTTACACCACGAAACAATACAGAAAAAAGTCGCCGACATAACGGTCGGTCTTACCTGTAAGGCCCAAACAAACTTTATTAAGTTTGTTGTCTTGCGGGCAGCAAATGATAATGCAAATATAATAAATCAAACTTTCAGAATCCAGTTACAATTATTGTAATGGTAAATTTCATGTCAAATTATTTTAATATCGTTCCCATTTAAACCCGATACAAATAGGTGATTTTAAAAAGTTAAATCAAATGATCGATCCGAATAAAGATTATAAAGCTCATTTTTTTAATTTTGAAATACCATGATTCTACAGTATTGCTCCGATCTTCATTTAGAGTTTCCCCAAAATGAGGCTTATATAAAAGCTAACCCCATTAAGCCTATAGGCGACATTTTAATATTGGCTGGCGATATTACTTTGTTTGCCAGAATAGACAGACAGAAAGACTTTTTTAATTATATCAGCGATCACTTTGAAGCAACCTATTGGATACCAGGAAATCACGAGTACTATCAAAGTGATATTTCAAATAGATCGGGGACATTTGAGGAAAAGATCAGAAGCAATGTATCATTGATAAATAATGTGGTTAAAAAAATTGGCGCGCATCAGTTACTATTTTCCACGTTGTGGTCGTCCATTAGTTTGCTAAATGGCTGGCGAATTGAACGTGGTTTAAATGACTTTTATCAAATCAGCTACAACGGAAAGCGTATGCAAGTCCCTGACTACAATGGTTTTCATAAAGACTGTGTTGAATTTCTTCGACCTGCTTTAGAGATAGAAACAACGGAAAAAAAAGTGGTAATCACTCATCACGTACCCACATTTAAAAACTATCCGCCAGAATATAAAGGCGACTTCTTAAACGAAGCCTTCGCAACGGTACTTGATGATTTGATTTTAGACACCACACCGGATTATTGGATTTACGGGCATCACCATCAAAATATTCCTGAGTTTAAAATAGGTCATACAAAATTGCTGACCAATCAGCTTGGCTACGTTCAGCGTAACGAGCATTCGCTCTACCATACCGATAAGTGTATTGAACTTTAGCATGTAACGGCGCTACTGTAAATCCCTTTAACTGACGGCCAATAAATTTTATTGCAAGGATTTCAGGTAGCGGGGGCCGTATTGCTGGTTTGATACTTTTGATATTTACTGGAAAGTTTATCAGGTTCGGTAAGAGTGATATAACCAGCTTGTATTAGTGGTAAAATATGCAGGCGGTAATTTTTGGGCTGGTTCGAAATGCCGAGGTGATCAAATATATCTGCCCGGCTTTGGGGGTTTTGACAAAAGTTTAATATTTCCTTTTGTTTCGGGGATAACAAAATACCATCTCTATTACCATCCCTATTACCATCCCTATTACCATCCCTATTACCATCTCTATTACCTTCCTTATTACTTGCCACTTCCTTTTGGGCATCATCTATAAGAATAACATCGTTTTTAAAAGCAGAATGACAAAATATTTCTACTTCGAAAAAGGTACGTTCATTATCTGTGCGAAAAGATGGTTCAGGAGAGCCATTACGTTCCAAAACACGTTTAATAGAGGGAATACCTGTAGCACGGCCTTCCGTTAAATCGAGTTCCTTTAAAAAATCTCCTAAACGGCGGTTGCGGTAACGGCGCGGCCTTATCCTGCCGCTGATAAAATCTTCTTGACGGATAGAGCGATCAGGGCCACCATAATTAAGCAGCACGATGGATTCCGGTGAAACCCGGATTTCAACCTGCTCCCTCAGTTGATAATCACGATGAAATAATGCATTCGCCACAGCTTCTTCCAGTGCAGCGTAAGGGTAATTCCAAATACGGATTGCTTCGGCCTTGTCAGCTTGCTTAATGACTTTTTCCTTTAAAAAGTTTGTTTTTAATAAGTCCAGTGTCTTTCTGATTAAAGTAGGTACGGGGCCTGTAATACGCGGGTATTCAAGAAATTCAGATTCTCCTTCACCCCTTGGAAAATACACGACATCCACCCAGGTGGCAGGAAAGAATTTTTCCGGGTGTTCATTAAACATCATCAATGCCACATTCCGGGGAAAGCGGTGTTCGGGCGGGCCATCAACCAGGAGCATTTGTTCTAATATTTCCGTTTTGGTATGCTGATCGGAAGTTTCCATCAATTTACTGCCTATCAGGCGCAAATGATCCTGAATGAGTACCATTGAAATATCATCTATGCTGGCATATTGATTAGAGCGGTCATCAAAAGGAATTTGGTTGGCCAGACTAATCAGTTCTTGCTGAGTTTCCATATCTGCAACAGCAGAACTGGCATACCTACGAACATAATAAGAATATCGTTTTTGTTTGGCCGTAATTTGTTCAGGCACTTCATAAGGGCGGTTAGAGCCACCGGGCACCCAAATAACTAAAATTTGCTGGCCATCCACAGTCTCAATAAAGAGTTTAGGATGGTAAACGGGGTTAATCAGGTTATTATACCCGATCATCTCTTTTTGAATCGAGGCAATCTTGGAGGCACTTAAACCTACAACGGGACGCTTGGCAATCCCGCTTTCTTCTTTCACGCCAATCAGAATATAGCCACCACCCACATTTTCAAAATCATTCGCAAAAGCACAAATTGAACGGTATATGGCATCAGGATTCCACCCCTCTTTAAATTCGAGCCGTTCCGATTCAACAGAACGAGCGTTTAATAAATCTTCAATATTGACGTGTAATGGCATCTTGTAAAAATAAGCAGGAATGTCATAGTATCGAATTAAAATTTAATTCTCCATTTTTGAATCCGCGCAATAAATTTTTTATTGCAGTGTTATTTATTTATTGCTTTTTGAATGTAGCTAATTGTGAGATAGTTGCAAATTCTATTCTGGCCATTTTTAGGATCATTTAAAGGTGCTAAATTCTAAAGAAATAGCAAAAGATTATAATGAGTCGGATATTGACTTTGATTGTCCAAAGCCAACTCTTCGGCTTTCCTATGCAAAGTATGATTTTTTTGTTGAGGGGTTTGAGTTTTGAGTTCTTATGGATGGTACGATAAACTGGGTGTAGTAAAAATTCCCAAATCCCATATTCACCAGTACCGCGAAGATAGCCACCGCCGGGTAAAAAGTAAAGGCCATGCAGAGCGGGCCATTTTGTTTTGTTTTTTAGCGGTGGCCCGGCCTTGACTATTGACCCGGCTCCCGCTTTTGGTTGCTTACATGGTGAAAATGGAATGGTGTGTTCTTGACTTGCATGGCGTATTGCACAGCGGGTCAAAAGCGTCCTTCCCTGTTTGTTTTCGATATGCCGCAAGTAGGTTGGTATTGATAAGAGGCCGTTTCAAACGGCCTCTTGAATTACTGTTGGTTTTGCCACTGTAAATTCCATAAGCTTTTCTGCCATGCTCTTTTTAGCATCATTTTCAAAGCCTTTCCAGTAGTTCTGTGTTGTATTCATGGTTGTATGCCCCAAAGCTTCCTGTGCAAATTCCAGACCCATTGTACGGGTTGCCTGGGTAGTGAATGAATGGCGGGCTACCATCGTGCCTAATTTAAATGATAAGCCTAACTGATCGACCAATTTTTGCATGTGCTGGTTTACAAACCGGATAAAATTTTGGTTGACTCGATGCCGCTCTTTTGCTGACATGCCTGTCTGGAATATGGGAAACAAGTATTCATTAGGCTTACCTTTTTCGTTGGCATACTTTTTAATAAAATCTTTAATATAGCTGGTCAAGGGAACAACAATAGGTGTCGGGTCTTCCTTTGTAGTATTTTTCGTCTTGTGCCTTAAAAATGAAAAATAGGTGTCATGAATATCTTTAAACCTTAATTCAGCAATATCCCTGAAATTCATTCCGTTGCACTGGTAACTGAAAAACCAGAAATCCCTGGCCTTTAGCATAAAGCTATCTGTGGCATCTGCAATATACAAAGCGTTAAGATCAGGTGTTTCCAACGCCTTTTTTACATTTTTACCGTTAGGGATTTTATAGGTTTTAAAGGGATAAAGTTCAGGGGAAATGTCCCCGGCTGCAATTGCTTTATTAAAGATCGCCCTTAAATTACGCATATAAATGCCAACTGTTGTTTTGGAACTATTTTTGGAAATCATCCATTGTTCATATTTATTTAAAACTTCGGCTGAAAGTGCGGTAAAAGGAATATACGTAACCGGATTTTTTTTACCCTCACTCAAATAAGCGGTAATAGAATTAATGCTGCAATTGTAACTGGAAGCTGTGCCGATCTGCTCATTTTTGTCCAGTACTTTTACATAAGCACCAAAATGGTCAATAACATTATTGGCGCTTGCTTTGGTACGGAACATCTTGCGTTCAAATTTTTCAAAAGTAAAGCTATCACCTAAATCCTTAGCCAGTTCTGCCGCTTTTTGTATAATAGCATCCAACTCAATTTTAAGTTCCTTAAGTTCTCCTCTTGGCTTGGCAGCCAAATAAGATTGTTCAAACTGTTCATTGCTCAATTTGTAATCAGTTTTATACCACCGTTCCATTTTTGCGGTAAAATAAACGTGTAGTTTTAAAGGGTAAGTGCCATCTTTCAATGCCCGTCTTGTGTCCAGATATAAAGAAACCTCTGCTTTCATGATTTTAATAATTAAATGTATAAATTTGCAGAAACAAAAAAAATGTAAGCATCGCAATAAATGAGATAAAATGCTGATTTATAGTGCAATTTACTAATACAAATATAAGAAAAATGATTGAATTATTTGCAGAAAATTTGCAGAAAAATGGACAAAAAATCGCAAAATATCACAAATTACCCAATAATGAAAATATATAAAATGTTGATTATCAATACATAACAATGAATTGCAAAATACCAGTAATGTGTAAAATATGACTGTTAATCAGAGGGTCGCTGGTTCGAGCCCAGCCTCAGGAGCAAAGCCCCGCATGTCCGCGGGGCTTTTTTTTATGCCTTGAATTTTGTAGCTTGCTGCTTGTATGGAGTGGACTTTTGAAGTTGTAAATATTTACTGGCTCCACAATAGGGGCGATTTTATTTTTGCCCGGTTAATTAGGGGGCAATCGGATTTCGAGCTAAAAGAGGGCGCGCTTTTTGGCGGGATACCTGTTTATCATTACACCGATATTCCAAGGATGCTCGACGAAAATGGCAATCCTCGTTTTGATATATTTATATTCAAGCCGTTAAGTTTAGAGCGGCTTCCATTTGATTTTTTCGTTGCGGGCCAGCAGGTAAAATTGGTTTTGCCAGATTGATAACCCGCTTTTAAAAAATCAGGTTAATTGTAACCTCTCCCTCCATTTTTTAACACACATCAATGTTTATTCATTTGCTGCTGGTCAATTTTGTAGCATGAAAACAGAAACGTTAGAAATCTTTAAAGATACGGGTACTGAAGAAAATTCGGGCCGGGTTATATCCAATTTAAACCTCGCTATCGCGGGTATTTCCATCAGCTTGTTTATGATGAACCTGGATACCAGCATCGTAAGTGTGGGTTTGCCAACCATGATTAAAACGCTTAAAACTACTTTTGCTTCGGCGCAGTGGTTTGTGCTGGCTTACCTGTTGGTGCTTACCGCCTTAATTACCGTTGCCGGCCGAATTGGCGATATTGTAGGTAAAAAGAAACTATACCTGGCCGGTATAGCCATATTTACCACAGCGTCGCTGCTTTGCGGGTTGGCGGGCAGCGCAGCATTGTTTATTGCTTTTCGCGCTTTGCAGGGGCTGGGGGCGGCTTTAATTCTGGCTTTAAGTATGGCTATCGCTACAGAACTTACGCCCAAAAAACAATTGGGTAAAATAATGGGCATCTTATCAACCATAACCGCGCTTGGTATTGCCAGCGGACCAACCATTGGCGGGCTGCTGCTTTCAACTTTTGGGTGGCAATCCATGTTTTTGGTAAATGTTCCGTTTGGGATAGTAGCCTACCTGTTGGGTTATAAATATGTTTTGAGTCCTGCGGTTAAAAAAACAATCTCCATTGATTGGGCCGGGATAATTTTGCTGGCATTAACCCTATCCTGCTACTGCATTGGCATTACCATGATTGAAAAAAGCGGGTTTAACAACCCCGTGGTTTTAACATTGCTGGCTATCACCGTTTTGGGTTTGGTCGCATTTATTAACTTGCAGAAACGGATACGGCATCCCCTAATCAATATAGCCATCTTTAAAAACCGACTTATCAGTAAAAACCTGGTGGCTACCGTGCTTGTTTATACGGTTATTATTACTACAGTAATATTGCCGCCGTTTTATCTTTTAAAGGCAGCCAACTACAGTTTGGTGCAGGTTGGTTTAATTATGTCTTTTGGGCCATTGTTAACCGTAGCTTTAAGTATTTACGCCGGTAAAATTGCCGATAAGTATGGTGCAAAGCGGGTGATGTTTTACGCGGTAATTACCATTGCTATTGGATGCTTTTGCATGAGCACCATTACCCCGGCCGCAAATATTACAGGTTACCTTTGGCGGATAGGGATCATTGCGCTGGGCTTAAACTTTTTTAAAACACCCAACAATACCGTAGTGATGGAAGTTGCGGCAGCAGATCAGCGCGGGCTGCTTAGTGGGTTCCTGTCACTGTCGCGTATATTGGGGCAAATAACGGGCACAACGGTTATGGGCGTTATTTTCGCGGTGTTATCGGGCGTGTCGGGCGCTGCAAAAACAGGCGGTTCGGCGCAGTCAGTAACTTATGGTTTTGATAGGGTGTTTTTAATAAACGCTTTTATAGCGGCGTTTGCCGCACTATTAATCTACCCTAAGTTTATTAGCCAAAAGGCATAACTTTATTGAGTGATAAATTCTCTATTTATGAAAGAAACTTTAGCCAAATATATCCTTAAAAAGGTTAAAATGAGCGATGACGATTTGCAGTTGGTACTTTCGCACTTTAAAACCCGGTTGGTTAAAAAAAAGGAGATTTTATTGCACGAAGGCAGCCTATCTACCCGGATGTATTTTGTGGTAAAAGGCTGCCTGCGTATTTATTTTATAAAAGATGTTGGCACCGAAGTTACCCGGCGCATCATCTTTGAAAATGATGCATCGTCATCAATGGTATCTTTTATTACCGAAAACCCATCAATGGAATATATTGAAGCCGTAATGGATTCTGAACTGCTTTACATGGATAGGAAGGATTTTTATTACCTGGTAGAAACCCTGCCCGCCTGGGAGAAATTTTATCGCCATCAGCTGGAATATGCTTACGTAATAAACACCAAACGGTTAATGAGTTTTATTACCAACGATGCTACCGAACGCTATTTAGCACTCCTTAAGGAAAACCCCGAAATTATAAAGCGCCTGCCAAACCGGCTGGTGGCAAATTATTTGAATATTACGCAAGAAGGCTTAAGTAGATTGAAATCAAAATTGTAAACTTTAAAAGCTTGTTATGCCTGGGGCAAAACCACAAAATCTGCCCGCAAAATATAATGTAAAATGGAGCGGTTTTGTTATCGAGCCGACATTTTCTTACCTCGTTTACAAAGTGGCGTAGGTTTTATAAACATTTGCCTTAATTTTGAATCTGTTTACATTATTTGTACCAGGCAACAACATACAGGCCGTTATTTGCCTGGTACTTATAAAGCAGCGGTAATGTTGAAAGCCACGGTAACTTTTGTCAACTTTAAATAGCCTGTGGCACTTACTTATTAATATCAGAACAATTATGTCTATTAACTCTATTGAAGAGCAGGAAGGAATGCGAAAGGTAAGTGAGGCAGTAGCGCTTACCTTAAAAGCCATGCGCGAACATTGCCGTGTTGGTATGTCGGCACAAGAGCTGGACGAGTTTGGTGCAAGCATGTTAAGCAGTTTCGGCGCGGTTTCGGCACCAATGCTTACTTACCAGTTTCCGGGGCATACCTGTATCAGCGTTAACCACGAAGTAGCGCATGGTACACCAAGGGCAAATAAAATATTCCAGAATGGCGATCTTATCAATATTGATGTATCGGCAGAGTTAGATGGCTTTTGGGCAGACAATGGCGGCTCCTTTGTTTTGGGCGATGATACCCATGGGCATGGTTTATTGGTGGATGCATCTAAACAAATACTGAAAGATGCTATTGCGCAAATAAAAGGCGGCGTTAAAATAGCAGAGATTGGCAGGTTTATAGAAACGCAAGCGGCTAAACGCGGCTTCACTGTTATAAAAAACCTGGCAGGGCATGGCGTTGGGCGTAGCCTGCATGAATCGCCCAAAGAGATTTTAAATTGTTATGATCGTTTTAATCAGGAGCGCTTTCGCAAAAACTCCGTGGTGGCTATAGAAACGTTTATCTCCACAAAATCGACCTACGCACGCGAAGGTGCCGAAGAGTGGGATTTAATTGGCGATAAAGGGGGCTACGTAGCACAGCACGAACATACCATCATCGTAACCAATGGAGCGCCTATCATTTTAACTGCAAATAATGAGATTTTTAATTGAGCCTTGGGACTTAGTTAAAAATAAATTTAAGCATGGCTTTTTTAAATGGCACGATTCTATAAATTAACTGTTTTAGCTATAGGGTTAATGTAAATCAATGCTTTATGCTTTCGCCAGCAAGGTGCGCCAACTGTTTAATGCCACTTAATTCAATAAGTGGCTATCCTGAACAACCCGATATTTTTATTTGTTAATTTAACAATTATTTATACGTTTACATATTGAAGGTATCGCCACGATACTTTGCTACTACACCAGTTAAACCGTTTTTTTTAATTCCGTAATGGGCACAGGATACCTTAATGATAATGAGTTGGTCATTGCGTTGCAAAACGACGATGTTAAAGCTTTTGATCAATTGTATTTAAAATATCGCGCCGGCATCTATAAGAACATTTTAAAACTGGTAAAGGACCCCGAAGAGTCAAAAAATGTGATGCAGGACGTATTTGTGTCGTTATGGGAAAAGCGGATGACGCTCGATTATGAAAAGCCCGTATCCGGTTGGTTATTTGGTGTAAGTTACAATAAGTCAATTACGCGGATAAAAAAAATGTTGAAAGAATCTTTGCTGTTTAAGCATGTAGAAAACGATTGGGAGTGCGAAGATGAATCTGCTGATGTTTTTTTGAAAGAAGCCAAACTGAAATTACTCGATGAAGCCTTCCGTAACCTATCGCCTCAAAAAAGGAGGGTTTTTGAACTGTGCAAGTTACAGGGCAAATCCTGTGAAGAAACCGCCATCGAACTTAATATATCTAAATACACTGTAAAGGAATATTTAGCCATCGCGGTAAAAAATATTAAAGACTACGTACAACAACACCCTATTGACGCTGTTGTGTACATCTACCTGGTTGTTGCTTTTGAAATACTCCACTAATTAATTGCCACCAATAACGGGCAAGCAATCGCACGCGTCAACCACAAATAATTGTTTTTTTGCCTTTCTGAAAATAAAATAAAAATATTTTCATTTGGTACCCCCTCCTTTTTTAATTTCTGAGTATTTAGTGTGTAAACAACAATTATAAACCAATAAATTTTACTGTTGAATTGCCATTACTGAAAGCTTCAGGGTGGAGTTGATATTCCTGTTCAATACGTAAAACTTTAATCTTACCGGGTACCAATGATGAAAGACGCAAGAAAAAAACTTTTGCAATTGCTTCATAAACAGGAATTAACAACTGATGATAAGCGTTGGCTGCTCGATTATTTAGAAAATACTGATCAAAAGGAATTATTACAAGCATTGGATGCCGAGTTTAATAACGATATCAACGATCCTAATCAAACAGATGTTAATTTCCCGGAAAAACTGCTGATAGAAATTCACAGAAGGGCCGGCATTCAATACCAGGAAAAACCTAAAGTTGTATTGATGTGGGTTAGGCGCCTGGCCGTAGCCGCGTCTGTTATAGGGATATTCCTGGCGGCTTCTTTTTGGTTCTTAAAATCAAAAGAGGGTGTAATCCAGAAGCAAAGCGTTGCCGTGGCGCGTGTGGCTAAAAATGATGTAGCGCCGGGGGGCAATAAAGCTGTGCTTACCCTTGGCAATGGAAAAACAATTGTTTTAGACTCGGCCAGAAACGGGGTGATAGCCAGCCAGGGGAGCAGCAGTATCGTAAAAACTAATAACGGCGAGTTGGTATATAACGCGACACCTCAAAATAAACAGGAAGTAGCCTTCAATACCATTTCTACCCCGCGGGGTGGTAGTTACCAGGTAGTATTGCCAGATGGTAGCCAGGCCTGGTTAAATGCTGCCTCGAGCATTCGTTTCCCAACATCTTTTACCGGAAAAGAAAGGCAGGTTGAAATTACCGGCGAGGCTTATTTTGAAGTAACCAAGAATAAAGCGATGCCATTCATCGTAAAATCAGCCAGGACCGAGATCACTGTTTTAGGCACCCATTTTAATGTAAATGATTATGCAGATGAAGCTTACGCTAAAACCACTTTGCTTGAAGGCGCTGTAAGGATAAGCGGAAAACATGCTACCGGTACCTTAAAACCTGGTGATCAGGCTTCGTTGAATGAAAACGACGAAATGAAAATTACCGCCAATGTAAATACCGAAGAAGCAGTGGCATGGAAAAACGGTGTTTTTGAATTTAACAGGGCCGATATATCAATAATGATGCGGCAGATAGCCCGCTGGTACGATATCAACATCATTTACACCGGTAAAACCGCGGACGCTTTATATAAAGGAAAAATATCCCGTAATGTAAACCTTTCTGAAGTGCTTACCATGATAAAGTATATGGGCATAAATTATACGCTGAACGGAAAAAACCTGACTATAAAAGATTAACCTGTAACGACTGTTGCGCCCCTGAATAAACCAAACTGAACAAATACTATAAATTATACTAACCCGATTTTTGATTTAAAACACAATGAGCTTATGAGACAAGAAATACAAATTTAACCCCTGTGTAAAAAAGCGCCCAGTTATAATATCCTGCTACCCTGGCCTGTGATGTTATAAAAAAGCCGAAAAGTGTTCGAACCACTTCCCGGCGACATTTGGGCGCTTAAACCAATTGGCAAATTGACATTATTACTAACCCAAACATTACAAAAATATGAAATTAAATCATAAGGCAATGCCCATGGTATGGCCCGATTGTACCTCAATAATATTAACCATGAAACTCACTGCTTTTTTCCTGATTGCAGCATTTATACAAGTGAGTGCCAAGAGCTTCAGTCAGCAGGTGACCATACGTCAAAAAAATATTTCGATAGAAAAAGTGCTTCAGATGATTGAGGATCAAAGCAGCTACCATTTTCTTTTCAAAATAAATGACCTATCGTCCTCACGCAACGTAAACCTCGAATTAACTAATGTTTCTGTAGAGCAGGCCCTTGACCAATGTTTTAAAAACACGGCGTTTACCTACAAAATTATTAACCGCACAATTTTGGTAAAAAAGACCGCCGAACTGGTTGATGCGAATAGCCTTGCATTGCAAAAAATACAAGGACTTGTTACCGACGAAAAAGGGACCCCGCTGCCCGGTGTAACCATTCGCCTTAAAGGGACAACAACCGGTGTGGTTACAGATGTTAACGGCAAATTTATAATTGACGTTCCGGCTGTAAACAGTACATTGATAGTCAGTTTTATAGGCTTCACCACGCAGGAAATTGCTGTTGATGGCCGCAGCGAGCTCAACATCCGTTTAAAGGAATTACCAAAGGATTTAAATGAGGTTGTAGTGGTTGGTTATGGTACACAGAAAAAAACATCACTTACCGGATCGGTAGGGGTTGTAAATATGAAGGATTTGGAAGATCGGCCCCTCACAAATTCGGGCCAGGCATTGCAGGGTACAGTATCGGGCGTATACGCGCTGCAGGCATCAGGAAAACCCGGAGACGATAACGCTGTAATTGATATTCGCGGTGTAGGTACTTTTGGCGATAATTCTCCACTGGTTTTAATAGATGGGTTTCCGGGTAATATCAATGATGCCAACCCTAATGATATCCAGTCAATTTCTGTTTTGAAGGATGCAGCTTCCGCGTCTATTTATGGAAGCCGGGCCGCCAATGGTGTTATATTGATTACCACCAAACGTGGTTCGGCAGGAAAGGTGCACGTAAGCTACAGCGGTTACGCGGGTGTTCAAAGCCCAACACGTTTGCCTAAAGTTTTAAACTCGGTACAATACACTACGCTTTACAACGAAGCGGCAATCAATTCCGGTTCCGCGCCACTTTATCCCGATTCCATAATTCAAAAATACGCGGCACACAATAATCCCTTGTATCCCGATATTGATTATTTCAAAGTTTATTACGGCAACGCCGCGATGCAAAATCACCGGGTAAATGTTACCGGCGGCAGCGAAAACATGAATTACGCTTTTATGCTCGGCCAGCTTAATCAGGACGGTATTTTGGTAGCTACCCATTATAAAAAGACCGACTTCAGGACGAATTTGGATACCTACCACCTGAAAGATAAACGCCTGCGGGTATCGGCAAATATTACCGGCAACCTGGGTACAAAAAACGAACCCACAGACCTTTGGAATGCCGAATGGTATGCCACCCTGGCCCCTATACATCCGTTAAAAGATGCCAATGGGCAGTGGGTTTCTGTAAATGGCGAACGGAACTATTATGGTGAGATTAAAGAAGGAAGCACCAACCTCACCAAACGTTACAACTTTAGCGGCCAGGCCGAAGCCGAGTATAAAATAGCGGATGGTTTTAGCGCGATGGTTACCTATGGCTATAACGCCACCTACACCAGCGGCAATGCTTTTCATGCAAACGTTACGTTACAAAACCAAAATGGCACAATAACTAACCTGCCATCTGATTTGACAGCCTCCAGCGAGCTTGATTCTCATACATTATTGACGTCTCTGTTAAAATACAATAAAACGGTTGGAAAGCAAACGTTTAATTTGTTGGGCGGTTATTCTGAAGAGGCGTTTAATTACGATTGGCAAAGCGGCTACCGGGCTCATTTTGTTAATAACACCCAGCGTGTTTTGGATTTGGGCGATGCCGCGACACAAACCAATAACGCCGGAAGCTATGACCTTGGTTTGCGTTCTTTTTTCGGCCGTTTGAATTATGCTTTTGATGGTAAATACTTATTTGAAGCTAATATCAGAAGAGATGGTTCTTCGCGGTTTGCGCAGGGTAAGCAGTGGGGAACATTTCCGTCTTTTTCTGGCGGATGGGTGATTTCGAAGGAGGATTTTATGAGCAACATCAAATGGCTTGATTTTCTGAAACTGCGTGCTTCCTGGGGTAGGTTAGGGAACCAAAATATTTCAACCTATTATAACGGCAGCGATATCTTGTCATCCGGTCAAAACTACTCATTGGGAGGTACCTTATACTCAGGCGTGGCTGTAACCACCATGACCAATAAAAACCTTACCTGGGAAACAGCCCAGCAGCTTGATCTTGGTTTAGATGTTACGCTTCATAATAACATTGAAATAACCGCCGATTATTTTGATAAGCGCACTAAAAACTTATTACTCACTCAACCAATTCCGCTAACTGTAGCCGAATCGGCCCCGCTTGCCAACGCGGGTGAGGTACAGAATAAGGGTATTGAACTTGCGGTTTCATACAAAAAAATGTTTGATAACGGGATTAAACTTTCGGTAAGTGTAAACGCATCGCACATTGTTAACAAAATTACCAATATGAATGTTGCGCAGCAGTTTACTTCGCCTAAAGCAATTGTTGTAGGGTCGGCCATTAATTCCTTTTACGGTTACCAGATGACCGGTGTGTACCAGATATCAGACTTTACATGGCAAAACAATAGCGATCCGTCAATAGCTTATGCAAGCCGTAATTATACCTTAAAGCCCGGAGTTGTAAAAGTATCTGACTATACCGCGCAGCCCGGTGATATTAAATATGCCGACCTGAATGGCGATGGTGTTGTGGATATGAACCATGACCGTAAAATAATTGGCAAACAGTTTCCGGATTTAACCTATGGCTTAAACTTTAATATTGGTTGGAAAGGATTTGATTTAGGTGCCTTTGTGCAGGGTGTTCAAGGCATTCAGGGATATACCTATTATGAAATAGCATCTCCATTTAGTGGCTTTGCAAATCTTGGCACGTGGTGGCTAAACAGATGGACTCCATCAAACCCGTCAAACACCACACCGCGCCTAACGCTTGATGGTGTAAGAAACAATATACACTCATCGTATTATGTTGAGGATGCTTCTTATATCCGCATAAAAAATATCGAGTTAGGTTATACGGTTAAATCCTCGGCCCTCACAAAAATCGGGCTTACTTCCCTGCGTGTGTATGCCAATGTGCAAAATGCATTCACGTTCACCAAGTTTAAGGGGTTTGATCCTGAGCAAACAACCGGGCAAACCAGGGCCGAGGCTTTCCCCCAGGTTAGGATAATGACCGCTGGCCTAAATGTTAATTTTTAAAAAGCTATTATCATGAAAATCATCCATAAAATTGCAGTACTCCTTTTTATCGCTTCCCTTGTAGGTTGCCAAAAGGATCTTCTTAATAAATCCCCTAAAGATCAACTATCCCCTTCTACTTTTTTTCAAAATGATACCCAGGTAAAAATGGCGCTCATCGGCATTTACAATGCTATTCAGCCCAATGCAACGCCGGCTCATTTTTACCAGTTTGAATTTGAATCTGATAACGGATACTGCCAGGATGCCTGGCAGGGCTCAAAGGAAGTAGGCGAATGGCAAACAACCACCAACAGCTGGGCCCCTTATGCCAAATGGACCCAGGATTACGCCATCATCTCCAGGGCTAACGAATTTATTCAGGATGTTGCCAATGCAGGCATTAGTAGTAGCGAAAAGGCACAGATGGTGGGCGAAGCAAAATTTTTAAGAGGCTATGCCTATACAGACCTCATTACCTATTTTGGCGATGTGCCACTCATTACCAAAGTTTTAGCCCTGGCAGATTCTTACGTGAAAAGAACGGCTAAAAGCGCTGTACTTACCCAGATCCTTGCCGATTTTAATGATGCCGCCGCTGTTTTGCCTGCATCTTATACGGGTACCGATGTAGGGCGCGCTACCAAAGGAGCGGCGTTAGCTTACAAAACAAAGGTATTGCTGTATAACGAAAAATGGGCCGATGCCGCGCAGGCCGCGTCAGATGTTATCAGTTTAAACGCTTATAGCTTATATCCTAATTACACCAATCTGTTTGATGAAGCCCACGAAAATAACGCCGAAGTGATTTTTGATATTCAATATATCCCTACCACGCAGTCGCAGCCGTGGCCATCATCGGCGTTATCTTTAAGTGTGTGGCCCACGCCAAATGTTACTTCGGATTTGATCAATTCTTATTACATGACCAATGGGCAGCCAATTACAAGCGCGTCGTCTGGTTATGACCCGCAACATCCCTTTGTAAACAGGGACCCAAGGTTGGCAGCCTCTGTTGTACTGCCGGGGTCTCAATGGGGCTCTACAACTTATATACCGGCAAATGATGTGGTTCCGAGTGGAGCAAGGCCACGTAAGTATGCCGATATTGGCATTGCCGATCCTAATAACTGTTCGTTAAATACCATATTAATGCGCTATGCTGATATTTATCTGATGCGTGCGGAGGCGCTTATTGAATCAGGTAGCACATCATCAGAAATTTACACGTTAATTGACAATGTGCGGGCAAGGGTTAATATGCCCAAAGTGGAGGCTGTTGAAGGAATCGGTTTGAGCCAGAGTCAATTAAGAGCAATTGTGCGTCATGAGCGCAGAGTAGAGTTTTACAATGAAGGAACCCGCTATGCCGATATGTTAAGGTGGAAAGATCAATCGCTGGTGCATGATGTATACGGTTACGCCACTTCTTTGCTATCCGATCCGTCAAATTCCGCTAAATGGCAATTTCAGCAGGTTAAGCTGGAAACCAGGACGTTTAACGCCGCGAAAGGGTGGTTATGGCCAATTCCACAGGCCGATATTGATATCAATAAAAATCTGCTTCCAAATAATCCTGGGTTTTAATCCGGATACCAAGATAAAAGACACCAATAATTAACCATCCATCCATTCATTGCCGGGCTTCCGGAAAACCAAAGGAATCTCGGCGTAAACCTTTAACCAAAATGAGAAAGATTGTAATTTTTCAGGCAGTATGCTGCCTGGTAGTCATGTTAGCGGGCTGTTCAAAAAATCCTCTTCAAAAAAATCCAGGTGTAGCCATCACCCCAACCGGGAAACAGTCATTTGCGCTGTCAACCACCAATACCAACAGTTTTCGTGGTATAAACTGGGCCGATCCCAACGGTAATGAGGGAGATAGCAGGGTTGTTTTGCCCAGCGGGATGACAACATCGCTTACGGCAACACAGGCCGCCGCGCTGGCTACCAGTATTTCAAGTGCTGTGAAAACAAGCGGAGGTACTACCATCAGGATGCCAATAAACCCCTGGACACCGCAAAGCTCAACGTATTGGCCGGTATACCAGGCTGCAATTAACGCCATTGTAGCCAATGGCTGCAAAGTGGTACTTTGCTATTGGCCTGTTGGGGTACGCCATGTGCCGGATACCGCTCAATGGCACACCATGTGGGCAAGTGTAAACACGGTGTACAAAAACAACGCTTCAGTATTATATGAACCAATTAATGAGCCGGTTGATTACTCAAGTACCGATTTGAATAATTTATATGCCGGTTTCTTAACCACATTTAGCCCGGCTACAGGAAAATGCATTTTGGATGGCACCGGGTACGCTGCCGATGTTACCGCCGTTGGGGCCGATAGCCGCTTAACCAACCAATACCTTGGGCTTCATTGCTATTGGTGGTTTTGGGGTTCATACAATGTATGGTCAAGCTATTATAGCAATATGTCTACCCGTACAGGGTCTTACGCATCCCGCACCATAGTAACAGAAATTGGTATCGAAACATTCCGCAATATGAGTTTTTATCAGCAGTGGGATACCGGGGTGTATGTTGATCAGGCCTTCCTGACGGGTGCGCTTACTTATGCGCGCGACAATTCTATGGGAACCATAGCATGGTCGGGTGTTAATGATATTGATACCTACCGCTGGTACCAGGCAAATAATAACCTTGTAGAGGTTAGCCCCGGCGCTGCCAATATGTTCAGGTGGTCATGGTTGCTAACCGCATCGCCGGTATGGCAGGGACCGGTGGCAGATGGCCGTTTCAAACTTCAGAATCGCGCCTCGGGCCTGATGCTGGATAACCTGGGCAGTACAACCGATGGGGCAGTTGTATCGCAATGGGCAGATGGTACAAGCGCCAACCAAAAATGGAACATCAGTTACACCAATGGTTATTATACCTTAAGCTGTGTTACCGGTAAAGAGTGCCTTGATGTATCTACCAATACTACCGATGGCTCAACAGTTAAACAGTATGTGGTAAGCACCGCCAATACGCAACGGTGGTCATTGGTTTCAACAGGCGATGGTTATTACAGGGTAATTAACCTTACAACCGGCAAATGCCTTGATACGGGAGGTAACACCACAAACGGATCGTCTATGCAGCAATGGTACCAGGGTTCAAGTTATAACCAGCAATGGAAACTCATAGCCCAATAAAACCAAACAAAAGATAGGCTTAAGCCCCGCGGCCCGCGGGGCTTTTTGCTTGCTATGGTTTTAATTGTCGGGGATAGTTTGCGCTATAGCAATCTTAAACATGAGGTATACTCTTCGTTTTTGTAACAGAAAATCGTTCTTTTGTTAAGCATCTACAGTTGCCGTGATTTATGGCGAATTCAACAAAAAATTATGAAAATAACTATCGCTATTGGATTTAAAGTGTCTATCATTTTTCAGCTTGCCATAATCGGCGCCTTTGGTCAAACGATAAAAGTGGCACCAGGTGTACAAAAGGTTTCGCTTGGTAGTCCTGACAGGTTTACGCCCTACGCTTTTTGTAATGAACTCCCCAATACCGCTGCTTTGGCTGCATTGCCCGTCAGTAAGCTCCCTTTCAATATCAATGACATTAAAATAAATGTTACAGAAAGGGGAGTGGTTGTTGAAGTGCCCCTGGATGATAGCGAACAGCTATATGGTTTTGGGATGCAGATAGGCTCATTTAACCAGCGCGGGTTAAAAAAAAGACCGATAGTAAATGATAATCCGCTTAACGACCTGGGCTACACCCATGGCCCGGCTACGTTTTATGTATCTAACAAAGGTTATGGTATATTAATAAACACCTCGCGCTATACCACCTTTTATTGTGGTACTACCGATAAGTTGAACACTGGCAATAAAAAAAACGCGAATGGCGGGGGCGGTAACTCTGTAGAGGAGTTATATAAAAGCGACAATAAAGTTTCCGGCGCTGTAACGGTAGACATTCCTGGTGCCAAAGGGATAGATGTATTTGTTTTTGAAGGGCCCGATTTGAAGAATGCCATACAGCGCTATAACCTGTTTTCGGGCGGTGGCGCTTTGCCCGCTATTTGGGGGCTGGGCGTAAAATACCGGGTTAAGGCCGATTTTACCCAATACCAGGTTGATAAAATGGCTGCTTATTTCAGGGATAACCATATTCCATGCGATGTATTTGGGTTAGAACCCCGTTGGCAAACCGCTGCTTATTCATGCTCCTACGTATGGAATAAAGATTTTTTCCCTACACCTAACCAGTTTATTGATAGCATGAAAAACAAAGGGTTTCATCTTAACCTTTGGGAGCATGCTTTTGTATCGCCAAAATCGCCCCTGTATGAACCTTTAAAAACCAAAGCCGGTAATTACCTGGTATGGGGAGGACTGGTACCCGATTTTGCCGATACCGCTGCCGGTAACCTGTTTGCAGGCTATCATGAGCAAACTTTTGTAAGCAAAGGCATTTCTGGCTTTAAAATGGATGAGTGCGATAACTCCAATATCTCTTTTGGCAGCGATACCTGGAGTTTCCCCGAGCTGAGCCGTTTCCTTCGGGGATTGATGGCGAGCAGATGCATCAGTTGTTTGGTTTGCTTTATCAAAAAACAATTTACGGCATCTACAAAAAACTAAACCAGCGTACCTACCTGGATGTGCGGGCCTCTAATGCTTTTGCATCATCAATCCCGGCGGTTTTATACAGCGATACTTATGAACATAACGAGTATATCCGGATGATCCTTAATTCGGGTTTCGCGGGGATGTTATGGTCGCCCGAGGTGAGGGAATCAAACTCCATTAAAGATTTTATGCGCCGCAGCCAAACCGCTGTGCTATCGGCCCAAACGCTGTTTAATTCCTGGTACCTTAAAAATCCGCCATGGCTGCAAATTAACCGGGAAAAGAATAACAAAGGGGAGTTGATGGAAAATGCCAAGGAAACCGAGGCCGATATCCGCAACCTGCTCAACTTCAGGATGAGTCTCATCCCTTATTTGTACAGCGCTTTTGCCGATTATCACTTTAAAGGTGTCCCGGTTTTCAGAGCTTTGGTGATCGACTACCCGCAGGATAAAAATACATTCAATTTATCTGACGAATACATGATAGGCAACAGCATCCTTGCCGCCCCACTAACCGAAAAGCAAGACGAGCGTAAAGTTTACCTGCCTGCGGGCACCTGGTACGATTTTAATACCAACCAAAAATATGAAGGTGGTAAGCAATACACCATAAAACCAAGCCTTACCCAATTGCCCTTATTTGTAAAAGAGGGAACTATTTTGCCCCTGGCTCAACCGGTAGAATTTGTAAAGCCCGATACCAGGTTTGAGCTTACCTGCTACGTATATGGCAACGCCGCTGCTAATGCCACGTTATTTGAAGATGATGGCATAAGCTTTAATTACCAAAACGATAGCTATAATACTGTTAACCTTTTGTGGGCCAACAGCAAGGGTACTGTTAAGCGCGTGGGTAAATTCAAGGCTTCGCGGTATGTTATTAAAAAATGGCAGGTGATTAAATAAGGGTTGCACCTGCTTTGATAGCGTTATTCTTAGGAGGTGTAGTATAGTTTTACAAAAGAAAAAACAGGCAGAACAAATAGAGGTAAATGTTGTTTAAATTTGGATTTTTAGCTATAATTCCATGCCTAAGTCACGTTTATGAATTTATCTTTTGAAGAAAACAGCTGGTTGCAGGAAAGCGAAGCGCGTTTCCGCGCGCTTGTAACAGCCACATCTGACGTGATTTACCGCATGAGCCCCGATTGGAGCATCATGCACCAGTTAGAAGGGGGCAATTTTTTAACAGATACAGGGCAGCCCATTACCGATTGGATGCAAAAATACATTCATCCGCTTGATCAGTTATTAGTTACAAAAGCCATTAATTACGCTATTGGTACCAAGGGCATGTTTCAGTTAGAGCATCGCGTGCTGCAGGCCGACGGAACCATTGGATGGACGGCTTCCCGTGCGATACCTGTGTTGAACAATGATAAGGAAATTGTTGAATGGTTTGGAACAGCTACAGATATTACCGCTCGTAAACGGATGGAGGAGGAGCTGAAACTGGCTAAAGATACCGCCGAGCAGCAGCAACGGTTATACGAAACCATTACATCAAACACCCCCGATTTAATTTACGTTTTTGCCTTAGATTATACTTTTGCCTATGCCAACCCGGCCCTGCTTACCATGTGGGGTAAAACCTGGGATGAAGCTATTGGTAAAAACCTGCTGGCCAACGGTTATGAACCCTGGCACGCCGAAATGCACGAACGAGAGATAGATCATATTATAGCTACCCGCGAGGTTGTGCGTGGCGAAGTGGCTTTTCCACATGCTACACTTGGCCGCCGTGTTTATGATTATATTCTATCGCCGGTTATTGACGCCGATGGTAATGTGATTTGCGTTGCCGGTACCACGCGCGATATATCTGACATTAAAGAAAACGAGCAGCGCAAAAATGACTTTATCAATATGGTGAGTCATGAATTAAAAACGCCGCTAACATCGGCCACCAGTTATGTGCAGGTTTCACAAAAAAGGGTTGCAGAAAGTGGGGATATGGTTACAGCTGGCATGCTGGAGCGTGCCGTGCAGCAACACGCCAAAATGACCCGGATGATTAACGGGTTTTTAAATGTGTCGCGCCTGGAATCGGGTAAAATGCAGATTGACAGTCATCGGTTTAACCTTGCCGATCTGATACATGATATCGCTGAAGAAATCACGATGACGGTTACCGGTCATGAGGTGATTTTTGATCCCTGTGCCGAAACATGGCTGTATGCCGATGAAGAAAAAATAGGGCAGGTTTTTAATAACCTGATCAGTAACGCGGTAAAATACTCGCCTGCGGGCAGCCCAATTAAGGTAGCTTGTTCAAAAAGCAACGCGTTTGTCACTATCAGCATTGCAGATAAAGGCATGGGCATTGACGCCGCCGAGCTACCTATGATATTTGACCGTTATTACCGGGTTAATGTTGCCGAAGTTAAACACATAGCCGGCTTTGGCATAGGGCTTTACCTTTGTGCCGAAATTATAAAGCGCCACCAGGGTAAAATATGGGCCGAAAGTAAAGTGGGCGAGGGTAGTACCTTTTATTTCAGCCTGCCGCTGGCCACCGATCTATAAATAACTTAGCCACCATTTTTCTTTATGCGCCTGCTTGTAGGCATCGTATCGTTTACACAACGGATACAGGCCAATTACAATAGCTGCCCAAACCAGGTAGGCTACCGGTAACGAAAATCCGTAACCTTTAAGACTGCTTGTAAACCATATGGGTTGCTCCAATATCCAGATATGCCAGTTTTGGCCAGGCGTAAATGCCGAAGCGATCATGGCAATCAGGTGGATGATGTAGATATGGATGAGGTAATAAAACATAGGCACCCTGCCATAAACAGATACCACTTTTACCAACCCGTTTTGCAGCTTTTCTGTAAAGGACAGGAATAAAAGCGCCGAGCCGAGCGTCATCAATACATAAAGTAAAGATGGCGGGTACTTATTTACTTTAATGAAGGATAGGAAGGTAAAGAACGGCGTTTTCTGCACGGTCCATTTAACCGGATCGCCGTAAAAGTTAAGGTAGCGGATCACTATAAACAAAAGAATGGCCGCACCGCCAATCATCAGCAATAGTTTTTTGCGTTTTTCTACGCTGTATTCCGGCGTAAACAATTCACCAAGGCAATAGCCCAGTGGCATAATAGCTACCAATGGGATGATGGGATAACCCACCAACAGGATTTCTTTTCCCCAAAAGAATGGGCGCTGATCATGCAGAAAAGCCCAGCCAAAGCCGGCCAGGTTGTTGCCCTGCACATGAACATTATCTAACAGATTGTGGCCAAATACTACCGCCAAACAAAGAACCAGGATGAATTTTTTAGGCAGATGTATTAAACCCGCCAGCACAATCATGCTGATGCCCAAAGCCCATATGGTAATAAATAGCAGCATGGGGAAGGTTATATTAAAATTCCAGCCAAAGTTTACTACCACCAGTTCCAAAAATACCAGCCACAAACCGCGTTTGATTAAAAATACCGATAGCTCCCCCTTGGTTTTTTTACGACCCATTAAAAATGCCGAAGTGCCTGCAAGCATCATAAATATGGGCGCGCAGAAGTGCGTAACCCACCTGGTAAAAAATAAAATGACGCTGGTTTTATCCAAATCCAGTGGATCAAATATGAACGAACCGGAGTATAAATAATCGCGCACGTGATCAAGCGCCATGATAATCATAATGGTGCCACGTAAAAAATCAATAGAAGTGATCCGGGTTTTGGTTAATGTTGTCATTACGGGTAATAATTGGCTATAAAAATATCGTTTTTGGGGGAGAGTTTAATGGGTAATTATTTATTAATCAGTGGTTTTGTATTTTTTGCTTTAGTTAACAGTGCATGGTGCGAGTATCAAAAGCGCCGGGCCGTGCGATTCCTTCCTTGAGGAAGGAGGAGGTAGGGGTTAAATGGCTGTTTCACTACCTGGCGTTTGTCGCTTGTTTAAACCCCTCTCTGCATTTACGCACTTTGCCACCGCGCCCCTCCCCAAGGAGGGAATTAAAAAACTCGTTAAAAATCCAATGTTGCTAAAGCTCCAGCCCGTTAACATCGGTAGATAAAACATCGCTCATGTAATCAAAAAACGAGCGCATGTTTTTAAAAGAGTTGTTCACCAGCTGCAAAAAATTTTCGCCTAAAACCTCTTCATCGGTAAACTTACGGATTAGTAAAAATTGCTTGTATCGTAGCAGGTCGGTAGCCTTATGATCGGCATCAAAGCCTTTGGCCGTAGTTTTTAGTTGCTCGCCTTTTAAACTGCCAAATGTGGATACAAAAGCTTCGTCGCTCAATATTTTACGTAAAGGCTCATCATCAAAAGCGATATCCTCCCGAATGAGCTTCAAATCTTGCGGACTTGGTCCCCAAAAGCCGCCGCCCACAAAGCTGTTACCCGGCTCAATATGAAAATAGTAGCCACCCCTGCGGCGTTTGGTTGCCCGTTTAAAGCTACCGCTCCAGTGGGTTTTATAAGGCGTTTTATCGTTAGAGAAGCGTGTATCCCGGTAAATGCGGTACAGGCTTTTTTTGCCCGTAGGGGTTTCTATCTGGTCGTGCAGATTAAGTTCTTGCAATAAGGCATCAGCAAATTGTTCAACAAGGGCAAGTTCTGCTACGTAATCGGGCTTATGCAGGTTAAACCAGTCGCGGTTATTATTATCTTTTAATTGGTTCAAAAAATCAAAACCCGATTTGTAAATGCGGGCGGTATCTGTATTGCGTTTGGCCATCATTGGAAATTATTAATAAAGAAACAGCAAGTAAATATACCACGCAAGTATTGTTTGCATGATTACCGCTTAGTGACAAATTATTTATCTTAGCCTACCTCAAGATGCAACACCATGAAAGTAGCTTTAGCCACACCTCCCTTCCCCCAATCAATTGCCGACGCTTTGCACTGGGTTGAAAAATTGGTAAAGGAAGCTGCAGGGCAAGGTGCGGAAATTATCTGTTTCCCTGAATCGTATATCCCCGGTTATCCGTGGCACGAGTTTAAGTTAGAAGATCGTACGCCCGAAATCCTTACAGCCGCCTTAGAAAGTGTGCGCCTTTTTGCGAAAGAAAATAACATCGCCATTATTATACCCATGGACTGGCATTTAGCCGATGGTATTTATAATCTGGCCCACGTAATTTCGGCTACTGGCGAACCGTTGGGTTATCAAACCAAAAATCAATTAGATCCCACAGAAGATAAACTGTGGCTACCCGGTACCAAACGCGAACTTTTTGAAGTGAACGGTGTAAAGTTTGGCATTACCATTTGCCATGAGGGTTTCCGTTATCCCGAATCGGTACGGTGGGCGGCTATGCGGGACGCTCAAATTGTGTTTCACCCGCATGGTACAGGCAGTGATGCTGATGGTCCGCATTTAACAGAATGGGGTGCAGTTAGTAATCCATATTATGAAAAGGCGATGATGATGCGGGCTTTAGAGAACACTATTTATTTTGCCAGCGTTAATTATGCATCCAAATACCCCGAGTCGGCCACATCATTGATTGCCCCTGATGGTCGTTTGGTTGCCTGGCAACCCTATCGGGAAGCGGGAGTTTTTGTTGCGGATATTGACATCAATTTAGCTACCGGGTTGTTGGCGAAGAGGTTTAAGCCGGAATTGCTTGCTTAAAACTTTACAAAATCTGTAAACACCATCTGCATAAAAGCTTTGCCGTATAACAAGGTTTCATCTACAGATGATGCCGACGCTTTTTTGTCCTGTATATAACTTATGGTATTGCCGGCCATATCAAAGGTTACCGCTTGTTTGGGCAGCATAAAGCCCAGCCCGTTATCCCAATCAAAAAACGCGAAGTCTTTGGCGTATGGGTTCAGCAGGTTTTTTGACCATTTAAATTGTCGGTGGGGAAGATTTAATTGGGCAAGCAGGGTAGCTGCTATATCTGTTTGGTTGCCAAGTTTATTGATGCGTAGGCCTCTGTACTCCGGTTTAATAGCATCGCCCAAAAACAGTACCGGGATATGATATTTACGCGGCATATAAGGTTCCGAAATATTGAGCGGCAGGCGGTGACCATGATCTGCCACTAAAATGAACAGCGTATTTTTGTACCAGCTTTGTTTTTTAGCGGCGTCAAAATATTGTTTCAAACTGACATCGGTATAATAAGCTGTGCTCCTGAATTTATTGCTCAAATCATCACCGGGGAAATGTGGCGCTGTGGGTATTTCAAATGGCTCGTGGTTACTTAACGTTTGCACGTAACTAAAAAATGGTTCAGGCTGCTTGTTAAGAAAGCCGATGTTCTTTTTAAAAAGGATGTCGTCATGAGCGCCCCATTTGGAGTTCATTTCCTGGGTTTTAAAATCGTTTCTATCTATCAGGTGGTCAATTTTATGGCTTAGCAAATAAGCTTTAAAGTTCATAAACTCGCTTTCACCACCATAAAAGTATGAGGTGTTATAGGCTTGTTTTTTGAATACATCGCTTAGCGTTGGTAGTTGTTGCTGTTTCTCGTTATCAATAATAATGGTGCGCGTAGCCTGTGAGGGGAATCCGCTTAAAATGGCTATAATGCCTTTATCCGTACGATCCGAAGCGGCGTAAATATTATCGAACAAGACACCCTGTTTAATAAAATCTTCAAAGTTGGGGGCATCACCTTTTTCGCCGCCGAGGGAAGCGATCAGGTCGGCAGTAAAACTTTCCAGCTGAAAGATCACTACGTTGGGGTGATCGGTGTTGAGGATCTTAACTGTACTGTCCTTTTTTAGCGCGTACATGCTATCAACCAAAGCGGCTGCTTTAGCCTCTGGCATAAAAATGTATGGGTTGCCGGGCGTTTCAATGTTTTCAACCACGTTTTGAATCAGGTTCCACTCGGTATTCAGCGCGGCCTGGTTAAGGATGGGTTTAGCCGAAAAGTAAGCATTGCTTTGGGCAATAGGAGCAAGCTGTAAGCCACTACGGATAAAAAACAGGGTTAAACCCGCCAGTAAAACAATAATGAAAGGCTTTGCTAACAGAGGGGCTTTGGGCTTTTTAAAATTAAAATCGATAACATACCTGGCCAGGAAATAGCCGCCTGTACATACCGCTGCGAAAAGTAAAAAAGTTAAAAACAATGGAGATGAGCTGGCCGCGGCAAAGGCTTCAGATGGCGCGTTAAAGAAAACGTCAAACGCCCTGAAATTTACCTTGGTACCCCATTCTCTGAAGATGTTAACGTTTACCGCGGTAATAATGCCGATGATAAAAATGGCCAGGTTAACATAAAACTTAAGCCAAACCGACTTGATGTTGTACCTGGTAAACCAGTTTGCGCTAAAAACAAGCAGGGGGATAATGCTGATGTAACCCGCTACAGAGGCATCCATGCGGATGCCGTATACAAAAGTTTGCCATATTTCATAAGCGCTGGCACCGGTAAGCTTGTCATGAAAGTATAACTCAAATATAACCCTGCAAATGAGGGCCATAATGATCCAAAAGACAAAGAATCGGCAAAAACTGAAAAGGGTTCTTAACATCGGGATTCAAAAGTAGGTATTTAGTGCCGATGTTAAGAAGTGTTTAATAATGCGTTAGGTAAATATTAAATTGTGCTGACATGTAGGGGAAGAGCAGGTAGCTGAGAGGAGGGAAAAAACAGAGATTGAGTGATTTATAGAATCGTCATTGCGAGGCACGAAGCAATCTCCAAACTATACAGAGCGAAACTTCAAAGCTGATTTGCGTGTGTAGAGATTGCTTCGTGCCTCGCAATGACGATTTTTATACCGTTATTTCAATTCCTTATCAATTCCCAATCAACCCTGCTAACTCTTCACACAATTTGCTAATCTCCTCCTCGGTATTATAATAATGCACCGACGCCCGCACATTGCTTGCCAGGTGATTTTTATCCATATAAATAAGCGTGGAGATTGCTTTACCTACCGATACATTAATGTGTTTATCGGCCAGTTTATTTTTTACCAGTATGCTATCCACTGCATCTACAGAAAAAGTTACAATGCCACATTGCTCGGCCCCAAAATCATGAACGGTGATGCCCGTCATGGTGCCTAATTTTTGCCTTAGCAACCCGGCAAGGTATTGAACACGTTGCCAAATGCGGTCAATGCCGATGTTGAGCGCATAGTCAATTGCTTTGCCCAGGCCCAGGGTTAGGGCGCGGTTCTTTTCATATAATTCAAACCGGCGTGCGTCATTACGCGGCGTAAAATCATCCAGGCTAACCACAGGAGCACTAAAGCCATCAATAACCATCAGCTTCAGTTTATCCTGAACCGACTTTTTTACAAATAAAAAGCCCGTACCACGCGGTGCGCGCAGGTATTTGCGCCCGGTTACCGATAGCATATCGCAGCCAACTTCTTTAACGTCGACGGGTAATTGCCCGGCACTTTGGCAGGCATCTACCAGGTAAAGAATATCGTGCTTTTTGGCAATTTTACCAATGGCTACAATCGGGATCATGCCGCCAGCCGTTGATGCAATGTGCGTCATGGCTATCAGTTTGGTTTTGGATGATATAGCGGCCTCCAAAGCACTGAGTGAAAAATTACCCTGGTCGTTGTTCGGGATAATTTTGATAATTACACCATGGTTTTGCCGCGCGTTTATGAAACCCAACAAATTGGTTACGTATTCCATTTCGCAGGTAATGATCTCATCGCCGGGTTTAAAATCAATGCCGTTAAAGGCCGTGCCCCAAGCTGCGCTGGCATTTTCAACCAACGCAATATCATCCTTGTCGGCATTAATCAATCGGGCAATAGCATCATATGTTTGGTCCAGCTCTGCCTGGTATTTGGCTTCGGTTTCATAGCCACCGTAAATGGCTTCTTCCTGTAAATAGGCGGTAATAGTATCAATTACAACATCGGGCGGTAGGGATGCCCCGGCATTGTTAAAATGTATGCTGTGTTGGGTGCCTTTGGTTTTGTTCCTTAAAACGGTTATCTCTTCGGTACTTAATGGGATAACTTCCATCGCTTTCGTAATTATCTGTTAAAAATTAATCTCCATCATAATATCCGCACGGCCATAAGTGCCGGGTTGTACCGGGATTTCGGTAAAGCCCAGTTTATGATAAATATGGATGGCGTTTTTTAATATCCTGCTTGAAAAAAGGATTAGTTTTTTTACTCCCATTTCGCGGGCTTTATCAATACCTGCCTGGCATAAAAACTTGCCCGCGCCACCACCATGATAAGCCTTATCAACAGCCATTTTGGTGAGCTCAAAAACACCATCTTCAATAAAACGCAAACCTACGGTGCCAATAATCACATCGGCGGCCGCGGCAAAGTAAATTTTACCTCCCTGGTTAAGCATTGCCTCTTCGGGGTTTTCCAATACCCATTTATCCAGCGGTTCAACTACAAAAAATTCCTCCAGCCAGGCTTTGTTAAATTTTTCAAAGTAAGGCTGGTATTGGGGCTGATAATCAATTAACTGCAATTCCATCTTTTCAATAAATTATAATAATACAAAGTAAAAGTATCTGGCTATAGCAAAACAGATTCAGTTTTGTTAATTTTGACCATAACAGATTTTGTGATGGAAAAAACAATAACCGCGACTAATGATGATTTTTTGTACGCCCAGATAGTAACGCGTATTGAAAATCAGATCAAACAAAAACTGCTTAAATCTGGCGATAAGCTGCCGTCTGTAAGGGCTTTAAGCCAGGAGCAGGGCATCAGCATGAGCACGTCTTATAAAGCTTATGTGGAACTTGAAAATATGGGTATGATAGAGGCGCGACCCAAATCGGGCTATTACGTAAAAGTGTTGCCCTCCCGCATTAGCCGCCCGCCCGAAATTAAACCACCATTAAAGAAGATAGAACAAGCCAGCGTAAGCCAGATGATCAGGCTGGTGAGCCAGAATATGAGCGAAGCCACGGTATTGGGGCTATCCCGCTCATCGCCGCCCATTGGTTTAATTCCGCTGGCAAAGCTTAGTAAATCAATGATGGAGGCTATTCGTAAAAGCCCGAGTGGTAATATTCATTACGAGAACTTGCAGGGCAATGTATCGCTGCGTACACAAATAGCCAAAAATGCTTTTAGCTGGGGTGGCAATATCACGGCTAATGATGTGGTAACTACCCAGGGCTGTATGGAAGCGCTGGTGTTTTGCCTACGCGCGCTTACCAAACCGGGTGATACAGTGGCCATTGAAAGCCCTACTTTTTTCGGCATTTTTAATGTAATGCTGAGTCTTGATTTAAAAGTGCTGGAAATTCCTGTCGACCCGGAAACGGGCATTGATATTGATTACCTGGCCGAGGCTATGGATAAAGTGGAGATTAAAGCCTGCCTGTTTGTAACCAATTTTAGCAACCCCGTAGGCAGCTGCATGCCCGATCATCGTAAAAAACAATTGGTAGATTTAGTAACCAAACGCCAGATACCGTTGATTGAAGATGATATTTATGGCGAGATATTTTTTGGCAAAAGCCGCCCCCGTACCTGCAAAAGTTATGATACGGAAGGTTGGGTATTGTTATGCTCCTCGGTAAGTAAGTCAATAGCGCCGGGCTACCGGGTTGGCTGGTGCATTCCCGGCAGATTTAAAGATCAGATCATCAATATAAAAATGATGCATACCATTACATCGGCCACGCCAACGCAGGCAGCTATAGGTCATTTTTTTGAAACGGGCAGGTATGATTTACATATGCGTAATTTGCGTAAAGCGTTATACACACAAAGCCTGCGATACGCCCAGGCGGTAACAGAATATTTCCCGCCAGGTACAAAAATAAGCAGCCCAAATGGGGGCTACGCATTATGGATTGAGCTTGATAAAAAGGTAAACGCTTTTGAATTATACCAGGCGGCTATAGCCCAAAACATCAGTATTGCTCCCGGTCAAATTTTTAGCACCGATGCCAGGTACACCAATTTTATCCGCATCAGCTTTGGGATAACTTATGATGATGTGGTAGATAAAAGTTTTAAATTATTGGGAGAGTTGATTAAAAAAATGATATAGATTAAATTGATATATAGTTTTTGTTTTGATAGATTTTTTCTATTTATGTCGATTTTAAAGAGAAATAGCTCCGGATAAGATTGAAATTGAAAAATACTTAAGAGTGTAAAACGATGTGACGATTTTGTTATTAACCACGCTGTATTATAAAAGTTTGTAAGGTTTGGTACCTACACATGGCAAGTTATAAAAGGTGAAGTCATCTTTGTTTCAAGCCCTCTACGGGATATGCAACCCCCAATGATGTGTATTTAGGAGGCGGGGACTGAACAAGCATGATCCAGGGATGAATGATCTTGTTTCTCTATAAATCGCTCTATATAATTACGGGAATACCGCGCTGCGCTCATACAACATTGTTTTTTCAAAAATCCTATATCACCTAAAAATCTTACTTCTTCTGTAAGCAGCGGGAGTATACCCCGTTTTTGATTTAAAAATACGGTTAAAGGCCGCTTCCGATTGATAACCTACCTTGGCTGCAACTTCTGATACATTGCCATGATCTGCCATCAATAACTTTTGCGCGCGCCTGATACGCCAATTGGTAAGGTAGCTTAAAGGAGTTTCGTGCACCAGCTTTTTAAATTGATTAAAAAAAACAGACCGGGACATACCAATCTCTGATGCTAGGGACTCAAGTGTCCAGTTGTTTTGGGGCGAATCCTGGATTAGTTTTAGCGACTTGCTGATCCTCGGGTCATTTAACGCGGAAAGAAAACCACTATCTGGCGGGGCTTGCTCAAGGTAGCTCCTGATGATATTGACAAACATAATTTCCGACAGGCATTTCAACATTATGCTGCTACCTGGTCTTTCATTATGGAGTTCGTCAAACATTAACTGCGTTATTTGCTTTACCAACAGCTGGTTTTCTGTACTATATTGCCGGATGTGAATGATTGATGGCAGATCCTTTAAAAAAGGATGTAAAGACTGGTAATCAAATTCGAAATGGCCGGCAACAAGGTTGGTTCCATCGCCGCCACTATTAAAAATAGGCGTTCCCTCCCGGCGGGCCTTAACAAATTGAGGCGACGGAATACGTAAGCTTGTAGCTTTATCGGCTATCCAATGGGCACTGCCATGCGGCACAAATACTAAATCGCCCTCAGCCATTTCTATAACACTACCATCCGGCGCTCCAATAGTACAACTGCCATTTATCAACCGCCAAAACTGCGAGTTTTCGTCTTTAACAATATCCAGTCCCCAGGGAGCTTCCAGGGTAAATTTGCTGTAAACAACACATCTTAGCCCGGTTGCATCTAATATTGTACTTAAAGCGTCCATGCGATAAAATTAATACGATTGAGCAAATATACAACACTATTTAACACTTTAAGTATCAAACAACAGACTACCTTTGGATTATCAATTAATCAGAAAAGCAAATGACAACACAGGAATTAGCCAATCAATATTATGATCTTTTTAAGAAAAGACAGGTAGCAGAAATTTACGAGCAACTTTACAGTGCCGATATTGTTTGCACGGAACCGGAACATGCACAGGCAATAGGCGTACCTACCATAACAAAGGGCATTGAAGCCGTTTTAGCAAAATCAAAAGCCAGACAAGAAATTATAGCAGAAGTGCATAGCTTTTTCAGCAGCGAACCGGTGGTTGGCGGCGACTATTTTAGCCTGGCCATGGGCCGCGACATGACCCTGAAAAACGGGCAACGCTTACAGGTAGCAGAAATAGCCGTTTTTGGCGTAAAAGACGACAAAATTATAACCGAAACTTTTTTCTATTAAACGCATTTGGGCAAGCTCTTTCATGGCGATTGAGCGGCCCAATATCTGTTGTTTCTACAAGATAGTGTCGGTTTTCGATTATCATAAAGTCTGTGCTTATTAGCAGTCGGTTGTGGTTATTGACTGCCAGTGGTAGTTACTTTCTTTTTCCGCAAAAGAAAGTAACCAAAGAAAACTCTCGGCTGCGCCGGCTCCCACAATGTTAATGATCTGGCAGAGTCTGTGCTTCGGAAGCCGTCAATGCCGATTTTTGCGGTTAACCGTTGGTGGGTTCGTGCTTTATTGCACGACGGATTTTAGTTTCCCCGTCAGCAGAACAGCTTCGGCCGAAAACGGGCAAAACAATGTGGGGCTATGCGGAGGCAGGGCATAGGGAGTTTTTGCGGTAGGGACAAAGCGGGCGAGGGCAAAATAATCCCAGCCTAGGTTTTGCCCGTTTTGCAGGGCAGAGGTCACGAGCGCAAAGAAGCATTTCTGCTGACTTGATTTTTGGTTACTTTTGATCAAGCAAAAGTAACAGCCCTTCCCGCGGCGATTGAGCGGGCCAATGTTTTACTTTTGTACAAATAATTTCGTATTGCTTTAATGGCCACACGAAGCATGTGGGGTGCTGAAATAATCAGCATGACACCGGGGTAGTGGCATTGGGATTATTCCAACCCATACTCCTTCAACTTCCTATACAGCGTTGCCACCCCGATATTTAGCAAATTAGCTGCTTCGGCGCGGTTACCGTGGGTATGGTTAAGCACGCGTTGTATATGCAGTTTCTCTACCGACGATAGATCAAAGGCAGATACAGGTGCGCCTGTTTTTATTTGTTGCTGTTGGATTTCGTAAGGTAACAAACTGTCATCAAGGATATTGTTATCCGTAAGAATTACGGCGCGTTCAATTACGTTTTTGAGTTCGCGGATATTACCGGGCCATGGGTAGGCTTCCAGTTTGGTTACAAATTCATCACTCAAAACATTAACCTGTTTTTTAACCTTCAAGGCAAAATACTGCATAAAGTATTCGGCCAGTAGTTTGATGTCTTTTTTACGTTCGCGCAGGGCAGGCAGCGTAATCTGGAAAACGGAAAGCCGGTAAAACAAATCCGACCGGAAATGCCCTTCGTTAATCTCGTTAAGCAGGTTACGGTTAGTGGCCGCCAGGATGCGTACATTGACCTGGGTGGGCTTGGTATCGCCTATTTTTAAAAATTGTTGTGATTCCAATACCCGCAGTAGTTTGGCTTGCAGGTCCTGGTCAAGTTCGCCTATCTCATCTAAAAAGATGGTGCCGCCGTTGGCCTCTTCAAAAAGTCCTTTTTTATCTTTTAAAGCGCCCGTAAACGAGCCGGCTTTGTGTCCAAACAGTTCACTCTCCAATAATTCCTTAGTAAAGGCACTACAGTTTACGGCCACAAATGATTTGGTATTGCGGTTGCTGGCCTGATGAATAGCTTCGGCAAAAATCTCTTTCCCGGTACCGGTTTCGCCTAAAAGTAAAACGGTGGTATCGGTAAGTGCTACCTTTTGGGCCAGTTTAATCACATCCCCAATGGCGGTCGACCGGCCAATCAACCTCTCGAAACCAAACTTATCGTTCAGTTTACTTTGCAGTTCCATCACGGTTTGCTGCAACAGGGCTTTATCCATAGCCTTACTTACAAGCGGGATAATCTTTTCATTGTCATCGCCCTTGGTGATGTAGTCAAAGGCACCGGCCTTAATAGCCCTTACACCATCATTGATGGTGCCGTAGGCGGTAAGTACAATAATTTCTGTAGCGGGGTAATTTTTTTTTACGGTTTCGGTAAGAGTAATACCATCAATATCGGGCAGCTTAACATCACTGAGTACCACATGAATGTACTCCTGCTGTAATTTACGCAACCCTTCCTTGGCTGTGCCGGCTGTAATTACTTCGTGGCCTTCTAACTGAAGAATGCGGGCCATCAGGTTACGCAGGCGTTCCTCGTCGTCGATAATTAAAAGTTTACCTTTTTGCATCGAGGCAAATATGGTGAATTTTGGTTGATTAAGAGAGTGGTTGATTGAGTTGATTAGGTTGGAGTGAGTTGAATAAGTTGATTAGGTTAGATTAAATAACAAGTTAACTTAATCTAACCTAATCAACCACTCTCTTAATCAACCCAATCACAACTACTCACCCACTACCACCTCGCTCTGCGGGTCGCGCGCATTAACTGCCTGTGCCTTTTGGCGTCGTAGTAATCGCTGGTTACTAATATGGAGTGGATTACGCCCGGAATCCAGAAAAAAAGCGTCAAAAATATATTGAGGATAAACGCGCCGATACGACCAGTTGTTAAGATGGCCAGGGGCGGCATTAAAAAGCAAAGGAAGTATCTCATGGCCGTTAATTTTAATTTATACCATTTAGATTACGCAGGCCGCTAATTGTTACGCACTTAGTCCTTCAAATTAAGGGGCAATTGCTCACCAAAGAAAAGGGCCTTCAGTTCTGTAGCATCGGCAGGCAGCATTTTACCACCCAAAATTAAACGTAGTTGCCTTCTGCGCAACGCGCCTTCATATAAAGCGGTTTCCTCCTCCGTTTCGGGCAACAATACCGGTACCTGGGTTTTGTTGCCTTCTTTGTCGAGGGCTACAAAAGTGTAATAGGCTTCGTTGCTTTTTACCTTGGTACCTGATGGAATATTTTGCGCCCATACATCCATCCTGACTTCAACGGAAGTATTAAACGCGCGGGTAACCTTAGCTTCAATGCTAATCACATCGCCTAACTTTATAGGCGATTGAAAGGATACATTATCAACCGAGGCCGTGACCACTATACGATTACAATGTTTTTGGGCCGATATGGCGGCGGCAATATCCATCCAGTGCAGCAGGCGACCACCCATCAGGTTATTTAATGTATTGGTATCATTGGGTAATACCAGCTCATTCATAATGGTATACGATTCCTTGGGCGATTTTCCTGTCATAGTTGCAAAGATAGCACAGCCTCACCTAAATCCTCTCCAAAGGAGAGGACTTTTATTAGCATGGTAGCTTTTTTTACATCTCCAATACGCAATTCAAGAACCCTCTCCTTTGGAGAGGGCAGGGTGAGGCTCTTTTTATTAAATTTAAAACACCTACATTTAACCGATGATCTTCGATTTCCGCCTTAAGGTTTTTTATACGGTTGCGCAGCGGCTTAGCTTTACCAAAGCGGCTAATGAACTGTTTATTACCCAACCTGCCGTAACCAAGCACATTAAGGAGTTGGAACAACAGCTTAGCGTACAGCTTTTTAAACGCAACGGCAATAACATCACCCTTACTACCGCCGGTAAAATTTTGGTGCAGTATGCCGATAAGATCTTCCAAACCTATAGCGCGCTCGAAACCGAATTGGCCCAGCTTAACAACCTGGAAGCCGGCACCCTGCACATTGGTGCCAGTACCACGGTAGCCCAAACTATTTTGCCCAAAATTTTGGCTATGTTCAAAAAAACATACCCAGAGATCACCTTTAATTTTATACAGGCCAATACCGACCAGGTTTCGCAAATGATCCTGGATGAAAAACTGGATATCGCTATCATTGAGGGCTCATCCCACTCGCCCCAACTGGCCTATTCGCCATTTGCCAAGGACGAGATTGTGCTGGTGACCAGGGCAAACAATAAGTTATCCAAAAAGGCCGAGATCAATCCGAAACAATTATTGGAGATTCCGCTTGTTTTGCGCGAGGCAGGCTCGGGTACATTAGATGTTATTTACGATGCCCTGGCCGGCATCGAGATTAGCCCGAAGGATCTGAATATCGAAATTCAGTTAGAGAGCAGCATCGCCATCAAACAATACCTTTTATACTCGGAAACAGCTACTTTTCTATCCATACAATCGGTAGTGAGTGAATTAAAATATAATGAGCTTAGCATTATTGATGTAAAAGGATTGGAGATTTTTCGCACCTTTCAGTTTATTCAACTTCACGGAAAAAACAGTAAACTGATTGAACTTTTCAAACGTTTTTGCCTCGCCAATTATAACTTAAAGTAATCATATATTACTTTATATCATTTGTTTACCAACTGCAATACAGCCACATTTGAGTGCTGAATTAAATGGCAGGTTATGGAACATATTGATACTGATATTTGCATTATCGGCGCAGGGCCGGTTGGATTATTCGCGATTTTTGAAGCGGGTTTATTAAAAATGCGCTGTCACCTTATTGACGTACTTCCTCAGGTGGGCGGTCAGCTTTCTGAGATTTATCCGCATAAACCTATCTATGATATTCCCGGCTACCCCGAAGTGACCGCCCAACAACTGGTGGATAGGCTAATGGAGCAAGCTGCCCCTTTCCATCCTACTTTTAGTTTAGGCGAACGGGTGGAAACCCTTAACCGAAATGACGACGGATCATACACTATTCAAACGAATGATAACACCACTGTACATTGCCAGGTGGTGGTAATTGCCGGCGGCCTCGGTTGTTTTGAACCCCGTAAACCCGAGATTGACCGCCTGCTTGATTTTGAAGGCAAGGGCGTTGCCTACATGGTTAAAAATCCCGAGCTGTTTCGCAACCGTAAAGTGGTATTAGCCGGCGGCGGCGACTCCGCGCTGGATTGGGCCATCTTTTTATCGAACGTTGCCGAGCGCGTTACCCTCATTCACCGGGGCGATACTTTCCGGGGAGTACCAGATTCTGCCGAAAAAGTTTTTGAACTGGCCAGAGAAGGCAAGATAGACCTGGTACTTAAATCAAACGTAGTCGCCCTAACCGGCGAAGGTCATTTGCAGGAGGTAACTCTATTGGACAGGAACAACGAAGCCAGCCACATAGCGGCCGATTATTTTATCCCGCTGTTTGGCCTTAGCCCAAAACTTGGCCCAATTGCCGACTGGGGCTTAAACATCGACCGATCTGCCATCGTAGTGAATACCACAGATTACAGCACCAACGTAGAGCGCATTTATGCCATCGGCGATATCAACACTTATCCCGGTAAATTAAAGCTTATCCTTTGCGGTTTCCACGAAGCCGCACTGATGGCCCAGAGCGCGTTCAAATATGTTTACCCCGAGCAAAAACTGAGTTTTAAATACACCACCGTTTACGGCATAACCGCTTTTTAACCATGATCAACTTAATTATTGAAGACCGCGAAGGGGTTCGCCAACCCGTTGAAATTCCCGAAGGAATAAACCTAAGCCTGATGGAGGTTTTGAAAGCATCAGAATATGATGTACTGGCAACTTGCGGCGGTATGGCCCTTTGCGCCACCTGCCACGTAGAAGTAATAGAAGGCCCCGAGCAATGCTTTCACGCCGGCGATAACGAACTTGATATGCTGGATACCCTGCCCAACGCCGATGAACACAGCCGCCTGGCTTGCCAGATGCGGGTGACGGAAGAGATGGATGGCTTGGTGGTGAGACTTAAGTAAGAAGAGTCAAGAGATTAGAGTCAAGAATCAAGACGGTTTGATGGAGTAAGGATGGAAAGATAAAGGATCAAGGACAGAAGCTCCTTATACGTGCGGGGGAAGTTTTCGCCGGGAAGTTCGTTTAATCCCCAGTAGGGGGAAAAGCTTTGTAGCAAAAAGCAAAAAAAACAAGCTATGTGCCGTAGGTACAAAACCTTGTAAAGCGGATCAATAACACGCAAAAATTATATTTATTTTACACCAACATTATGCAGCCTACTTTACATTTATACTAACATGAGTTTATACGTTCTGGGGCTGGTGCTTACGGCGGCTATTTTGCATGCCTCGTGGAATTTACTCGCTAAAAAAACAAAAGGTAAAACCCCATTTATATGGCTGCAATATATTGTCAGTAATATTTTGTTTCTGCCTGTTTTAATTTACCAGGCAAAGCAAGGGCAAGCTGTTTACTCGCATACGCTATTGTGGTTTTCGTTAAGCAGTTCGGTGCTGCATTTGGTGTATTTTATTGTGCTACAAAAAGGCTACCTCAAGGCCGATCTTTCGGTAGTGTACCCGTTGGCCCGCGGATCGGCACCGTTGGTTTCATTTATAGTTGCCATATTGTTTCTGCACGAAAAATTAAAGTTTAGTTCGGTAGCAGGTTTGTTGCTGATTGTTGGCGGGGTTTTAATTATTACGGGCTTAAGCTTCAAAAAGGAGAACAACAACAAAATCATCCCGGGCATTACATACGGTTTGCTTACCGGTCTGTTTATTGCCCTGTATACTTTTAACGACGCGGTCGCCGTAAAAAATTACGCCGTATCGCCATTAATACTCACACTTACTGCGAATCTTTTTAGCGCTATTTTCCTGTTCCCATTTGTGATACGCCAGAAAGATGAATTGAAACGGGAGATAAAGGAACACAAATGGATTATGATTGCTATTGCTTTATTAAGCCCTGCCGCTTATATATTGGTGCTGGAAGCCTTAAAGTACGCGCCACTAAGCGTTGTTGCGCCGGCAAGGGAAACCAGCATTTTATTGGGGGTGTTTATGGGATCGAAGGTGTTTAATGAAGATGACGGTAAACGCAGGCTTATTGCAAGCGCGTTGATACTTGGGGGGATAGTTGCGTTGAGCTTGGGTTAAGTAGTTTATTCATCTCATCAAATAATTCCGCCCCGACTCGATCTCTACATCAGAAAATCAGGTCGGGGCGAAATTGCAGGTAATTGCTACTGCAACCTATCCTATAATAATAACCGACACTTCGCCGTATTTAAAGTGGAATGGATTAGTTGGCTGATAGCTTGATGGCGGCTGCGCGTTTGCCACGTTGGTGATCAGCTTAAGCTCATTAATAGGTTGTTGAAAAAGCATAATGATGTCCGATCCGCCAAATGCAAAATGCCCAAACTCCTTCCCCTTAACAACTTCAGTCCCCTGGAGTTCATCGGTGTACATGGTTACAGATGATACCTGGCACATGCCAATAGGTACTGTAGCCACCAGGCCAACGTTAGAGTCGCTGGTACTGGTATCTATGACCAGCACGCCCCTGGCCTGGCTAAATTCATAACCATCTTCAGATGAATCGGGCGCATCAAACTGATTGTCCGTTATATTAACGGCAAGGTAAACTTTCCCCTGTACGGCAGCCAGATCCAATACAGTACCGCTTACCGGGGTATGAAAACGGTGATAATCAAAAGGACTTAAAAAATAATGAACAAAAGTTCCGTTATAAAAATTAGCGGCATACTGGCTGCCGCCTTCGGCTAATAAATCGTTGATATTACCGATGGTATGCGTTTCCTTCAGGGTAACGGTGGTAGCATTACCATCGGTATCTAACACATTTCCATCTCCGTCAATCCGGTAAACGGCTTTAAAAGTACAATCGGCAGGCGAAGTGATGATGGTATTATCGCCGGGATTGGCAATGGGGCGCATAGGTGTGCCGTCGGGCTGAGTTGTATTCAACTGCCGATAAAAAAAAGTATTGAATGAAACCCAGTTAGGCGAATCGTTTGAATAATCCTGCAGGTTATATTCGGGATCATTTTGATAAGATTGTAGCGACTCTGGTGTTAACGAGGCTGGCGTGTCCAGGAAACTACCCCAGGCAATGGCATAGGCTACCAGCCAATCGGCAAAAACAAAACCATTTAAGGGGCTTACATAATCCTGCAGTGTAAAAGCAGCCCCCTGGTCTATCAGCCAATAAAACTGGCACAGCCGATCATAAATTTCCCTGCTATAACCATTTACACCCGGGGTGTTTTGCCAGGGATCATACGCGCCTGTATTTTCGCTGGGAATTACCTCCGCAAAAATGGTTAGGTAGCTTAAATAATCCTGCGGATTAAGCGGCCAACCGTAATTGGAGTATATGGTATTAAATGCGTTGTATAAATCGGTATCAAGGTTGGCTACTGCCTGCGTATTTGCCGCGATTAATGAATTGGTTAGCGCGTTTGCAAAATTGGCATCCACTCCAATCTGGTATTGAAGCAGCCGGATTACTTCATAAGAGCTGTTGTTTGAACTCATAGTGTTGTGATTTTAGTATTAGGTTTATGGAAAACTTGGGCGCTATTACCTTATATCATATTGAAAGAAAGCCATCTCCTGTTTTCAGGAGTGGCTTTCTTGTTATGGTAACCAGGTTTTTATTAATGCCAGAACCTGCTGTTGGTATTATGTCTTCTAAACCTGTCAACAGCTGCCTTTTTGGTTAGCAGCAGCTTGGTTTGGCCGGTTGGGTGCGCGGCCTGGTAAGCCAGTACCGATTTAAATGCCATCACCATATCATAATCCATGGCTACCTGTCCTTTATCAAAAGGTACATTGCCTGCCCTATCCTGGAACCATAAATTCCAATCATTGCTGCCAGGGGTATACACCTTTAAGCTATCTGAGGTAGGGAACGGACCAGGTAACAGGAACGAGTTAAATGAATCCTGCGCCGGGCTATGGCAACTCATACAGGATGATAATGCCAGGTTGGTGTACTTTTTACTTGTATTGATATCGTAAGCCACCTGCGCAACGGCACCGTCATTAGGTCCGCTTAAGCGGCCGCCCCAGCCCAGGGTTTCTTTACTATAAGCCGGTGCTTTGGCATTAATTAAGGTTTCTGATAATTTTGGATACGGTGGCGTAAGCGGACTGTTTACACCCGGATCATCGCCCCACATGGCACCAAGCGGTACCATTTTATCCCAGTCGGTTCCCGGTGCGTCCATATCATACACAAAGGTAGAGTAAACCCAACCCGTTTTAGGTGCGGTTTTACTATCCTTTACAATAACATCCATCTGAAAAAAGCTCACCTTTCTCATCTGGTATCCTTTTTTAGGATTCTCTTTTGTTGGGATGGTATCATAAACGCTAAAGGTTTGCGCTCCCTTCATTACCGGCCATTGTGGATAGTTAACGTTTGAGAAAGCAAATTTTACTATCACGCTGCCTTCTTTAAATTGCGCGGCATCATTGGCCAGGTTAACCTTTTGGCCGGTTTTACCCCAAATTTGCCCAACGGTGTAAGCCGCTACAGAGTCATATAACACCAGGGCATAGCCGGCTTCATCTTCTTTTAATGTTTTGAACATGTTGGCGGGGTTGCCGTTACCTAAGTAAGTACCTAAAATGGCTTCACGTTGTGCACCTACCCAGGGCTCATTAAACCAGCCATATTTGGCCGATGTCCAATTTTTGTTATCCTTAAAGAAGGGCAATACATTAGGTGCTACATAGCTTTTTAAGGAATCCATGTAGGCTATATAATTGTTATCGGATATGGGCTGCCCATTTAAAGCCTTTTGCCATGATGGGTTAACAACCGGTTTAAATGTTGTTGGATAATCATGGCTAAGCACAAAAAGCGAATCGCCGTATTGCTGTGGCGATGGCACCGAGTCGCGGTGGTTTTGGAAAGCGCCGTTTTGTTTAGCGGTATCTGCTAAACTGGTTTTCACCGCATCGCCTGTAGCTTTATTATTGCCGGAGCAACTATAGCCAATAAAAGCTATTACGGCCAAAAATGCTAAAGCAGCCCAAAGAGTTAGTGTTTTTTTCATGTGAGTTCAGATTTTAGGTATATGGTATTATTTAAGTTTAGTAAGGTTTTGACCTATCATATTAAAATCCAACCTAAAAAACAGATTCATTTAATATGTATATAAATGTATAGTTAAAAAATACCTTTTCAATATATAAGTAAAAAACAGGTGTTTTTACCTGTATGTTGAGGGTGTAAACGCCTTCTGTAATAGCGGTAAACAGCTTATTATTACCATGGATTTAATTGCGGTTAATATATTATAGCTCAAAATTATTATCTGAAAAAACATATAGTTACAGATGTTATAAAACAGCATATTTAAAATTAACCTATTTGGATACAACTATCCCCCATTTGGAAACAAGCAGTATTTATGATGAGTGCACCTTTGCATTGTAATATTAAACAACACAAAAAATGCAAAATACAATCTTTATAACAGGCGCATCAACAGGTTTGGGTAAAGCCACCGCCAAACTATTTCAATCAAAAGGCTGGAATGTAATTGCCACCATGCGCAACCCCGAAAAAGAAACAGAGTTATCGCAATTGGAAAACGTTACCCTGCTACCACTTGATGTTACCAACCCCGAACAGATTAAAACTACCGTAGCTAAAGCAATTGCCTTGCATCCGGTTAATGTGGTATTTAATAATGCCGGCTACGGGCTGATGGGCGCGTTAGAAGCATTGAGCGACGAGCAGGTTTTAAAACAGGTTAACACCAACCTGCTGGGCGTAATACGGGTTACGCAGGCTTTTATTCCGTACTTCAGGGAAAAGAAAAGCGGCTTGTTCATCAGTACTACTTCTATGGGGGGCTTTTTAACATTCCCGCTGCACTCTATTTACCATGCTACCAAATTCGCGGTAGAGGGCTGGTCAGAAGGTATGTCGTTTGAGTTAGGGTTGCATAACATCGGCATCAAAACCGTGGCACCGGGTGGTATCGCTACGGATTTTTTAGGCAGATCGCTCGACAGAAACTCCAATGGCGCTTACCAGGAGATAGAGGATAAACTATTTGGCCTTGTAGATGTGATGATGGAATCGGCCTCAAGCGCCCAGCAAATTGCGCAGGTAGTTTACGAAGCCGCTACCGATGGTAAAGACAGGATAAGGTACGTAGCCGGGGCGGATGCCAACGCCCTGTACGCCCGCAGACAGGAAATTGGCAGCGAGGAATTTAGGAAAGAGATCAGGAAACAAATTTTAGGTTAATTATTTGCAACAGGCAGCCTCCTAAAAACCGGTTGCCTGTTGTAAATTTGTAAAAGAGCATCAGTATGAATATTATCAATTCCATATCCCGGTTTCATCATTTGGTATCCTTGCCCGAGCCGCTGCATCCGCTGATCAGTGTAGTTAGTGTTGCCGATATGCGTTTTACCGATAATACCATATGGGAACATTTTGCTTTAGGCTTCTATTGTGTCTCATTAAAAAAAGGAATACTGGGTAAGGTAAGGTACGGGCAGCAGTATTATGATTATGATAAAGGCCTCATGACCTTTGTTGCCCCCAGGCAGGTGCAGGCACTTGATGCTCCGCACGATGATATGTTAGGCCCCGATGCCGGGACAGGACGCGCGTTATTGTTCCATCCCGATTTTTTGTATAAACACCCGCTGGCAGCGGCCATCAAAAATTATGGTTTCTTTTCATACGATGTTAACGAAGCGCTGCACCTGTCAGAAAAAGAAGAAAAAAACATTGCAGAGATCTTTCAAAAAATAGAGGAAGAGTATCAGCATATCGACCGCCATACACAAGATATCATTTTATCGCAAATTGATCTGCTGCTAAACTACAGCAATCGTTTTTATGAACGGCAGTTTATTACCCGTAAAGCGGTAAATCACGATTTATTAACCCGTTTGGAAAAACTGCTTGCTGAATACTTTGATAACCCTCGAAACTTACAAAACGGATCACCCACGGTTGAATCACTGGCCGATAAGCTCAACCTATCACCTCATTATTTAAGCGATATGCTGCGCTCCCTTACCGGGCAAAGCGCCCAACAGCACATACAGGGAAAATTGATTGAAAAAGCCAAGGAATATCTATCTATAACCAACCTTTCCGTTGCCGAAATTGCCTACCGGCTGGGTTTTGAATATCCACAATCGTTTAATAAACTATTTAAAAAGAAAACAAATATTTCGCCCCTGGAGTTTAGACAAACTTTTAATTAGCGGGTTAGTGCTAAGGAAACCTTTTTCAGGTTGTGGTTAATGATGATTTTAATTCGCCATCGCAGCAGCGGCTTCGGTCGCTCTTCTCCAAAACGCAACCGCCATAGTCAGGGCAACCAAAACCATGGCCAGTGCAAACGGAAAAATGTAATTTAATCCAAACTGACTGGCAACACCACCAACCAGCGGACCGGTTAGTCCTAAAGACATATCGATAAACAGGCTATAACCACTAAGCGCCGTACCTTTGTTTGATGCCGGCACCAGTTTCACGGCTTCAACCCCAAGCGCCGGGAACACCAACGAAAAACCCAACCCGGTAATACCGGCACCAATTACCGCAAGGTGCGGCACGGGAGCAAACCACAGGATGAGCAAACCAATACACTCAACCGAAAGGCAGGCAATGGTGGTTCTTAACCCTCCATAATTGTCAATGGCTTTTGAAAACACCACCCGGCCAAAAATAAACATGATACTAAATGCCGAGAGGCACAACACAGCGCCATCCCATTTCAGGTATATGTAATATAGTGTTATAAAGGTTGAAATAGTGCCAAAACCAAGCCCGCCAAGGCCCATGCAAATACCATATGGCGAAACCTTTTTAAGTACCTGCAAAAAGCCCTGGCGGGCATCTTTGCTTGTTCCTTTAAAGGCCGTTTTGCTGCGCGCGTATAAGAAGCCGGCAAACGCCAGCGTGGTTATCAATACCCCGATAGCATTTATGCCAATATTGTTACTGATAATAACACCCAGCGGAGCGCCAACGGCTATACCGCCATAGCTGGCAATACCGTTAAATGATATGGCTTTGGCGGTATGTTTATCGCTGGTGGCAAAAAGAGCCCAGTTAATTGGGCTCGATCCTACAAAACCTTCGCCAACGCCGGTTACCAGCCTGGTAAGTGCCAATACACCCAGACTTAGCAAAGGCGTAGCTTTAAACAGGCAGGCCACAATAAATAAAATACCGCTTACTGTAAAACTGGCCATACCCAGGGTTACTGCCGGTTTTGGTCCCTGCTTATCAACAATATTACCGGCAAACATGCGGCATAAAAACGTGGTAACATATTGCAGACTAATCACAATACCCGCCACAATAGTACTAAACCCCAATTGCTGATGAATATAAACCGGCAGTACAGCCAACGATAACCCAATAGCTACATAGGCCACAAAAGTGAAGGCCACAAAACCTATAATAGTTAAATTAACATTGGGTAAGGGAATTACTGCGTTTGTTTTTGCCTGCATGGCTCCGGGTATTAAATTATGCTGCAAATTTAAATTTTATTCCCCAAGCACGGGCAATAACATAGTGTATTAATTACACTTTATACGTAATTATGGCAAATGCCATTTTTTTAAAGTCACATTTTGGGAATCAAATTTGTTAAATAGGAAAAATAGAACCATATTTATTGGTACATACAAAACCAACATGTTAAAAAAAGGCGAACACATTGAAGGTACTCCTGCCGAGTTACAAGTATTACTTGACCAGGAACCCGAGGCTATGGATTTTTTTGAAAGCCTATCCAAATCATACAAACAGGGTTACTGTGATTGGGTAGGATCGGCCAAACAGGAAGACACCCGTAAAGTGCGGGCCGATAAGGCGATGATTATGCTCAGAAACAAGCAAAAAACATTAAAAACATAAGAATCACTCCTGCGAACTTTCAGCTCGTGGGTATCATGGTTGCAGCTTTCAGCTGCCGGGTAATATCCAGCTTTGAATAATGACCTAAGCTAAATCCAATGCCTCATTTACGATTACCTACTCTTTTTTGCCTGCTAATAATAGCTTTGCCTTTAATGTTAATTACGGCCTGCCAAAATAAAACTTCAACAAATTCTGTTTTAAAAATTGAAATGAATTTAAGCGCTTTCGGAGTAGAGTCAGATGGCTTTCCTTCTGTTAAGGCGCTAATAAATCTAAAAACCGATTCAAGTAGTTGTAAAAAGTTCTATTATAGTTCTGAATATAAAGACTCCGTTTATTCGCTAAGTAATAGCGAAATGCTACAAATTCACGACATTCTTAAAAATGTCAATATAAAAAAGCTTAAAAATAAATATACTGTTAATGAAACGGATCAACCCAGATCGACTATAATATTTTATACCGATATCGGGAACGTTATAGTAGACGATTATGGACTCAAAGGCGAAGATCCACTACAAGAACTATATGAGATAGTTTACAAGCTTTAATCCCTGCGATATAACCTGCGCTCAGCAGACAGTATAAGCTTTTAAAATACGTAAGCTGAAAGCTTACTTTTAACCACGAGTTACGCTATGCTAAACTCGCGGCAGCGATTAGTTAAGTCCTATACCCCTTCGCTCAGCAACTCTTTTTTCAGCTTCAAAATCAGCATTACAATAACCGATAATATGATCAGTACAAAATAACTATAGCCGAGGTTATGCTCATCTTTTGCCGGCAGCAGGGCTACAATGCTGTAACTAAAAAACGATACGATCATGTAATTAATACCGCCTGTTAGTCCGCTGGCTATACCTGCGTTTTTGGGGAAACGGCTTAAGCAATAGGTAAAAAAGTTATTGAACGTGTAGCCCGCCGCAATGTGAATAATAAAGGCGAAAAATATCAGCGTAAATAAATTGGTGATATACCGCATACTGATCAGCATTACCACTACAAATATCACTTGCAAGGTTAAGTTTAACACCATCCGCTTAAAAAATGGTTTGTTGATGGTAGCCTTGCCAATAAGGCCGCCTATTAGCCAGGCTATGCCTAATACCAATGAACTATAGCCCGCCACAACCGGCGATAGGTGCAGGGTATGTTCGATGATAAACGGCCCGGTCATGTTGTAGATCATCACCATACAATAAGCCAGACCTATCATAATCAGCCCAAGGGTAAAGCTTGAGGTTTTGATCATATCGGCATAAACGCCGCTTATCTTTTTGATATTGAAAGCCGCGAAGTTTTTGAGGGTTTCGCCGCTGAAAATCATTTCAAAAACAGCCAGTATGATGGCAAATATCCCCAGGAAGTAAAAATTTGATTTCCACCCATAAGCTGTTTGCAGGTATCCCCCCAGGAAAGGTGCTACAATTGGCCCGGTAGACCAGATGATGGAAAACATACTGAGGTAATTCTTCAGCTTCTCGCCCGAAAACAGATCTATAAAATAAGCACGTTTGGATACCACCACACCACCAACCGTAATACCGTGCAAAATACGCATGAGGTAAATGATATAAATATTGGAGGTATTGGCAATAACTACACTGGCTATGGCAAACAGCAGCAAACTAATTAAACTTAAATGATACCTGCCAAAGCTATCCAGCACGCTGCCGATAAAAAGCTGCGTAACACCATAGCTTATTAAAAACAGCGTTAAGGTTAATTGCACTTGTATGCTGCCCACATGCAGCTCGGCGGCCATGGTTGGTAACGATGGAATATAAATATCTGTAGCAAAACCGGAAAGCGGGATTAATGCGAAAGCCAGTAAATTGGCTATACCCTGGTGCCTTTCCTTTATTGTTTTGGGCACTGCAAGCGTTGAGAACATATGAATTAGAATTTACCTGCCGGATAGGAAAGATTAAGATATACTGATTCCGTGACCGGCTGTTATAAGCCGCAAAGATACCCGCTTTGGCCAAGCCAGTATTCTATTTGGGATATTATGATGTTTAGAAGACAGTTGTACAACACCCCGCTTTCACGTAGACACACAACATTTTGCGTCTTTGGGTGTATAGAGCAAATTTGTACCAGCCGATTTGCAAATTCGATTTGCACGCGGGAGACGCAAAATATTGCGTCTCTACAAAAAACTCAAACACTTACATGCCATACTGCAAATGCTCATAAACATCGCCCACAAAAATCTTTTTGTTAACCACTTTAAACCCAAGGTTCACATATAATTTTTTAGCCAGTGTATTTTGTTGATGAACAATTAGCCCGGTTATAAAATGTCCTTTTTGCGCGGCATATTCAATCAAAGATTTAATGAGCGCTTTGGCTATGCCTTTTCCCTGATGACTGGGGAATACGCTTAAACAATCAATATAATATTCGCCGGTCTGCGTTTCATCTGCTATAGCTTGATCAAAGCCACACTCTTTTTTAATATAATTCAAAAACGGAGTTCTTAATTTATCCAGATCGGCACCGTTGTAGCCTATGATCATACCGCAAACACCATTTTCATCTTCATAAACCAACGCGTTCTCGTAACTGTACTGGTTGCCGGTTTGGCGGGTAAATTTTTCAAACAGCTGCATGACATCAGCAGGATCATCACTGCCTGCAAATTTATTGGCAAGTTTATCCATGGCCAGGATAATCAGCTCACTAAGGGCATAGGCATCTGTTGGGATCGCTGGACGTATCATGAGGTATTTGATATTTATATTTTAAACACTTAAAGTAACGCCGCTCAAAGCAAAAAGCGTGGGCAGCAGGCAATGCCTGGAAAAAGAGTCAAGAGTCAAGAATTAAAACCGCTGCAAGAAATACAATCCCGCTTATCCTTTAACCCTAACAATCAAAGTTCAGATAATCCATTAATATAATCCCAGCACTATTCAGAAAGCATAAACTCTTTTCAAAAAAAACCAATTCTTGTAGCTATTACTGTTTGTTAAAAACCATGGGCGAAGGAACACAATCGGCATTTGGCGGGCAGGTAAAATAAAGGGAAAGCTTATTCTTTTGGTTATTTAAAGATACTTTATAGCTACTGGTTTTTGGGCCGTTGGTTGGGACAAGCTCCGTAGCAGGCCCATAAGTACTCTTTGAGTTTGTGTACGATTTAAGATTAAACATCATCAACGAATCGTTTTTAATGGTATAACTCCCGGTACTTTTGTAGCGATAGCCGATTACCTGCTTGGTAACCGAATCTGTAGCGATAACATTAAATTCCGCAGTTTGATCGCTTTTAAACTCATATTGCTGTATGCCCTGGAATTGGGTAAGGGCCCACTTGCCCGTAATATCAATGGAGGTGGTTTTTGTTTCTTTTTTACAGGCGGCAAACGTGAGCAATAGAACCACGGTTAGTAAACTTAAGGTTTGGATAGGTGCAGGTAGTTTTTTCATATCAATATTTACGGCTCAAAACGTAAGATTGATACATCCCTGCCAACATTTTCTTCAGAGGTGACGCACTGTCGCAGATTGATAATATCCTATCAAAATGATAGCCCATTTTTAATCGGTTCAACCATTTTAAAACCTATAAAACTAAATAAATAGCTGTAAATCATTTGTTTAATTGGTTTTGGTATTTATTGGCATCGGCTTGGTAAACCCTCCTGCAAAAACTAAAACTATGGATGTTTTACAGATTGCAATTTACGTGGTGACCTTTGCGGTCATCTTCTGGATCTTTTTCAAATCAGTTAATTACTTCGAAAAAATTTAATCACCATGATCGCATTATTCATTGTGGCCATAGCCGTGTTTGTATACATGGTGTACGTGCTGCTTAAACCCGAAAAATTTTAATTATTAAAATCATGAACACTGAAATTTCAGGTGTAATATTTACCTACCTGCTCACGCTTGCAATTGCCATTCCCCTTGGCCGTTACATAGCCCGTATTTTTAAGGGCGAGAAAACCTGGCTTGATTTCCTGGCCCCTGTTGAGCGGTTTATTTTCCGCTTTAGCGGCATCGATCCTAAAAAGGAAATGAACTGGAAACAGCATTTATTTGCCCTGCTTACCATTAATAGCGTATGGCTGATATATGCCTTTGTTTGTTTGATGGCACAAGGCCATTTGCCACTTAACCCCGATGCCAATACCGGCCAATCGCCAGATACCGCTTTTAATACCGCCATCAGCTTTTTGGTTAACTGTAACCTGCAACACTACTCGGGCGAAAGCGGTGCTACTTACTTTACACAGCACTTTGTGTTTATGTTTTTGCACTTTGTGTCTGCCGCTACTGGTATTGCCGCGCTTATTGTTTTGTACAAAGCCATGAAAGATAAGGTGACCGATAAATTAGGTAACTTTTGGGACTACTTTGTAAAATCAATCACCCGCGTATTATTGCCCATCTCATTTGTAATAGCGGTTATCTTCGCCTTTAATGGCATGACCACCAGTTACGCCGGAAAAGACACGTTTATTAGTATGCAAGGTGATACCGTTCACGTATCCCGCGGACCGGTTGCTGCCCTGGTAGCTATCAAACACCTGGGTACCAATGGTGGTGGCTGGTTTGGTGCCAATTCTGCCCATCCTATCGAAAATCCCAACTACTTAACCAATACGGTGGAGCTGGTTGCCCAATGCGTAATTCCTATAGCGCTGGTATTTGCCCTGGGTTTTTATTTAAACAAAAAGAAATTCGCCTACGTGATCTTCGGGGTTATGACACTGGGTATGCTGCTATTGCTTATCCCAACCATGAATGCCGAAATTAACGGCAACCCTGCTATAGCCCATATGGGCATCAGTCAGCCAACCGGTGCTATGGAAGGTAAAGAAGTCAGGTTTGGTCCGGCAAACTCTGCCTACTGGAGTGTGTTGACAACCATTATTTCCACCGGATCTGTTAACTCCATGCACGATAGTGCCATGCCGGTATCTGGTACCATGATGTTGTTAGGTATGATGGTGAACTGCTTTTATGGCGGCTGTGGTGTTGGCGTGCTTAACTTTTACGTCTTTATCATCATCGCGGTATTTATTTCCGGCTTGATGGTAGGGCGAACCCCCGAGTTTTTGGGCCGAAAGATTGAAGCCCGGGAAATGAAGATCGCATCGTTAATAGCATTATTACACCCCTTCATCATTTTGGTTGGCCTGGCCATATCATCATACGTGGTTGTGCACATGCCCGGTGCCGATTGGGCGGTTAAGCCATCAACCTGGTTAAATAATCCCGGTAATCACGGCTTTTCTGAAATGCTGTATGAGTATACTTCATCTGCTGCCAACAACGGTTCGGGTTTTGAAGGTCTGGGCGATGGTAACATTTTCTGGAACGTAACCACCGGTATTGTGATGATACTGGGCAGGTTTTTACCAATAATTGGTCCGCTGGCTATTGCGGGTTTATTGGCCAACAAAAAATACATACCAGAATCGGCCGGTACGTTGAAAAGTGATACCTCCACTTTTGGGCTGATGATCTTCGCGGTGATTGTAATTATAGCCGCGCTGTCATTCTTCCCGGCATTAGCCTTAGGTCCGATAGCTGAACATTTTTCATTAAGGTAGAAAAAAAGTGGGGCCTGTGCGAATCCCCTCTTGAGAGGGGCGGAGGGGTGTGTTTATCCCGCGTAGAACACACCCCGCAGCCGCACATTCCATCGCGGCCCCTCTCAAGAGGGGAACTAAAAAGCAGAATAGCTTAATAATTTAAAAATCATGAAAACCTCAAATACATTATTCCAGGGCGATCAGATGAAGGAAGCGTTTAAACAATCCTTCATCAAATTAAACCCACGCGTACTGTTCCGTAACCCGGTTATGTTTACCGTTGAAATAGGTACGGCAGTAATGCTTATTGTAAGTATATTTTCCTTTGCCAACAAAGGGCAGGGCAGCTTTGCCTATAACTTTACCGTGTTTATAGTACTGTTGTTAACTGTACTGTTTGCCAACTTTGCTGAGGCTATTGCCGAAGCACGTGGCAAGGCCCAGGCCGAAAGCCTGCGCAAAACCCGTGAAGAAACACCTGCCCGCTTGCTGGTTAACGGCAAAGAAACACAGGTAATGTCGAGCCAGTTGAAAAAAGGCGATGTGTTCATTTGCGAAACAGGCGATAACATCCCTACTGATGGCGAGATCATTGAAGGTATTGCTACCATAGATGAATCGGCCATTACCGGCGAATCGGCCCCGGTGATCCGCGAATCCGGTGGCGATAAATCATCCGTAACCGGTGGTACCAAAGTATTATCTGATAAAATTAAGGTAATGGTAACTACCCAGCCCGGCGAAAGCTTCCTGGATAAGATGATTGCCTTGGTTGAAGGTGCATCGCGCCAAAAAACACCAAACGAGATCGCTTTAACCATCCTGTTATCGGGCTTTACCTTAATCTTCGTGATTGTATGCGTTACCCTGAAACCTTTTGGCGATTACGCTAACACCCCTATAACTATAGCCGCGTTTATTTCCCTGTTTGTTTGCTTAATCCCAACTACTATCGGTGGCCTGTTGTCGGCTATTGGTATTGCCGGGATGGATAGGGCTTTGCGCGCCAACGTAATTACCAAAAGCGGTAAAGCGGTTGAAACAGCCGGCGATTTGGATACCCTGTTGTTAGATAAAACAGGTACCATTACCATAGGTAATCGTAAGGCCACTAACTTTTACCCAACAGCCGCGGTAAACGAGCAGGATTTTGTAATGGCCTGCGTATTAAGCTCGCTGGCCGATGAAACTCCCGAAGGCAAATCAATTGTTGAACTGGCCGAAACCGGCTCAAGTAAACTAAAAGTTGTTGCCCCTGCAAATTCGGTATTTATAAAATTTACTGCCGAAACCCGGTCAAGCGGTTTGGATACGCCCGATGGTTTGCGTATCCGTAAAGGTGCTTTTGATTCTATCCGCAACATCGCTTTAAAAGCCGGTAACCCGTTTCCATCTGATGTGGAAGATAATGTTAAAAAGATCTCCTCAAATGGCGGTACCCCGTTGGTGGTATCTCAAAATGAAAAGATACTGGGTGTAATTGAATTACAGGACATTATTAAGCCCGGCATTGCCGAACGTTTTGACCGCTTACGTAAAATGGGTGTTAAAACCGTAATGGTTACCGGTGATAACCCTTTAACCGCCAAATTTATTGCCGAAAAAGCCGGTGTAGATGATTTTATTGCCGAGGCTAAACCCGAGGATAAAATGAACTACATTAAAAAAGAGCAACAAGGCGGTAAACTGGTAGCCATGATGGGCGACGGTACAAACGATGCTCCTGCGCTTGCCCAGGCCGATGTTGGCGTGGCCATGAACAGCGGTACCCAGGCAGCCAAAGAAGCCGGTAACATGGTTGACTTGGATAACGACCCAACCAAGCTTATTGAGATTGTAGAAATTGGTAAACAGTTGCTCATGACGCGCGGTACGCTAACCACCTTCTCTATCGCTAATGACGTAGCTAAGTACTTCGCTATTGTACCGGCCTTATTTATGGTATCTATCCCATCGTTAAGGGCGCTAAACATTATGGCGCTACACAGTCCGGAATCGGCTATTTTATCAGCAGTGATATTTAACGCTATTATTATCCCATTGCTGATACCATTGGCTTTGCGCGGCGTGGAATATAAACCGATAGGTGCAAGCGCTTTATTACGCCGTAACTTATTGATCTACGGTCTGGGCGGCGTACTGATACCATTTATCGGTATCAAATTAATTGACCTTGCCGTGGGCGTATTCATTTAGATATGAGTATTGAGATATGAGATTTGAGACAAAAAACGTCGATAATTTCATGTCTCTAATTAAAAGTCTCATATCTAACATCTCATATCTCAAATCTAATTTTAAAACAATGAAAGCATATTTGTTGCCATCAATCAAGTTAACTATCATACTGATAGTAATTACAGCCGGTATCTACCCATTAGCGATAGCCGGTGTAGGCAAATTAACTCCCGGTCATGGTGATGGGGAAACCGTAATCTACAAAGGTCGCGTAGTTGGTTATGCCAACGAAGGTCAAAAGTTTACTAAAGACCAATATTTCTGGAGCCGCCCATCGGCAGTTGATTATAATGCTGCCGGTTCCGGAGGTTCAAACAAAGGCCCCTCAAACCCGGATTATTTGAAACAGGTGAACGATAGAATCACCGATTTTATGAAACACAACCCAGGCGTTACCCGCTCACAGATCCCGGCCGAACTGGTTACCGCTTCAGGTAGTGGTTTAGACCCTGATCTTTCGCCAGCCGGCGCGCAGGTACAGGTTGCCCGTGTTGCCAAAGTACGTGGCCTATCTGCCGATGCGGTAAGTAAACTGGTTGATGCCCATACCGAAAAACCTTTGTTTGGTGTATTTGGTCCGGCGAAGGTAAATGTGCTTAAATTGAACGTGACTTTGGATGAATTGAAGCCCCTCTAAATCTCCCCTAAAGGGGCGACTTTAAAAAGAAGTAGCATCAGTAACGATATGTATGAATGGTCGTATAGTTAATTAGTTTGATTATATGTTAGTTTGAGAAACGTTCATACGCTAAAATGGAGGGCCGCGAGGGCTCTCCTTTTATGGAATAAGGATTTTGGACGATGGGACTTTTAGACGATGGGACTTTTGGACAAAAGATTTTTGGAATAAGGATTTTTAGACAAAGGAATAAAGACAAATAATAAATTTAAAAGTCCTCCCCTTCAGGGGAGGATTTAGGTGGGGCTATGGAAGATAACAAAGAACAGTCGGTTGAGCATTTTCTGGAATTGATCAAAAAATCAAGGAGAGGGAAGTTTAAGGTTTACATAGGCATGAGCGCCGGTGTGGGTAAAACCTACCGCATGCTGCTGGAAGCCCAGGCTTTGCTGCGCAACGGTATCGATGTTAAAATTGGTTATATTGAAACCCATAACCGTAAGGAAACTGTTGCCCAGTTAGAGGGTTTGCCGGTTATTCCCCGTCGTAAGTTATTTTACAAGGGAAAGGAACTGGAAGAGATGGATTTGAAAGCCATCATCAGCCTGCGCCCAGAGGTGGTTTTGGTTGATGAACTGGCGCACAGTAACATTGAGGGTAGCAGCAATGAAAAACGCTGGCAGGATGTGTTGGAGATTTTGAATGCAGGCATCAATGTGATAAGTGCGGTAAATATCCAGCACATGGAAAGCCTGAATGAAGAGGTAGAGCGCATCACTGGGGCAACCATCAATGAGCGCATTCCCGATAAGGTTTTGCAACTGGCCGATGAGGTAGTGAATATCGACTTAACTGCCGATGAATTGATTGACCGTTTAAAGGAGGGCAAAATTTATGATGCTAAAAAAGTGCCAACAGCACTTAATAACTTTTTCCAAGCCGATAGAATTTTACAACTGCGCGAACTGGCCCTGCGCGAGGTGGCCCATCAGGTGGAGCGAAAAATAGATATTGAGATACCTAAAACCATTAAACTGCGTGCCGAACTTTTTTTGGCCTGCATCAGTACAAATGATGCATCGGCTAAAATAATTATCCGTAAAACGGCAAGGCTGTCGTCATACTACCGATCTAAATGGTTTGTTTTGTATGTGCAAACTGCCGGCGAAAGCAGCGACAAAATAAACCTGGCATCACAGCGGCACCTTATCAATAATATGAAACTGGCTACCCAGCTGGGCGGCCAGGTACTAAAAATAAAAAGCGACAGGATAGCCCAAACCATTTGGGAAACTGCCGAGAAATATGATATCACTACCATTTGCATAGGTAAGCCCCGGTTTAAATTTTACCAGCTTATCATGAAAACGGCAGTGTTTACCCAACTACTAAATAAAATGTCAAAAACTGATATTGACCTTGTAATACTATCATAATCATGACAATTAAAAATAAACTCCGCTCCGGTATCGGCTTTCTGTTTGTATTGGCATTAGCATGCTGCGGTTCGTCGGTATATTATCTTAATCGCCTGTCGGCCGATGCCGGGGTAATTTTAAAAGATAACTATAAATCCCTGCAATACGGGCAAGCTATTCTCGATGATATCGACGCTAATACCAGCACACTATCACCCAAACAATTTGCCGATATTGATAAAAATCTGGCTTTGCAGCAACATAACGTAACCGAACCCGGCGAGCAGCAATTGACGGATTCATTAACGGCGGTTTATCAGCAAGTTAAACTGGCCGGTAAGGATGCTGCGAGGCAAAGCGCTTTATTAAACCAGACCCGGCACCTGGTTTACGGTGTTATGCGTTTAAATATGGCAGCCATTGCGCATAAAAATGAAGTGGCATCTGATACCGCTAAAAGGGCCAATGTAATAGTGGCCATCAGCGCGTTTTTGCTGTTTACCATCGCGTTTACATTCGCGGTAAATTTCCCGGGATATATTGCCGATCCGTTGAAGGAACTGACAGCAAGGATTAAAGAGGTATCCAACCGTAATTATCATCAACAGATAGATTTTCACTCAGATGATGAGTTTGGCGAATTGGGGCAGGCCTTTAATACCATGACCAAGAAGCTCGATGAATATGAAAACAGTAACCTGGCCAGTATCCTGTTTGAGAAAAAGCGCATTGAAACCATTATCAATACCATGCAGGATGCCATTGTAGGGTTAGATGAAAAACAGTTTATCATATTTGCCAACGAGGTAGCTTGTAGCCTGATAGGCATGAGCACCGAGCAGCTTACCGGTGCTTATGCCCCTGATGTTGCCATGGAAAATGATTTGCTGCGCAATCTGTTAGTTACCGATCAGCCAAGGCTAAAGATTTTTGCTGATGGGAGGGAGAGCTTCTACAGTCGCGAATCGTTATCGGTAACCAGTAAAGCCAAGGTGATTGGTAAGGTGATCATACTGAAAAATATCACCGAGTATCAGCAACTTGATGAGGCTAAAACCAATTTCATCGCAACCATATCGCACGAGTTGAAAACGCCGATATCATCTATAAAAATGAGCCTTAAATTGTTGGAGGATGACCGCATTGGCGAGGTAAATACCGAGCAAAGGCAATTGCTGGAGAATATTGACGACGATGCCCGCCGCCTGCTGCAAATAACAGGCGAGTTGCTGGATATGGCCCAGGTTGAAACCGGTAAGCTGCAATTGAACTTTGGCAGCACCCATCCCCGCAATATTGTGGACTACGCCGTAAAGGCCATTAAATTTATTGCTGATCAAAAGCAGGTAAATATCAAAGTAAAATGTGATGATAGCCTGCCACAGGTACATGCCGATTTGGATAAAACTACCTGGGTACTCATCAACCTGCTATCAAATGCCATAAAATACAGCCACGAAAAATCGGCTGTAGAGTTGGTGGTCAAGAAACATAAAAGCGACGAAATAGAATTTTCGGTACAGGATCATGGTAAGGGCATCGAAGATCAATACTTATCACGTTTGTTTGAACGCTATTTTAAAGTACCCAACGCCACCGCCGAACAAACCGGCACCGGTCTTGGCCTTGCCATAGCTAAAGATTTTATTGAAGCCCAGGCAGGGCATATCACCGTTGACAGCGAAATTGGTGCAGGCAGCAGGTTTGCCTTTACGTTGAAGAGAGCGGCGTAGTGATTAGCCGCAACCTGTCGTCATCGCGAGTTTGTAAATCCAGGGACTCTGAAAGTGAAATGACAATATCAAAAAAATGGGGGCATGGGTAGCCTGCCGAAGCACGCGGGCGAAGGCCTCTGCGCGCGAGTCTTCGACAGGCTCAGACTGACGGCCCTCTTTGTTTTTTACAACTTGTGATGGGTAGGAACAAAAAACGCCCGGCATTTGCCGGGCGTTTTTTGTTATTTTTTAGTCCAAACGTTATTGTCTGGGTTGTAATCCGGTAATACTTTGTCCGGGTCGTAGGTAACAGAGTCAATTTCTTCTGTTGATGGATATTTGAATGTCCAGCTGGCGTTACGCTCCCAAATTTCAACCGGGAGTTTCATGCGCTCAACTTTACCGCTTTTGGTTTTTATTTCCAAAATAACCGGCATGGCCATTTTACCAAGGTTATCAATGGTGATCATAGCGCCTTTGGTAACATCGTTGTCAACATATTTAACGTCGCTCACGGCAACGTCTAAACGCCAGTCGTTAAGGAACCAGCCTCTCCAAAACCATTGTAAGCTTTCGCCCGACGCGTTTTCGATGGTGCGGAAGAAATCATCCGGTGTAGGGTGTTTAAATGCCCAACGGTTAATATAGGTTTTGAAAGCGAAATCAAAACGCTCAGGACCTAAAATTTGCTCACGTAACAATACTAAACCAGCACTTGGTTTTGCATACAATAAAGTACCTGTATTTCTTTCTTTAAGGTTAGCCGGCTGACTTAACATTGGCTCCAAAGTTGGCTTGGTAAAGAAATCACCAATTTTGTGCATATCGCCAGGTTTCCTGTAGTACTCGCCGCTGTTAAAGTTTTGGGTTGATAGTGTATTGATAAATGTGTTGAAACCTTCATCCATCCAACCGTATAAACGCTCGTTTGAGCCAACAATCATCGGGAACCAGGTATGACCAAACTCGTGATCGTTTACACCCCAAAGACTGCCTTTTTTTGCAGTGTACCCGCAGAAAACAATGCCGGGATATTCCATACCACCTACTATACCGGCAACGGCAGTAGCAGCAGGGTAAGGGAACTCAAACCATTTTGATGAGTTATATTCGATAGATTTTTTTACATACTCTGTTGAACGTGACCATGCGTCAGCACCGTCGCTTTCAACCGGGTAGGCAGATATAGCGATAGATTTTTTGCCGCTTGGCAGGTCCATTTTGGCAGCATCAACAATAAACGAGGCCGATGAAGCCCATGAAGCATCACGCGCGTTTTTGATTTTAAAGTGCCAGGTTAACGTTTTTTTACCAGCAGGGCGCGAAGCAGGGTTGGTAACCTCATCTGCCGAGCGGATCACTACAGTTTTTTCGCTGTTAGCAGCCTGTGCCCAACGCTTTTGCTGTTCCGGGGTATATACTTCGGTTGGGTTTAATAGCTCGCCAGAAGCTACCACAATGTGATTGGCAGGAGCGGTAATGCTCAGGTCGAAATCACCATATTCCAGGTAAAACTCACCCGGACCGGTGTAAGGCTGGGTATTCCATCCTAATATTTCGTCATAAACGCACATGCGTGGGTACCATTGCGCTATAGTGTATATCTTACCATTTTTTGATTTTTTATCATCAAGGTAACCCATACGGTCTGATCCGTAATTTGGAGATACAAATGAATATTCAATTTTTAACTTGGCAATGCCGCCGTTTGCAGTAACCTGTTTTGGCAAAAACACCTGCATACGGGTATCTGTGATCAAAAATTTAGCATCAACAGCTACGCCTTTAGCATCAACATATTTTACCGATTTGATTTTGTAGCCGGCATCAAACGCCTCGCCACGGCCCCAGTTACGGCTGCCCGTTGGTGGTACGATGGCAGTACCGCGAGAATCTAATTTAAATAAGTTTTGATCTAACTGCATCCATAAAAAGCCCAGGTTTTGCGGACTGTTGTTGGTATAAGTTAAAGTTTCTGAACCGGTAATTTCATTGTTTTGGTCGTTCAGTGAAGCCGCCAATGTGTAATCGGCTCGGTTTTGCCAGTATTTTGGGCCTGGCTGGCCATCGGCTGCACGAAATTCTGTTCCGTTTTTGGTGTAAAACGGCGGACCGAAAGTTTCATGATAATTGTAATCAGAAGCAGGGGATGTGGTAGGAGGAGGGGTTGGGGCTTGCTGGGCGTTACCCGCATTAAATGCAAGCACACAGGCCATGCTCAAGCCGGCCATCATTTTTAGTTTCATGTCAGTCAATTTTTTGAATATACAAAGCAAGTATACGCAAAAAAGCCTTTTTATATTACTGGTAAAATGATTGTTACGCTTTTATTAATTGGTGAATTAGCGAATTGATGAATTAGTGATTGATTTAGTAATAGTCTATCAATCAGGTGGATTTTGTTGGATGGAAGGGGCTGTTTTGTAACGTGCTCGGGAAATTATATGCGAACGATAGGAGGCACCTACGGAGCCCAATTGTTGCCATTTAAATTTACTATAAACACGAGGCTACGCTGTAGCCGGATGTTCAAACTTTTAGACTCCAGCGGAGTCACGTGTTTATAGCAAAAGCGCGTTGCTTTTTGGCTCCGTTAGGTGCCTCTTTTTAAGCGCGACTGTTTTGTAGGTGAAATCTTTGTTAGCTACTACTTCAAAAAGTGTTCTGCATAAACCTTCTCATCAAAACCAAAAAACAGGAAGCCATTATCTTCAATAACCGGGCGTTTGATCATACTGGTTTTTTGTTGCAGTAGTTGCAGGGCGTCGGTATTGGTTTTTACGCTTTCTTTAACGGCAGGGTCAAGCTGTTTCCAGGTGAGGCCTTGTTTGTTCATGAATTTTTCGTAACCGGCCTTGGTATCCCATTCCTGCAATTTATCGGCGCTTACGCCCAGCTTTTTAAAATCCTGAAAATCGTAATCAACATGGTTGGCTTTAAGCCAGTCGAGCGCTTTTTTTACTGTATTGCAATTGGTAATGCCGTAAACCTTCATGTGTTGGTAGTTTTAATGAACGCCCAAAATTAAACTTTTGCGGGTTTGTTTTATGTAAAATAATGAGCTTACATGCGGTTATATAAAAAGCCCGGCAAATGTTTAATAATAAAGGCGATGAGCCGCCAGCGTTTGGTAATGTAAACTACCTTGCGGTTACTTTCAATAGCCTTGTAAATTTGTAAAGCGGCTTTTTGGGGTGTTGCAACCCAAAACCGCCCATCGCCTTTAGCCATTGGTGTATCTACAAAGCCAGGGCGGGCGTCGGTTACAAATATGGGAAGCTTAAGGTTGGTGGCCTTTTGCCTTAACGCCTGCAAGTAATTAATTTGATATGCCTTTGATGCATTATAAGCAGGAGCATGCCGGCCGCCGCGCATACCCGCTATAGAAGTGATTGCTGTTAGGTGTCCTGATCCCTGCTTCTCAAAAAAGTTAAATGCCCAATCGGCAACGGTGGTAAAGCCCAATACATTAACCGCATTGGTTTCGTTTTCTATTCCGGGATCAAGCGATGGGTTTAAATCACCCGTACCCGAGCTGATGATCAGCAGATCAAGGCCACCTAATTCGGCTGTAAGTTTTGCTAAATGTTGAGGGATAGCAGTAGTATCAGTTACATCAAAAGCAGATGGTTTAAACTTTCCGGGCTTTAGCTCCTGCAACTCGGCCAATAATTCGGCGCGTCTGCCGGTAATCCCCACATGATAGTTGTTATCGGCCAATAAAATAGCCAATTGCCTGCCAATGCCCGATGTAGCGCCAACAACTATCGCTTTTTTCATAGCCTACAATATAACTATATCTATTGGTTTCCGCCGCCTTTGTTGCCTCCGCCCTTGGTATCATCGTTATTGATGCCGCGCTGGTTCTTTTTAATCTCGCTGTTGAGCTTGCCAAATTTATAGTTAAGCCTAATGGCAAAATTCCGATAAGGATTTGTGCCGCTATAGCTGTTATAAAAATCGACGGTTTTGGTGTAGCCGGTATAAGTACGGTATTTACTGTAAGGGTTATTGGCTACCAATGATACGGTGAATTTTTTATTGAAAAACTCTTTTGACAACACATACGAGTTAAATATAAACGCGCTCGATTTGCCTTGCAAAGTTACATCGCCGCTAAAGAAACCGGCATCAAGCGCCAGGCGGTAACCGCCATTAAATTTATAGGCCAGGTTACCAAACGCGTTGCCGGTATAACCCTGGTTGGTATAAAATTTACCGTTATAGGTTCCCTTAAGCCAAATGTGTGAGATTTGCCCGTTAAGGCTAAAGGTAAATTGCTTGGTGATATTGAAATTGGTATTTAAATTTAAACCCAGCGTTTTGTTGCTGCCCAGGTTTTGGTACGAAGTAAAGGTAACGGTATCCAGTTTAGTTGGCGAGATTTGCTCAACCTGAAAATTGCTGATTTGCTGGATAGAATTATTGGAGAACGCGTAACTTAAACCCGCGTTGATTGATCCTTTGGAAAAATTACTGTAAGTAAACTCAAATGTATTATTCAACTCGGGGCTTAAATTGGGATTGCCTGTTGTAATGAATTTAGTATTCGATCTATCTACAAACGGATTAAGCTGATAAATACCCGGCCGTTGTATACGTTGTGTAAAGCCAAAGTTTAAGCTGCTGGTTTTAAAGCTGCGTTGTAATGATATAGATGGTATCAGGTTGTTATACCCTCTATCCAGGGGCGTGCCCACAAAATCGGCGCTAACCTGGGTATGTTCCAGGCGCAGACCTCCTTTCAAGGTATACTTGGTGAATTTTACCTGGTAGGAGTTATATGCACTATACACATTCTGGTGATAATTGAATATGCTGCTTTGAGTCGTATCTACAAAGTAATTACCAGTCCCTGTGTCCTGGTTTTCGCGTTGAAAATCATTGAAGTTATCGCGCAGGATAACTTTGCCACCTGCTTCAATGTTTACCTTTTTTAACGGATATACGTAATCTAATTGAAAGGTATGTTCCCTGGTGGCCGGGTTATTATACTGGCGAAAGTTTGGATTATTTAACGCGTCGAAATTAACCCTGTCTGTAAACACGTTTTCGCTGTACTGCTTGCTCGGGCCGTAACTGTATTTGTAAGATGCTGTAAGCAACTCATCTTTATGGTTTTTAAAACTCAACTGATAGTTGATTGATATATCAGTACCCTGATCGTGGTTGATACCATCAGATGTTCCCGTGTAGGCTTGGTTCACAGCCCCTGTTTTATCTGTTTGTACGGTATGCTGCACACTATTCTGATCAAAATTACCACGGAACAGCTCAAATGATGCCGTTAACAAGTTTAAAGTATCTATTTCATAACTTAACTCGGCATTGGCGTATTTGTATTTGCCGCCAAAAGAACCTGTACTGTTTTGAGCTAAAACAGATTGCGTTGCAAATTGCGTTTGTGAGCTTGCATTACTATTATTAACCTTATTTTGATTGCCAAAACCAGCATAGCCTGATAAACCAAACTTGCCTTGTTTAACGGTGGCGTTTAAATTGTAACCTGGTCCCCAGATACTGTTATACCGCATGTTGAGGCCAACGTTATAACCCTGGTCGGCATTTTTTTTGGTGATGATGTTGATGATACCCGATAGACCCTCGGCATCATATTTTGCAGGGGGCGTAGTAATTACCTCTATCTTTTCGATATTGGTTGCAGGCATGGCTTTCAATATATCCGATGGGTTTTTGGCCATCAAGGCCGATTCTTTGCCGTTAATCAATATCTTATAGTTACCACTACCCTTGAGTTTTATTTTATCATCACCATCAACTGCTAAAAGCGGTACTTTACGCATCATATCTAAAGCAGATATCGCTTTGCTTTCCGGATCGGCGGTTACATCGTAAGTTAGGCGGTCAACCTCCTGCTTCATTACCGGCCTTACCGCTGTAATGTTTACTTCGCCCAATTGCTTACTGGAAGCCGATAGATAAATCTTCCCTATATCGGCTACATTTCCGGTAAACTTAACAGGAATGGTTTTAGCAGCATAACCAACAAAAGCAACAGCCAGCTGGTAGGTTTTACCTTCGGAGGCTTTCAACTCAAAGCTGCCATCATCTTTGGTTAAACTGCTTTTTACTGATGTTTTGGTGGCCGCATCCTGTAAAACAACGGTAACATACCCTAAAGGTTTATTTACGGCCGAGTCAATAACCACGCCCTTAACTACAATATTATTTATGGTAGGAGCTTGCGCGAATGCTAAAGCGGAGATGTAGCAGCAAAACAGCGAGAGTAAAAATTGCTTCATAAGGTATTTAGGAGATAAGACGCCCCAAGATACCCAAGTGTTGCAACCCGGGAAAGATATTTAACAAATTTTAACTAACGGCTTAGTTAACAGTAGGAAAGAATTATTTATTAAACCTGGTCATGGTTAATTCGGTGCCGATGGTGGCAAAACCTTTGATCATTTCTATCGAGCGATCTATCAGCGCCGGCAATTCCGGTTTTTCATCATCATCAAAACCACTAAGTACATAATCAACCTGCCTGCCTTTGGGGTAGTTATCACTTACGCCGAAACGCAGACGCGCGTAGTTGTTGTGGCCAAGCACAGTCTCTATATTTTTTAGTCCGTTATGCCCGGCGGCGCTGCCTTTGGGTTTAAGGCGCAAAGTACCCAATGGTAAGGCAATATCATCCACAATAACCAAAACGTTTTCGACCGGAATTTTCAAATCCTTCATCCAATGGTTAAGCGCTTTGCCGCTCAGGTTCATGTAGGTTGTGGGTTTGATAAGGCACAACGTACGCCCCTTAAAAGATACCTCGGTATAATAAGCTAAACGCATGTTATGAAACTTCGCGTTTTCCTGCTTAGCCAGTTCATCAAGCACCATAAAACCGATATTATGCCTCGTATCAGCATATTCGGGACCAATATTTCCGAGTCCTACTATTAGATATTTCATTTTGGGAACAAAGATTTTTGGAGCAAAGATAAAGGATTTATGGATTTAGGACTTTTGGGGTAATAGATTATGAATTAATCTATTTTACGAGCATGATGAGAGATTAAGGTCAGGAGGTTATACTGTTCGAAAAGGCTTTAATTTGTTTTTGTAAGGCTTGAACCCGATTAATGAGGACCGTGTAATCGGTATCACACGTCAAGTTACATTGTTCTGCAATAATAAGTTGTGTTTCTAATTCAAAAGCAGAGCCGAGACTGATAGAAAGAAAGTGAGCAAAATCTTTTTCTGATTTTCTTGCAGATCCTTCCGCTATATTAGATGGAATAGAAACAGCTGCCCGGTACAATTGACTTGATATTCCAAACCTGTGATCGCTTGAGAATTTTTGTGTGAGGAAATAAACCTCTCTTGTTAATTCAACAGAATCTATCCAGATCCGCAATTGTCTAAAATTATGCATAGATATATTTTACAAGAGAATCAATTTGTTTCGTCCTCAGAATGAAGCCCAAAGTCCTTGCTCCTTACTCCAAAAATCTTTTATCAAAAAAAAACGCGGTAGGCAAAGCCTATCGCGTTTTTTTACCAAAGGGCAACTTATTTTTTGCCTGAAGCAGCTTCTTGCTCAGCTTGACGTAATGCACGTGAAGTTGTTACAGAAACGATAGTATCTTCTTTAGCGTTAGTAATTACAAGGTTATCTAATTTAATATCAGATACCTTTACAGATTTACCAACTTCTAATTCTGCAATACTTACTTCAATAGCATCCAAGTGCTGGCTTGGCAATGCTTTGATACGCAGTTTCCTTAGTTTTTGAACTAATTTACCACCCACTTTAACACCTGGTGAAGTACCGGTTAATTTAACCGGGATCTCGATAGTGATTGGCTTTTTCTCGTCAAGCAGTAAAAAGTCGATGTGGATGATTTGTTCAGTCAGTGGGTGAAACTGAATGTCTTTGATGATAGCTTGTGATTTAACACCAGCAATTTCAAGTTCGATGAAATGAACAACCGGAGTGTAAACTACGGCTCTCAGATCAGCTGCGGACACAGAAAAGTGGGTTTGTGTAGCCCCACCGTAAAGAACTGCAGGCACTAAGCCTAAGTAACGCAGCTCTTTCGCGTCTCTTTTCCCTACGTTCTCTCTTAGAGAACCGCTAATAGCAATTGATTTCATTTGTTTGTTTTTATTTATTGTTAAGCCTCACCCAACCCTCTCCAAAGGAGAGGGCTTGATAAGGATATTTTTATTCTTTCTTTATGCCCCGTTTATGTCAAGTCCTCTCCTTTGGAGAGGATTTAGGTGAGGCTCTTAATCTACCTTAAACAACTGGCTAATTGAGCCGTGCTCGCTTACGTTGTTTATCGCCTTTGCAAAAAGCTCGGCGGTTGATAGTACTTTTATTTTTGAGCTTTGCTGTTTAAGTGGGATGGTATCTGTAACTATCAGTTCGGTTAGTACCGAGTTTTCGATAGTTTCATACGCCTTGCCCGATAATACTGGGTGTGTACAAACCGCTCTTACGCTGCGTGCGCCACGCTCCATGATCAATGCTGCTGCTTTGGCCAGTGTACCGGCTGTATCGCAAATATCATCTATCAATACAATATCCTGATCGGTTACATCGCCTATCAGGGTCATACTTTCAATTTCATTTGCACGCTTACGGCGTTTATCGCAAATTACTACCTCGGCATTAAAGAATTTGGCAAAACCACGTGCCCTGTATGAACCACCCATATCCGGCGATGCAATAGTTAGGGCTTTTAAACCAAGACTTTTAATATATGGCACAAAAATAATGGAACCGTCCAGGTGATCAACCGGGATATCAAAAAAGCCCTGAATTTGCGCTGCGTGCAAATCCATGGTCATGATGCGGTTAATACCTGCGGCAACCAATAAATTAGCTACCAGTTTCGCGCTTATAGCCACGCGGGGCTTATCCTTTCTGTCCTGCCTGGCCAAACCAAAGTAGGGTACCACGGCACTTACATAATGCGATGATGCACGGCGGGCGGCATCAACCATCATCAGCAATTCCATCAGGTTATCGGTAGGTTGGTGCGTGCTTTGAATCAAAAACACATCACATCCTCTTATCGATTCATTAAAGTGAGGTTGAAATTCGCCATCGCTAAAGCGGGAGATAACCACATCGCCCAATTCCTGACCATAAGCATCAGCAATTTTGTTTGCTAACTCTTTTGAGCCCGAACCTGAGAATAATTTAACCGGATTAAATTGTAAAGGCATCTTTTATGATTTTGGATTTCGGATGTTCAATTTCGGATTTGACTGACCTTCAATCTGTTGTTATTGAAAGGTAAAGCAATTAGTTCGTTAGCAACCTCCTAAAACACAATTCGGATTTCAATTTTTTAAAACGGATATACTCCGTGATCAAAAATTCGAAATCCGAAATTTTATTGTTGCCCGACCAGGATTCGAACCTAGACAAACGGTACCAAAAACCGTCGTACTACCATTATACTATCAGGCAATCTCCTTTGGTTTGTAACTTACTCCCCGAAAAGGAATGCAAATATAAGACGATTTTTTGACTCTCAAAATAGAATTTAAAAAAAGTGTTTTTTTGTTTCAAAAGCGGTCCAAAGCGCGTTAAAATGTGTTAACAGGGCGCTTTTGTTTTTAGCATAGGGATAGTTTTTATTACTTTCGGGCTACATTAAACCTCTTGCTATCGATTTTGTCCGATATGAACTACTCAAAAATCAACAATATTTTCGGCTGGGTGGCCTTCGTAATTGCCGCCCTGACTTACATTTTAACCCTTGAGCCATCTGCAAGCTTTTGGGATTGCGGCGAATTTATAGCCTGCATTTACCGTTTACAGGTAGCCCACCAGCCGGGAGCGCCTTTGTTTACCATGATAGGCAAGGTGTTTACGCTATTATCTATGGGTAATAATAACAAAGTAGCGTATTGGGCCAACATGGCATCGGCATTGGCGAGTGGGGCAACTATTATGTTTTTGTTTTGGACCGTTACCGCCCTTGCCAAAAAGATATTAGTTAAAACAGCAGAGGACCTAAACATTGGTAACCTCATCATTATTATAGGCTCTGGACTGGTTGGGGCTTTAGCTTATGCATGGTCGGATACTTTTTGGTTTTCGGCAGTTGAGTCGGAGGTTTACGCGCAATCGTCTTTATGTACAGCCATAGTTTTTTGGGCCATATTAAAATGGGATGCCCACGCCGATGAGCCGCATGCCAATAGATGGATAGTATTTATAGCCTACATTATGGGTTTATCCATAGGTATTCACTTGTTAAACTTGTTAGTAATTCCTGCTATAGCCTTGGTTATCTATTTCCGCAAGGCGCAAAAGGTAAGCGCGCAAGGCACAATCCTGGCATTTTTGGCTGGTGTAGTGTCGGTAGCGTTTGTATTATGGGGAGTAATTCAATTTACGGTTAAAGGTGCCGCTTACTCCGATCTGCTTTTTGTTAATACCCTTGGTATGGGTTTTGGCAGCGGCGCTATCGCTTTTTTTGTTTTGATGATAGCCACTATTGGTGCGGGTATCTATTTTACCATCAGTCAATCTAAAGTGGCTGTTATCGTATCGGCAATATGTTTTGTATTGGCGCTTGGCATTAGCACAGGTATTATTGGTGTTGTAGTAGGCATTGTATTGTTGGCTGTGCTGGAGTATGCCCTAAAGATCCGCGAAAAACGTTTTGCGCTAAATAGCTTTTTTGTTTGCCTGCTGTTTATTTTGTTTGGGTACAGCTCGTTTGTGATGATTGTGGTACGTGCCAAAGCCGACCCTAATTTGAATAATAGCGATCCGCAGGATGCTTTCGCGTTAAACAGCTATCTCAATCGCGATCAATATGGAGATACACCTTTATTGTACGGCCAGTTTTTTGACTCGACACCAACAGATCAAACGGAAGGTGCAACTATTTATCGTCGCGGTAAAGAAAGGTACGAGGTAGCCGGTAAAAAGCTGACTACCGTTTATGACCGTAATACTTTATTTCCGCGCATGTTTAGCGATAAGGCTGGTCACCCCCAGTTTTATAAAGCATGGAGTAAGTTGGGGCAGGATGAAAAACCAACCTTTGGCACCAACCTGGGTTTTTTTGCAACCTGGCAAATTAACCAGATGTACACACGCTACTTTTTATGGAACTTTGTAGGGCGCACCAATGATTTGGATGGGCAAACCAGCAACAGCGGTGCCGATGGTAACTGGATAAGCGGCTGGAATTTTAAAAAGCCTTTGCCTTCGGCGGTTACCGATAGCAAGAGCTATAACCGTTTATACTTTTTACCACTTATTGTTGGTTTGGTTGGCTTGTTTTTTCACTTTAAAAAGGATCAGCAGAATGCAGGCGTGGTATTGGTTTTGTTTTTTTTCACCGGTTTAGCCATTGTGCTTTACCTTAACCAGGACCCTCTGCAGCCACGCGAACGTGACTATGCGTATGCCGGTTCGTTTTATGCCTTTGCCATTTGGATAGGCCTTGGTGTAATTGGCATTGCCGATATTTTGCGTAAAAAACTTGATGTTAAAACCAGCGGTATTATAGCTTCTGTTGTTTGCCTATTGGTTGCGCCTATATTGATGGCGAGCCAGGAGTGGGACGATCACGACCGATCTACCAAACTTACCCCGCATGATATGGCTTACAATTACCTTAACTCTTGTGCACCAAATGCCATTTTGTTTACCTATGCCGATAATGACACTTACCCGCTTTGGTATATTCAGGAGGTTGAAAACGTAAGGCCCGATGTGCGTATTGTAAACCTTAGTCTGCTGGGTACAGACTGGTACATCCGCGGTATGAAACACAAGATGAACCAATCTGAGCCATTGCCTATTACTATGCCCGATGATAAATTTAAAGCGGGTGTGCGTGATGTAATTTACCTCAATGATCAAAAATTACCGGGCAATTCAGAGTTAAAAGAAGTTTTTGATTTTATAACTTCTGATGAGAAAGAGGCTATGGTACAATATAATAATGGTGATCTTGGTAACTACCTGCCGACTAAAAACTTCAAGATAACCGTTAATGCCAATGATGTTTTGCAAAGCGGCACCGTACCGGCCAGCCAGAAAGATAAAATTGTTCCCGAAATGGATTGGACCTTCGGCGGCAGGTATGTAACTAAGGATGTTTTGGCGATGATGGATATACTGGCCCATAATAACTGGAAAAGGCCCGTTTATTTTGCAACAACGGTACCCGATGAAAACCTGATAGGTTTAGGTAAATATTTATACAGCGAAGGCTTTGCCAACCGCTTGCTGCCTTTAAAACCAGATACTGCCAGCAAGGCCGATTTAACCAACACGCCGGTAATGTATAATAACATGATGAACAAGTTTAAATGGGGTAACATGAAAAATGCCACATACCTTGATCACGAGTCGTATACCATGTTTTACCCGCTCATCAGCAGGCTATATTCAACACTGGCAGATAACCTGCTTAAGGAAGGACACCCGGATTTGGCGAAGAATGCATTGAAGAAATATGATGATGTAATGCCGAACAATATCCCGAATACCGAGATAGCCATCCGCAAATATTACTTGATAGAAACCGCTTACCGCCTGGGCGAAACGGAAATGGCCAACAAACTGGCCAACACCGTGTATAACTACGTTACCAACATGCTCGATTATAATTACACGCTGCTACAAAACAACGAAGTAAGTATAGAAAGCAGGGACATTCAGTATTCCATGTCGATGCTTAACGGGCTGGTTGAGTTTACCCACGACTTTAAACAACCAGAGTTGAATGCGAAGTTTGATAAGCAATTTAAAGCGTATGAGCAGAAATTGGGAATGGGAGGGAAGTAGGGGTTTAAGAGTCAAGAATCAAGAACCAAGAGTCAAGACAGCTTCAATCTTCGCAGCTCTGAAAATAAAAGTCATCCTGGAACTTGTTTCAGGACCCATTAATATAGGTATCCAACATGAAATATACTCAGCATGTGGAGTGCTGAAATAAATCAGCATGACCGTGGTGGTAACCATAAAACAAAAAAAGCGGCAACTGCCGCTTTTTTTGTTTTATGGTTTAAATCCTTTGTCTAAAAGTCCTTAGTCCTTGCTTCAGAGTTTTATTCCTTTATCTAAAAATCCTTACTCTTTGCTCCCCAAAAATTATTCATTAACCACACCCATCGAGCAGAATTTTTCGATGCGCTCGTTAACCAGTTCGGTGATATCTTTTTCGTTAAGGGTTTTGAGGTCTTTTAATAGCTGTTTTTTGAGGGTAGCAGCCATGGCAACCGGGTCCTGGTGTGCACCGCCAAGTGGTTCTTTGATAACGCCATCGATCAGCTTGTTTTTAAACATCTCGTTTGATGTTAATTTCAATACTTCGGCAGCGCGCTCTTTGTTTTCCCAGGTTTTCCAAAGGATGGTTGAGCAGTTTTCTGGCGATATTACAGAATACCATGAGTTATCCAGCATCAGAACTCTATCGCCAATACCAATACCTAATGCTCCGCCAGATGCGCCTTCGCCAATAATCACACAAATGATTGGCACTTTTAATACCGACATTTCTAACAGGTTGCGGGCAATGGCTTCACCTTGTCCACGTTCTTCGGCTTCCAAGCCTGGGAATGCTCCAGGGGTGTCGATTAAAGTAACAACCGGTTTGTTGAATTTTTCGGCCATTTTCATCAGCCTTAAAGCTTTGCGGTAACCTTCGGGGTTAGCCATACCGAAATTACGGTACTGGCGCTCCTTGGTGTTCCGGCCTTTTTGCTGACCGATAAACATTACGGTTTGGCCGTTAAGGGTACCAAAACCGCCAATGATGGCTTTGTCGTCACCAACGGTACGGTCGCCGTGCAATTCAATAAAATCATCGCACATCAGCTCAATATATTGCAGGGTATATGGCCTTTCGGGGTGACGCGAGATCTGTACTTTTTGCCAGCCGGTAAGGTTGCCGTATATTTCTTTTTTGGCGCTTTCTAATTTGGCTTCCAGTTCTGCAACCGTTGCCGACATATCCAGCTTGTTTTTATCTTCCACCTGTCTTACCTTTTCAATTTGCTGCATCAGCTCGGCAAGGGGTTTTTCAAAATCAAAAGTTATTTTCATACACTTTATTTGGGGCTGCTAAATTAAACAAATCCAACGGCAAATATATCAATTATGATTTTGCAATGCTTCCAGCTTTTTTATTTGCTGTGGCGATAGCAATTTCCAGGTGTTATAGCAGGCTATTAAAATGGCATTTCTCAGTTCGCCGTAGTACAATCCCGAGCGGTTGCCATAGTAAATGAGGCTGCCTTCATCTGTTCCTTTTTTTAGCGCGTTATCTAAAGCGAGCTCGTTGGTGATGATAAATTGGCCCATTTCAACCCGTTTACGATGCAACTCCTTAGCAATGGCGGTAATTTTCGCTATTTGTATCGGACTAAGGCCCGCCTCCTTTTTAAACTTTACAGCGGTATCCGGCATGGGGTAATGATTAAGCTGAGCAACCAGGGCCTGGTTACCAAAAATACCTTCGCCTTTTAACAACGCGTTGTATTCCACATCTGTTAGTGTTTTTACTGTTGATTTTTTTAGGGTACTATCTACAGCCTGTGCGTTTACTACGCTATAAAAGAGCAGGATTAGTATGAGAAGGGGGAGTGTTTTTAACATAGATAGTGCAGTTTATAAAAAATCTGCAACAATTAGGCCATAGTGCTTATATTATCCATAAGTTTATAGTGCTATGAAATATACCACGCCAGATGATCAAAATGAGATATTACCTAATCTGCTGGGTTTAAAATCATATGACGAAATAGTGGAATCGGAATTTGAAGGCTTTTTAAAGGCCGAGATTATGCTGGCAGAATCACTCACGAAGCGAACCAAGTTCAACCTAAATTATATTCTTAACATCCACAAAACAGCGCTTTCTCATTTATATTCCTTTGCCGGAAAATATAGAAGTGTGAATCTATCAAAAGGAGGTTTCCCTTTTGCCGCTGCGCGCTTTTTACCATCCACAATGACTGCTTTTGAGCAGGAAATTCTTTTAAACCTGCCATCTGCCTATAAAATCAAAGATGACCTTATTCGGGATGTTGCAGTTGTGCATGGCGAGTTGCTATTTATTCATCCCTTTAGAGAGGGTAACGGGCGTACAGCTCGTATACTCGCAAATTTAATGATGCAAAAACAGGGTTATAAACGTTTGCAGTTTGAAAAGATTGGAGAACAGGAGTTTGAGTTTTATGTTTTAGCCGTACAACAAGCTGCTGAGAAACGATATGATAAAATGGAACAACTCATTCGAGCTATTTTCCCAGATTAAGCTCTACTCTTTTTAATGCGGCAGTAGCTTTTTCGTCCGAAATATGGATGCCTTCAATTCGAAAAGAAGCCACCATTGATTTTAAAATATCTTCTCTCAAAGAGTTATTTTGTTTGGTGGTTTTACTTGTTTTCGATTTCATTGTTTAAAGGTACGCAATTTGCCGTCCTAATCCAACTGTGGCTTAATATGCATAAGAAAACCTATGTCCATCATAGAGTATTTACCATTTTTAATTATTGTGTGTTAAAAATACAATTAATTTGTACCTTCAATTATATAAACCAATACCACCCTTTTATGAACAAAAAATACCTGCCGGTTTTAATACTGCAATTACTTTTTGCTGCAAATGCGTTTGCGCAATATCCCAAAATGGATAAGCTGCTTTACGGCGTGGCTTATTATGATGAGTATATGCCTTATGAACGATTAGATAAGGACGTGCAGATGATGAAAGCTGCCGGGATTAACACGGTGCGCATAGCCGAATCGACGTGGGGAACGGTGGAGCCGCAGGATGGTGTATTTGATTTTACACATATCGACCGTGTGTTGGCTGCCATGCAAAAAGGAGGTATTAAAGTTATTGTAGGTACCCCAACCTATGCTATCCCTACCTGGATGGCCCGCAAACATCCCGAGATTTTAGCTATCACATCATCTGGCCAAAACCAATACGGGCCAAGGCAAAATATGGATATCACCAATGCCGATTTCAGGAGATACGCCGAAAGGGTGATCCGCAAAATTATGGAGCATGTGAAGGATAATCCGGCGGTTATCGGCTATCAGGTAGATAATGAAACTAAATCATACGGTACACAGGGGCCAAATGTGCAGGCGCTGTTTGTGAAGTATATGCAGGAAAAATATAAAACGTTGGATAACCTTAACGCGGTTTACGGCCTAAACTACTGGAGTAACCGCATCAATACCTGGGAGGATTTCCCGGCGGTAACGGGGAGTACCATTAATGCCAGCCTATCATCGGAGTTTGCCAAATTTCAGCGCCTGTTGGTTACGCAATACCTGGCCTGGCAGGCAAGTATTGTGCGTGAGTATAAACGACCGGATCAGTTTATTACGCAAAATTTTGATTTGGAATGGCATGGCTATTCTTTCGGTATTCAGCCCGATGTTGACCACTTCGCGGCATCAAAAGCGCTGGATATTGCTGGTATCGATATTTATCACCCCAGCCAGGATCACCTAACCGGGGTCGAGATTTCTTTTGGCGGGGATGTTACCCGTTCCATGAAACCCGGTAAAAACTATTTGGTAATTGAAACCGAAGCGCAGGGCTTTCCGCAATGGGTGCCTTACCCGGGGCAATTGAGGTTGCAGGCATTTAGTCACCTGGCATCTGGTGCTAATGGGGTGGGGTACTGGCCATGGCATTCCATCCATAACTCGTTTGAAACGTATTGGAAAGGTTTGCTGAGCCATGATTTTGAACCTAACCCGGTTTATGACGAGGCCAAAACCATCGGTAAAGATTTTGAGCGGTTAAGCCCCAGGCTCATCAACCTTAAAAAGAAAAACGATGTAGCCATATTGTTTAGCAACGAAGCGCTTACTGCCTTCAAAGCCTTTGGGTTTGGCTGGGGAGTGCGTACAGGCTATAATGACGTGCTGCGCCAACTATACGATGGATTGTACCACATGAATGTAGGCTGCGATTTTGTTGACCCGACAAGCAAAAACATGGAAGATTATAAACTATTAGTAATACCGCTGTTGTACGCCGCACCCGATAGTTTGCTGCAGCGCTTAAACCGGTATGTTAAAAATGGCGGTCATATTATTTACACTTTAAAAAGTGGCTTTTCTGACGAAAACGTAAAAGTGCGCACCACCCACCAACCCGGCATTATTGACGAGGCCTGCGGAATTTACTACAGTCAGTTTACCTCGCCGGAGAATGTGACTTTAAAGGGCGATGCATTCAATTTAAAACCCGAAGACAAAAAGGTAAATACCTGGATGGAACTCATCACCCCAACTACGGCCAAAGTACTGGCCTACTATGATCATCCGGTTTGGGGTAAGTATGCGGCCATTACCGAAAATACCTACGGCAAAGGTTTGGCTACTTACATAGGTTGCCTTACTACCGATGCCGTGACGGATAAGATATTAGCCGATGCCATTAAAAAAGTGGGACTATGGGGTAAAGACCAGCAATTGGCTTTTCCGTTAATTACCAAATATGGTGTTAACCAGGCTGGTAAAACGGTTCATTACTATTTTAACTACTCGGCTAAAGAAGTGAGTTTTACTTATCCTTATGGTAAGGGGAAGGAGCTTTTTTCGGGCAGCGCGGTAAGCAGTAATGCTACTATGCAGTTGGAACCCTGGGGTATGAAGATCATTGAAGTAAATTGATAACTAACAATGAAACTCGCCTGACAAACAATTTCGCCTTAAATCGTTTCTTTAGGTAACAAAACATAATACCACCATGAAAGATAAAGTATGGTTAATAACAGGTTGCTCTACCGGCTTTGGCCGCGAATTGGCGCAGCTTGTATTAAAACAAGGCTATAAGGCCGGCGTAGCATCGCGCAATACCGATGACGTGAAAGATATAGTAGCCGATTATCCCGATACAGCTATTGTGCTGAAACTGGATGTGACCAAGCCGGATGAAGTAACATCGGCCGTAAAAACTATTAAAGATAAATTTGGCACGATAGACGTGCTGGTGAACAATGCTGGTATAGGCTATTTTGGGGCTATCGAAGAAAGCGAAGACGATGAGGTGCGCCGCATGTTCGAGATCAATTTTTGGGGATTGGCGGCAATGACTAAAGCTGTATTGCCAATAATGCGGGCGCAACATAGCGGGCATATTCTTAATGTGGCTTCTATAGGCGGGCTGGTTGGCTTCCCGGCTGTTGGTTTTTATAACGCTACCAAATTTGCGGTAGATGGTTATTCCGAATCGTTATCAAAAGAAACCGCGCATTTAGGTATCAAGGTAACCGTAATTGCGCCAAGTGGTTTCCGTACAGATTGGGCAGGCCGCTCGGCCAATAACAGTAAAATTGTGATTGACGATTATAAGCAGTCTGCCGGGGCAAACAAAGATGCCATCCGTGGTTATAGCGGTAAACAACCCGGCGATCCGCAAAAAGCTGCTGAAGCTATTGTGAAAGCTGTAGAAAGTGAAAACCCACCACTACGTTTACTGTTGGGAAAAGCTGCCCTAAAAGGTGCCCGTAATAAGCTTGAACAATTGAAAAACGATTTTGACACATGGGAAGAAACCACAACCGGTGCAGATTTCCCTGAAGGGCAATAAGCGTACAAAATTCCAGATTTGCGAAGTTTTTAAAACTTCGCAAATCTTTGCTTCGTTAAGCAGTAAAATCGCTTTTAGAACTCAAGTCTTCATTTTGGGCTAAAGCCACCTGTATGGTTACTTTCATTAACCGTTGGCTAAAGCCAAATGGCCATGAATAAAAAAATCAGACTTGAAACTTATTTTTCAACTCATTGCCGTCCCATTTATGGGGCGGAAAAAGCAATAAGGAAGGTGGCTTTAGCCCAAAATGAACTATAAAAGTCTAAAAGCGGTTCTCGCTTAATTAAGTCTTTTAATATCTACTGCTCCGTTAGCACCGTAAACTCAAAGGCCAGCGGTTCAAAGTGCTTCACCAATTCGTCGATAAAGGATTGGCCCCATTTTACATACATCAAGCCAAAATTTTCTGTACGTTCCTGCAGGCTGTCTTTGGGGAAAAGTTCGGCCTTAACAATGGATAACTGCTCTAACCTTACCGCGTAATTGCGTTTTTCGGCTTTAACCAGTTTCTTTTCCAGGTTATCAACAGCATGTTTTAAGCGTGCCTGCACCGCCGCTGTTGATGGTGATAGGGTAGGATCTATTTTATAGCTACGGAGTTTTATTTTTTCAAACAGCGCGCTCATCTCCCGCCACTCTTCTTGTAGTGTTAAGTTATGGTTGCTATGTTTTTTAATCCAGAAGGTTTTGAGTTCGTCGGTTGGTTTAAACAAATCGGCAGTATCCAAATCCATGTGCTTCACTTTCGCGGCCTGCTCTTTTTTAACAATCAAGGCCGAGTTGCGTAAAATGAGGATAGGGAAATCAACCTTATAAAAGTCGAAATTGGATTTTAGCTCCAGCCAGTAAACTACTTCGGCACCACCGCCAATGTAGGCTATGTTTGGTAAAATGCATTCCTGGTACAGCGGTCGCATTACCACATTGGGGCTAAAGCGCTCGGGATAAGTGGCTATTTCTGCTCTTAATTCAGCCTCGGTAAAGCTTATTTCTGTATTCATTACCTGGTAGCTGTCCTGTTCAAAAACAATGCGTTCACGCAAGCTATCCTTCAGGTAAAAAAAGTTGATCTCGCGCGGATTAACCTGTATATGCACCCCTAACTTTTGCAATTGCTCGTTAGTGGCCATAATGTTTTTATAGCTGTTTTGGTTAATGATATCCTCAGTTATTATCGGCGCGAATTGTTGCTTAAATTCATGATCGTCGGCATCAATGATCACCAGGCCGTATTCGCCAAAAAGGGCGTTAACCAGGTAGCGGGTGGCATCGGCCAGTTTATCAAATTTTGTATAGGCGGTTTCTACAATGTTGGCAACCTCTCCGGCATGGCCTTCCATCCCTAAAACGCCTTTGTACTGGTTTAGCGCCTGGCGCATGGTATCGGGGTTAATACGCCCGGTAGCGCCCGAAGCCTCGTACCACCAATGTACTTTTTTGCCGCCTATGTTGGTGTAATTGATCTCGGCAAAATCATGGTCTTCGCTGGCCATCCAGTATACAGGCACAAAATTTTTATCCGGATGCGCTGCTTTTAATTGCTGTGCCAGTTTAATGGCGGTAGCAATTTTGTAAAGAAAATATAACGGCCCCGCGAAAATATTAAGCTGGTGACCGGTAGTAATGGTGTATGTGTTATCGAGCTTTAGTAGGTCTAAATTTTGAGCTGTACGAGGTTGTATGTTATAAGTTATACGTTTTAGGTCTGCTACACTTCCGGACTTTCCGACTTCCGGACTTTCCGACCTTTCCGCGTATTGCTTGCTTAAAACCCGGTGTAAAATTTCACGATCAGCAACCACTTTTTTTGTTTTCAAAAATTCGGCAAAACCGTCCATATCCGGGCGGTGACCGTAAAAGGGCTGCAGATCGGCCCGGTTTTCGAGGTAATCAATAACCGTGGGCGAAAAAAATCCGGTTTCTTTATAACTTATACAGGAGGCTTCCATTTTGATTTGGGATTTTCGGATGTTCGATTTCGGATTTGTTTAAATCGCCCATAGAACATCGGCTAAAAACTAAATATTGATCCGAAATTAGATTTTTAATCTTACTTCGATCATCGGAAACCGCAAAATAGAATTATTTTACAATATGTCCATAAAGATCAAAGTCTTCGGCACTGTCTACCTTTACGTTAACAAAGCTGCCAACAGTGGCGTAATCAATGCTGGCATCAATTAAAACCTCGTTATCAACCTCGGGCGAATCAAATTCTGTACGACCAACAAAATAATCGCCATCCTTTTTATCAACCAAAACTTTAAACGTTTGGCCAACTTTTTCTTGGTTTTTATCGAAAGATATTCCCTGCTGAATCTCCATAATCGCGTCGGCACGTTCCTGTTTTACTTCATCAGGTACGTCATCAACCAATGAATGCGCGTGGGTTTTTTCCTCGTGCGAGTAAGTAAAGCAGCCCAGGCGGTCGAATTTGGTATCCTCAACCCATTGCGCCATTTCTTCAAAATCACGTTGGGTTTCGCCAGGATAGCCGGTAATTAAGGTGGTACGCATAGCAATGCCCGGTACTTTATCACGAATCTGGTTTACCAGATCGATAGTTTTTTGTTTGGTAATGCCGCGGCGCATTGATTTAAGCATATCATCGCTGATGTGCTGCAAAGGCATATCCATGTATTTGCAAATGTTATCACGCTCGTTCATCACATCTAAAATTTCCATAGGGAAACCAGATGGGTAGGCGTACTGTAAACGAATCCACTCCACACCATTCACATCACTCAGGCGGCGAAGTAACTCATCCAGGTTGCGTTTGCCATACAGATCTAAACCATAATAGGTTAAATCCTGGGCAATTAATATCAACTCTTTAGTGCCGTTTTTAACTAAAGCCTGTGCATCTTTAACCAATTGATCAATAGGGGTGCTTAGGTGTTTACCACGCATCAATGGGATAGCGCAAAAAGAACACGGACGGTTACAGCCTTCGGCAATTTTAAAATAAGCGAAGTGCGATGGGGTAGTTAATAAACGCTCGCCAATTAACTCATGTTTGTAATTTGCACCAACAGAAGCTAATAAGTTTTGCAGATCGTTGGTGCCAAAGTAGGCGTCAACGTTGGTAATCTCAGCCTCTAATTCGGGTTTGTAACGTTCGCTTAAGCAGCCCGTTACTATCACTTTGCCAACTTTGCCCTGCTCTTTGAGCTCGCTGTATTGTAGTATGGTATCGATAGATTCTTGCTTGGCATTATCAATAAAGCCGCAGGTATTAATCACGATGATATCGTTTTTACCCACTTTTTCGGCCTCATGCACCACATCAAACTGGTTGCCTTTCAGCTGGCCCATCAGGATTTCAGAATCGTATATGTTTTTTGAACAGCCCAAAGTAACCACGTTAACACGGGGTTTAACTTGTTTAGCTACTGGCCTGGAAATTTCTTTTGTCTTCATAACACACTAATCAATGCAACGAAAAAAATGTCATTGCGAGGAACGAAGCAATCGCGAACTGTACAGGGTTGAATTGCGAGAGAAGAGATTGCTTCGTCGTTCCTCCTCGCAATGACATAGTTTTATTGTTTGAATAAGCTGTCAACAAAAGCCTGCCTGTCAAACAATTGCAAATGCTCTACACCTTCACCCACACCTATATATTTTACCGGAATTTTAAACTGATCTGAAATACCTATTACCACACCACCTTTTGCTGTGCCATCAAGCTTGGTTAGGGCCAGGGCGTTTACGTTGGTAGCTTCGGTAAATTGTTTGCATTGCTCGATAGCGTTTTGACCGGTTGACGCATCTAATACCAACAAAATTTCGTGCGGCGCGCCGGGGATTACCTTTTGCATTACGTTTTTGATTTTGGTTAGCTCGTTCATCAGGCCTACCTTATTATGCAGGCGACCGGCAGTATCAATAATAGCCACATCATCGCCATTGGAAACAGCCGAGCGCAGGGTATCATAAGCAACTGAAGCGGGGTCAGAACCCATGGCTTGTGCTACCACTTTAACACCTACGCGCTCGCCCCAAAGTTTAATCTGGTCAACAGCGGCCGCGCGGAAGGTATCGGCAGCGCCTAACACTACTTTATTGCCAGCTTGTTTTAGTTTATGGGCCAGCTTGCCAATGGTAGTAGTTTTGCCCACACCATTAACACCAACCACCATAATTACATAGGGCTTATGATCGCCATATTCAAAATTGCGAAAATCGTTGCTGTTATTTTCGGCAAGCAGTTTCTGGATCTCGTCTTTAAGCAGGGTATTCAGTTCGCCGGTGCCAACGTATTTATCGCGGGCCACACGCTCCTGTATACGCTCGATGATTTTGAGGGTGGTTTTTACGCCCACATCTGATGTTACCAGGATTTCTTCCAAATCATCCAGTACATCATCATCAACAGTTGATTTACCTGCTACCGCTTTGGTGATCTTTGAAAAAAAGCTATCCTTGGTTTTCTCCAAACCGGTATCAAGGGCTTGCTGCTCTTGCTGCGTATTTTCCTTTTTCTTAAAAAAATCAAATAATCCCATGTTTTTTGATGTGCAAATTACTATTGATGTGCAAATATGCAGATTTCAGATGTGCAGATTGTTGATATGCAAATGTGCAGATTTTAGATATGCAGATAATCACTATGCTGTAATAAGTGATACGTTTTTTGTCATTTGCACATCTGCATATCTGAAATCTGCACATCTGTAGCTACGCTACCAACAAAAAAAGCCCTCTCGTTAAAACAAGACGGCTTCAATATTTTGGTCAAAAGTTATTATATAGTTTTGCCCGCAATAGCATCCTTAACAGAATCGTTAGGGACAATTTGGGTTTTGAATGAATAAGCACCGGTTTTTGGTGATTTATTCATGGTGATAACTTTTGAATATTCTTTGCCTTTACCTGCTACTTTCAGTGTTGCAACTACTTTCTTTGCCATTTCTTTTAATTATTGAATTAGTGAATCCTTGAATTAGTGAGTTAATTTTCATTGAGGTGCTTAACGCAAATCAATCAATCAACATAATTCACTAATTATTTAATCTCTTTGTGAACAGTTACTTTCCTTAAAACCGGGTTGAATTTTTTCAACTCTAATCTTTCAGTTGTATTTTTTTTGTTCTTGGTGGTAATATAGCGAGACATGCCTGGCATACCGCTTGTTTTGTGTTCAGTACACTCTAAAATAACCTGAACCCTGTTGCCTTTTTTTGCCATTTTCTTTTTATGTTGTACGTATCACCATCACGGCTTACGCAATTTTTCAATTTTTTAACTGTACGCCTTAAGTTTTACATAGGAAGTAAAACCGCAACGTACACACTACTAAATGTATCCTTTTTTTACAAATTTATTGATACAGGCAGTAATGCCGTTTTTGCTGATAGTTTTTACAGCAGATGTAGATACCTTTAAGGTAATCCATTTATCCTCCTCAGGTATGTAAAACTTTTTAAGTTTCAAGTTAGGATGAAATCTACGTTTAGTTTTAACGTTTGAGTTAGAAACGTTGTTACCAACTATAGAGGCTTTTCCTGTTAGATCACAAATTCTTGACATGACAAATATTTTTAATTATCAACCCTTTATTTCAAAAGAGTTTGCAAATATCAGACTTTTAAATCAAATATTCAAGGGTGTTTTTAAAAATTGTGAAAATAAATCAAAAAGCCTCAGGCGGTTAACAAAATGAGCGTATCGTGCTTTATTTCAAGGCCCGTAAATGCTAAATTCAGGTACTTTTTAAATTATTTTAAAAAGATGGAAAATTTAATACCTACATCACACATAATTATTAAATTAGGCCCACCATTATAAACACTATGAAGATCACATCATTTGACGAATACAAAAGCGTATATAAACAAAGCGTGGAACAGCCCAAAGAGTTTTGGGCTGGCATTGCCGAAAACTTTCAATGGAAAAAAAAGTGGGATAAAGTGCTTGACTGGAACTTTAAAGATCCAAAGATCAAATGGTTCCAGGGTGCTAAACTCAACATTACCGAAAATTGCCTCGACCGTCATTTGGCTACCATGGGCGATAAACCCGCCATTATCTGGGAACCAAATGATCCGCAGGAAGATCACCGCGTATTAACCTATAAACAACTGCACGATAAAGTTTGCCAGTTTGCCAATGTGCTTAAAAACAATGGCGCAAAAAAAGGCGACCGCATCTGTATTTATATGCCGATGATTCCCGAGCTGGCCATAGCCGTGTTGGCTTGTGCCCGTATTGGTGCTATTCACTCAGTGGTGTTCGGTGGATTTTCGGCGCAATCAATTGCCGATAGGATCAATGATGCTGAGTGTAACATCGTAATCACTGCCGATGGCGGTTTCCGTGCCAATAAAGCTATCCCGCTTAAAACCACTATTGATGATGCCTTGGTTCAGTGCAAATCGGTAAAAAAGGTAATTGTATTAACCCGCAGCCGCACACCGGTATCTATGATTAAAGGCCGTGATGTATGGTGGGAAGATGAGGTTAAGAAAGTAGAAACACAAGGTAACCCCGATTGCCCTGCCGAGGAGATGGATGCCGAGGATATGTTGTTTATCCTTTACACATCCGGCTCAACCGGTAAACCCAAAGGCGTGGTGCATACTACCGGTGGCTATATGGTTTACACGGGGTATACTTTTGCCAATGTGTTTCAATACAATAAAGGCGAGGTGTATTTTTGTACCGCCGATATCGGGTGGATTACCGGTCACTCATATATTGTATACGGTCCGCTATCACAAGGGGCAACTACTTTAATGTTTGAAGGTGTGCCTACTTATCCTGATGCAGGCAGGTTTTGGGATATTATAGATAAGTATAAAGTAAACATATTATATACCGCGCCAACCGCTATCCGCTCTTTAATGAGTTTTGGCGAAGAGCCCTTAAAAGGTAAAGACCTGAGCTCGTTAACCAAATTAGGTTCGGTAGGCGAGCCTATTAATGAGGAAGCATGGCATTGGTACGACGAAAAAATTGGTCATGGTAAATGCCCTATTGCCGATACCTGGTGGCAAACGGAAAATGGCGGTTTAATGATATCGCCAATCTGTAACGTAACCCCAACCAAACCTGGTTACGCAACCCTGCCATTGCCGGGTGTGCAACCAGTTTTGGTTGATGAAAACGGAAACGTAATTGAAGGTAACGGTGTAAGTGGCAACCTTTGTATAAAATTCCCGTGGCCGGGTATGTTGCGTACTACTTATGGCGACCATGAGCGCTGCCGCACAACCTATTTTGCTACTTATGAGAATATGTATTTTACCGGTGACGGCTGCCTGCGCGATGAGGATGGTTATTACCGCATCACAGGCAGAGTTGATGATGTGCTGAATGTATCCGGCCACCGTATTGGGACTGCCGAAGTAGAGAACGCCATCAATATGCACAGCAGTGTGGTTGAATCTGCCGTTGTTGGTTATCCACACGATATTAAAGGGCAGGGTGTTTACGCTTATGTGGTTAGTCCGGATAAGCATGGCGACGAGGATATTACCCGTAAGGATATCATCATGACGGTATCGCGCATTATTGGCGCTATAGCCAAGCCGGATAAAATTCAGTTTGTAACCGGCTTGCCTAAAACACGCTCGGGCAAAATTATGCGCCGCATACTGCGTAAAATTGCCGAAGGTGATACAGCCAATTTAGGCGATACATCAACCTTGCTTGACCCCGCAGTGGTTGAAGAGATTAAAGCAGGAGCTTTGTAAAGGGAGCAAGGGTTTTTGGAGCAAAGAGTAAGGACTTTTGGATTGGCGGACTTTTGGACCTTTGGACAAAAGATTTTTGGATAAAGGAGCAAGGATAAATTTGACGATATTGAAAAAATGAATAACACAAGGGCGAAAGGGATTATAATAACTGGCTTTTGGGCTTTACTTTTTATTCCTTTTGTCCTTGTTCTTTGCTCCTATAATCCTTCATCCATCCCAAAGCCTGTTCCTTCCGCGCGATATAAGCTTGACTTTTTTACTTCCGAGAACCAGTTTTATTTATGCGATTCGGCTTTTGTGGCCGAGACCGGGGATACCAGTTTCTGGACTTCCCGTGCCTATAACGACAGACTGGCCATAGCCGATGATATTGTTGGTATTAGTACCGAAAGCTTTGGACATGTAAAAGCCGAACTGGACGTACTGGATGCGCCAAGCAAAGAAAAAGATTTTAAGAAATATGATCACGTGGTTGAGGGCGGCTTAAAACTCAGCTCGGGCATTATGATGATCCTTAATCACCCTGATCATAAAATCGAGTTAAAAGCTATTGTTACACCGGGCCGATACCGTGTCCGTATTTATTCTTACGACCTCAGAAACATCAACAGCCAGGAAGATGAAGGCCCCGATCATTATAAAATAGAAATCTGGACATCAAACGATATGAAGCGCAAAGTGCTTAAACAATTTGACGCTGAGGAATAGAATCAAGAGGCAAGAATCAAGAGTTAAGATTTTTTTTGTCATTGAATGAGGCCCTTGGCAGTACGACTAATTGCGCTTTCTTGAATCTTGATTCTTGTCTCTTGATTCTTTTTCCCCGAAACTATATATCTTTCCGAATGTTATCCCAGTATATCTAAATAAAAAACATCATGGATAAATTAGAATTAAAAGGCGGCTGGAACGAATTGAAAGGAAAAATCAAACAGGCTTACGGCGATTTAACGGATAACGATTTGATACACGAGGAAGGTAAAGACGATGAGATGCTGGGCAAGCTTCAGCAAAAGACGGGCAAATTTCGGGATGAGCTGGTGAAGTGGATAAACAGTTTGTAGAATTTTGAAAAGGCTCCGGAAATGGGCCTTTTTTTATGAAAATAGTTTTGGTAAATCGAATTTTAAACCTGGCAATATCACCGAATTGAGCGCTTCGTAAGATTTTTGATGTAGGTAATAAAAGCCATCTTTTAACAGATATAAATCGGCATTTTGCTGTATAGGATCAATAATGATGTATTCTTTTACACCGTACTTTTCATAAGCGTCTTTCTTTGGTCTAAGATCATAGTAGGCATTTTTCTCCCATAAAACCTCAACCACTATGTCTGGTGCGCCATAAATATAATCTTTTACAATATCGCGTCGCTCGTTTGAAATGTAAATGAAATCGGGTTGAAAAGAGTTTTGATCATCAAGAATAACCTCTATCGGGCCAGGAATGTAAATACCGTTGTCTTTGATACGATCTCCGTAATTAACAAATGCCGCTATCACATTCATTAAAGCTACTTGATGATCAATGGTTCTTGAAGGCCAATCGATAAGGCAACCATTAATATACTGGTAGGGAGCACCAATTGGCATCTGCATATACTCATCAAGAGTTATTTTCTTATCAGATGTCAGCATAAATCAAATATAACTAATTTCGCACAATGAAAACAGCTAAGCCCAATATTCTTGTTGTTAATGACGATGGCATAACCGCGCCGGGGATAAAAGTGTTAATAGAAGCTATGGCCCAAATTGGACGTGTAGTGGTGGTAGCTCCGGATAGTCCGCAATCAGGTATGGGTCATGCCATTACCATAGGCAAGCCTTTGCGTTTGGATAAGGTTGATCTGTATGAAGGTATCGAAATGTACCGTTGCTCGGGCACGCCGGTTGATTGCGTGAAGCTGGCGGTTAATAAAGTATTTAAAGGCCAAAAGCCAGATCTTTGCGTATCCGGCATTAATCATGGTTTAAATAATTCCATCAACGTGCTGTACTCCGGCACCATGTCGGCCGCGGTTGAAGGGGCTATTGAAAGTATTCCGTCCATAGGTTTTTCCCTGGATGATTATAACCTCGATGCTAATTTTAGCTACTGTATAAAATATATTAAAGAACTGGCCTTACAGGTTTTAACCAATGGCTTGCCTGCAAATACGCTGCTTAATGTAAACTTCCCCAATACAGCCGATATTAAAGGTATTAAAATTTGTCGCCAGGCCAATGCCAAATGGGCCGAAGAGTTTGATGAAAGGGTTGATCCGCACAAACGCCCGTACTATTGGCTTACCGGCGTGTTTCAACTCAATGATGGGGGAGAGGATACCGACGTTTGGGCATTGGATCATAACTACGTATCGGTAGTGCCGGTTCAGTTTGATATGACGGCGCATCACGCCATTCCGCTTTTAAATAACTGGACGTTTAATGTATAAGTTACTGTACTAAACAATATACATGCTTAAAAATAACAGCATCATAGCAGGCGTAATTGGTGGTTTAATACTGCCGGGCATCAGTCTGTTTGTTTTTTTGTACCTGCTAAAAGGAAATTTTTTAATTTTCAATAAGCCAGGTGTTCCGTATTTGGTAGCCATAGCGCTTAATTTGTTTATCACCAGGTATATTTATACTAAGGGGATGGATAAAACAGGTATCGGCTTTATATTGGTTACTTTTGTATTTATGGCCGCTGTGTTTTTACTTAAACTGCAACCCATTCAATGAAATATTACCTTGTAGCGGGCGAAGCATCGGGCGATTTGCATGGCGCTAATTTAATGAAAGCCCTTAAAGAGCGTGACGCTGCAACTGAATTTCGGTTTTTTGGTGGTGATTTAATGCAGGCCGAAGGCGGTACCCTGGTAAAACACTACGCCGACATGGCCTTTATGGGCTTTGTGGAGGTTGTTATTAACCTGAATACCATCCTCAAAAATATGAAAGCCTGCAAGCAGGATATTGCTGCTTACCAGCCCGATGTTTTGGTGCTGATAGATTTTCCGGGTTTTAATTTAAAGATAGCCGAGTACGCCAAATCTGTTGGGTTGGAGGTGTACTATTATATTTCGCCCAAAGTATGGGCCTGGAATCAAAAACGGGTACTGAAGATCAAAAAGATTGTTGATCATCTGTTTTGTATCCTGCCCTTTGAGGTTGAGTTTTATAAATCGTGGGGGATGGAGGTTGATTACGTAGGGAATCCTTTGTTAGATGCCATAAGCGCTTTTGAGCCTGATCCCGATTTTTTGCAGCAACATCAATTAACCGCAAAAAAAATCATTGCCTTGCTGCCCGGCAGTCGTAAACAGGAAATTACCTATCTGCTCCCTCAAATGCTGGCTGCGGCCAATCAATTTAAAGATTTTCAGGTTGTAATAGCCGGCGCACCATCTTTTAAGGCTGACTTTTACAGCCAGTTTTTATCGGATCAGAAAATTCCGGTAGTATTTAATGCTACATACGATTTGCTGACCAACGCTCATGCTGCCATTGTAGCTTCGGGGACGGCAACGTTAGAAACCGCTTTGTTCAATGTGCCGCAGGTAGTGGTTTATAAAGGAAATACGCTTACCATAGCCATAGCCAGGATGCTGGTAAAAATTAAATATATATCGCTGGTAAACCTTATTGTAAACAAGGGAATTGTTACGGAACTCATACAAGAGGATTGCAACGAACTTAAAATAGCTGCCGAACTTAACGCCATCGTCAATAATGAAGCAAGCAGAACAGCGATGCTTAGAAACTACGACGAACTTGATCAAAGAATGGGCCTCCCCGGCGCATCAGCAAAAACTGCCGGCCTGATCATCAAATACGCATCAAAAAAATAAAGCCCTGTTTTGGCAGGGGTCTATCGTTTTCATAGGTGTGATGTTGTAAAAAAATAGGTAGATGTAGATATATGTTGATCAGGCAGCTTTAAGCGTTTGCTGTGCGGCAACCTGTTGATTGTTTTTTCTGAATTGGTTTCTTGCTTTGAAGTTCCTAAGATCTTCCAATAAAATTTCCATTAATTCGTCGTCAAAGCGGGCAACTAATTTAGCTATGGCAGTGGTGTTTGTTTTAGAGGCTTTCATAGGTGGGGATGTTTATAGGTAAGTGTTTTTCAGTTTTAATTAAGCAGCATTTTGCAGTGTTTGATTGTTTTTAGCTTTGATAGCTTTCAAATCGCTCATTAATAAAATTCTTAATTCGTTATCAAAACGATCTACTAATTTGTTGGTTGCTGATTTTTTTGCGGTTTTCATAGTTTTAGTTTTTTGTATGTTTTAAATGTCTTTAGTTATCTTTCTTTTCAGTTTCCTGGTTTTCGGTGAGGTTGCCCTTGCGGCGTTTTGCCTCGTTGTATTGTCTTAAAATTTGCTCCTCGTCACGTGGGTCGGTAGTTTTTGTTGGTTCTACCGGATTGTCCCACTCCTTCTCGTCTTCTTTAACCGTTTTCTTTGTCGTTTCCATAACAGCTACGTTTGATAGGTACTATTCCAATCCTGTGCCAAAAATTTTGACAAACACGAAAAAAGTCATTACAACATCAGGTATTTTTTACAATTCCGTGTAAATAGCTGTATTTAAGCTGTTTTTATTTTGAAAATATTTTCAATTTTTTTTCTGAGAGTAGCACTGTAAACCAAAATAACTGTTCGGTTAGTATGCAATAGCCGAACACCTGCTTTAATTTCGTACGTTTTTACGATAGTTAATAAGATGCGCGGCGAGTGCTACAATTGATAAAAGAGCGCCTATAGCGCATACGCCGGCCCACTGGTAGTTTTTCCATACCTGGCTGGCCAAAAATGTACCCGAAGCGCCGCCTATAAAATAAGACACCATGTATACGGTATTCAGCCGGTTTCGAGCTTCGGGAATTAAAGCGAAGATGATAGACTGGTTGGAAATGTGTGTAGCCTGTACGCCCATATCCAATACTATTACACCTATCACCAGTCCAATGATACTGTGGCTTGAAAAGTAGAAGATAACAAAAGATACAAGCACTAATAATAAAGTATAGCCCGATAATTTATAGGAGTCCATCTTGTCGCTCAATCTACCCATTAGTCCAGCCGCTAATGCGCCAAATGCGCCTACAAGGCCGAAGGCGCCGGCAACAGCGCTACCTTCATTAAATTGCGGTTGTTTAAGCAGGAAGACCAGGGTAGTCCAAAAAGCACTGAAGCCTGCAAAACATAAAGCGCCCCTAAAAGCCGCCATCCTTAATTTAGGCTGGGTTTTAACCAGGTGAATTAAGGATTTCATTAAGCTTCCATAATTGCCTTTGTAATCGGGTTCAACCTCGGGCAAAAAGAAAAATATCATTAACCACATAGCCAGCATTAAGCCCGTGGCAATATAATACATGGCCCGCCAGCCAAAGTGTTCGCCCACAAAACCGCTTAGTGTGCGGGAGAGCAGTATTCCAATCAATAAACCACTCATTACAAAGCCAATTTTTTTGCCGCGTTCATTCGGTTTAGCCAAATGGGCCGCCATCGGAATCAATAGCTGCGGTATTACCGATGATACTCCAACTAAGAAACCAGCGATGGTTAATACGGTTACCGAAGGTGCGAGCGCGCTTGCAAGCAAAGATATAATCACCAACACAAAATCAATTAGGATTAACCGTTTGCGTTTAAGCATATCGGCAAGCGGAATAATGAATAGCAGACCTGTAGCGTAACCAATTTGAGTAAATAAGGATACCTGCTGCGCTTTTTTATCGGTAATGTTGAATGTGTGAGCAATATCGGCCAGTAGCGGTTGGTTGTAGTAGATATTGGCCACCACCAGGCCGGTAGCAATGGTCATGATCCATAACGTAAAATTTGTTAAGTGCGGGTGTGTTTTGGGCGATGCAGTAACAGTCATTGAGGGCAAAATCTAAATTTTTTGCAAAAATGACGATGCTACACTGAAATGATGCCTGATTAAAGTAATTTTTTTGACCAGGCAGCGCAATAACTTAATGAAGTATGAGTTTTAAATTATTGAAAAAAGTATGTAAATGACGCTGTTGATTTAGTGAAAAGCTGTTTTTGAGATCTTTTTTTCAAATAAATCTTAATTTTTGTTGATTTTATTAAATTTTACTCGATTTTTTTAATTTTTTAATATTTTTTCATGGATTATAATTTATAAATTAATCTTTTTTGAATTTTTTTAATAAAAAATCTATTTGTTGACAATAAATTTTACCTTATTTTATTTATAGTGTATATCGAAACTAAAAAATAAATTAATTGCCACTTTAATAAAGATTTATTTGTATTTTTGATAAACAAACAGCATAATAGACTTGTTGTAATAAAGGTTACAAAAAAAATACAAAATAAATTAGAATAATATAAAAACTTAGTGTTACTTTTACACCGTATTGCAAGAGCAACACAACATAAAAAAGTCTTCTCATAATTTAGGTTTATAATTGGTTAGTAAAGGCCCCTGCCCATCAGGGGCTTTACTTGTTTTATAGGGTTTTTGTAACTGAGCAAAGATTGTTAAAACAAAGAAGAAAGATTTTTTGGAAAAAAAGTTAAGTTCGATTTTACCATACGCTGGCTGGATGCCCCAATCAAAATCCCGTCTATTAGTTTCCAAATCCTTCGCCTGAAAATCTTATTCTCTTTTTATATTTATCAAATAGTAAAATGGTATGGAAAAAGAAAACTCCGCGTTAACCATCCGTTTGGCATCAATGGCCGATGCCTCGGGTATTTTGGATATTTATAATCATGCCATATTGAATACCACCGCGGTTTACAGTTACGAACCGCATACACTGGCCATGCGAGTAGCATGGATGGAGGATAAAGAACGGAGCGACATCCCCATTTTTATTGCCGAAATAGATGGAGTAGTGGCGGGTTTTGCAACTTATGGACCGTTTAGGGTATGGCCGGCTTATCAATACACTATTGAGCATTCTGTATATGTACATGAAGCGTACAGGCAACGGGGGATAGCTCAACAATTATTACAAAAGCTTATTGATACAGCGATGCAAAAGCGGATACATACCATTATTGCAGGTATTGATGCAGATAACGCGGCGAGTATCAAGTTGCATCATAAGTTTGGGTTTGAAGAAGTTGGAACCTTTAAGCAAGTGGGTTACAAATTTAACCATTGGCTCAATTTAAAGTTCATGCAATTGATCTTAAATAACAATTTTAGTCCCGATAAAAAATAAAATCAAATAGGATTTTATTTTTAGGGTTATTGTAATATATTTGCCACCCGCAACGGGGGATTAGCTCAGCTGGCTAGAGCGCTTGCATGGCATGCAAGAGGTCATCGGTTCGACTCCGATATTCTCCACTCAGACACTTAATGCACCTGGTAATCAGCTATTTAGCTACTCACCAGGTGCATACTCTGACAAAACTCTGCCACAAGCCCTCAATTTCGGGGCCATGAAAACGGCAGAAATCACCTACACAACCCCCAAATTATTCAAGGGAAAGAAGATTGATCTGGTTCCGAAAGGCTCCACAAAATCCCGCGAGGAAGCTAAACAAAGCTGGTACATCGAATTTTTCTTTTACGATCCGGCTACCCGTAACATGGAACGGTTCAGGTTTAGCAAAAATCTGAACAGGGTAAAAGACCCTAAAGAAAAACTTATCCTTTTCACCGAACTGTTGGAAACCTATACAGAAGCTTTATATGGCGGCTGGAGTCCGATTGACGAAAGAAGCAACGAAAAACTAAAGCGGCAGGTCGTTTCCTTATCCCTCGAAGAAGGTAAAGTTCTTTTTGAAGCTTATCACGAAGCTAAGGGCACCCGGAAAAAATCCATTCAATCCTATCTTTCTAAAGTTAAAATGTTCATCAACTATTACGGGGAACATAAAAAAGCCAACGAGATCAGCGATTATGAGATCACCCACTTTTTAGACCACCACGAGCGATCCGAAAAATGGATGGGTGTAACCTATAACAATGCCAGAATATCACTTAATAATTATTTCCGCTATCTAAAAAAGAACAAATACATAGAAATCAACCCTGTTACAGATACAGAAACGAGGCGGAAATTGGCGACAGAATCCCACCAGGTATTTTCCGACGACGATTTTAAATCTATTATTGACTGGCTGCAAGCCAATGATCCTTATTGTTTACTATTTGTTCGGATGATCTACTACACCTGTATCCGGCCCAAAGAATTGCGGCACCTGCAATTAAAGTTCATCAACTTAGAAAACGATACTATCACTATACCCGCATCTATCGCCAAGAACAAAAAATCATTGCCGGTACATATTGATGTGAGTTTAAGAAAAGAGCTTGATAAACTTAAGATTCCGAAATACCCCAGGGAGTATTTCCTGTTAGGCTCGTCGGATACTATTATAGCTGAACAGAAGATCGGTGAAAATAGCCATATGAGCGTTTTCAAAAGTGCCTTAAAGCTTTAAAACTCAAAGACAAAAACTACACGCTCTATTCCTTTAAGCACTTTTCCAATGTCAAGAAGTTTAAAGCAGGCTGGACACTGGCAGAAATATGCTCTGCGAACAGGCATAGCAGTTTGGTGGAAACAGAAACCTACCTGAAAGATTTATTAAAATTTGTTCAATCCGATAAGCTTATACCCGCTATATAACAGCTATTTCTTTTTCCTGACTGATCCCAAAAGGATTTCGGCCATAAACCGTTCTTTTTGGGATTTCTTTTTTAGATGCTTTGCCGGAAAGTGTAGCGTATGTATCTCACTGATCTTTTTGGTAATGTCAGAAAGCATGGGAAGCGACTTGATTAAACTGTCTAATTGCTTTTCTTTTTCATTGAGTTTGATAATAACCTCTATTAACCGTTGAAGGATCAATGTTAGTGGTATTTCTCCCAACTCTATTTGATTTAACAAGTCAGTGATGTCTAAATCATTTGGTGGTGTTTTTTCAGGCAACATAGTTATCGATTAAACTTTAAAGTTGCCACACAAACATTGAAATTTTTGGCAGTCCAGAAAAATGCCGAAAGATTAACAGTAACCAAACGGTCGCCAGCGGCTGAACCACGTGCATATAATTGGCGGCGCAGGCATGGGCAGTCAACCCTTTTGCGTAGCCTATTAGCCAAGATATCGCACAGAGTATTGGTTGCTGTGTGTTTGACCCTCATGGTGACTTAATTGATGTGGTATTAAAATCAATTCTGCAAGAACGCATACACGGTGTCTTGCTGATCGATCCCTCGGACAGTGACTATCCCGTCGGCCTCAACATCCTGCAAGACCATAGCGACATCGAGCGGAAGCAGCTGGCTTTTGATTGGTACCATTGTTTAAACGCTTTAATACGTCCTGGGCGACCAGCTATACAGCGTGCTTGCCAATGCCATCATGGCATTTTTATACAACACTTAGCCAGTGAATATTGGTGACTTACGAAAGTTCTTAATAGAACCTTCATTCCGGTCGACATTCCTTGAAAGCTGTACCGACGAGGAACTTGTGTACTACTAGTAGAAGGAATACCCGCTGTTAAAAACAACTTCCATTGGCTCGGTCCTTACTTCAAAAACAAGGCGACAATAGACCGCTTTGGTGTTGCTATGATATGAATGTCTTATCCGCAAGCTCCCAGTAGTTCATCCCCCCTATAAAAAGACAGGATATCTGCTTATCCCATTGTGTCCCGGCACAATTTTCATCAGTTAAATTAATGTTTTTACTTCTAGAGAGCCTTTTACAAATGGGAAATCTAATACATTCTTTTTCCCCTTTCTCTTCTTTCAACCTGGCATGAATAAGTTCTAGGGATAAAAGGATCCCCTTTTCCGTCAACGGTTTACCATTACTGCCCAACGGTTCCACCAAATCATTATCCGCGGAATCAATCGCCGGATAACTATAAAAATCCAGCAGTTCGTCCAGATCCTCCAGCTTACTCAAATCACGTTCATAAATAAAACGCAAAAGCGTCGAATCACCTGCCATTGCTTCGTACTAACAATTATCAATCACCTCTTTCAGGTGCACCGGCCTATAGCCCAGCAAGTCATCCAAGCGTTCAATAAAATCATCCATCAGGATCTGCATCATCTTCGCGTGGGGCATTTGCACACCGTTGAACGTCCTTCCATATTGCGTCATGTACCTTTGAAATAATGAAATACCATGCTCGTCCTGATCGACAGACCGTAGGATATCAAAAAAGGCGACACCCGGATTATCAAAGAACAAAGCAATATAGCAGATCGAAATCAATAATTTCTTGTTTTCCCTGATGTCCGGCCTGATCTCGTTACAGATTAACTGCGCCGCCTGGTAAAGGACTTCACTATGAGGTAATTCCGAATTGAACAACGATTGGACCAGGTGTGCCATGCCTTCTATCACACATGTATAACCGAATTTAAAACCCTTACTTAAAGCCCATTGAAGCGTAAAATCATATATACCAATATTTACCGCAGCATCATTTATTCTTGCTGTCTCAATATCTGAAAGGTTGTTATTACCGTTGCTGATACCACCCTTACCATGGCAATCACGCAAACATTTACCGCTACCGCAGATGATGGATCACTTGTTACCTATTATGGACAAATAGATACGTTCAAACATTAATTTACAGTATATTTGAAATTCACGCAGGCACCTTGCCTGCATTGTGATAAGGTTTAGGTTACAAAAGTCGGGCGCGAGGTTTCGACTTTTGTTGTTTAATAGCATCCGATATCACAAAAACAGGATAAAACAAACTACGAAACTGCATTTAATACGATTAGTATTTTCAATACCCCGAACACCTCTTATATTCGAATACCTAACTGTCACGACGATGAAAAAAGTTATTCAAATCTATTACTGCATTTTCTTTTTATTACTCACAGCAACAAGTTGCAACACTTACTATGTTGCCACAAATTCTGACCCGGTTACTTTGCAAAAAAGTGCAGAAGGTTTATCATGGCAAAGTCTTCGTTTTAATCGATTCTGTGCCCGCAGAATATTGTCCGGACTCGACCGTGGTGTGCTCTATAAGATAGGAGAAGACGAAATAAAACGAGACGACTTCAGTTATTTCTTGGAGAAGCCCGATTCAGATAATATCGGAAAAAACTATAAAATAACACGATATCCGTAATCGCACGCGTGAAATTCAACTTTGAACTTTATGAGGGCGAGTATCACAATGTAGACACCAAAGGGTATTGTTGGGGGCACAAACAATTTTCGCTTCCTGGTAACTTTTCCGTAACCCTGGGCAAGTTAGCAGCATGTCGAGGCTCGTTTCATAAAGTTGATGTTTTCTGTTACCCGTTTATTCATATTAAAAAACACCCCTATGCGGGGTGTTGAGTAAACTTGATTGGCAATTGTTGCCATACCTCTTCGATCAGTTGTCTCGTGCTGGGATAGGCTACAGACTTGCCCCGTTCCCACCGCGTTGCAGCATCAACAGAAATAGATAGCCGCTTTGCGCATTCCTCAAAGGTGAGGCCGTGGCAATAGCGTACCTGTTTGAGTTTTCCGGCAATGCTATCCGTTTCGTGGTCAAGAGGGTAGTAGCCAAGAAAGGCAATGATTGCCGGGTAGTGGCGTACCTGCGGATGCGACCGCCCGTTCTCCCAGTACGTGAGCGTATCCTCGGCAACGTGCAGCTGCTCGGCAACCTGCTTCTGCAATAGCTTGCTTGCAATCCTCTTTTTCCTGATGTGCTCACCGATAGTCTGCGGATTTGGGTTATATTGCGGAACATTTGGCTTTTTAATAACTTTGTTCTTTGAAAGAAATGTTCTCACAGGGANAAATGCGACCGTTTGGCGTACAGATTGTTAATCGAAGTCTGAAAAAGCTAACAATTCCCGCAATAGAGAAAAAACTTCGATGTAGTATCCTTTAGGGGCACTATCCAGCTGGCTACTAAATTAATACAAAAAAATTGCGGAATTGATAAATAGTATTATTTTTGTTACAGGCTAAACCAAAGTCTTGTCACACCAATGAAAAAAACCTCCTTTTTGCCGTTACCGGCGCATGCCGCGCCTTGTTTCTGTACTGTTTTTAGTTGTTCATCCGAAAAGCGGACCGGTTCGTCGTTAATCATGCGCTCTCCGGTATCAATCCAGGCTCACAGAGAACTCCATTACCCAGATAGCAGGCAAGGCTCGGGGCAGCTTTGCTCCTTGGCCTGAAAAATGGGTATTCCTTGCCAAAGACGGTCAGTGAACCGTCCTTTGGACGGCATGCGGGGCTCTCCAGCAGGGTGGCTGCGCCTGTCGACGTCCGGACCACGCGTCGTCTAAGACACGCATTCCTATAGCAGTCTTAAATCACACTAAAGAATACAGCCTTGTTTGGGGCTTAAGCAGAACAAATGAAAAATAAATATTATAAGCGCACATTGGTTATACTCGTGCTGGCATACTTACTGCCGACAAATCTTAGGGCCCAGACAGCTGATGAAGCCAATGAGTACAATAAGGTATCGATTGCCTCCCCCACGGCCGGCTCCCTGGCTAAGTTCGT
>NZ_JAUFPS010000017.1 GCF_030409315.1 Mucilaginibacter flavus | reverse complement strand
ACCGCAGGTGAAGAGAGGGTGGCGGGCGTAGCCTCGCCGGGTGAGTCTTCGTCTGCGTTCAAAGCCAACCTTTGTCTAAAGTAAAACGTCATGGGTAGGCACGAAGCAATCCCCAAGAGGCAGATCGGCTAAGCAAATCCGCCTTGTACGGTCGAGGATGAACCATTTTAAACAGCTTCTATGTAGAGACGCAATATTTTGCGTCTTCAACTACACAGAGCACACATACTGGCATGCATATATTCGATCTGTAAATCCGATTTTCAGGCGGGAGACGCAAGATATTGCGTCTCTACATTTGAATTTCAGTCTTGATACTAACTACCCGATACTAAAAAAACCGTCGAATGCTATGCAGCTTATGCGTGTGACGTTTTTGTTCAGCTGAGTAAATCCCCTCGTTATCAATCATATCAATTTTAACCTTGCCCGATGCATGGATAATATGCTCATTATTAAGCAGTATCCCCACATGGGTAACTTTGCCTGCTGGATTGTTAAAAAAAACCAGATCACCAAGTCGGGCGTTCTTCAAATTATCAACCGCTTTACCCTCCATGGCTTGCTGACTGGCATCGCGTTTTATTTTTATTTTATTAAGGTTAAATACAACCTGGGTAAAGCCCGAACAATCAATACCAAAATGAGTACGTCCGCCCCATAAGTATGGTGCGTTTAAAAACGATTTGGCGGTTGTGGCTATATCTTCCCGCTCGCCTATTTCGCCAATAATTTCAAATTTATCATTACCTATTTTACAGGATGTTCCTTCTAAAAAAGCAAGTGAGCTACCGGCTGGCAAATAAACTACCGTATTATCAATAAGTTTCCAGGCCTGTGTAACTGCCCGGTACGTTAAATGTGGCGGCTCCTGTTGCATGCTGTTACGCGCGATGTGACCAAGCATTACAAATTGCAGGCGACCTATCCAACCGATATAATTATCGACATCGGTGGTGATTTTAACCCAACGCTCCGTCCACTCTAAAATTTCAAAAGTTTCCCCAAAAAGCACCTGCGATACCTGCTCGCTCCTGTCGTCAGCTTCGGCGCGGAGGGGGATAACTGCAAGGTTACAAATACCGTATTCCATAGTTTAAGATAGATGCGTAAAAAGTAACAGCAATACGGTCAACACTGTAAAATGGTTGCATCCGAAATAACTGGCTTTAGTAACAATTTGGCAATACAAGGGGCTTGCCAGGCGACTTAATTGCTAATGTATTAAAATATTAACACTTAATTAATTTTCAGCAAAAATTCCAAACAAAAAAAGGGACCAGCAAGCTAATCCCTTTTCAAATATTTTCGGCAAAAACTATTCGTTCATGTGCAGCCAATCTTTTTTGGCTAACAATTCTTCTTCTGTTTCGCGGATATCTTCATCATCAACACAGCAATCAACCGGACAAACGGCAGCACACTGCGGCTCGTCGTGGAAACCAACACACTCGGTACACTTATCTGGTACTATATAATATATCTCGTCAGATAAAGCAGCCTGGGTTTCTTCGGCATTCAAAGTATTACCATCGCCAAAATCAATAACTCCTTTCAGGCCGGTACCATCGCTAAAACGCCATGCCGCACCTGCATCATAAATTGCATTATTGGGGCATTCCGGTTCGCAGGCTCCGCAGTTTATGCATTCATCGGTGATTTTAATCGCCATATTTCTAAATATATAATAATCTAAAGTAACTTTGCCTGTAAATTACAAGCGTACAAATATAACAAAAAAACAGTTTAAGGGTTTAACTCCTTACCATATATATGTCAAAAATTAATATAAAAAGTACAATAAATTCATTTTCAACCTTAGGAACGCAGCTTACCCAGCCCGATGCGCAGCTGATGGCCATTATTAACGACGAACAATATCACAACGCCTGGTTTACACCCGAAAGTGTTTTGCAAGCCGTTACCGCCATTGGCAAAATGCTTAATGAGGCCGATTTGCAAACCTGGTTAACCAGATACAAACTTGATGGGGCTACCCGCGATAAAAAAGTTGGTTTAATATTGGCGGGCAATATCCCGTTGGTAGGTTTTCATGATGTACTTTGCGTACTGGCATCTGGCAACCAGGCTTTAATCAAAGCTTCATCACAAGATGCCCGCCTCATTAAAGCTGTTTTGCAAAAATTAATAACCATCGATGATAGTTTTGCCGATAAATTCAGCTTTGTAGAACGCCTGGCAGATTTTGACGCTATTATAGCAACAGGCAGTAACAACAGTTCGCGTTATTTTGATTATTATTTTGGCAAGGTACCCAACATAATCCGTAAAAACCGCAACAGCGTTGCAATGCTCACCGGTGACGAAACTACCGAAGAACTATCCGCTTTGGGGCATGATATTTTTGATTATTACGGTTTAGGCTGCCGTAACGTAAGCAAACTTTTGGTGCCTAAGGATTATAACTTCAATTTCTTTTTTGAATCCATAGAGCATTATAAAACCATCATCCATCACCATAAATACAATAACAATTACGACTATAATAAATCTATTTATCTTGTAAACAGCGTTAAACACCTGGATAATGGATTTTTAATGGTAACAGAATATGAAAGACTGGCTTCGCCCCTTTCGGTAGTGTATTTTAGCTATTATGACGATCTGGCATCGGCACAAAAAACATTACAGGACCAAAGCGAAAACATACAGTGCATTGTAAGTAACAAGTCTATCAACGTACCTAACCAGGTAGTGCCGTTTGGCCAAAGCCAGCAACCCGCGTTATGGGATTATGCCGATGGTATTGATACAATGGAATTCTTGGCAAATCTTTAAAATAACAATACCTTTGGTTTGTTGAGGCGAAAGCCGAAAGGTAAAAGGCAAAAGGTTAGTCCCGCCAGTTTAAAACCTTTCTCCTTTTACCCTTAACCTTTCACCTTACGAAATGTATATTATAAAAGTTAAAGGCGTTGCCAAAATACCCGATTATGTACAGTTGCGGGATGATAAGTTTACGTTGCTGGCCTATTTTAGGGTTGATAGGCCCGATAAATCGTTAGATAAAGTTGGGTTGGCCGATAAGGCGGAGTATATTATGAATATTATTAAAGATTTACCGTTTGGTGAAATCTTAAAATTAGAGCTATAAAAAACAATGATTGGAAACTCTATTATAAAGCTAAACGGTGTTGATATTTTTCAGCAATCGCACCTGGTACTATCTAACGTTAACCTGCATGTTGATAAAGGTGATTTTGTTTGGTTGATTGGCCAGACAGGATCGGGTAAAAGTAGCTTGCTTAAAGTAATTTATGGCGATTTGGGTATTAAAGCCGGTACCGGCCACGCTTGTGGTTATGAACTGAGCAAACTGCCCGGTCGTGATGTGCCTTACCTGCGCCGCAAGCTGGGTATTGTTTTTCAGGACTTTCAGCTATTAACCGACCGCAGCATTGAGCAAAACCTCATTTTTGTGATGCGCGCCACCGGCTGGACAGATAAAAAGCTAATTAATGAACGTGCGCTTGACGTACTGGAAAAAGTAGGCTTACGTTCCAAGCTCAAAAAAATGCCCCATGAGTTATCTGGCGGCGAGCAGCAACGTGTGGTAATTGCCCGCGCCCTGCTTAACGACCCCGAGATTATCCTTGCCGATGAACCAACCGGCAACCTTGACCCGGAAACATCTGAAGAAATTGTGTTGCTGTTAAAACAGATCAGCCAATCGGGCACCGCGGTATTGATTGCCACGCACGATTACCACATTATCCGCACCTTTCCATCGCGCATTATCAAATGCGAGGGTGGCAAGGTTTTGGAAGATGTGGTGATATAATTTGTCTGAATCAGAATTTACAGAATTTGAGGATTAACAGAATTTTAAACATATTCTGTCAACTTCTTGATACTTATGCGTAAACCTGAGATAATTCTGCCTTATTCTAAAATTCTGTAAATTCTGATTCAAATCCTCAAATTTTCAAATCAATCTGCACATCTAAAATCCACACATCTGCACATTCCCCACCTGTCACTCCTGCACATTACCTGCCATAGGTGCCAGCATTGTTTTTACTCCACTGACACGTTGTCGGCTTTATAGCCGTGGCAAGATACTTGATTGGCACTATCAGCTATGAAATTTAACGACATGTTGAAGAAAAAGAAGAAAGAAAATATGGATACTACTGAAAATATAAACGAGCCTACAGCCGAAAATTTAACCGAAGAACAACAGTTAAAAGATCAGCAGGCAGAAACTGTTGAAACTGAAGAGGTGGCAGTAGGTGCTACAGCCGAGGAAAAGTTAAAAGACGAGTTATCACAGGCCAACGATAAATATTTACGTTTGTATGCCGAATTTGACAACTTCCGCAGACGCACCCAAAAAGAACGTGCCGAGGCCCGCGAAACTGAAGGTAAAGAGCTCATTATCGCTTTATTACCTGTTTTAGACGATTTTGAACGCGCGCAACGCTCTATGGAAAAAGCAGTTGATGTTGCCTCTGTTAAAGAAGGCGTTACGCTTATCCAGAATAAATTAAAAAATATACTTACTCAAAAAGGTTTAAAAGAAATGGAATCTATTGGTGCTCCATTTGACGCCGATTTGCAGGAAGCTATTACAAATATACCTGCACCTACAGATGACCTTAAAGGCAAGGTAATTGACGAAATGGAAAAAGGTTACACCTTGAAAGACAGGGTAATCCGTTTTGCCAAAGTAATTGTAGGAGCGTAATTTGATTTGGATTTGGGATGTTCGATTTCGGATTTGTTTAATCCTGATCTGACATTCCATTTACTGCATTCAAACAAAGGGATTTCGGATTAAAATTCGGTGGAATAATTGTCCTGAAGTCAAAATCATAATTAAAAATATTAAATCCGAAATCGAAAATTCGAAATCCGAAATAAAAAAATCATGGCTAAAAGAGATTACTACGATGTACTGGGCGTTTCAAAAGGATCAGATGCTGATGAAATAAAGAAGGCATATCGTAAAATGGCTATTAAATATCACCCCGATAAAAACGAGGGTGATAAAGCGGCGGAAGAAAAATTTAAGGAAGCAGCTGAGGCTTATGAAGTATTGAGCAGTCCTGAAAAACGCCAGCGTTATGATCAGTTTGGTCATGCGGCTAATGCTTCATCGCCAAACGGTGGCGGCGGTTATGGCGGCGGCGGTATGGATATGAACGACATATTTAGCCAGTTTGGTGATATTTTTGGCGGCGGCAGTCCGTTTGAAGGTTTCTTTGGCGGCGGTGGTCGCCAGGGTGGCGGTGCTGGTGGCAGGCGTGTAGCCCGTGGCAGCAACCTGCGCATTAAAGTGCGTTTAACGCTGGAAGAAATTGCCAACGGTGCCGAAAAGAAAATAAAAGTAAATAAACAGATAGTCTGCAAAACCTGCGACGGCTCTGGCGCAAAAGATAAAGCATCTTTCCAAACCTGCAAAACATGTGGTGGCTCGGGCGCGGTGCGCAGGGTAACAAACACCATTTTGGGCCAGATGCAAACTACCAGCACCTGCCCTACCTGTAATGGCGAAGGGTCAACCATACTGTCAAAATGTAATGCCTGTCATGGTGATGGCGTAGTACGCGGCGAAGAGCTGATCACTATTAACGTACCTGCCGGCGTAAGCGAAGGCATGCAGTTAAGCATGAGCGGTAAAGGCAACGCGGCTCCACGTGGTGGCGTTCCCGGCGATTTGATCATCCTGATTGAAGAAGTACCGCACGAAACTTTAAAACGCGATGGCAACAACGTGGTGTACGATTTGCATGTAAACTTTGTAGATGCCACTTTGGGTACCACCGTTGAAGTGCCTACCATTGATGGTAAAGCCAAAATAAAAATTGATCCAGGAACCCAGGGCGGCAAAATTTTGCGCCTGAAAGGTAAAGGCGTACCGGAGGTAAACTCATACCACCGTGGCGATCAACTGGTACACATCAACATATGGACGCCAAAAGCGATCAGCAAAGAAGAACGCGATATACTGGAGAAATTACAATCATCACCTAACTTTAAACCAAATCCAGGCAAAAACGAGAAAAGCTTTTTTGACAGGATGAAGGAATATTTTGAGTAGATTATTGAGGTAAAAGTATAAAGGCGAAAGGTTAAAGGTTTTCGCCGATAGATAGGAAAGCCCGGAGTTTTAGTACTTCGGGCTTTTTTGTTTACAAAGTTTATTTGCTAACTTAAGGCAACCTTAAAACAATGAAACCCACAATTAGCAAAAGTACTGCTTGTATAATAATGGCCGCCGCGTATATACTATGGCTGCTAATCATCAATCTGGTAAAAATTTCAAAATGGTCTGTCAACTTTTACCTGAATAGTACGCTCTCTACTCTATTTTCTTTAATACATTGCTTGCTGTTTTTTTATCTGGTTTGCATTTTAAAATCAAAACACGAGAAAAAATCAATAACTATTTCTTTCCTGATTTTTGTTTTATTAGGGATGCTGAGTATTCCACTTAATTTCCCCGTTTTTCAAATACAGTCCATTATGTTAACCATTGGTGCTTTAGCTGCAATTGCAGTACTAAATATGGCCTTTCAGTCTTTCAGAGTAACTGATTACACCACAGCTACCGGGTTCAAACTACTTGGCCTAACAATGACTTTTAAAGTTGCAGCACAAATAGGACTTCCCTTTATATGGGGATATTTAGCCGATAATTTTTCTATTGCTTATGCCTACCTAAGCTTTATTCCGCCTATTTTGGAGTTTTTTGTAACGCTGGCTGTCATTTTTATTTTTTTCGAGGCGTATAAAGAACAAAAAGAGCAGTACTACCAGTTACAACATACCGAAGCAAGCAGAACCTTTATTCCTAATCCATTAGATTTACAAGAATGATGGTAACCGTTAAAAACACCTACTACGCCATGGTTGTAAATTTACTTTACTCCTTATCGATAGTAACATCTATTATGTTGAGATTTAACAACATGCCGCTCAGCAAGTGGCAGGCGGTTTTAAATGAAATAGTTTACCTGATACCGTTAATATATTTGATTATGGTATTAAAACATTTAAAGGTAGATTCCTCGATTATTACAACCTATAAAATTTTCATTGGTGCCGACATTGTTATTTCGCTGTATTTTGTTGTAGTTAAATTCACACCTAATAATCTATCAATTTACTACCTGCTTTTTTTACTTTCCATAGTTGTTGCCATCATTTTCACCATTCAATCTGCCCGCATCCAAAACAAATGGCTTACCTATCCCCTGCTCACTTATGGTTTGATGTTCCTTTTTGTAACGTTGCTACAACTTGTGGCAAGCGTTATTTATTCATCATCGATGTATAGATACGTTAGCCTGACCGAAATATCAATTCCGGCCTTAACATTCTACATTCTGTTTAAAATAGTCCGATACCTTGATGAGCAACGCAAGTCAGATTCCCAAATTGCACAATTTGGTGACAACCCGGGTAATATTTAAGAAGTTTTAACAAGGACGGGCGTTTATATTTGTTCAAAACACTATCTATGCGCTTCACCACCCGGTTACTTTGTCTATTTTCTATTTCGGTTATATCAGTTACCAGGCTATCGGCTCAAACAACCGATATCCGCAACAACTACCAAACCGAAGCCGGTGTACCCCGCTTGCAAATAGAGCGAAGCATGATCTACTCGCCCGATAAGGAATGGTTATATAATCACCACCCAAGCATCATCCATTTTAAAGATAAATTTATAGCCATTTGGAGCAACGGACTCATAGATGAAGATTCGCCGGGGCAAAGGGTGGTGTATGCTACATCTAAAGATTTTACGCATTGGTCGGTACCTGTGCCGCTGGCTTCGCCGGGTAAGGTTAATGATACGCTTACCGTGCTTACTGCAGCCGGTTTGTATCAATACAAAGGCACGCTGGTTGCTTATTATGGCCAGTACACCAAACACCGTCAAAACACCCACCTGTGGGCTAAAACCAGTACAGATGGCACGCACTGGAGCCAACCTATTGATATGCATGTGCCACTGATCCCCAACCACGGCCCCGAGGCTATTAAAAGTGGCAGGCTCATCATCAGCGGTAACTTTATGTTCCCTTATACCGATGATCCGCGCGGTATCTCTGGCTGGAAACTAAGCAGTTTTTATCCCGATTCATTATACACCCAGGATAATTCATCTGCCTTTTATGCCCCCGCGGCAAAACTTGGTTTACCTCCGCTTTGCGAAGGATCGTTTTACCAAACTGATGATAATATTATTCACATGCTGCTACGTGTTACCGGCAAAGGCTGGAAAGGCCATCTATGGCTTACCGAAAGTAATGACAACGGCAGCAACTGGTCGCGCCCGGTGCAAGCTCCTTTTTCTGATAACGACAGCAAATTTCATTTCGGAAGACTGCCCGATAAACGTTTTTACTACGTAGGCATCCCCGATACCCTGCACCATTACGACAGGAATCCGTTAGTGCTCTCTATAGCCAAAGATGGCAAAGCCTTCACACAAAACTACATTATAGCAAACGAGCTTTATCACCTCAAAAAAGAAGGCCTTTGGAAAGGCGGCCAATACGGCTACCCGCATACCATGATTTATAACGGCTATATGTATGTGATTATATCGAGGCAAAAGGAAGCGATAGAGGTATTGCGTTTTAATTTGAAACAAGTGGGCACCAAGTAGCGCACACTAATTTCACTAATTAAAGCGAATTGGCGCGAATTAAGAAACTGTTTAATAATCATCAAATAAAACTACTATATCCCCCACGTCATTGCGAGGTACGAAGCAATCCCCGATTGTACAGGGCGGATTTGCTTAGCCGATCTGCCTCTTGGGGATTGCTTCGTACCTCGCAATGACGGCTTTTATATGTTTTTAAACAGCTTCTAAGAATTTTTGATTAAAGACTCTAATTCAAATTCGCTCCTATCCTGTTCCATAAAATTCGTGAAATTCGAAATCATTCGTCGTGTTCATGCTTGGTGAAATTCGTGTGTAACATTTTAAATTTCGCCGTATCTAAACCATAAATTAACAAAATAAACCTTAATCAAAATATGTTAAGCATCCGCAATATTGTTAAGCAGTACGCCGGTCACAGGGCTTTAGATGATGTGAGCCTGGAGGTAGAAAGCGGCCAGGTATTCGGTCTGCTGGGACCAAACGGGGCTGGTAAAACTTCCCTTATCCGCATCATTAACCAAATTACAGCACCCGACTCTGGCGAAGTTTTTTTTAATGGCGAACAGCTCAATCAATCACACATCGACCGTATTGGTTACCTCCCCGAAGAACGTGGCCTGTACAAAAAAATGGAGATTGGCGAGCAGATGATTTACCTGGCAAGGCTAAAAGGCTTAAGCCGGGATGAAGCTCAAAAACGCTTAAAGTTTTGGTTTGAAAAGCTGGGCATGGAAACCTGGTGGAAGAAAAAGATAGAAGAACTTTCAAAAGGGATGCAGCAAAAAGCCCAGTTTGTGGCTACAGTACTGCACGAACCCGATTTGATCATCCTGGACGAACCCTTCAGCGGTTTCGACCCGGTGAATGCCGAGGTAATTAAAGACGAGATTTTGGAGCTGAATAAAAAAGGCGCCACCATACTTTTCTCAACCCACCGCATGGAATCTGTTGAAGAGCTTTGTCATTCTATCGCCCTGATCAATAAATCGCATAAAATATTAGACGGTAAGGTTAAAGCCATTCGCAACTCGTACCGTAACGATACTTATTTTGTGGAGTATAGCGGCACACCTTTAAGTTTTGACGGAGCAGAACCTTTTCAAATTGTAGGCGACGCCCTTGTTGACGACGAACGCAACACCATAAAAATAAAGCTTGCCGAAGGCAAAACCTCCAACGATGTGCTACAATACCTGATCCCCAAAACCCACATCAACATGCTGCAGGAAGTTATCCCAAGCATGCACGAAATTTTCATTGAAAAAGTTAACGCAAACTCCCTGAGCCATGAATAAAGTATTACTCATTATACAGCGCGAATACCTTACCCGTGTACGTAAAAAATCGTTCATTGTGATGACGTTGCTTGTGCCTGCGCTGTTTGCGTTAATGTACAAGGTTATTGCCTACGTGGCCGACGACAAAAACGATGTAAAAGTAACGCATATTGTACACGTGGTTGACAGTGCCGAAGTTTATAAAGACAAAATAAAAGATAGCCAGTACATTAAGTTCGACTACTCAAAACGCTCATTAAAAGACCTTAAGGCCGAGGTTAAAGAACAGGAAAACGATCTTGTTTTATACATCCCGTCATATACGCCGGATAAAACCCAGATTTTTGCCAAAAAGAAAGCGACGCTATCCCTAAGCGATAATATCGAGCGCCAGTTAAATGATATCAAATCGGGCACAGCGTTGGTTAAAGCCGGTATTGATACCGCCAAACTGCATGCCACAAAAAGTAATGTAACGGTAAGTGCTACCGAAATGACTGAAACCGGCGACCAAAGCACCAGCATCGGCGCCACCTATGCGCTGAGTTTCGCGGGCGCGATATTGATCTACATGTCGTTATTTATTTATGGCGCACAGGTTATGCGGGGTGTTATTGAAGAAAAGACCAGCAGAATTATTGAGGTTATTGTATCATCCGTAAAACCATTTCAATTAATGATGGGTAAAATTATTGGCGTTGGCCTGGTTGGTTTAACTCAATTTGTTTTATGGATAAGCTTATCGGCATTGGTGAGTTATCTTACCGGGAAAAACGCTGCGGTGGCCAGCCCGGTTTATACCTTTATTCATAACCTTGGCGCAAATGCGGGCTATGAGCTGGGATGCTTCATTTTTTACTGGATAAGCGGCTTTTTGCTGTACAGCGCCTTGTTTGCGGCAGTTGGCTCGGCGGTTGATAGTGAAACCGAAACCCAACAGTTTATGTTCCCTATCACTTTGCCGTTGTTATTCACCTACATTTTATCGGTATCGTACCTGTTTCAAAAACCTGATAGTCCGTTGGCCGTATGGCTTTCTATAATTCCGTTTACAGCCCCTGTGGCAATGATGGTGCGGGTACCTTTTGTTGTTCCACCATGGCAATTAGGTGTATCAATGGTGTTGATGGTAGCAGGCTTCATTTTCACCACGTGGGTGGCCTCCAGAATATACCGTGTTGGTATTTTAATGTATGGCAAAAAGGTAAACTTCAAAGAGCTGGGTAAATGGTTCTTTTATAAAGAGTAGTTGGTTCATTGGTTCATTGGTTCATTGGAACGCGGGCAACACGGGCTTGGTAGTAGTCTACTCTCACTCTGTCAATCCAACCAAAATGACTAATGAACTAATGAACAAGTGAACCAATGAACTAAATTATCTATTTTAGCCATATGAGTAAACGCGTTGCCGTGATGGATTTGGGTACCAATACCTTCCATTTACTGATTGCCGATGGCGATATTGATAATTACCTGGAGATAGTGCACTACCCTGAAGCCGTAAAACTTGGCGAAGGCGGTATCAATAAAGGCTTTATTATTCCCGAGGCTTACCAAAGGGGCATTGATACCATGAAAATGTTCGCGACCGAAATAAAGGGAAACAACGTTACTGACTTCCGCGCCATTGCTACGTCGGCCCTCCGCAGCGCATCAAACGGCAAAGATTTCATTCAGGAGGTGAAGGATACAACCGGAATCAGCATTGAAATTATTAATGGCGAACAGGAAGCAGGCTTTATTTACCAGGGCGTAAAAATCAGCGGCTGTTTATCGGCACAAAACTCGCTGATAATGGATATTGGTGGTGGCAGCGTGGAGTTTATTTTAGGCAATGCCGATAATATCATCTGGAAACAAAGCTTTGAAATTGGCGCGGCCCGCTTGATGGATCTCTTTCATCGCACCGATCCAATTCCACCCGCATCAATAGAAGCCTTAAACCTTTACCTCGAAGATCATTTAACAGATCTGTTCACCGCTGTAGCCAACCATAAAGTTGATGTGCTGATAGGCTCATCCGGCGCGTTTGAAACTTTTGCCGAAGTAATTGAGGTTGAAAAAGGGCACTCCTTCGACTTGAAAACAACCAAAAATTACAATTTTGACGAAGCTGAGCTGCTGAAGCTTACCAATAAATTTGTACAATCAACCCATCTGCAACGCGCGGCCAACAAGGGCATTATTCCGGTTAGGGTAGATATGATCGTAGCGGCTTCGCTTATCACCCGTTTTATAATGCACAAGCAGGGAATCAATAAAGTGAGCATGTGCAGCAATTCTTTGAAAGAGGGCGTACTGGCGGGGATGCTGGATTAAATTGTAAAAACCGCGAAGCAAGTTGAAAGCCCAATTAACAGCACCAAAAGAGCGCTCAGCAAAAAAGCTTTCCGGTATACAAAAATAGCCGTTATAAGGCAGATGATAATTTGTATAGCTATCAAAACAGCCTCACCAAGAATAATAAGTTCCTGATTATTGATCCTTAAAAAAATAGTATAAGCAGCAAGCAAGGCAAGGTTAATGCCTGCTATCAGCATACTTTTACTCTGTACGGATTTCGTTTGCTTATCTAAGTCTTCCATTATTAAAGATCACTTTTTATGTAGAAACGCATATTTGAGTCTCCAGTTATACAGAACAGGTTTACCAAACTATCACGCACAATCCATTTGCTAATTTGATTTACGCCTGGAGGCTAAAAAATCTAAATACACCTTTAATGCATCGACTCCATCGAACCCAGATACGCACAGGACGAAAACCCGATGATCAAAACCAGTAATCCGCTTAAAGCCCAAAACCAGCTGCGCCGGTCAATAGCCAAAGCAAAACAGATAAGCACGTGAACCGCAAGCGCAATAGCATCTAATATAAACCCGCCTGACATGGTAAGACAAACCACAGAATATGCAGCAAGTACCACCAAATTGTAGCCAACTATCTTCATGCCATTGCCAGGTTCTTTGGGCTTTGGCGAGTAACGAGATAAAAAATCATCTCCTTGTGGTTTGTCCTCTTCCATTATATGGCTATTTCGTTTCTTAATTGTTCCAGGTATTCGCGTTTATCGTCCCGGTAAAATATGTTCATGGTTTCAAAGGGGATAATTTGCATATCCTTATTTACTATATGCACGCACGATTTTTTGATGGCCCGCACATCAAAGTTTTGGGCATCAATAAACTGCATAATAATTACCCTGAACAGGTTATCATAGCTCAAATTCGGCGCGTCAATCTCTGGCAAGCAGCACAAAAGCGAGTGCAGGTGCTCCTTTGCTTTATCAACCGAATTACCGGTGCTAAACATGTTTAGCAAATGTCCTTTCAGGCGTTCGTCCTGCTCATAAACAATAGTGTTACGGGAGTTATCTAACAAATCGTCGGGGTTTATCATTCGCGTAAGCGGTATAACCTCCCCACCTAATTTAAGCACATAGCCCATCACCAGCGCATCAGGATTACAGGGTACCGGGATCAGATCGTTTTTATTGAATACATCGGTTTGTTCCAAAATGGAGGTACGTACTTCGGTTAATGTGTACCTGTCCGTTTTTTCGTTGAAATTTTCGAGTCTGCCCGCCTGCTGTGTTGGTTGAAAAGTTACACCACGCACACAGGGCTGTTTCAGCGCGTATTCAATAATCTGACCTATTTCGTCTGTGTTTAACCCTTTTTGCAGGGTAACCACCAGAGTGGTGGATAGGTTATATTTATTGAGATTTTCTATCGCCCTTAAGCGTACCTCCCGCAAATCCTCACCGCGCAACTGTTCTAAAGCTTCCTTTTTAAAAGAATCAAACTGCAGGTAAATTTCAAAATCGGGCATATAGGTAGCCAGGCGCTGTACAAAACTCTCGTCTTTAGCTATCCTGATGCCATTGGTATTCACCATCAGGTGTTTGATGGGTTTGGTTTTGGCGATATCCAAAATCTCAAAAAACTGCGGATGCACCGTTGGTTCGCCGCCACTAATCTGTACCACATCAGGCTGCCCTTCGTTTTCAACAATTACATCAAGCATCTGCTCAATTTCATGCAAAGTACGGTGCCTGCCATAGGTGGGCGACGACATGGCATAACAGGTTGGACAGCTTAAATTACACCTATCGGTAACTTCAAGCACCGTAAGGCATGAGTGCTGTTCATGATCCTGGCACAGGCCGCAATCATAAGGGCAGCCGTAATGCGTTTTGGCATTAAACTTAAGTGGCATTTCGCTGCGCTTGGCGTAATTGCGGCAGTTTTTGTAATATTCAATATCGGTGGCTATCAGTACCTTTTCAAAACCATGCTGCCGGCAGTTTTTGAGCATGTATACCTTATCATCCTCAAATACAATTTTGGCATCAACCCGCCTTAAACAGGTAGAACAAATACTGAGGGTAAAATCATAATAAATATACGGGCGTTCGGGCATGGGCTTTTATCAGTTTAGATGGTTGTATAAATACTTTATAATAATACAAAATACCCGCGATACAAACCAACTGAATTACCGAAACACCGAAACTAAAAAAGTAATCGGGTTTAATAAACTCGTCCAAAAACCTGAATATAAGATAGCTCACCATAAACACTTTAAAGCGCGCCCCATCGGCAAAAACAAAACGCTTTTCAATAATTTTTAAAACGATCCAAAGCAATGCCCAAAAGATGATCTCATATAAATTGGTGGGATGCCTGCGGATGCCATCGCCAAAATCAATTGCCCAGGGTAGTTTTGAGGCGATGCCATAGGTGCCATCCTCCAATCCGGCCAGGAAACACCCGGTGCGACCGATGATCATGGCCAATACTAAAGGATAAACCATCATATCGCCTGATGATGCGGTTACGCCTATCTGCTTTTTGGTAATCTCCACCCCTATCAAACCGCCCAGCATACCGCCTACAATGGTTTTGTTCCCCATAAAATAAATAAGGCTAAAATGCGATAGCAAGGTTGGATTTTCCAATACACCTACCATATGCGACCCGATAAAAGCCCCCAGGGCTGCACCGATAAAAATGATTAGGCGATGGTCGGTACTGATTTTATCATGCGTGTGCCTGCGTAAATAGGCGTAATATCGGTAGCCTAAAAAATAAGCCAGCGTTTCGCATACAAAATGCACCGGGATACCCGATTTATCAATGGGAATATTTACAGGGAAATGCAAGGTGCTGATATCAAGTTTGGCTCTAAAATATCCTTTTTATTGATGAAAACAACATGGGCTGTTTGGATTGCTATAGTGAAAACACCACACGTAGGTTAAACGAACATTACCGAAGAGTGTTTATGCATCTGGATTGTAAAAAACGAGGGGATTCTGGAGATTATAAAAGGAGCCTTGAAAGAATAAATTTGTGGTTCGTTTTAATACTCCCGAAGCATATCCCATACAGATGTCCAAATGTTGGCACTCTTCGGCCGGATAGTAATACCGGTAACGGTGATCCCTCCTATCGTTCCGGAAAGAGCTCGCATTCCGTCGATCAATTGCAAATCCTGATTTTTTACCGTAATTGAATCCTGTTTAATTTTAATATTGGCAGCTTTTAACGATTTAGCCTTTATGGTTAAAGTATCCCCATGTGATTTTAGTACCGGTGCCCGTTCTGTTCTATGTTTTTTTTGAGCGTTTGCTTTTGCAAAAGGTATGGCCATGAGTACAGCCGCTGTCAGGCCAATCCTTTTAAATAGCGTGAACGACGATTGTTGATTTTGAAATTGCTGATTTATCCTAAGCAGCTGAAAATCATCAAAACGCCCACATACGTTTTGGTGCTTGCCCAGATAACTGATAATCTCGGCATCTGTCATCACAGCAAAATCGGTAACCGTTTTACAGCAGCTTTGGCAATGACGTCCATTTTCTACAGGTGTCATCTGCTGCCATGATTCAAGACAAGGTGTTGGGATGCTGATGCTTTTGATGCGCGTCATTATTATGTATTTAATTAAAGATTTTGCGGATTGGTCTTTTAATAAACCTGTAATAAACCCGGTTAACAAATGGAGCCCGTTTTGCTATCACAACTTCGCCCATTAACATCGCTTGCATCTTAAGTTCTAAGGGATATGAACTTTTCATATCAACGTTAACGGATTGACTATTGTAACCGATGAAGCTTGCCGTGAACTGGGTGATGGTATTGGGTATTCTCAACCTAAAATTACCATTCATATCTGTTAAAGTTCCGATTTGATCGGCAGGCACTTTAATCATTACACCCGGCAAGGCTTCGTAACGCTCATCTACAATATGCCCCGTTATAATTCTGTAAACAGTTGAATCACTCGGAATTTTACCTGTTATTGTATTTTTTGAATACTGGTCGATTTTTGTAACAGGAGCCTGCTCTATAGCTACCTTTTGGATTTGGGCCGACGATTTGAACGAAAAACCTGTGCCAAGCATACCCAGCACCAGGGCTAATCTTTTCCAGCCGCCCGTCGCGGGCAAATTATCAGCATATAAATTATAATTGATGCTATTTACCTGCTTTTCGTTAAACCTGCCGCAAACATGATTGGTATTTGACAGGTAATCAATAATCTGCTTGTTACTCATGCCGGTAAAATCGGTCACCGTTTTGCAGCAGCTTTGACAATGCCGGCCCGATCCGGCAGGTGTCATTTGCTGCCATGATTCACTACAAGGTTTAGGGATGCTTATATTTTTGATAGTTGTCATCTGTATCGTGGTTTGATGATAAGATGCAAGCCTGCGATGGTTTCCATAAAAGAAATTCAAAAAAAATCAAACTATCAGTTTTGTATCATTTTCAAAGCAAAATATAATAGAAGCGCATCCTTTTGTATCTTGGTTGCTTAAAATACGCTTCATGAAAATAAATTTTATAGGTATTGGCTTGCTCGCTCTTTTGGCCGCTAACGTACAGGCACAAAAAAGGAAGATTAACCCCGATGATACTACTTCAAATTATAACCCGGCGGCGGCTTTTGCCCCCCAGTTTTATAGCGAAAAAGGCAACGAGTTTCATTCGGCCAACGGCGAGCCGGGTCCAAAATACTGGCAAAACCGGGCTAATTACACCATCAATGTAAAGCTGGATACCACAAGCAAAACCATCAGCGGTACTGTAACTATTGATTATATAAACAACAGCCCCGATGCTTTGCAGTACTTGTGGCTGCAGCTTGATCAAAACACCTATAAAAAAGATGCCCGCTCCAACTTTTTTACCGGCAGGGCGCCCGGCCTTAACCAGCATACCAATGGTTATAAAATAGAGGCGGTGAGCATTGTTAGCGGTAACACAGCAAAAAATGTTGATTACGTAATTAACGACGCGCGCATGCAGGTAAGACTAAAAAGCCCGTTGCTTACCAAAAGTGTTATCAAGCTTAAAATAAAATATCATTATACCATTCCAGCCGATTTTGGCAACCGTACCGATTATGTAGATACCAAAAACGGCAAGATCTATGAAATTGCGCAATGGTTTCCGCGCATGTGTGTTTATGATGATAGCCGCGGCTGGGATACGCTGCCGTTTTTGGGTGCAGGCGAGTTTTACCTGGACTATGGCGACTTTGATTACCAGGTTACTGTTCCGTGGGATATGATCGTAGCCGGCTCTGGCGAACTGGTTAACCCGCAGGAAGTACTAACCGCCAAGCAATTAACCCGACTCAACGAAGCCCGTAACAGCGATAAAACCATCATGATCCGTAGCATAGCTGATGTTACTGATCCTGCCAGTCGCCCGGTACAAATGGGTACCTTAACCTGGCATTTTAAAATGCAAAACACCCGCGATGTGGCCTTTGGCGCATCAAAAGCTTATGTATGGGATGCCGCAAGGGTAAACCTGCCAGGTGGCAAAAAATCATTGGCCATGTCTGTTTACCCGGTTGAAAGCGTTGGAGCAAATGCATGGAATCGCGCTACCGAATACCTCAAAAAATCGATAGAATACTTTTCTGAAAAATGGTTTATTTACCCTTACCCTGTGGCTATTAACGAAGCCGGTATTGCCGGTGGCATGGAATATCCGGGTATCGTATTTGACGGTATTACCGATAAAGGAAGCGAATTATACTGGGTAACCGCTCACGAAATTGGCCATAACTGGTTCCCGATGATTGTAGGATCGGACGAGCGCCGTTTTGGCTGGATGGACGAAGGGTTTAATACGTTTATTGACATCTACGCTTCAGACGCTTTTAACAAAGGCGAATACGCCCCCAAACGCGATGGCGAATACGCCCCCGGTGGCGGCAACCCTGCCGATGAGATCATCCCAACCATATCTGACCCCGAAGCCCCCATTATGATGACCGCTGCCGACGCCATCCCCGAAAAGTACCGCCACCCAATGGTGTATTACAAACCCGCGTTTGGCCTGGTATTATTGCGCGAGCAGATATTAGGGAAAGATAGGTTTGACTATGCGTTCCGCAATTACATCAACAAATGGGCATTTAAACATCCTCAGCCAGATGATTTTTTCAGGTCGATGGATAGCGGTGCCGGTGAAGACCTGTCATGGTTTTGGAAGGGCTGGTTTTACAACAACTGGTCGACAGACATTGCTGTTATCGACGCTAAAAACGTTACAGAGCATGGCGCAAAAGGTTTAAAAATAACCGTAGTAAACAAAGAGCAGCTACCAATGCCATTTACCGTAGAGATCAAATACAAAGATGGCAGCAAAACACGCCAATACCTGCCGGTGGAAACCTGGTTGCAACGCAAAGTAGTAACGGTTACCCTGCCGGTAACGCAAGATGCTGAAGGTATTACTATCGACCCGGATAATGCTTTACCTGATTTGAACAGGGCTAATAATAGTTTGAAGGTGAAATAGTTGACTATCCAACCAAGCATAAAAAATAATTATTAAGCGGCGAAAGACTTCCGAAGTTTTTAAAACTTCGGAAGTCTGGGATCTGCTACTTGCAATCGATAGGCCTGAAGTAATAACTACCTCGTCACCAACTCCACCTGCAAAACCGTCGGCGTAACTCCAAAACGGGGGCCTCCAAAATCGGTTTCATCACCGTTTAAAATGCGGAGTGGCTTAAAAGTACCGTTATCATATTTCCCCTCTTCTACCTTAAGATATTGCCAGGCTTTGCCGTTATTGGCACCGGTTGGTACAAAGGTTACGTGGCACTGAGCCGCGATGACCACGAATTTATTTTCGCTTAACTTAACGATCATTAATTTGCCATCGGCTTTGGTTTTACCTTCTGTGGATGGATGTTGCTCGTTACCAAAGGAAACTACAGCCTGCCAGGCACCCAAATCAATAATTTGGTTTGCATGGTCTTCATGCTCAACAACCGCTTTTATCTTGCCTTCATAGGCCCATGCTGCAAGCTCGTTCATCATGGGTGTAAACGCTGCATACTCCCGTCCGTAAGGGGCAAGGCGTTCGGCCAGTTCTTCTTTGGTTGAACCGTGGCCATTATCATCTATCCCGAAAGGCGAAAAACCAATGCCACCACGGGCAATAACATCGTACATATACTTGGCATTATCAGCAATTAAACCGGCCTCGGGCACAAAAAGGGCATTATTGGAACGGTCATAAAGCTCTAAAACTTTAAGCACCCGTTCACTACCTTCCAGGTAAATATCGGGGGCCAGCAAATCGATATCCGGGGCAGCAGCCTGCCAAATCGGGATCACATTATCGGTAGGACCACCACTTTCGTAGGTATTGGCCATCGGGTTAGTAAGCGGATCACGAAGGGCAGCGTTTACGTACATGGGTAAAGCATATTCGGCCTTACCGGCGGCGGCTACCTTGCCCACAAAACGGGCTACGCTCCAGGCCTGGAAATATTCGTCGGCCCGGTCGCCAAATACCTTTTGCCAGGTATTGCCGGTAGCAGTGTTACCGTTGATAGCTTTTAAAATAGCAGGTTTAAGCAATTCATCGGGTACCTTGCCTTCAAATAGCTTCTGCGCTTTGGCAGCGTAATCGCGCATGGTATCCCACGAGCCCGACTCATTTTCTACCTGCATCATAATCACGGTACGCTGGGGGTCGGCCTGTTTTATGTACTTCATTACCGCGGTAAACGCCTTGATATCAGCAGCCAGGGTAGCCTCATAATGCGGCGAAGGCGAATCAATTGGCTTACCCGTTTTACCGGTTACGTTTGGATATTTGGCAGCATCTTGTTTCATCCAGGCGGGCATGTAATGGTTGCTGCCGTTTTTCCAGGTAGCAAACCATAGCAATACCAGGCGTACTTTATGCTCCCTTGCCTGGGTAAGCAGCGTATCAATAAATGAAAAATCAAACTTGCCGGGCTGCGGTTCAATCTGTTCCCAGTATAGCGGAATCTCCAGGGTGTTAGCATGCATTTGATTAACGGCCTGCCATACCTGCGGCATCATACCAGGCCACCCGCTTGAATTATGCGCCTGCCCGCCCAGCATTAAAAATGGTTTGCCATCAACCAATAAGGTGTGCCTGCCATTTTTGGTAACAAGTTTGGGCATAGGCGCGGTTTCGGTTTGGGCAAATGAGTTTGAGCTTACAATCAGCATTAAGCCGGCTGCAAAAGCTGTAATTTTAGTTTTGTTCATGTATTGGTTGTAGGTGCTGTAATCGGTTTTAACCTGCAATGAGGCCACCAATTAAAAGTAGCGCTTATAAATTTCAATTACTGATAGAATTTTGACTTAAAACCATCAAAATTTAACACCCGGCATTACCATTAATTTGTCAATCTTATGTTGGGATTTAATATTGATACGCTAAGTGCGTATCTTTGTACATGAACACAGCCGATCTGTTGCAACGCGCTTTGCGGTTTGATTTTTTAACCCAGGATGAAGGGGTTTATCTTTACAACAACGCCTCTACTGCCGATTTAATGTACACCGCCAACGAACTGCGTAAAAAGCAGGTTCCGCATGGCAAGGTTACCTGGCAAATAGACCGTAATGTTAACACTACCAACGTTTGTATAGCCAACTGTAAGTTTTGTAACTTTTTCCGCAGGCCCGGCCACGAGGATAGCTACATCACTGATATTGAAACCTATAAAAAGAAAATTGAGGAAACTTTCCGTTACGGCGGCGATCAGCTTTTATTACAAGGCGGTCATCACCCAGATTTGGGTTTAAAGTTTTATACCGATCTTTTTAGCGAGCTTAAACAGCTGTATCCTAAGTTGAAGCTGCACTCTTTAGGTCCGCCGGAGATTGCACACGTGGCTAAGTTAGAGGGGATGAGCCATATTGATGTGCTTAGGGCTATGAAGGAATCTGGTTTAGATTCGCTGCCTGGTGCTGGTGCCGAGATTCTCAACGATCGCGTACGTCGCCTCATATCAAAAGGCAAATGTGGCGGTAAAGAATGGTTAGATGTAATGCGTGCCGCGCACCAACTTAACCTGCCAACATCGGCCACTATGATGTTTGGCCATATTGAAACTATTGAAGAGCGCTTTGAGCACTTGGTTTGGATTCGTGAGGTACAATCAGAAAAACCAGAAGGTCACCACGGCTTTGTGGCCTTTATACCATGGCCTTTCCAGGATGATGGCACACTTTTGCGTAAAGTACGTGGTATCACTAACAACGTAACCGGCGATGAATATATCCGTATGATAGCGCTAAGTCGCATTATGCTGCCTAATATTAAAAACATACAGGCTTCATGGCTTACGGTAGGTAAGCAGGTAGCCCAGCTTTGCTTACACGGCGGTGCTAACGATTTTGGATCAATCATGATTGAAGAAAACGTGGTATCCGCAGCCGGCGCTCCTCACAGGTTTACAGCTAAAGGCATTCAGGATTCCATCAAAGAAGCCGGCTTTGAACCTCAACTCCGTACCCAAAAATACGATTGGCGCGATATCCCTGTTGAAATTGAAGAACAGGTTATTAACTATTAGTTTGCCGTAGGCAGTTAGCAGTAGGCAGTTTTCGGTTGGCAGTAAAAAAACAATTTAAAACTGTTCTTTAATTTGCGAACTGCTGACCGCCAACTGCAAACTGAATACTGCAAACTGCTAAACTGCAAACTGAACAATGACCCTATACATAGAAGCACTTATCTTCGCGTCAGAACAAGGTATCCGTCAGGAGGAGATCATGTATTGTTTGCAGGCTGCTTTTGAACGTGATTTTAGTGCCGATGAGGTGAACGAGAGTCTGCGCGCTATCGAACTAAAATATAGCGACGATAACCTGGCCATTGAACTGGTAAAGGTTGGCAACGGCTACCAGTTTTTTACCAAGAAACAATACCACCCGGTTATTAACCTGTTGCAGCTGCAACGCTCCAAAAAAAGGCTGAGTCAGGCCGCTTTGGAAACTCTTGCCATTATTGCTTACAGGCAACCGGTAACCAAAACCGATGTGGAACAAATCCGTGGTGTTAACTGCGATTACTCGATCCAAAAACTGCTCGAAAAAGAGCTGATAGCTATAACCGGGAAGTCTGAAGCCATTGGAAAACCCATTTTATATGGCACCAGCCCACTTTTTATGGATTATTTTGGCATTAACAGTATACAGGAATTACCTCAGATAAAGGATTTTACAAGCACCTCTGTAGCCATTGGTGAACAAACAGAATAATTTTAATTTCATATTTTTAATAAAAATGATTTTGATTATTTTTACTATTGAATAAGGAAATAAAAAGCTGTCAAAAAAATTCCTGCTTTTTGTCCGATTTAAAGTATTATTGACAAAGTTTTACAAAAAAATCCGTTACTATGGGAGCGCCAAAAAAACCGACCACTAAGAAGATTGACAATTCTGAAGATGACAATGAAGACGATGACGATCTGAATCTCGCGCCAAAAACCAAGAAAAAAGTTGATGACGATGATGATGATTTTGACGGCCCTTTAGATGATGATCTGGGCAGAGGTTATGATTCATTTGATGATGACGACGACGACGATTATTAATCATTAATCGCACATATATTTTATTGACAAAGCATTCAGAGCTTATGCCCTGAATGCTTTTTTTATATTGATCCTACCTTATGGTTATAACAGAAGTAAAAGATAAGGCGTCGGGAAAAGCTTTTTTAAACGTTGCGCGCATTCTATATAAAAATGATCAGGTATGGGTTTGCCCGCTTGATAATGATGTGGAGGCGGTGTTCGATCCCGCAAAAAACAATTTTCACCAGGACGGTAAATGTACCCGCTGGGTGCTTTATAATGACAATCACGAACTTATTGGCCGGGTGGCTGCCTTTATCAACAATAAAAAAGCCTATCATTATGAGCAGCCTACCGGCGGCATGGGCTTTTTTGAATGTATTGATGATAAAAAAGCCGCTTTTTTATTGTTTGATACCGCAAAAAAATGGTTGCAGGATAATGGTATGCAAGCTATGGACGGCCCCATCAACTTTGGCGAGAATGATACCTTTTGGGGATTGCTGGTAGAAGGGTTTACGCATCCCTCCTATGGCATGAATTATAATTTCCCTTACTACAGGGCCTTTTTTGAAGATTACGGCTTTAAAACCCAATATGAGCAAATTACCAATCACCTGGATGTACACAAACCCTTCTCAGAACGATTTACCAAAATAGCCAACTGGGTAATTAAAAAGCCGGGGTACGATTTCAGGCATTTTGAGGTGAAGCAGCTGGATAAATTCGCGGCCGATTTTATTGAGATTTATAATGATGCCTGGCGCGACTTTGAAAACTTTGTACCCATAACCCAGGCCACCATCACCGAAAGCTTTGCCAAAATGAAAGCATTGATGGACGAAAAGCTAATCTGGTTTGCTTACATTGATAATGAACCTGCATCCTTTATCATTATTTTGCCCGATGCCAACCAGATGTTAAAACCGCTTAACGGTAAACTCAACCTTATTGGTAAGCTTAAATTTTTATATTACCGTTGGAAAGGCGTATCGCGCATGCGGGCCATTGTAATGGGTACCAAACAAAAATATCAGAAACATGGGCTTGAATCGGCCATATTCATTAAACTTAAAGAATACGTTTTGCCCCTGAAGCAATATGATGAACTGGAATTATCGTGGGTGGGCGATTTTAATGAGAAAATGATTGCTATCCATGCGGCCGTAGGGGCCACATTTGGCAAAAAACACCTAACAATGCGTTGTATATTTTAAATATGCCCGGCCTGGCCGGGCATAAATTTATGCGGTAGCTTTTGAGTGCCTAAGCTCCTCAAATAATTCTATTACTTTTTTTTGCAGATCGATAACTTCAGTTTCACGATCCATTAAACGTTTGTTAACAGTTTCTAATTCATTAACAAATTTCTGATCCTGCTCGGCATCGTTAAATGTAAGTAACTGAACTACTGACATTTCAAACAAAGTAGCAATTTGTTCAAGCCTCGACAGGTTAATGTCGGTAATCCCGGTTTCGATTTTCGAAAATGCCGGAATGGAAATATCTAACCGTTTTGCAACGTCCTCCTGGCTCCACCCTTTTTGATGACGTAGCAGTCTGATTTTTTTTCCAAGTGTTTTCATGTGAGTTTAATAATAGTGAAGGTTTCGCAAAAGTTAATTACTTTGCAATAATATTTATTATCAGGCTAATTATCAACTAATTTGAACAATATTTTATTAAAAACTGCAAACAAATAAAACAATTGACAAATAGCTGTGTTTTAGGGCGGTAACTGTCGCTAATAAGCCTGCAGGAGGCCTTTTAACTCTTGATTAATGCCTACAAATATCATGTAACTGTAATTAAAAAAGCAACAGTTAAGATTCTATTTGCATTATTAAACAATCAATCTATATTTGTACTGTAATATTAAAAATTACAGATGAACGGACAATTTCAGATAGCGGTACATATCCTTACCCTGCTCCACGCGCAGCCGGGTGAATTGCTATCATCTGAATATATTGCCGGCAGCATCAACATAAACCCGGTATTAGTCCGTAAGGAAATTAGCAATCTGCGTAAATATGGATTGATAGATAGCAAAGAAGGCAAAGCCGGAGGCTACTCATTGGGGATGCCTGCAAAAAAAATTGCTTTAAGTGATGTATATAAAGCTGTAAAAGTACAACCTGCGTTAGGGCAGGCAAAAAACAAACCAAATCCCGCTTGCCCTATAGGCAAACAAATTGGCGAGCACCTGGATGATTTGGCCGATGAAGTAGATGCATCCATCATCAACAAATTGAAAACCATTACCCTGGCCGATTTTGGGGAAAAATTCAAATATTAAAAAAATTTAAATAAAACTGTAACAAATTTAATTACAATATAAAAACAACAAATCATGAAAGTAGCATTGATAGGCGCCACAGGTTTTGTAGGCACAGCAGTATTAAACGAAGCGTTAAGCCGCGGTTATGAAGTAACAGCCATAGCACGCGACACCAAAAAAATTACGGCTATCAGCGACAAGCTTATCGCCGTAGCAGCCGACGTATATGATGCCGATATACTGGCAGAGGTTTTAAAAGGACACGATGCCGTGGTAAACACTTTTAACGCTGGCTGGGGCAACCCGGATTTGTATAATGATTTCATCAAAGGATCTGAAGCTATACAGAAAGCTACAAAACAGGCCGGCGTAAAACGTTTATTAGTTGTTGGCGGTGCAGGTAGTTTATACATTACCCCCGAACTACAATTAGTAGATAGCCCTCAATTCCCGGCCGAATGGAAAACCGGTGCTACAGCAGCCCGTGACTATCTTAACATCATTAAAAAGGAAGAAGATCTGGATTGGACATTTTTGAGCCCTGCAATAAACCTGCACCCAGGCACCCGCACAGGTAAATTCCGTTTAGGTACCGATGAGCCTGTATTTGATGCCGATGGCAAAGCAGAAATCAGTGTTGAAGATATGGCGGTTGCCATCATTAATGAACTGGAAAATAACCAGTTTGTTAAGAGAAGGTTTACATTGGGATATTAGCTCCCCTCTAAATCTCCCCCTGAAGGGGGAGACTTTAATACTTTTCTTTTAAGCCCTCCCCTTCAGGGGAGGGTTTGGGTGGGGCTTATTTTACAAACTTAGCTGCCACCCATTCTTTATCTTTTTTATGTGCTATGTACTTTAAGCCATATTTACGGGCTTCGTCGGTAATGATATCCAAATCTGGAGTTTCATAAAATCCACTAAAATAGATTTCGCCATCGATTTTTAACACTTGGGCATAGCGCTCCATTTGATCGAGCAGTATATTACGGTTAATGTTGGCCAATATGGTGTCGTATTGCTCATTCGGGATAGCCTCTTTGGAGCCGCAAAGCGGTATAATATTATCTATTTGATTTAGTGCCGAATTTTCAATAGTACTCTCGTAGCAAACGGGGTCGTAATCAATAGCGGTAATCTGCGCAGCGCCCAACTTGGATGCCATAATAGCCAGGATACCAGTACCACAACCCATATCGAGTATGTTTTTATCTTTATAGTCGTTCTCCAGCATGATGGCCAGCATCATGGATGTGGTTTGATGATGACCGGTGCCAAAAGCCATTTTCGGATCAATCACAATCTCGTACGGAAACTCCGGTTTAGCCAAGTGAAAGGTTGCCCTCACATAAATTTCGTTACCAATTTCTATCGGCTCAAAATTGCTCTCCCATACCTCGTTCCAGTTTTTTTGCGGGATAAGGGATACTTCATAGCTAAATGTAAACAACTCCCGGTAAGGCGAAAGCTGTTCGATCAGTTTAGCTTCATCAAAATCATCAACGGGAATATAAGCTTTAAAGCCAAGTTCAAGCTCTTCAAAAGTATCGAAACCAATCTCGCCCAAAGCGTTAATCAACAAATCCTGCTGGTAATCTTCGGTAGTAATGGTGGTGAATAAAAGTTCGTAATAATTCATAAGTCAAATTCTTTTAAGGGGTATTATCGTGGGGGAAGAGGAAAACAATGGCAATGCTGTCGTGATACCATGACCAATAATAAAACCGTCATTGCAGTACCTACACATGACTATTTATAAAACTGAAGTCATCCTGAACTTGTTTCAGGACCCCATAGGACATGTTTTCGACCTGATGTGCACTTAGCAAGTGGGGTGCCGAAACAAGTTCGGCATGACTACTGGGTTGAAAGTAATTATCATTTCCACTTTCAGAGTCCCCGGATTTTACAACTTCAAACCCGTTTTATTTTTATCTTTTTATAGCGACAGTCATTCCTCTATTCCTCTGCCACAACCATCTTCTTTTTCATCGCATGCTTCAGCGTCACCGTTTTACCGGTCACCAAAAACATAATGAAAAAGTTAACTCCCCAATAGGCCAGCTGTATAAACAGCATAATGGTAGCAAGCCAGATCAGGTTATCATAACCGGCATTTTCATCCCAGATAAAGTAAGCTACTCCACCGGCTGCCAGCGCGCATACAACGGCTACAATAATAAAAGTTGTTAACGCACCCAATGCCGAGTGTAACACAAAGGCATTCCAAACAGGTTTGATAATAACCCACTGTGTTAGTACAGCTACAACAAAATACAGCGGCCAGCAATAATAAAAACAGGCCATAAAGGCATGAACGTTCCCCTCCCCCATATCACCAATTTGCATGGCACGGGTAAAATCGCTCACTATCACAAAAAGAGCGAAACCCATAAATGCAATGATTACCGGAAGAAAGGTCTTCATCCTTTGTTAGATTTGAGATGTTAGATATGAGATTTGAGATTTCTTTCGATCCCAAAACCTCATATCCTAACATCATTTATGATATTCTGTTTGAAATGATAACGATTGGGCAGATGCCGTTCGTCTCATATCTCAAATCTAATATCTCATATCTTAATTATAAGCTTTCACAATATCCACAAAATCACGTGATTTTAGGGACGCGCCACCAATCAAGCCACCATCAATATCTGGCTGGGCAAATAATTCAGCGGCATTTTTAGGATTGCAGCTACCGCCGTATAAAATAGTGGTAGCATCTGCTACTTCCTGGCTGTATTTAGCGGCAATTTCTTTGCGGATAAACTCGTGAATTTCCTGTGCCTGTGCCGATGATGCAGTTACACCTGTACCAATGGCCCAAACCGGCTCATAAGCTAAAACCAATTTCGAAAACTGCTCAGCATCTAAATGAAATACACCTTCAACCAGTTGCGATTTGATAACACCAAAATGCTCGTTAGCCTCACGCTCCTGTAATGTTTCGCCAATGCAAAAGATAGGGCGAAGATCATGCTTCAATACAGTATCAGTTTTTTTAGCCAACAACTCGTTGGTTTCGCCAAAATACTGGCGACGCTCTGAGTGACCAAGGATCACGTAAGCAGCACCTATAGATTTGATCATTTTTGCAGAAATCTCGCCAGTAAAAGCACCGCTTTCGGCCTGGTGAGCATTTTGCGCGCCTACAGATACCTTGGTATAGCTTTTAGCCAATTGAACAAGACTGTTGATATGGATAAAAGGGCTGCAAATAACGGCTTCCTGTGTACCGGTAACTTCGTCTTTCACCATGTTGATGATTTCGGTAAATACACCTAAACCTTCATTGTAATCAAGGTTCATTTTCCAGTTGCCGGCAATAATTTTTTTTCTCATTGTATGTTAAGTTGATTGTGTTGATTTAGTTGGATTGGGTTGGATTGAGTTAGATTGGGTTGATTTAGTTGGAGTGAGTTAGATTGGGTTGAGTAGGTTGATTAAGTTGCTTAGCTTTATTCAACTTAATCAACCTACTCAACCTAATAAACTTATTCTAACCTATTCAACTTAATCTAACTCAATCAACCATTCACTTAAAAATTAAAACCTCCTGTATTCCTCGGTTAATTCAAAAACCGTTTTCAATATATCTTTTTCTGTGTCGTTAAATTCGCGGTGATCGCGGCGGTCAAATACTTTTTGGGCTGTATCAAACATTTTTTTGAGCGAGTAAGTCTCAAAGCCCTGTGCGCCTCCCCATGAAAAATCGGCGACGAAGTTACGCGGGAAGCCGGCGCCAAAAACATTGGCGCTAACGCCAACCACTGTACCGGTGTTAAACATAGTATTAATAGCGCATTTTGAATGATCGGCCATGATTAGACCGCAAAATTGCAAGCCTGTTTTACGGAAACGTTGCGTTGTATAATCCCACAAGCGTACCTCATCGTAATTATTTTTAAGGTTGGAATTATTGGAATCGGCACCGATGTTGCACCACTCGCCTAAAACAGAGTTACCCAGGTAACCTTCATGCCCTTTAGATGAATAGCCCCAGATCACCGCGTTATTCAGCTCGCCGCCAACTCTTGAATATGGACCAACCGTAGTTGCTCCATAAATTTTAGCCCCCATCTTCACCTGCGAATGTTCGCAAATGGCAAAAGCGCCACGGATATGGGTCCCCTCCCATACTTCGGTATTGGCCGATAAATAAATAGGGCCATTGGTGGTATTAAAAGTTGAACATTCGGCAACCGCGCCTTCCTCGGCAAAAAAATCATTACCGATAATCACATTGGTAGAGCTGATAGTGGAACTTGTGCGCCCCTTAGTAAGCAACGCGTAATCCTTTCTTAGTTCAATATCATTTTTCCTGAAAATATCTTCCGGGTATTTTATCGATACAAAAAGATTGGGGTAAGCTACAACCCTGTCAAATTCGGTTGCTGTATTAAAAACGGCGGCATCGGCAGCATTTAACTTTACGGCCAGCAGTTGGTCGTTATATTTTAAAGCTTCGCCGGTTTGTAATTTATCAATAGCATCTAACAAATTTTCGTCGGGGCAAACTGCCCCATTTACAAACAGGTTATCGGCTTCAATACTTACAGGAAACTTTCCCTGCAGGTAATCGCGGGTAAAAAACGATGTACTGGTATTTAAATACTTAGCCCACTTTTCGGCAATAGTGAGTATACCAATGCGTAAATCGGCAACGGGACGGGTATAGGTAAGCGGTAGTAAAGTTTGATGAGCGTTATCATCAAAAAGAATAATAGCCATGGCGCAAAAATAAAAAAAGTCCCCCGATTGGTCGGGAGACTTACAAATATTTAATTAAACAAGCAATTACTTCTTGTTGTAACGTGTACGGAATTTATCGATACGACCTGCAGTATCAACCAGTTTCATTTTACCGGTGTAGAAAGGGTGTGATGTATGAGAAATCTCTAATTTGATCAATGGATACTCGTTACCGTCTTCCCATTTAATGGATTCGCGGGTATCGATGCAAGATTTAGTTATGAAGGCATATTCGTTTGACATGTCTTTAAACACAACTAACCTATAGTTTTTTGGATGCAGATCTTTTTTCATTATATATAAACTTATCTTCTGTACTTTCTAAAAGAGGCGCAAATGTAATTAAAAAAGTGACAAATTAAAAATAATTTCAGTTTTCAGTTAACAGTTTTCAGTTGGCAGTGATGACCGACTCGACAAGCACTGATAACGAGCATATTGTACAACTACCAAACACTCATAAACTGTAAACTGCAAACTCAAAACTGCCAACTTAAATCCTCTGGCACAACTCAATCAATACCCCGTTGGCGCTTTTGGGATGCACAAAACAAACCAGTTTATTATCGGCACCATGTTTAGGTACATCGTTTAAGAGTACAAATCCTTCGTTTTTTAGGCGTTGAATTTCGGCAACTATGTCATCAACCTCAAAAGCTATATGATGAATCCCCTCTCCTTTTTTGGTGATAAATTTGGCTATGGGGCTATCGTCGTTCAAAGCTTGCAATAATTCTATTTTATTGGGTCCTGTTTGCAAAAAGGCGGTAAGCACGCCTTCGCTTTCCACTATTTCGGTTTTATAAACCTGTGTATTCAGCAACTTTTGATAAATATCGGCTGCCTGGCTAACACTGTTAACCGCTATGCCAATATGCTCCACTTTGTTCATGTCCAAATATTGTAAATTAATGGTCAGGTTTGAGAATTTACGCTTTGTTTTGAATGATTTTAAATAAAAACTTATGTATCTTTGTTCTGTTAATATACTTAGCAACTATGAACGTTCCAATTTATTTAGATAATAACGCAACAACTCCTATGGACCCGAGGGTTTTGGAGGCTATGCTACCATATTTTACATCAAAATTTGGTAATGCAGCCAGCCGTAACCACCCTTTTGGATGGGTTGCAGAAGAAGGTGTTGATTATGCCCGCGAGCAGGTGGCCAAACTGATTGGTGCCAACGAAAAAGAAATCATTTTTACTTCTGGCGCTACCGAATCAGACAACCTTGCCATTAAGGGTGTGTTTGAAATGTATAAGGATAAAGGTAACCACATTATAACTACCGTTACCGAGCATAAAGCTGTACTTGATGCCTGCAAACACGTTGAAAAATTAGGCGGCAAAGTTACTTACCTTCCAGTTAAAGAAGACGGCCTGGTTGATCTTGCTGTTTTGGAAGCTGCCATGACCAGCGAAACTATCCTGGTATCGGTAATGTATGGTAATAACGAAATTGGTGTTATTCAGCCGATAAAAGAAATATCTGCTATTGCCCACAAATACGGCGCGCTGTTTATGACAGATGCTGTACAGGCAGTAGGTAAAATACCCGTTGACGTTAACGCTGATGGTATTGACCTTTTAGCATTATCGGCTCATAAAATATACGGCCCTAAAGGTGTTGGCGCTTTATACGTACGCCGTAAAGGACCACGTGTTAAAGTTACCGCGCAAATGGACGGTGGCGGTCACGAACGCGGTATGCGTTCTGGCACGTTAAACGTACCGGGCATTGTTGGCTTAGGTAAAGCCTGCGAACTTTGCGGCTTAGAAATGGAAAGCGAAGCAAAACGTTTATCAGCTTTACGCGATAAACTGGAGAGCGCTTTAACCGTATTAGAAGAAAGCTATGTAAACGGAAACGTTGAACACCGCTTACCACATGTTGCCAATATCTCTTTCAAATACGTTGAAGGCGAAGGCTTAATGATGGCAATGAAAGATTTAGCGGTATCATCAGGTTCGGCTTGTACATCTGCGTCGTTGGAGCCATCATACGTACTGAAAAGCTTAGGCTTATCAGATGATCTGGCACACTCATCAATCCGTTTTGGTTTGGGTCGCTTTACAACCGAAGAAGAAGTTGATTACGCTATTGATGTAACCCTTAAAGCGGTTACCCACCTGCGCGATTTGTCGCCACTTTGGGAAATGTTTAAAGAAGGCATCGACCTTAACTCAATTGAGTGGGCAGAACACTAAATAAATGTGCAGATGTGCAGATTTCAAATGTGCAGATGCCTTAATGATAAAAAATATACGAATAGAGTTAATCACTAATTCAATAACTCACTAATTCAATAATTAAAAAAATGGCATATTCAGATAAAGTAATAGATCACTACACTAACCCCCGCAATGTGGGCACTTTGGATAAAAGCAGCCACAAAGTAGGTACCGGTTTAGTTGGTGCACCTGAGTGCGGCGACGTTATGCGCCTGCAGATTGAGGTGAATGATGACAATGTTATCACCGACGCGAAATTCAAAACTTTCGGTTGCGGTTCGGCAATCGCTTCTTCGTCTTTAGCTACCGAGTGGTTAAAAGGCAAAAGCATTGATGATGCGATGAAAATTGACAACATGGATATTGTTGAAGAACTGGCTCTTCCGCCGGTAAAAATTCATTGCTCTGTATTGGCCGAGGACGCCATTAAAGCAGCGATCAACGATTTCCGCGTAAAAAACGGCTTAGAGCCAATTGAAATCGAAAAAGTACACCACTAAAAAGAGGTAAGAATCAAGAGTCAAGAATTAAGACTTTTTTGACTTTGGGTTCTTATTTTCTGTAATAAATAATTAGAGAATCGGCTTTGAGATAATGTCTTAACTCTTGATTCTTGACTCTTGATTCTATTTACCATGGTAACTGTAACTGATAAAGCAAAAAGTAAAATAGAACACCTGATGCAGGATGGTGGGCTTGATGCCTCGTATTTTCTGCGGGTTTCTGTACAGGGTGGTGGTTGTTCTGGTTTATCATACAACCTGGATTTTGATAACGAAGAAAAAAAGGGCGATCAGTTTTTTGAAGATCAAGGCGTACGCATGGCTTTGGACATGAAATCGTTCCTGTACCTTGCCGGGACCGAGCTTGATTTTAGCGACGGACTTAACGGTAAAGGTTTCAATTTCCACAATCCCAACGCCAGTCGCACTTGCGGTTGCGGCGAGAGTTTCTCTGTATAAAATTTACTATGAAATATAGGAAAAGGCACCCAATGGGTGCCTTTTCTTTTTTGATCAAATTGTGACTTCTTGCTAAAACATGCTTTCCGTCTCTACCCCATCGGGTACAGCCTGCTCTACACTCCAATGTTCTGCTATCAGTTGATTTTCAACCCTGAAAATCTCATACAAAACATAAGCTTTACCCTCTCTGTTAAACTGCGATTGGACAACCGCAAAATCTCCTTCGGCAACAATGCGGTGAATTTTGATATTTCGTTCAGCATCCTCTTGCAGATATCCGTCAAGGTTCTCCCCTGATGCAATTACAGCTATGTCATGTTCAACATAATCTGCTTTAATAAATCCAGCAGCTGGTTTCTTATCAATTACAGCGTCATAAAATTGCGTAACAACTCCTTTGCTATTTTCTGCCGATGCAGTTTGATCAATTTCCGCTGTTCCATTAGTAGAAGTTACAGCCCTCCCTCCTTGATCGGGCATTTCCTGTATGGCGTCCCAGTGTTCGGCCAGCATGCCGTCTTTTAATTTAAACAGATCTATCACCGCCATGCGTTTACCCATAAATTGGATATCGAGATGGGTAACTACAAAATCACCTTCCTGAATGGCCCTGATTATAGGCGATTTGGCATCCACCGGCGGGGGCGGCAATGTTTTAAGGTAATTGATCATCCCGGTGATGCCATGCCTCCCCTGGGCAACGGTTGGATTATGCTGTTTATAATCTTCCAGTATAAACTCCGGGATTAGCTCGGCTTTGCGTTGCCCAACAATGAGTTTATAAAAGGACAGTACTTTTTGTTTATTGGTTAGCGTATCCATAATTGTATTTGCTTTGGCAGGTAAATGTGCATGCAAAATAATGCCGCAAATTCCCAATGCCAGTAACCTGGTAATTTTCATTACGTGATATAAAGATTGTAAATTTTAAGATGTGTTTAATACTTACGCTGAACCATCAGCGCTTCCGAAAACCTGTAAATTACAGGCCGGGTATCAGGCTACCCTTTTTTGATATGTTGTTGGAGTAATTATGAAGTGAAGGTAATCTTTTTTGGAGAAAAGACAAAGGATTTTTGGAGCAAGGAATAAGGACGTGGGGACAAAGGAAAAAAGACAATACTCTAATGACCAATGACAGCGAAGCAAATGACCCAATGACTGCGAAGCAAAATGACAGCGCAGCAAAATGACTAAAAAACCTCGGGTACTTCGTAAAAGCGATTATCGAAATTCACTAAAAACAGTTCGGTTGTGGCGCGGGTAACGGCGGTGTAAAACCAGCGGAGGAAATCCATGTTGATCATCTCGTCGGTTACATACCCCTGGTCAACAAATACGGCATCCCATTGGCCGCCTTGGGCTTTATGGCAGGTGATGGCGTAGGCAAACTTTATCTGTAAGGCGTTGTAGTACGGATTAAGTTTTAATTCATTGTGCATCGCCCGCTTGTTGGTTAAATGAGCGTAGTCTTTCATCACTTCTTCGTAAAACTTCTTTTGGTTATCCTGTGATAAGGATGGCGAATCGGCATATAATGTATCTAACAGAATCTTGCAATCTAATACGGGATCTTCGGCGTAATCAATAAATTCTATCTGTACATCCGCAAAACGGAAACCATACATATCCTCGGTACGGCGTACTTTTTTGATGCGGGCTATATCGCCATTGGCAATAAAATCGGTACTGTTTTCATCATTATCCTTTAACCAGAAGTAGTTGTTTTTAACAATCATGATCTGGTCGCCCCCGGTTAGTTCTTCTTCACGATAGAGGATACGATTGCGGATCTGTCCATTATATAAATTGGCGTTCTTGTTTGACCGGCAGATAATCAATGTTCTATCGTATCCGTACTTTTTATAGGCATACTCCAGGCCTTCGGGCAAACGTTCGCCGGTCATCCGATAAACATCCTTGAAGCCTTTTGTCACAATTTTGGGAGCTATAAGATCTTCCTTCCTGATCAAATCCCTTATTTCGGTAGCATTAAACAAAATGCCCGAATCCTTTTGCTGGCGTAATACGTCGGTCAGCTCATATCTAAATATTGATAGGCCGAACTTATCCTTCATAATCTGTTCGCTCAATGCTGGGCTTGTATCAGAGCCTACAGGGGGCAACTGGGCAGTATCCCCTACCAGCATCAGCTTACAGTTTTTATCGTTGTAAACGTAGCGTAACAGGTCAAACAACAACGATGTTCTGCCCGCCATTCCCTCATCGCTAATCATCGATGCTTCATCAACAATAAAAATGGTATCACTGGCCAGGTTATCGGCAATGGCAAAACCATCATCTAAAGTCAATGCCGCCTTTTTACGATAGATTCGTTTATGAATGGTAAACGCTTTTTTACCCGAATAATTGGTAATTACTTTGGCCGCTCTACCAGTGGGTGCCAACAATACCGACCGGTAATTATATTGCTTAAGCGCCTTAACCAGCGCGCCTACTATAGTTGTTTTACCTGTACCGGCATACCCACGCAGTATAAAACATTCATCACCGTCACGGCTTTGCAAAAAGGCGTGCAGGCGATCGAACAGTTCTAACTGCTGTCCGTTTGGGATATGCGGAAATGCTTTGCGGATATGATCAATTACTGTCACCCTGCAAAAATGCTGATAAGTAATTGAAAAACCTTTACCCATATTAAAAAGCTAAGCGGATTAGTTATAAATTTGGCCATGGAATTTGAAGAATACAAGCAAGAAGAGCCGGAAGAAGATTACGTAGATATTTATTCCAAACGTGCAATAATAGGTTTTTCCGTTTTTTTTAATGTACTATTTGGAGGCGCTTTTTTAGTTATCAATATGTACAACGCCGGCTATAAAAAGGAGATAGGCCGTGTTATCAGCTTTTCGTTTTTTTATTATTTTCTTACCATGTACCTGGTTGCTTTAGCCGGAATTAGAATTGATCCCAAAGTTTTAGACCTGGCGGCAAAAGGAACGCAAAGTCCTGCCGACACCTTGCGTCTTTTATCCGTTGTGGTTTTAACCCTATCAATAAATTTTTTAGGTGGCTTTCTACTTACCCGAATCTTTTACAATAAGTATTTCCCGGATAATGACTATTATCCTAAACCGGTTGGTCGGGCTATTCTTATTTGCCTTCTTGTTTCGTTAATATTTAGTTTTGTATTGAAAGGGTTATTCCGTTTTTAAGAGCAGCCTATTTGGTATCTGCTAAAAAATATTACTTTTGTTAAACTGGCATGAGCGAACAATACTACAATTACCACGACGATGATTTTAGCCTTGATAAGGCTCAGGATTATAATTTATTGCTGCAACTGGATAAAACATCGTTTTCATACGCGGTAAGCGATCAAAACAAACTGGTGGCCGCGGCTAATAACCATCCTTTAGATGAGTTGAGCAACCCGCAGGAATTACTTGATCTTTTATCTGCCAATTACAAAAAAGTAGTTATAGGCTTACCTGCTACAGGCTTTTCGCTATTGCCACAAAGCGTTTTTAAACAGGATAAACTGGCCGACCTTGCCCGTTTCCTGGATGTAAGCGCCGACGAAAAAGTGTTAGCTCAACCATTGGATAGCAAAAACCTCATCATTTATAAAACCCCAGAAACTGTATTGAACGCGGCCGATGAGTTTGGTTTGCGCAACAGTGTTTTTGCATCAAAAGGCTGGCTTAATGCCATTGCCCGCAATCAGCCGGGGGATAGGGACCTTTACCTTAACATCAGTGGTCAAACAGTAGAAATTGCCAACTTTAGCTTCAGCAAACTTCGTTTTTACAATACCTTTGAATTTACCGGCGAGGATGAACTGGCATACTTTGTATCGCTGGTAACCGCCGAACTTGGGCTGCAACCCGCTTATACTTACCTTTATTTAAGTGGCGAAATTGATGCCGACGATAAAGTTTTTAGTCGCCTGGCCGAGTTTTTTGGCAAGGTAGCCATCAACCCGATCAAAACCCTGGAGATTCCTCACGAAATTGAAGGTCATAAGATCTTTTCACTTGCTGCCCTGTCACTATGCGTATCATCGGAGGCACTTTAAGGGGCTTAAGGCTTAATCCACCTACAAACCTACCTGTACGCCCTACTACCGATATGGCCAAGGAAGCTTTGTTCAATATCCTGCTCAATCAAATTGAATTTGAGGGCATTAAAGTGCTTGACCTGTTTAGCGGTACCGGCAATATCAGTATGGAATTTGCTTCAAGAGGCGCGACCGAAGTGATATCTGTCGACAGGAGCATCCATTGTGTAAATTACCTGAAGGATATATCGCGCCAGCATAAACAAACCCAGATTAAGGTTTATAAAGAGGATGTTTTTAAATACCTGCAAATAGAAACAGAGCAATACGACCTTATTTTTGCCGATCCGCCGTACGATCTGAACAAAATTCCCGAAATACCTAAAATAGTTTTTGAGCGTAACATTATGCTGCCCGGTGCATTGCTGATAGTTGAACATCAATCGATGCAAAACCTTAGTCAGCAACCTGGTTTTGTAGAGCAACGCAAATACGGGCATTCGTCGTTTTCGTTTTTTAAAGCACAATAAACCTTCCCCAACCTTATCTTAACAAGATGAAAAAATATCTTTCCGTAATTGTTGTAGCCGGCATAAGCTTGCTTGGCTTAAGTTGCCGTGTTGGCACTTCTGGTACATGGGTAAATGACCACATTGAACCCGAGATTAAAAGCCAGGTAGAGCTTTTAAACAAGCAACTCTATGACGATATCAAAAGGCAGAACCTCACTGATCTAAAACAAATTCTATCGCCCGAATTAATAAAGGGTGCCGGTAAAAGTTTGGATAGTGTTATAAACCAGGTTGGACCTGCGCTTCAAACAACGGGATCAGGATACATGACTATAGATAGTTATTACGTTAAAAATACCACAACAAACATATCTAATACCGTAATGCCTGCAATTAGTGGCACCGACGACTATACAGTTAGCTACCTGGCATTAAATAAAGAAATGTATGTATCGTTATTAAAAACCACGGGCACTGTAAACAGTATGCTAATTATTGCCATTTACGGAAAGCACGGCGATGACTGGAAATTGAACATACTACAAATGGGCGAATATGAGGTTATTGGAAAAAATGCGCCTGGTTACTATAAAGATGCTCTAAAACTTTACAATACGGGGGATTTAATTGACGCGGCCGATATGATTATTATTGCCGGGCAGATAGGAAGCCCGGGAGGCACTTATTTTAAGTATAAAAATGAATCGGAGATGAAAGACCTCTATTCAAAAATTTTGAAAGAGGCAAATACCTCTTATAAATTCCCTATTACTGTTAGCCAGGTAAAAACCAATCCGGTTATTTTTGGCGTAAGTCCACAATTTATTGGCGAAAAAGGGAAAGAAGGGATTTATCCTTCAATCAATTACAAAACCAACATTAACCTTGCAGATACCACCGCATTGCGAAAAGAAAATGACGCCTTGCAGAAAAACATAGCCGGTATTTTTAAGGGCATTGTAACCAATAACAACCACATTTTATACCAGGCCTTTGATCAATTACCGGGTTTGGGTAAAAAAATGAATCGCTTTGGCTTTGCACAAAAAATAAAATAGTTAAAGCCTTATCATTTCACCTTTAAAATAGCTAAAGCAGTATCCTTAAAGCAATCAAGCTTACTATCATCGGCATTGGTAATAATTGCTCCAACCTGGTTTATGTCGGCAAATTTAAGGTAGGTTTCTTTACCCACTTTGCCGGCATCACATAGCATGTAAGTGTAGGCGCTTTGATTAATGTAGGCTAAGGTAATCTCGGCCTCCAGTTCGCTGTTGGCAAACAGGCCGTTTTGTGAAATGCCATCCACACCTAAAAATGCTTTCCCGGTACGATAGCGGGCAATATGCTCATTGGCTATTTTGCCATGCACGGCCTGTCGTTCGGCGTTATACTCCCCTCCTATGATGTTTAGCGATACTGCGCAATTTTGCAACTCATAAATCACTGGTAAAGAGTTGGTGATCACTTTAATCTTTTTGTTTTTTATAAACTGGCAAAGCCTGAAAACCGTGCTACCGCAATCCATAAAAATAATATCCCCATCGTGGATATGCTCGGCAGCTTTGCGGCAAATTAAGTCTTTCACCTCGGCGTTCTGAGCCGATTTATTTACAAAATCAATTGGCTTTGCCAACGGGTCGACCTTCATGCCGCCACCATGCGTACGGTAAAGCAGGCCATCATTAGCCAGTTGATTTAAATCCCTGCGGATGGTGATCTCTGAAATGCCTAATTCGGCGGCAAGTTCCTTAACGTCTACTTCGCCCGTAACATTCAGTTTATCAAGTATATTTTGTTTTCTTTTTTGAAAGTTCATTTAAATATTGCTGATTTGTTCAAAAATAATCAAAATCGATCAAATTAAATCAACTTAATGAATAAAATTAAAATATTAAAAAAGAATGTGCTATCAGATAACTGGTACACACTTTATAAGGTAACGTTTGAGGCCACAAAAAAAGACGGCTCGGTACAGGAGTTAAGTCGCGAAGCTTATGACCGGGGGAACGGCGCCACAATTTTGTTATACAACACCGATAAAAAAACAGTGATCCTTACCCGGCAATTCAGAATACCGACCTACATCAACGGCAACGCCGACGGTATGTTGATTGAATGTTGTGCCGGTTTATTGGATAAAGATAACGCAGAGGATTGCATCCGCCGGGAAACGGAAGAGGAAACAGGTTATCAGATCAGCAACCTGCAGAAAGTATTTGAAGCGTACATGTCGCCTGGATCAGTAACAGAGCTGCTTTACTTTTTTATAGCCGAATACACCATTGACATGAAAATAAGTGATGGCGGCGGCCTGGACCACGAACATGAAGATATTGAGGTATTGGAACTCCCCTTTACGCAAGCCATTGAAATGATGACTACCGGTCAAATTAAAGACGGCAAAACCATTATACTTTTACAACACCTGCAAATCAGCAATTTACTATCATGAACAACAAACCTTTACTTATCCTGATAGCAGGGCCCTATCGCTCAGGCACCAATGATGCTCCGGCTTTAATGGCCGAAAACTTAAGAAAGATGGAAGCAGTTGCCTTACCTATTTTCCGCGCCGGGCATATCCCCGTTATTGGCGAATGGTTTGCCTTACCACTTTTAAAACAGGCCGGGTCAAAACATCCCGGCGATAAAGCTTACGAAGAAATTTCCTACCCCGTATCTCACCGGGTATTGGCCAGATGCGATGCCATTTTCAGAATAGCCGGCGCCTCAAAAGGGGCCGACGAAGATGTGCGGATAGCCAAAGAAAACGGGCTTAAAGTTTATTATAACCTGGAAGATATTGAGTCCGTTTAAATTGTACTTACATAGAGGTCAATAATTGATCTTACAATTCACACATTTACTGTATTGATAAACAAGATATTGGCTTTGAGCTTTATGCATTACGCTTTTAGCTTCAATATAAGTTGCTAAACATTCAAAATCATTATTACTTTTGGTAAGGCATTAACATCAGTACTATGAAGATCGCTCTTTTCCCTGGTTCATTTGACCCGGTTACCAAGGCCCACGTGGATATCGTAAAACGATCTGTGAATCTTTTTGATAAGGTTTACATTGGTATAGGAGCTAACAGCACCAAACAAGGCTTTTTGACCATTGAAACGCGTGAGCAAATGCTTAGGGCCGTTTTTAAGAACGACGACCGCATTCATATTGTTGCTTACGAAGGCTTAACCGTAAACTTTTGCAAAAGCATTGGCGCTGCCTACATGATCAGGGGTATTCGTACCGTATCAGATTTTGAATACGAAAAAGCAATAGCCCAGATGAACCATTCCCTGGCACCCGATATTGAAAGCATTTTTATTGTAAGTAAGCCGGGATACTCGTCAATCAGTTCTACCATCGTGCGCGAAATTATGCGTCACCACGGCGATGTATCGCAGTTTATCCCTACTGAGGCATTAGCTTATTTGTAGCCAGCTTTTCTTTGTGCAGTACATCTAATATAGATGGAAATGTATTATCGATAATAGGCTCAATATGGTGTTTTTCAAACCAGCGTACATCTGTAATACCTTCCTCTTTTTGGGGTTTTAGCTTTTCTTTACCCTTACAATCCATGCTGAACCAGTGCGTTTTTTTCAGTACGATGTCGCCGCGGTTAATGTATACGTGGTAGGTTTTACAAATCTTTTCGTTCAGCTTGCTTACTTTGATACCACACTCCTCTTCTACCTCACGCACTGCAGCTTCTTTTACTTTTTCGTCCTTCTCAATTTTACCTTTGGGCAAATCCCATTTATCGTTACGGTAAATGAATAAATAATGACCCGCCGTATTTTTTACCAGGCCACCTGCTGCCTCAATAAGTGTAATGCTTTTTTTAATGGTTTTCAGGAACGCTTTAGCATCTTTACATATAATATAAAACAGCTTTTTGGGGTTAGCTAATATCCAGGTGTAAATTATTTTGAGGTCAAAAGTCTCTGCATCAAGCTTTTCATACAATTCAACTCCATGAGGAGTTGATTCTGTTAACAGGATAACTTTTTCGTTAATATAAATTCTGTATTTTTGAGCCATGTTTAATAATAATGAGATAGAACAGCAGGTTGCCGAATTCCTGCTGCAAATTAAAGCAATTAAATTACAACCTAACAATCCTTTTACATGGGCTTCGGGATGGAAATCGCCAATTTATTGCGATAACCGCGTAACGCTGTCTCATCCGTCAATCCGCACCTATATCAGGCAGCAATTAACGGTTATTATCCAGGAAAAATTTGGTAGTGTTGGCTGTATAGCCGGTGTAGCTACAGCGGGAGTTCCCCAAGGTGCATTAGTTGCCCAGGAAATGGGCCTTCCTTTTATATATGTGCGTGCCAAAGCTAAAGAACACGGCACAGGCAGCTTAATTGAAGGCGATGTACCAACCACCACAGGTAAAAGAGTTGTAGTTATTGAAGATTTGATCTCGACCGGTAAAAGCAGCCTGCAAGCCGTTGATGCTTTAAAAAGCGCTGGTTTTGAAGTTGCAGGTTTGGCGGCTATTTTTAGCTATGGCTTTGATGTGGCTACAGAAAACTTTAAAAACGCGGGGTGCCCGTTTGTAACTTTATCAAACTATAACGCCCTGATTAAATATGCCGAGGCTAACCAATACATCAGCGAAAAAGATGTTGCCGTTTTAACCCAATGGCGCGAAAGCCCATCAACCTGGGGACAAATAGCATCGAGCTAAGACCGTTGATTTTTTTGATGACCTCGATTTCGTTGCTCTTAATTTGCTTAACTAAGAGCAACGATCTCAAATCTCATATCTAACATCTCAAATCTAAAAAATGACCACTTTTACCAGTGCTATCAGCATAAATAAACCCGTAAATGAAGTATTTACCTACCTGGCCGATTTTAACAATCACCAGCAACTAATGCCCGATAGCATACAGGAGTGGAAATCATCTGTTGATGAAGCCAGTTTTAGCATCCCAAACATGGCTAAATTGGCTTTAAAGATTGATAGCAGGCTTACTAATGAAGAGATAGTAATTATACCGGCGACGAAGCCCCCTTTTGATTTGAAATTAAAATGGTCGTTATCTTTCCATAACGACCATACGGAAGTAGTTTTTACTATTGATGCAGAACTTAGCATGATGTTAAAGATGCTCGCTTCGGGGCCCCTGCAAAAATTAGCCGATCATGAAACGCAAAGCTTAAAAACCTTATTAAGCTAAGCATCTCAACTGGCTATTAGTATACTTTACGTTTTTGTATATTGTTGATAGCTATTACTATGTTGATAACAACTAATCCTACTATTAATGCTCCCATGACTTGTGTTATATTTTTTTAATAAATTATTTGAAAAAGTATAGTCAAAGGTTGTTCCATAAATTTATGATTGGTTAATTATATCATATAACGTGAAAATGAGGCATTTAGTTTGTCAATCATAAGTAATATGAGTAATTGCGTCCACGCTGATATTTTTTTTGGGGAATATTATTGAGAACTAATTTCCCGATATCCCCTGCCAAACATAATATCGGCACAGGTTACCACAAAACGAAGTTTTTAGCTTATTTTTGCGCCAAATTACAGGTGCAGCATGATCACGGTATCCAATTTATCTTTACGTTACGGTAAGCGTACTTTATTTGAAGACGTTAACCTAAAATTTTCTCAGGGCAACTGCTATGGCATTATAGGTGCTAACGGTGCAGGCAAGTCAACATTTTTAAAAATTCTTTCTGGCGATATCGATCCTACCAGCGGATCGGTAAGTTTTACTCCCGGCGAAAGAATGGCGGTATTAAGTCAAAACCACTACGCGTTTGACGAATATTCGGTGTTAGAAACCGTAATGATGGGCCATAAGGAGATGTATGCCGTAATGAAAGAAAAAGACGCCATTTATCTTAAGGAAGATTTTACCGATGCCGACGGCGAACGCGCCGGCGAACTGGAAAATCTTTTTGCCGAAATGGACGGATGGAATGCCGAAAGTAACGCCGCTACCCTACTGAGCAATCTTGGTATCAAAGAAGAGTTTCATTATAACCAGGTAAAAGATTTGGATAACACCCAAAAAGTACGTGTGTTATTAGCACAAGCCCTATTTGGTAAGCCTGATATCTTATTACTGGATGAGCCTACCAACGATTTGGATATCCATACCGTAAGCTGGTTAGAAGACTTCCTGGCCTCATATGAAGCTATTGTTCTGGTAGTATCGCACGACAGGCACTTCCTTGATACCGTTTGTACGCATGTGGTAGATATCGACTTTGCTAAAATGACCATTTACACCGGTAACTATACCTTCTGGTATGAATCGAGCCAGTTGGCGTTAAAGCAACGTGCGGATCAGAATAAAAAAGCTGAAGAACGCGTTAAAGAGTTGCAGGAATTTATCCGCCGGTTTAGCGCAAACGCTTCCAAATCAAAACAGGCGACCAGTCGTAAAAAGGCTTTGGATAAAATTAACCTTGACGAAATTCAGCCATCAAACCGTAAATACCCTGGTATCATATTTAACAATCTTGGCCGTGAAGCCGGTGACCAGATTCTACAGGTTGAAAATTTAAAGAAAACCCTTAACGGCGAACTGTTATTTAATAACATCAGCTTCACCGTAAATAAAGGCGATAAAATTTCTATCCTATCGCAAAATAGTTTGGCTACTACTGCCCTGTACAATATTTTAACCGGCAGGGATACCGACTATACAGGTACATTTAAATGGGGCGTAACCATTAATCCGGCTGATATCCCTATTGATAACGCTGAATACTTTAAAGGCAAAGATGATAACCTGATTGACTGGCTGCGCGAATACTCACCAGGCGAAAAGGACGATCAGTTCATCCGTGGTTTTTTAGGCCGGATGCTGTTCTCGGGCGAAGAAGTTTTGAAAAAAAGTAATGTACTATCGGGTGGCGAGAAAATGCGTTGTATGTTTAGCCGTATGATGTTGCAACAAGCCAACTTGCTGATGTTTGACGAACCTACCAACCACCTTGACCTGGAATCGATCACAGCGCTTAATAATGGCATGAAAGACTTCCGTGGCACCATCCTGTTTACCTCACGAGATCATGAATTGGTTGAAACCGTCGCCAACCGCATTGTTGAACTAACCCCGGGCGGCTACATTGATAAATTGATGACTTATGACGAGTATATCAACAGCGCTGTAGTACAAAAACAACGCGAAGATTTATACGCCGCTGTGTAAACTATAATAACATTTAAAAGTCCGAAAGGAAATTGTCATTCAACGATAACCTTTCGGACTTTTTATTTTCAACACTTTACGACACCAATAAATTTCTGCATATTTGCGACCCGCTGTAAATACAGCGCATGACTTGGTAGCTCAGCCGGTAGAGCAACTGACTCTTAATGCAGAGGCTCTCGAACCTCTTGCGAGCCTTAATTCAGTCTAAAAGAACTTAAAACAGCGATTTTATACATTAAATCAGATAAAAGAGCTTGATTAAAGGTAAGAAAAATTATCGGATAATAAAACTCTTTTTTGTTTAAGTGACGCATTAAGTGACGCAATTTAAAAATGATTGATAACGCCGTTAATCTGCTGATTTAGTTAATTTCATCTTGTAAAATTTGTCCATTTTGCGTTTGTATCCAAACGCTGACAAGTGCATAATAATCCCTAAAATTTAAAGTATTAATGTCAGCTTTCATACTGGCACACAAATCAGGAAAAACATTCATGAAATTTCTATACCTCTCTTGATAATAAACAGCTCCGGGAAGTACTTTAGATGTGCTTTCTGAAAACCAATCCCGGACACTGGCAATTGCAGCCATAGGGTCATTATTATGGCTTGGGAAGTCGTAACCTGCGAGGTCAGAAATCACTCTTTTATAACGATGAGGTTGGCTGTCCAACACTAAAAAATCCTTTTTCTTATGGTGAGCATCCCCATAATGTTTGCAACCCATAAAAATTCCTAACTCATAAGGCATATTGAAACGTGGCAGTGGGCTCTCTTTGGTAATTTCCAAACATGACAAATCATGAATGCCGTAACGGCACTGCTCAATTATCTTAATTATTTTATCAATCCTTACACCATCCTTATTTCCTGTTTCTAATGCACATCTAATAATAAAACCACAGTCATGAACGACATAAACAATCGCTCGGAAAATGTTTAAAAAATTGGCATCAAACGCACAGTTGATAAATACATTCCTATCGTAGTCTTTAACCTTAGCCATTTTTTTTAGGAGATTTAGTTGTTCTCGGCTTTGATATTATAGGTTTGGTTGCGGCAGTTGATTTGGTTTGAGTGATTGACTTTGTTGTACCCGCTGGCTTAGGTTTAGTAACAGATTTCGTTGAACCTTCTGGCTTAGACTTGATGACTGTCTTTGAAGCCCTGACTGGCTTTTTAGCCGTGGTTCTTGGAACGACTTTTGCAGTGGCAGATTTGGTATTAGAGGCTACTTTTGTAGTAAGTCCGGCAATGGCGTTTATAGCTTTGGATGCTTTCGCAAGTGACTTGTTTGAGATAGATGGATTGGTTTTAACTTTAATGCCCTTCGCTTTACTAAATTCTTTACGCAGTGTGGCGAGTTTTTTGTTACTTCGGGCGTCCGACCCGTCAGGATTTCTTATGGCACCCGGTTCTAACCCAAGTTTTTTTTCAAGGTTTCCAACTAATATATCTGACCGAACTTTTCTTGATTGTGCCATTTTAAAGATGTGCTGTTGCTTCAATTTGTAAACCTAATTCGCTAACCCAACTATTTAAGTAGCTTTCCATTCCGCCACCGTAACACCATACAGTTTCATTTTTTTTCACATTAAACCTGTCTCCACTAAAATCAAAACGAAAGCTAAATATGTCTTCGCCTTGATACTGGTAAAAGTCGATAGTGCCGCTATATCTTTTGCCGTCAGCACCAGTTAAATAAAATCGTTTTACGCTAATCATGTTAAATATATGCGAAAATTATCTTTAACTAATTTAGAAACGAATTGATTCGGAAAGATATAAAGTAAATCATCCTGCTCAATCCTCATGTATCCTTTATCATCAACCATTCTGCGGTAATCATCTGGATTAAAATCAATGTAATTTTTAATTTTGTAACTAAATCCCCAATTGTCTTTAGATACGAGAATTTCGAAATCAGCGACCTCAATCATATGTTTGTCACCCTCAAAAGGTGTTTCATGGTAAGCGTTGATAAAACCAGTTAATAAATTGGGGGCTACACTCCCTATCAATATAAACTTACCTCCACCGTATTTAAAAGAAAAAATTCCATTGGTATAAACTGTTTCTGATATTCCTCTTTTTTCCAATCCAAGAAAGCAAGTCATTATTTCTCCAATCTTTTCCTTCATTTTAAATATCTATTATGTACTATTGATACCAATTCCGATTCTATTTTTTAGCTTGTTTAGATTTAGAGCGACCGTTTTAACAATTTCAATTTAATCCCTTTATTGAAGTACCATTCGTCTATTTGATTGAATTTCAATAAGTTTTTCAAGTCCTCGTTAGAATACTTCCATTCTTGCAAATAGGTGTCCAATATTTCATTAAATATAATAGGTCTTTCTTTTTGGATATCAATCGGCTCATTTTTCCTATAACCCGCCGCTGAAAATTGTCTCCAAAGATATTGAGATTGCGATTCAGAAATTAGTTTATGATGACGGGCTTTATAAAGAATTGCTTGCATTGACATTTTCCAATAAGCTTTCAAATCCATCAACTTAGAAATTGACAGTTTTGTCAATTGATGCTCTATTTCATAAATCGGCACCATGAACTCACTTGCGCCTTCAAACGACTCTTTCTCAATATCTCTTTCCGGCACAATCTTTTTACCGTGGTGAAGTATAAAATGAAAGGCTTCGTGCATAATGGTTAATCTATATCTATCGCCCGGTAAGTTCTTATTCACAAAAATTAAAGGCGTACCTGAATTCGAAAATGCACTAAACCCATCTGTTTCATACAACTCAATTTCAATAATCACGAAGCCGTTCTGCTCTAATAATTCGGTGACATTATCAATACGTCCCTTTGGTACTCTCCAAAATTCTCTTACGTATTTTGCACACATACTAACCTCCCCATCGTGCTCCACGTCCCAAGTTGGGAAATTAACAGGTGGAAGTTCGATATGCTCAGTAAGGATATTGAAATGCCTCTCAGCTAATGTCATTTTAGCCTTATTTTCCTTAAAAGCTTTCACAGATTCAGAAACTTTGCGTCTATAATGTCCTTCGATTCTAAGGGGATTCCAGTCTTGATAAAAGAAACTAATAGGGTAGTTTAATACGTACGATATTTTATTGATTAATTCCTCGGATATCTTTTCAATCAGTCCATTTTCAATTTTAGATAATGTTCCCTGTTCTATCTTTATTGCAGCAGCAAATTCTTTTTGTGTGTAACCTTCTATTTCCCTTGCGATAGTAATTAATTGATAATTAATTTTATCCATACAAACCACCTAAATTTATTTTAATGTGCCGTTTTGTGTATTGCTTGAATTTTGATTATGGACAACCTTCATTTTGGTAAGCTTAGTTTTCAATGGTTTATAGGCTTCCTCGGTTTTTCTTGTCACGACAGGATTAAAGTCAATTCTTTGTTGTTCGTGGACATATTCGCCTAATCTTGTAAACCACTCAATTCCATTTGCGCTATAACATGCAAAGTAAACGCCTAACATTCCGGTATTGGTTTTATCCATCATATATCCTCCAACAATAAATGTTGGCTCTTCGGGAAAACCTTCAATGCTGGATTGTTTTAAAAACTTCTTATGTTGTTTAGTAGAATACGATGAAATATTACCATAAGAGCGAAACTTCTTTTGACGAATCAAAACTTTATCTGATATGTTTACCATAATTATTTGACGAATTGTGTCAACGCTAATGCTACTATTACCTTTGAAGGTTTCTTGTAACCTTCCGCAAATACGGTTATGGGTAAATTTGGCTTTCGTAGTTGAGTCTAACTCAACAAAACAATCTAATGATGCATTAAACTTCAAAAGTTCTAATTGGTCATCAAAGCCTTTCCTTATACAGTCACTGTATGCTGTTAAAACTTGCTCACCTAAAATATCTTTAAATTCGTTGTAAGTAATTATTGCTCTTGCCATAATATTGAATTGAATAAACTAATGTAGACATTTTTACATTAAACACAAAAAAATATTCCATTTTTTTTACTTAAAATATTCTTATCGATTTTCAGCAGTTTCCGCATTTAGAAATTATTCCTTGTTATACTTAAATTCATGGTTAAAAGTAGCACAACTTTCCTATCAAAAATTATTGTAATTATTTGTAAAAACAACGGATTTGTTGTATATTTAATGTGTGATTAAAACAACAACATTATGAGAATAAAATACAACAGAGTATCAACTCAAATCCAAACAGGAAATAGATTTACCGCAGACACTGAAAAATATGATTCTGTATTCCTTGACAAAATATCCGGGAGCGTTGCATTTAAAGACCGCCCAAAAGGTAAGGAATTAACTAAATTGGTTGAAGCTGGTAAAGTTGAAGAAATTGTTATTGAAGAGTTTAGCCGTATTGGTCGCAACACCGGGGATGTTATTAATGTGTTGTTATGGTTAGAGGAAAAGAAAGTTAACGTTATTGTGCGCAACTTGGGCTTACAGTCACGTCCTAATGGTGAACGTAATCCAATTTGGAATATGATTAGTTCGGTAATGTCTTCACTTTATCAAATGGAACTCGAAAACATTAAGGAACGCACCAGCGTGGGCAGATTAGTTTACGTGCAGAACGGTGGAAAATTGGGTCGCCCGGCTGGTACATCTGAAAACGATAAGAGTTTTTTAGAAAAATCAGCATCGCAACAAATTATAAAAGGATTAAGGAAAGGTTTAACTGTTAGGGAGATTGCTAAGGTTGCCGAGGTGTCAACAAAAACGGTGATGAAAGTTAAGGCTTTAGTTGCCCCGCTTTAAAAATCAAATGAAATTGAATCAAATTTGTTGGTTACTCCCACCTTACGAGCGTCAGATGGACAATTTATCCGTTTTCTATACAAAATTCTGTATATGCCAATAAATACTGCCCCCTGGTGGGGGCTTTAAAGCAGAATAGAAGTACCAAAAGGAACGTTAATACCCGGTTTTGGTACAATTGTTTTTAATACAAAAATTCAGGAAAAAGAATATCTCCGTAACTATTCAATTCAATATCTATTGCAGTTCCGGCTAATCGATTTTTTAAATTATCGAATTCAATCCTGTTAACCCTTTTGCCAAAAAAGTTCCCATATAACAAGTAAATTGTGTAACCATTCTCCGATAGTGGGATTAACCGCCTTTTTGTGATTTGAAAAAAAGTTTTACCTGCTTCGAATTCAACAATGTTGCCTAATAGTGGTAAAGCATTGCTTGTGTAGGTATAAAAGGTATCAAATTGAAACGTACTAACGAACGTTATTTTAAATCTGTTAAGCATATTTCCACCGATTTCAAAGGTGCCCTATTTGCCTTCGCTTGCTAATTCTGCTTTAAAACTGTCCCAACGACTTCGACTTTGATGGTCGTCATTTTCCATGACCCCATATAGTGTAACGTCTATAATGCTTTCCCTTTTGAAAATCCCAAAGCCTCTTGAATAAACAAAGAACAATTCTCGGTCTTTGTTTATTTCAATTATGTCGCCGGGCATGGGTAATAACGGGAAATTATAAATTAAAAATTCTTCTTTCCAATTGGTGTTAAAAAGTGTGATACGATATTTATTCTCATCTGTAATTTTGGAATTTTTCCTCATATAGCAAAAATAAAACAGGTTTGCTCACTTATAAAGCCTATTTCAATCCTGAATACATTATATAAAAGGCAAGGAAAAACATTGGTAAAACTATTGCTGCAACCAGTAATATTAACCATGCTCCTAATATCCATGTACGTGCTTTATTATTGAATGATAATGCTAATATCCCTCCCAAGATAACTACAATTATTGTTTTAAATCCACTTTCCAAGCCACTCTTACAAACCGCTACAATGATTGAAAGTAAGACGATAATCAAGAAAATAAATCCACCAGTAAAAAATAAACCGGTAGCAGCCCCTTTGACATCAGATTTTATGCTTTCGTATGAATTTTTATTGTCTTGCATGATGATTTATGGTTAAACAAAAATTAAAAAAATATCTGAGAAATACAACATATCCGTTGTGTTTTAATCAAATTTCATAGATTAAAATTATACCTCGATGCAGAAAGAGGTATTTCTTAAAAATCTTGGCGAACGAATCCGTGAAATTAGGGAGGGAAAAGGTATTACTCAGAAGCAACTTGCGCACGCTATTGATAAAGACCAACAATCGATTCAACGTTTAGAGACTGGTAAAATTAACCCTTCGATATACTATTTACATGAAGTTGCACACGGTTTAGAGGTAGAGTTAGCCACTTTGATTTTTAATGATTCAAAGTTATAATCACCATATTATCCAAGGACTAACCCTAATCTAACCTTAGCGGGGGTATTATTTAATCAATAAATAATTTAATCAATTTCTCAAAAGTTTCACAGTACTGTTAGTAACGCAGCCAGTTAGTTGTTTGATTGCTTCCATATTAACCGTCCTTAAAAATTCTTTGGATTTTATTGTCAGTTTCTCATCCTGAATGTAGCGATACGAATTCCCTTGCAAGTCATTTGATATTAAAATGTCGGGTAGATTTACATCTAATTTGATTCCAAATAGTGTTTTCAAAGCAATTTTACTGTACCGTAAACTTGGGTCAATAACTATGGTCTCCTCCCCATACTTTAGTGTGCACCACGTGTGATAATATCCTACCAGTTTTCCTTTAAATTTTGCGTTTCCATAAACTAAAGATTTATTAAACTTATCTTTTAAAATTAAATGCCCGGTAATTTCTTCTGCGAAAAATCCAGCATTAGTTAGTCCTTCCGCTAAGCAATGACCGATAAGGTAGCAGCAACCAAGGGGCTGTCGTTGAAATTTTAATTCTATAGAGTTTGTCAACTCAGTACATATTAAGGTAAGAGCATTACGTAAGTTTGTAGTCATATTATTTTGGCTTATTTTTATATTCGATGATTTACTGGTTAGGGGTGTTTCTTTTCCACCATATTAATTCAGCATGTGGTATAGGCAAATTCGAATATACTTTTACAGTTACATCATGGTTGATTGGTCTTGCCCGGTGCGCTGCCTGTATAATATCACCCTCTGTTAGCTCCAAATGAAATTCTTGTAACTCCTCATGGGCTACAGTGTAGAATACGAACTCATTGTTTTTAAAAAGTACTTTTCTATTCCTCATCGTGAAATCTGATACGTCCAACCCGCATACTTTAGCTAAAAACATATAATATGCCCCGCCATAGTTTGGCGTTCCAATTACATTCAGATTGCGCCCTTCATATTTATTGGTGCCCCGGCTTTTACCAAAATGAATATCGGGTGCAGCATTATTAAACATTTGCTTCTGACTTTTATAGGTAATTGTGTCCCAATTATCCAAGTCTGCGTTAACCGCTTCGCTATATCCTTCATTTCCGGTGCGAGAACAACTCCGGGTGGTATATTGAATGATTTTACCTTTTAACTCAACATTGGAAATATCCACTATTTTCAACCGAGAGCCCAATATTTTCCGGTATAGTTCAATAGGGGCAGTAGCGTCAGCGATGATTATTTTTTTATCGGTAGGTAGCCGCCAGATGTTATTTGTGCAATAGTTAATCCTATCATTTATTTTAACGTAATAGTCCGATTTAAGAAATTCCCAAATCTTTGATTTCAATTTGAGCTTTTTAATCATTTTATATAATCCGTCTTCATCAATTGCCATTCCGACAAAATCAAAAACAGTTTTACTATCGGAATTGATACAAGCTCTGAGTTTTTCAGCTAATACTTTGTTACCAGTAAAAGATAATTCTAAAACTAACTTTTGCACGTCGCTTATAGGAACAGCCCCCTGAGCCAGTAATACACCCAAAGGATTTTCGTCGAAAACGATTGTGGGTTGGGGAAACGAGGTTAATACAGCCCTGTGATGAGTAGTAAAAATCGTGTTGCTTTCACCTGATTGTTTAACTGCTCTTAATGCCTCTAAGTACGCCTGTGCTGCCTTTATATCCTCCCGGCTACACTTTCCCCCGTCATTTATTGAAATGCCCTCAGCTAAGTTCTTAATCAGGGTGTTCACGACATCGTTAAATCCGTTTATATATATGGCATCAATATGTTTTTGTACGTTCTCACTAAATCCAATTAATGCCGGGGTTGCTAACTTAATAGTTGCATTCAATTCCGAATCGTCAAAATGCTCTTTTTTCAAATCGTGGTCTGGAAATGCGGCAACTATGTTTATAGTGTTTTTTATTAATTGTGTTTTCCCTAAGCCCGTAGCACATTTAATTATATGTACGTCGCAATCGTCCGCTTCTATAATTTCACTATACTTTTTGGTTAATTCTGCTCTGGCATCTGAAAGTTTCCATAATTTTTCTTCACTATTCGACTTATTAAATATCCGTCCTTTCTTTATCAGAATTTGCCGGAATGTTTGAAAGAAATTTGTTTTGTCTTCTTCATAAGGCGAAAATTTGGAAAAGTGAATAGGGTCATATTTCTTGTCATAAACATATTTGTAAATTGATTCCTTTTCTTTTTTAGCGTATAGTGGATTTTTCGCCAAGCATTCTTTCCAGATTGAAGACCCTCCTTTTAAATGTATTAAATTCGTAGCTATCCCAAATAATTCATGGTGGCTTAATTTATTTTTCATGTTAGTCCCTTTACCTTCAAAAAATATTTTGAATAATTGAAACTGTTGTAAATCTTCGACATTAAAGTTTTGTATTTTATCAATATCTTTTTTGTTTTGGTTTGTGCAACCTTGATTTTCTTTATTAATATTATAAATAATCTTACCTGATTTTGCACACAGAATACCCTCGTCTGCTGTGACTATTTTTCGGTATTGATTTCTATCGGCAGCAAGTAAAAGCGGGGTCGTAACTTCTGAAAAATATTTTAAGTTGATTACTTGGTTAATGTCACCCATAAAGTAATCCTTATCGGTGCCGTTCCAATATCGTGCAGCATCGACACATGATTTGTCTGATTTGCATTGAAACAGGTGATAAAAGCCTCTCAGGATGCTTTTAACTATTTTAGGGTCTTGAATTTCACCATCGAATACAAATAGTAGCCTAAACTTTTCGAGTTCGGCGGAGTGGCGAAAACTGTAGTAGCCAGCATTATAAAAGAGATTGTACTCTCTAAGGATTTCCCCGGCTTCGTTTAGGGTCATCCCACCATCAAAGTCAACACAAAATATCTGCTGTTTAATTAGTTTTTCTGATTCCCGGTTATTGTCTTTAAATACGCCGCACGTGAACGCTCTGCCGGAGGTGGCATGGTGTAAGACATTCGTTACCGACCCGGTAACCGGAAGCCAAGTTAATTTCGCTATTTGCTTTTTGGTAGGTTTTTCGGTAAAAACCGTAGGGTCGATACTGAAAGGTAGTTGTTTTTGTGATGCTCTTTTATCTAATAAAATTTCATCTTGTTTAGCTATTTTTTTCATAATAGCCACAATAGTATAGCGAAAAATTTCGAAAAACAAAGGAAAAAGTTCTTAAAACTAAATTTAGTTTTAAGGTTCGGAAAAGTGCTCTGAGAGCTCAGAATCACACTTTTTAACCTTTCTATAAATAGTCATTGAATTGCAATGTTTTTTTATTGCATTTTTAAAACATCTAATCAGGCAAGGTTTGTCTGCCGTTAATATTTTCGAGACATAGGTCTTTACCGACATTCTCGGCACCAAAATAACTTTAACCGCTACTACTCAAAATTCACTTTAGGGAGAGCCTCAAAAATCTGTACAGTTTGAACACTTACGTTAATTACACTTAAAAGCAGGTCTAAGATATAGCGGGGGTTGCCAATTTCATCGCACCAATCATTCGGGTTGTTTATTATACCACTGTCTTTATGCGTAGTAATTGCGTAACGTTCCATAACCCACTCAATTGCGCTTTTACCATTTATCACATAATCATACGCAACGGCGGGTATGTTTTCAATTCGTATTTTACTGTTGTAAAGTATAGTATCTTTTTGGTCTTTTTTTGGAAAGCGCATTTTTTCAACACGATAGAACCCGTTTTCAGCTCCTATTACGTTTATGTCTGCGTATGGAGGGACATTTTCGTAATCGATATGCAATTCTGCAAATTTTCGTCCGGCTTTACTAAACTGCCAAAAATCCTTAACGTCTTCTACTAATGGTAAACGTGGTAATGTTTTTTTCAGGTCGTTGGCAAACATTATTCTATACTCAGGGCTATGTAAAAAGCCATAGACGTAATAAAAAATATCTTCTTTAGTCACAGTTTTACCGTACATGCTAATTGCTCGGCTTGATATAAATTCGCTTATGCCGTCACGCCGAATAAATTCGCTTGTTTCATCTCCGTCAAACAATCCGGGGGTTTGTCGTCGACGTTCTTCATAATAGTAGAGAGGAAAGCATTGGGTATCTCCGTTGAAATGCAAATTCGCCATATCTTTACTAATTAGCAAAGATAATCCGTTGTTAGCACCAACGGAAGAAACGCAAATCACTATGTTGCTTTTAGAGTTATTAGGGAACAACTTCGTGTTCTGATAAAGCATAGCATTTAACACTTTATCAAAATATAAGTTTTGCTTACAAAATGGTCGATAGGAACTTTGAATTATTTTTTCAGTGTCATAATCTAATATCCTTAATGCATTTAAGTTGTTTTTTAAACCCCTATCCCAACTAATTTTTTTAGGGTCAATATCAATATAAGAATCGGGGATTAGTTGAGGGGTGTTTTTTCTTTCTTCCTTAAAGCGAATTACTTGATGATTGTAAAAATCAATTGAATTAGAAATATTAGAGCCTAATTTAGTTTTGGAAAAATTATAGCACCAAGCATCTCTGCTCGTATTTATTCCTAATGAATATGTAACGAAAAAAGTTTCAGTTTTTAAGTCAAATTTATTTGCAGGTGCTATCGATATTAGGTTATCGAAATTACTATTTCTATGACTTATCCAATCACTGTGTTCATCGGGTGTTATAATTCGCCAAGCAATGGAGGGACTAAAAATACCTTTGCTTTTTTTTATAACGTTTAGTTTTTCATCTTTATTTAAATAATCGCCAATCTCACAATAATTAATAGAGGCATTCTGTCCGGCTTTTTTAGGATTTTTTACCAGTAAGGTTATTGATATGGGAGTTCGGGAACCCGAGCCAAACACGTTACCCGCTTCTTTTTGCCTTAATTCTCCGCTTGTGCGAGCATTTCCTTTTAAATTGAAAACGTAAATTGACGAAAATTCATTTTCTAAACTTTTCCTAAAGCCATCCATACCGTTTCCGTCTATCCACGCACCGTTTGAAACAAAACAAATAATCCCACCATGTTCAGGGTCTAAGCGGTCAGTACTCCAACGAAATGCTTTAATATATGAATCGTATAACGCTTTTACAGAAGTTGCTTTGCTACCTCTCGCATAAGTAAACTCGACCCTCGAATCCAGTTTTTCGTATTTCTGATTTTGAGCATTGTCATTTTCTGATTTTTGTCCAACCGAATATGGAGGATTTCCAATTATTACTCTTAAAGGTGCTGCTTTTTGTTTTGCAACCCGTTCCGAATTTTGCGGAAACATATCTTTATGAAGGATATAGTTTGCATCAGTTTCACCCAATTGAAATGTATCTGTCAAGCAAATACCATCGAACGCTGAATATTCTATTTCACCTATTGCGTCATGAAATGCATTTTCAATGTTTACTGCTGCAATATAATATGCCAACAAAACTATTTCATTAGCATGTATCTCATGTTGATACTTACGTTTTAAATCCTCCGTTGCAATTAATCCACTTTGTAATAGACGAGTTATAAAGGTTCCTGTACCTGTAAAAGGGTCAAGCACGTGGATGTTTTCATCACTAATTTTTCTGTTAAACTCGTTCTTTAATACATCGTTTACTGAGTGAATGATAAAATCCACTACTTCCACGGGGGTGTAAACAATTCCTAATTTCTCCACCATTTTAGGAAATGCTGATTTGAAAAATTTATCGTACAATTCGATTATTATACGTTGTTTACCTTCGGAATTATCAATGCCAGACGCACGCATTTTAACCGAATCATAAAATTTCTGTAGCGTTTCAGTGTCTTTCTCAACATTTTGAGCTTCCAGCAAATCCAACATTGTTTGCATGGAAACTGAAATTGGATTGTTCTTAACAAAAGAATATCCTTCAAACAAAGCCTCAAATACAGGTTTAGTTATTATGTGCTGCGAAAGCATTTCAACTGCCTCTTGTTGAGAAATACTTGGATTAATATTTTTTTGTAACCCACTTAAAAAGTCAGCAAACGCTTTCTTATGCGTAATATCTTCATTAATTAAGCGGTTAATACGCTCCGCTTGGCGTTCAGCAATCTCGGCTACATTTTTTGCCCACTGCTCCCAATATCTGCGGTCACCAACTTTCTGCACCATACGAGCAAATACAACATTTTGTAATTGCTCAAATTGTATAGCCAACTGATTGCGAGTATCATTATTATTGGTAGTCCCGTTGCTGTACGTTTCTTCCGGTTCAGCTAACATGGGTGTACCTTCATTATCAAATGAATATTCCGGTTTGGCAACTAAAATCTGTTCCGGTCGCTTTTTGTTTAGTTCGAGCTTATTTACTGTGGCGTTAAAGCGGTCGTCGTGGGCACGTAAAGCATTCAAAACAGTCCAGACTACTTTGTAACGTTCGTTATCATCCAGTGCCCTGTCGGCTTCTATATCGGACGGAACAACAACCGGTATTATAATGTAACCATACTTTTTTCCGGGTGCCCTGCGCATAACCCGCCCTACGGATTGCACTACATCCACCTGTGAATTTCTCGCCGAAAGGAACATTACCGCATCTAATGAAGGTACATCAACCCCTTCGCTTAGGCAGCGTACGTTTGTCAGTATTCTACACTCATTATTTTCTGTATCAGCCTTTAACCAACTAAGTAATTCATCCCGTTTAGGAGCCGACATTGTTCCGTCAATATGCTCAGATGATACCGAAACCATTTGCTCTCTCTTTTCGGTGGGTAGAGAACTTGTATAAACTTCGGTTGTAGAGTTAAATGTTTCCGTAATCTTTTTTGAGGCGGCTATGCTTTGGCAAAACGCTACAGCCCTACGCATTGGGTTAGGGTCAGTGTCTTTTATAATACCTTCATCCCCTAAAATTTGCTTAGATAAAGCGTTGATACAACCAATTAGCTTGGAAGCATCGTCGGTGTTTATCTCACTTTCATACCCGGCTATCATTTTTTGTATAGCTGGCGGAACATCTTTATCACTAAGGGTCAAAATTAAAACCTTATAATCGGTAAGTAAATCCCTTTCAACCGCTTCCCCAAAACCGATTCTATAAATTTCGTCGCCATATAATTTTACATCGTCCATAGAGCATAAAACCGCCTCGGCTTGTGCTGCCTTGCTCTTAGTATCGTCGCTGTATAAACGTGGCGTAGCGGTCATGTAAAGCCGCTTCTTTGCCTTTATAAAAGTATTGTCATGGACTTTGGTAAATGCTGATTCATCCTCCCCGGCTAATGATACTCCGGTAGTACGGTGTGCTTCATCGCAAATAATTAAATCAAATTCATCAAAGCCATTACTTAATTTCGTTAGTTCTTTTTGTGCCTTTGATATAACTTCTATTGACTGGTAAGTAGAGAAAACGACCGTCAGCCCTTTGCTACCACCAACCTTTATTTGATTAAATTGATGAATAATTTCATTTACGTTAGTCGAGGCTGGCAAAGCTAAATCAACCACACTAAAACCATCGCTATCATCATGCTGTGTTTTTTTTCGACTTATTTCCGGGTCGGAACATATACAGACAGCGTTAATAGGCTCCATTGCATGTGCTGACCATTCTCTTAGGGTTTGCCCAACCAAAGCAATAGAAGGCACTAAAAACAATACCAGCCCTTTACCTTTGGTCTCATTCTCAGCAATTCGCAGGGACGTAAACGTTTTGCCAGTACCGCAAGCCATAATTAGTTTACCTCTGTCATTTGCTGTGAAGTGCAGGTTTGTTTTTTGTAATGCTTCTTTTTGATGTCCCTTGATAGGGTGCTTTGCCAAACGTGAACCCTCACCATGCACGCCCTCTTCTAATTTTGTCCAGTCAACCGGAGCATCTTGTAAATCAGATAAGTTAATTCTCGTAACCGGAGGGTGTTGATTTTTTATTGCTTCGGTGGCATTTGCGCCCCAATGGTTAGTCGTTGAAATCCAAAGTCTATGAGCGAAGCCGGTAGTTTTTAAGTTCTCGTCTTTGAATTTACGGCTTGAAGTTGAAAGAAATGAATCAACTGCGGGTTTATCAATTATCGAACTTTCTTGATGACATTTACATTGTATAGCCCAATAATCACCGTCATTAGTCATCGAAACTAAATCAATTCCCGTATCGCCGCTACCCAAGTCTCGTTTACCCGGAAATTCGTTCCATAACCAAACTTTTTTGAATAAGTAAGAATACTTAGGGTCGGTTTGGAGGTATGCTTGCATCAACCTTTCAAACCTATTACCCTTATCCCGTTCTGAAAATGATATTTTCCTGTATTTGTCAAGTATTTTGTTAAAGCTCATTTTCAGTTCGTTAAATAATAAAATTGACGGTTCTGTTCTGAATAGTCCAAGTAAGCTAAGTTATTTTAATTGGTGGAATTTATTAGAAATTTTTTAGTCAGAGAAAATCATAACACAACGCTAATTAATGGGATGGATTTTTTGCAAAAAAAAATTTGAAGAAAACTTTATAATTTAATCAACTGGTCGTGATTTTAAAAGGTCTTTCATTTCCATCAAAAAATTACATTGCGATTCTCGGAGCAAGTCCCACCGGGGATGGGGGCGTTAAAGGGTGGGTGGGGTAAAGGGGATACTACCCATGCGCACGCTACTCACCATCCCGTCCTCTAAAATTGAACTATATAAATTCCAAAACAGGTAATGCGTCTTTCAATTGCTGGCTATTTAACTCCCCTAAGCCCCTCAGATAATTCAACGTCACTATCATGGTAGAATGCCCCATAAGTTGTTGAATGATGTGAATGTCTTTCGTCCTGTTATACACATCAACGGCAGCGGTATGGCGGAATGAATATATGGTTTGGTCTTTTTGAAGTATTCCTTTACTATACATTGCAGGTTTTAACCTTGACCAAATTAAGTTAAAGTAATAATCATTGTATGTTGTTTGGGTTAGCGTAAACAAGTTAATTTCAGGTTCGTGTACCGTTGATAGCCTTTGTTTTATTAGCGGTTGTAAGTATTCGGGTATTGATACAACCCGTACCCGTCCGCTTTTATTCTCGGCTCCTGATAATGATATTAATGAAAAACTATCGTTGAAATGTTTTCTTTTTAATAGCCTTATTTCTTGATGCGGTCGTAACATGCAACAGTAAGCTAATAAACAACAGATATATAAATCTTCATTGTTAGTTTTTAGAAATTGTAGGATTGTGGTTAGTTGTTCTTTTGTATAAATCTTATGTAATGCAGCCTTAGTCTTTAACCGTGGTGCGTTCTTACTCAAATTATCGGTTATGAGCTTTTTCCTGATGAACTCAGCAAAGAAAACGCTTAACATTCTTCGCCGCCCCATGTAGTAAGTACTGGTTGCTTTATGTTGGTTCAAAAAATCTTCGACCCTTTGTTGTTCGAGGTTTTTTATATCGTCTGCTTTTTCATCGTTAGTTAAGAATTTCAGGAAATCGTCAACCAACCGTTTAAGTTCTTTCTTATAATCATAGCTTAACGGACTTGTCATTTTTGCATACTCAACATCCCGAAAAGCTTGTTCAGTGGTTTTGACGATAACTTTTTGAACTTTTATAGGTTCAACCTCAGTGACTACTTGCGGGGCATACCCGGTTTCGAAAGCTTTATTAACCTCAAATAAAAGTTTACCTAATAGCTTGTTTCTTTCTGCTACACTTATCGCTTTATTGGGGTAAATTGGAATATTAAGATTAGTACCACTATATAAACGATACCGTACGCCATCTGAATAGTACATAATATAAGACCTATTTTTTAGGCTTCTGCTGGTAACGATTTTTGGTTCAGTATTAAAGTTACTGACGCACTCACTCACACTCGATTTAAACATAAAAATGGCTTAACTGACGCACTTAGTGACGCACTTAACCCTGACGCATGTAAAAATCCTCGCTTTGTGTAATTTTATTAACTGAATTATTTTTACTCAAAACGCTTCGTTTATAGCTAAAAAAGCGTTTCTTTGTACCCTATTTAAACCAGCCCGTGTTTAAAACGACTTGGTAGCTCAGCCGGTAGAGCAACTGACTCTTAATCAGTGGGTCGAGAGTTCGAGCCTCTCCCAGGTCACACTTCAATCAGCCACTTACGATTTATTATCTCAAGTGGCTTTATTTTTCTCACACAAACACCAAGGTTATTATTCAAATCCCTTTTTAGCCGCATAAAAATCGCGCAATGAGTTTTTTTGCACCTGGGCGTTTTCTGATAAGCATCTACAAGACCAGCAGTTAATGCCAGCCTTGCTATTAGCAGCCATTAAAGCTTGATCATATTGATAAAAAAAACGTCATTCTCTCTGATCGCAAGCTTCTTTGAAAATACCCCGGAGCTACCGATGATGATGTTCTCCGTCAAAACGGGGCTACCGTTATTCTGCTTCTTGAGCAAATCGACCTGAGTTTTGCTCAATTGGTCGGGTTTATGAAAGGATAGATAGGTAGTATAAGGATCATTTACCCTGTAACCCGTTTGATAAACTTCCATCCTATATTTCCCTTTGGACATACCAGTTATAGCCAACTCAACCTGTCCTTTTGCTTTAGCAGGCAGATCCCGGATATAGTACGATTGGTTATTAACAGAATCTGGCAGGGTGTAAGTATAATCCCATACCAAAACCTGAATATCACCTTTTTTATTTTTGCAGGCCCATGAAGAATTATCCTGGTTGGCTATTTCGGTTTCGCCTAATTTGTTTAAAAAAGAATAGGCGAAGAACGCCGGTTTCTTGATCCCCTGCGTATTCAGCAAACCGAAGCCTCCATGAAACGGGGTAAATCTTGGTCCTGCTTCTTCAAAAATATCAGTAAACGTCCAATACGACATGGAATTTGCCGCCGACCCTATTTGTTTTAACTTTTCAAGTATGTATGCGGCTCCATGATAACTATCATGGAACGGGTCGGCAGGTGTATAAGATGAACTCCATTCTGTATAATGCAACTCCAGTTTGGGAAGCGCTGAATTTTGAATTTGCCTGCGTGAATTCCAAACGTCGCCGCTAATGCTCTCCTTGTTTTTGTCGAGCACAGTACCTGTTGCTCCATATTCATCCAAAAAACCCTGTTTTACGCCATAAGCGTGCGTGCTGATAAAATCAATGGGGACAGAATTCTTACTGCAAAAATCTATCATTTCGGGTACCCACGCCGCCCCTGCTGTGGCGGGGCCGCCAACTTTATAAGCCTGGTTTACACTTTTTATTGCCTGCGCGCTGTATTGATATAGCTTAAAATAGTCGTTCTGCGAACCTGTCCAGAAGCCATCTTTCAGGTTGGGCTCATTCCAAACTTCAAAATACCATGTTTTAACCTCATCAGTTCCGTATCGTTCGGTAAAATGCTGAGTTAGGGTACGGATTAAACCTTCCCATTTTTTATAATCTTTAGGCGGTGTTACATTCCCTCTCCACCAAAAAATTGTTTTACTGCCGCTTGCCAACGCCCCCGGCATAAATCCCAATTCAACAAAGGGCTTCATACCTATACTCAGGATATAGTCATACAAAGCGTCTACATATTGGTAATTATATTGTGGATTTCCATTTCCGTCCTCCTTATAAACAGCCATATCATCAGTCAGTAAGCCGTGCATCCTGATATATTTAAAACCACACTCCTTCCTTAGCGTGGCCAGTTGCTGCTGCCAATCGGCCCTCAATCCCTCATTGGCACGACCAGCGCCTACGCATACCTTAAACGATGTATTAAAACTTCCTTTTTCTTTATTGAAGTCAAGGGTAATTACTCGTTCGGATTTGGCGTTTTTGTTTAAATTGTTACTTTGAGCAAAAACATTACTAACAAGCAGGCAGCCCAAAACAATTGGTAATATTTTCTTTTTCATATAGGTTAGTTTCTTTTTCATACGCGCCAATAACTCTGGTTGCAGGTTAACAAGTCTGGTACAGGAAAATTATTGGCAACTAATTTTCAACTCTCTTATTAATACTTATGTATGGCCGATAGTCTTCCCAAACTATCCTGCTTTTCAATACTAAGAGGGTTTTCTTTTTAATATCATTAATCACTCACTCCAAACCAATACACCTGCGAGTTTCAGCGTTGTTTCGCCAACAAGAATTTTTGAGCTACCCGGAATATTCATGACATAATCAGCGGAAGAATAATTCAACGCCGTGTAAAAACCATCACGCCAATAAACAAATATCCCCGGAGGATAGTCCTCCGTTTTAGCACCGGCATCTGTGTAAATTTGTCTCAACACATCCTTTTCTAATTTGGAATCGTCGGTATCTACACCAATATAGGTTACAGTGCCTTTTCCTATCCGATGCTTTACAACAGCAGCCTTTCCTTTATAGAACTGGTTATTATAGGTGGCCAGCACTCCTGTGGTATCTTCCGGCACAAGTAAATCCGCCCAGGTATGCCATGAATAATGATTTGAATTCATCAGTATATCGCCTTTACCATATGATGAAAGCATATCTGTTTGACTTATATGGGCACCAATCAGGTTTGAAATTGGCAAAGCAGTCTCTCCTTCCCAAAAATGGCCCCTGCGATCTTTAGTAGCAGTGCGGCAGGTAATAACCAGGTTGCCGCCTTTTATGACATAGTCATTCCATTTTTTTACCAGTGCCGAATCAGCCATTTCGTAAGCCGAAACGATTACCACCTTATACTTTGACAGATCTGTTGTTTCCTGGATTACATCAACAGGAGCTCCCAATGACTTCGCGGCTTTAAGAAATTTCAGCGGATAATCCCATGTATTCCACTGTCCTGTCTGTTTTTGCCTGTCAATACTCCAGTAATTTTCCACATTCCAAAGAAGCGCAGTTGACCGTGCGGCCAATTTCGTCGGCAGTTTTGTACCTGGCTTAAATTGCGTTCGCAGTTCTGTTATTTCTTTCATGAACTGCATATAGTCTTTACCACCCTGCGAAGGCGTTACGCCATCTGTTTGTATCACACCTGCATGATATTGTTCGGCACCATACAAGATCTGACGAAAACGGTATGAGCAAGCAATCTTTCCTCCCGCCGCAAAACTGTGGTACAACCATAAGCGAACGGTACCCGGTAAAAGCAGGGGATTGTAGCTTCCCCAGTTAACAGGGCCGGGCTGAATCTCCAAAACACCAGACACACCGCCTACGGATTTATAATATTCTGAAGCAAAAAGAACAACGTCACTGTTACCTAAACGAAAACCCGATTCTCCAATATTATCACTACCTCCGTTTGGATACGCCGTATATGCCGCAAAATCCAGTTTCGTGGTACGGTTAGGGTCCGAACCCGTACAAACGGCAGTATAGTTGGTGGTAACAAATTGGGACTTTGAGATGTAATTACGTAAAGTGCCCGCCTGCAAATCAAGAAATTCAGCCTGGGCATCTGCGGAATATCTCTTAAAATCCAGTAAGGCGTGAGGGTTATTACCCCACCAGCCTACCAAGCTCGTATTAGGGATGATTACCTGGTCAAAGTTATTAAACCACTGGCTCCAGAAAGCGGCGCCCCAGGCCGTATTTAACGCATCAATGGTTTTGTATTTATTTTTCAGCCACGCTCTGAATGCTTCCTGAGATGATGGACTATAATCAGAAACTGCACCAGGCTCATTATCTATTTGCCATCCCATAATATTGCTGTTCTGCCCGTATCGTTTTGCCATCTCCCCTACTACTCTTTTCACAAAGCCTCGATATTTAGCATTCACCATCGACTCTAATCCCCGTGTACCATTCTCCGCACGGATGTAGTGACCATCCATAATAAACGTCTCCGGGTAGTTTATGCGCATCCATGTTGGGGTAGTGGCCGAGGGTGTACATAGCAACACCTTAAGGTGATACTTTGCGCAAAGCCCCACCACCTTGTCCAGCCAGGTAAAATCAAACCGACCTTCTTCGGGCTCCATTTTAAACCAGGCAAATTCGGCAAGGTGCACAAACTCAAAACCCATAGTGGATATCTTTTTTATATCCCTTTCCCACTGGGTTTCGTTCCAGTGTTCGGGGTAATAGTAGATACCAGTGGTTACCAGATCCTTTTCAGGAAAAAAATGATTACCATCCTGGGCTTTCACATTCAATACCGAAATAAGTATTGTTAACAGAATTAGTGGTATAGATTTTGTCACGTCATCAATAGTTTTTTTCATTTTTAATTATTTAAAAACACACTCAAGAATTTACAAACACCATACAGCCCAAAGCATCAATTTTTAAGTGTTTTGATGTCCAAAGTTGCTTCGGACAGGTTTGGGGAAGTAACCGTAAGTATAACTTCACCCGGGCTATGGGTGCTTCTGATAACAACCATCGCCCGCCCGTGCCAGGCTTTACGTGAGTTGCCTACGTACTGGTCATAGTCTTTAATATCGGCATTATCTATCCCGGCAATTACGCCTGGCCCATCAATTTTAAAATGTAAACGATTTGCCGCGTTCGGTTGAATTATTCCGTCCTTGTCAGTTATTTCAATCGCTACATATGATAAATCCTGCCCATTGGCCAATATTTCTTTACGATCGGCAATTACTTTAATCTTTGCAGCGTCGCCGGAAGTTTGCAAAACTGATGATTCTATTCCCTGATCATTTTCGACACCAACCGCTTTGAGAAGTCCTGAGGTATAGGGTACCGAAAAAATTGCTTTATACTCCTGCTCTTCGGTTGTCGGCTTTTCACCGATAAGCTTATTATTAAGGTAAAGCCTCACCTTTGAATATTTTGAATATACTTCTACATCCATATTCTTCCCTTCATAGCCTGGCCATGTCCAGCTTTCCCAGGTTGGCCACACAGACCATCTTGTTTCCTTAATCTCCAATGGCTCGGGGTTGGGTTCACGCACAGCCATATATAGCTTCTCTGTGTTATTATACAATAGGCTTCGGTAATGCGATATCGGTTTTCTCCACCCAATCAAATCTATATCTCCGCAATAAGCCCCATGCCATGGAAAAAAATCGTTTTCCCAATTCTCTCCGGGAGTCTCACCAGAATAATAAAAACGGCCTATTCCAGACTCGCCCAGATAATCAATTGCCGACCATACAAAATCACCTATAATATAATTGTTTTTTTGCACCAGCTTCCAATTGGCAAAGGCATCCCGCGGGTATGACTCCGTCTGAACAATAATGCGGGATGGTACTCTCTGATGATCAGCCGGGGCACTATTTAGTTGATAATTATAACCAACAACATCATGAGCTGCCATAAGCGGATCAAAAGATTCCCATTCATTTCCCCAGGTAACTATGGCGGATGTAACCGGCCTGGTGGTATCTATATTTTTAACAGCGCCAGCCAGCATTTTAGCAGTTTTTACCGCTTCAGGTGTTTTTCTCTCAGATACTTCATTACCAATACTCCACATAAAAATCGACGGATGGTTCCTGTCGCGAAGTATCATAGTTTCTAAATCACGTTTCCACCATTGGTCAAAATATATCGAATAATCGTACTTATTTTTCCCTCCCCTCCAGCAGTCAAAAGCTTCATCAATAACCAACAGACCTAACCTGTCGCAAGCGTTTAAAAAAGCTTCGGAAGGTGGGTTATGCGAAGTTCTTACGGCATTAAATCCGGCAGCTTTTAATTGCTCAACCTTACGTTCTTCGGCCCGGTCAAAAGCCGCAGCCCCCAGGCAGCCGTTGTCGTGATGAACACATCCACCGGATATCTTTACCGTTTTTCCGTTAAGCTGAAAACCTTTTTCAGCACTAAAATTCAGGGAGCGAATACCAAAACCAGTTTGGGTTTCATCTACTATGTTATTACCTTTTAATACCTGAATTTGTGCCCGATATAAATTGGGAGTTTCCGGCGACCATAGCAGAGGATCAGATACCTTTATTATTTGTGCAATTTCTTTTTCATGATGAGGCTGCAGTTCTACCGTTATGCTATTATTTCCCGCATTTTTAGAATTTACAGCGTATAACCGGGTCTTAAGAACAATACTTTGCAAAAAAGCAGTCTCGTTCTTTATCAAAGTCTTTATCTGAACAGATGCTTCTTTTACAGATACATTAGGAGTTATAATAGCAATTCCCCATTGGGCTGTATGCACCGGATTGGAAACCATCATCCAAACATGGCGGTAGATCCCCGAGCCTGTGTACCACCTGCTATTTATTTGTTGCGAATTGTCTACACGTACAGCTATCACATTTTCTTTGTTAAAATCCAAAAAAGGTGAAAGGTTATAGCTGAATGAAGAATAGCCATATGGCCTTACACCAAGCGATTTTCCATTAATGAAAACTTCGGAGTTCATATATACCCCCTCGAAATATACGGCAACGTTTTTATCTTTCCATTCACGCGGAACCGTGAACGTTTTCCTGTACCAACCTATGCCTGCGGGGAAGTAACCGCCGGCTCCTCCTGTTGAATTTTTAGGGCTTATTTTTCCTTCAACGCTCCAATCATGTGGTAAGTCAAGATTACGCCAACCACTGTCATCAAAACCAATTGATTTGGCCGATGCTTCATCGCCCAAGTTAAATTTCCAATTGTAATCAAATAACTGTTTTCGCGCCATATGACCCTTATCCTGGGCGAAACTAAAACTGCTACAGACTAAAATTAAGATGACTATAGCTATCACTTTCATAAAAGTGCTGGTGTTTGAAGTATAATACAATTCATTTAGACGGATAATCATCGCGCTGTTAGTTAACTGAAATCTTCACTTTCTGAGTAATGCTGCCAGATGAACTCCCTAACTGCAGGACGTATTCACCGACTTCGGCATTCCATGCTTTTTTTAATTCGTCATAAAACGCCAGGTCGGCAACTTTCACCTTCATTTCTACTTTTTTTATTTCGCCGGGTTTCAAAAAGATCTTTTTAAACCCTTTAAGCTCTTTTTCCGGGCGCAATACAGAACAAACCGGATCACTCACATATAACTGCACAACTTCGGCTCCGTAGCGGCTGCCTGTATTTCTGATGGTAAATTTTGCATGGATGGTTTCATTTTTTGCGTAGCTTAATTTATCGGTTGAAATATTACCGATGGAAAAATCAGTATATGAAAGCCCATAACCAAAAGGAAATTGCGGTTGAATTTTCCTGGTATCGTACCAGCGATATCCAACCAATATGCCTTCTTTATATTCGGCCGTAAGGTTTTTACCCGGATAAGTATTTAAGTTGGCGGCGGGCGAATCTTTTAATGAGACAGGAAAAGTAAACGGCAATTTACCGGATGGGTTTACAACACCTTTTAATACATCAGCCAATGCATTACCAGCTTCTGAACCGTTAAACCACGACCAAACAACCGCATGGTTTGATTTTTTAATTTCATTAAGATCATATGGCGCACCGGCCATAATTACAACAATGGTTTTAGGATTAACGGCCGTAACCGCGTTAACTAATGCCTGCTCCCCAAAAGGCAGTTCCAGGTTTTTACGATCATGACCTTCACTTTCATACTCACGATTTGAGCCAATACATAAAATAGCTACATCGCTGGTTTTTGCAAGTGCTACCGCCTCATCAATCAGGTTTTGGTCGGGCTGATCATAACCGCTATTTTGTTCGTCAGTTCTGCTTGCCAAATAGTTCGCTCTGTATCCCTGGGCAAAACTGATGCTGGCAGTTTTGCCAAACCTTGATTTTATGCCATCTAATGCTGTAACCTCCTTTTTAGCCTTTACACCTGCACCGTACCCACCCAAAGCGAAGGTGCGTATGGCATTATCGCCTATAACAGCAATCCTTTTAACAGAATTTGCTTTTAAAGGCAATAAATGGTTATCATTTTTTAGCAACACGATGGATTCTGAGGCAATATCATACGCGGCTTTGGCATGCGCCGGTGTAGCAATAGATCCTTTGGGATGATTCGCGCTCAAAGATGTATGGTACATTAACCACAAAACCCGGTAAACTTTATCATCAATTGTTTTTACCGATACCTGGCCGGCCTTAACTGCAGCAAGTAATGGCCTGGCAAAATACCATTGGTCATAGTAGCCCTTTGACCCCATTTCAATATCCAACCCGTTGTTGGCCGCCGCAATGGTATGATGAGTACCAGCCCAGTCAGACATAACCACCCCCTTGAACCCCCATTCGCCTTTTAACACTTTATTCAATAAAAAATCATTTTCGGAACACCAATAACCGTTTAATTTATTGTAGGCCGACATAATGGTGTAAGCATTCCCTTGTTGTATGGCCGCTTTAAATGCCGGAAAATAAATTTCGCGTAAAGCCCTTTCGCTAACTAATGTATTTACGCTATCGCGGTCGAGCTCCTGGTTGTTGGCAGCAAAATGTTTTATACAGGCCGCCACATGCTGGCTTTGAATTCCTTTTACAGATTGAATAGCCAATTGACTGTTTAAATAGGGATCTTCTGAATAATATTCATAGGTGCGGCCGCAAAGCGGCATCCTGCAAATATTGAATGCCGGTGCAAGCATCACATCTTTTTTTCGGGCATTCGCCTCTTCGCCTATAACTACACCATATTTGTTTGCCATCAGGGGGTTCCAGGTGGCTGCTATTGCCGAACCATTTGGTAAAAATGTAGCAGAATCAGTCGTCCAGTTAGCCGAAGCCCAATCAAAACGTTTTATTTCTTCGCGTACACCCAAGGGGCCATCATCGCACGTTAACTCCGGAATACCTAACCGGGGCACGCCAGCCGAAGAAAATAGCGCGTTGCCGTGAAGCATCCCTATTTTTTCTTCCAGTGTCATTTTTTTAATGATGCTGTTGATCTTTACTTTTAATGCCGCCTCAACTTTATTTTGTGCCGAAACCCCATTAAACAGCGAAAGCGCAACAACACTGGTAATTATATATTTAACAAGTAATTTTATTTTATTTTTCATTATCCATTAAGATGTATTCAACAGAATATGCCTGTGCTGTGCGTTTATATTTACGCTATTTTTCACTGTCGCCGAAAATGGCTTTGCATATTCCATGTCAGGAAATCTTTAGTTTGATGACGTTCCAACTGTGCCGCCAGATCAATTATCATTGAAGTACGTCTTCCCTAAAAATTCTCCGTTTTCTGTTCCGCCGGTAAGCGTTAATAGTAAAGGCCTTTTATAGTATAGTTTTTTACAAAAAAATGCCGGGACCTCTCGGTAAAGGCCCCAGGCATTCACTTATAATCAACTAACACTCTCTTTTATTTAACTGATATTGTTAATACCGATTTTAATTGTTGCGCGCCGCCAGTCGTACTTTTTAAAAACCCGCGCCTTTTTTTAGCGAATCCAATGTACGCTGGTTGCCGATAGTATTAGTTTGGCGGTTAAATACATCACTTGCCCATAAAAATGGCAGCACGCCATTTGTTTTGGCTTGTTGTGTGATGTAGCGATAAAAATGCATCTGAGAATTTACAGATAATAACGAATCTGCCGGATACCCTTTTAATTTATCGGCATGGTATTCCGTGCCATATTCGCCCATAATCATGGGTATCCCCTTATCTACAAAGTTTACTTTGGCGGTGTGGAATATCGAATCTACAAAATGTTCTTCTGTCGAGGCAGCAGAATTTCGGTCAAGGAAAAGCGGATTTTTTGTATGAAGGCTTGTTCCCCAGAAAAACGCCTCTTTTCCCCAGCTGGCATCGGCAGATAGTATACAAAAATTCGACGGAGTATAATAATGAAACTCAAATATCATTTTATTAGGCGTAGGGTCCACAGGCAATTGAACCGCTTTAAATACATTAGCTGCCTTTAAATATTCGTTTGCTAAATCAATTGATGTTGAAGGAGTTTGAATAATTAAAGTACGATAACTGTTTTTACCGCCGGTACTGCGTACCGCGTTAATAAAGGTTTGATGATAACGCATTAACACATTTGATGTTGGTACATCTGTAGCATTAGGTTCATTGGCGCTGGCAAACATTAAATGTTCGTCAAAATCGCGCAATGTGGTGGCTATTTGCTCCCAATAAGCTTTTTGCTTAGCATTAATAGAATCCTGTTTGGCACCTGTTGCTGTACAATCAAGCCAGCCATTATCATAATGAATATTAACCATCACATAAACATTATCATTGATACAATATTGAACTACTTGTTTAACCCGGGCGAGCCACACGGGGTCTATTTTAGCAGTTTTTTTATCAATTATATGCGACCAATCGTACTGAACAGGTAATCGTACCGCATTCATACCGCTATTTTTAATTAAATCAATCAGTTGCTGGCTGATTGCAGGATTTCCCCAGCCGGTTTCTCCGCCCGGAGCTTCCATGGTGTTATAAATATTGTATCCCATTTTAATATTTGCCGCCAGCTGTGTAGCAGTACTGCCCATACCTGTTGCGTCGGGTGCCACTGGCGATGTATTATATGATGGATAAATTTTGGCATTTTGCATTACCGTAATTCGCCTGCTTTGCCCGTTGGTTGAACTTAAATTTAAAAGCACAGAGCGGCTCATGCCCGATGAATTTGCTGGGGCTGTTACATTAATGGCGACATTACCGCTATTGCCCGATGTTTGACTTAAATGCAGCCATCCTACGCCGGTAGTATCAACACTCCATGCGGCATTACTGGTAAATTTTAAGGCAACAGTTCCTCCAGCTTCCGGGATAGTATCTGTTAAGTTTGAAAGCGTAAGCTGTGCAGGTGCCGTTCCTGATTTTTTACAAGAAGCCGCAATTAAAACTGCAAAAGATACTCCCGCAATTTTAAAGGCCGTCTTTATTCTGGTTATCTTCATATTCATTTTTTGTTGAAAATATTATCTTCTGATTAATTTAAGTTCCATGGCGGGTATGCCGCTATGGAGCTTAAACTGTTGTTTATTTAATTTTTACAACTCTGAAGTTGTCAAAAGCACCATAAAAGCCTGTTGCTGTGGCTGCAGTGCTATAGTTGTGTATGTACACGAAGCACGAGGTATTTCCTGATGGGCCAACCAAATCAGCAATTTTGGTTATAGCGTCGCCTTTTCCGTCGCCAAGCGTTGGATCTGCTTTACGGAAAGATGACAACGGGATAGTTACCGTTATCCACCCTTTTGTGGCGTAGGCCGCGGTGGTAGTCGCGTTTTTTTGCCATGGCTCCCATCGGGCTATCGGGCTGCTATCTATCCCACTCAAAATATCTATTGTACCACCATTCCAGGGTTTCGAAACATTTACTTCGAATTTAAAAGCCCAATTGCTAACCTGATCATTAATATTGGCTGTTGGTACCCACTGTGCGCCGTTCATACGTATTGCGTAACTGGAGTATGTATTTCCTTCGGCGGGAGACAGAACACCGGTTTTAAGCACCATATATTGAGTTGAATTACCTGGAAAATCTGGGCTGCCACTTGTGTAGTACGAACCACCCCACCATTGCCAGTTAAAGTTTCCTCCCCATTCCCAATCTGATATTCTGCCAGTTGCAACATCGTTCACATTGTACACGGTAGCAGCAGCGCCAAACTTTGTAGTAACAGATACCGGCCCGCTTTTAGTTAAAGCCGGTAAAACAAAACGGGCAGAGGTTCCATCACTTGTTTCTTTAAAAGAAGTAATTAAGGTACCTGCAAAAGATAATGATTGGATATTTTTAAGATATGTGCCATAAACAAACACAGAATCGCCCTGGCTGGCATTTTCATTAGAAATGCTGGTAATGGTTGGCGTTGCTACTATTTTTAAATTAACAGTACCAGACTTTGTGACTACCAATATCTGATCAGTAGGCGTGGTTGCCGGCATGATAAAGCCAAGGGAAGTTCCGTCGAGGTTTGATTTAAACGTTGTAACCGGAGTTCCGCCATACAAAAAGCGTTGCACCAGTACCAGATTTGTGCCATAAAGGTGAACAGAATCGCCCGGGGCAGCAAACACGTTAGAAATAGCAGTAACGGTAGGCGCTGCAGGTCCTAATTTAAAAGAAAACGTTGTTGAACCTGTTGTTGTGGCATATCGTACTGTATACAGTTTGGTAGTATCGATTGTTGAAAATTGTATGGCTGGTATTTGTACCACAGCGCTATTTGGGGCAAACAAGGCAGAGTTAAAAGAGGCCGAAACTCCGTCAAAAGAGATTTGAGTTGCATTTTGCAAATTCTGCCCGGTTATCACAACCCACTGGCCTTTTGCCACCGCGCTATTTAAAACCGTATCATTAGGCGAAGCCACATAACTTTTAATAGCCGCGATAACCGGAGCGGCACCGCCGCCACCATCGGTATTCTTTTTACAAGCTGGTAATAAAGCCGCTATCATCAAGAAAAACGGCAAAAAACACAAGCGTAAGTATGATTTCTTTTTCATAACAATATGTTTTAATTTTTTGATTAATAGTATGGTACCGGGGGTTGTGCCAATTTAGGGTCACTGGTTAACTCCGATGATGGAATTGGTAACGTAAATGAATTGATAGTTGCCGGAAGCGTAGATGGTAGCGCGGTGGTGTCCCTTGTCGCTGTTTTCGTTGCAGGGTCATAAGTAAACGAAATCCGGCCATGAGTAGCATCCTGATCATTAAGAAACTTCACAGCATTAGTGGGGTCATAATAAGAATACCTAACAAGGTCAATCCAATATTGTCCTTCAAAAGCCAGTTCAACTCTTCTTTCAGTACGCAGTGCAGCGGGGGTTATCACATTCACAATATCCACGCCGGCCCTTGCACGCACTTTATTAAAATAAGTTAAGGCGTCACCATTGCTCGTGGTAGTATTATTACCCAAAATAGCTTCGGCATATACCAGATACACATCGGCCAATCTAAGAATAGCGTTGTGTTCGATGGATGACCATGTATCCATTGTTGGCGAATTGTTATCTTTTTCGTTACCAATAATGTGTTTTTTTAGTCCCGTACCTGTCGCCTTATAACCACCGCCGGCAGCATTCAATTCGGGATAAAAATCTCCGTTGAGCATAATAGTGGCTTTGCGCCTTACCGTATCCTTAGCAGAATACATCCGGTACAAATCATAAGTTGGCTGCAGGGGTTGCCATCCACCTTGTTTTTGAGGAAGAACAGCGGCTGTTGGCGAAAAATAAGTTTGTAAATTGTTGCCGTTTCCGTAACCTACGCCAGCGGCCCATTGAAGGGAAAATAATGATTCGGCGTTATCGTTGTTTTGAGCCTTGAAAAGGTCATAATAATTGGGCAATAAATCTAACCCGCTATTTTTACACACGTTGCCTGCGTACTTTTTGGCACTATCTAACAAAGCCTGATCGCGTACACCGCCGCTTTTGCCTAAACCCGCCATCGTCAAATATACTTTGCCCAGCATTCCCTGTGCCGACCAGGTAGTTACCCGCCCCTTTTCATCTGTTTGAGGAAGGTATTGTGCTGCATAAGTCAGGTCTTTAGTAACGAACTTATAGACATCCGAAACAATATTACGATTTCGAAGCGGATCTTGTATCAGTTTGCTGTTATCTTCAATAATGGGTACCGCACCCCAATATACCGCCAAATGGTAATAAGCTACGGCACGAATAAATTTTGCCTCACCTATGGCGGCATTTCTGTCTGCTGCCGAAATAGACGGAGATGCCTGTTGCTGTATGGCATTGATAACGCCATTACATTGCGCTATAACATTGTACAACCCAACCCAACCAGTTGTTACAAGACCATTTTGCGCCGTAATAGTGCGTGTAAAAAGCTGTACCAAATCGTTACTATACTGAAAACTGCCGGTGCCGCTTAATACGTCGCCAAGTGGTAACCAGGCACCATTGTGCCATTGCCACCACAGCGAACCGCCGTAAAGGCCAGCCGTAGCCAGCCGTAAATCAGAAGTGGTTTTGTAAAAATTATTAGAACTTATCTGCGAGTTGGACGGACGGTCCAAAAAGCTCTTTTTACATCCGGCCGCTGCTGCCATACATAGCAGGATGATGATAATTTTGTTAATTAATTTCATAAACATATTTTTTAAATCGGTGATCGTTTTATTATTTCAGTGTTATGTTGGCACCAATTGTAAATACTCTTGGTTGCGGATAATAACCGCTGTCCCAACCTGCCTGAAGCGGGTCCCACGAACCAATTTCAGGGTCCATACCTTTATATTTTGTAATTATAAATGCATTGGATACGTTGGCGTATACCCTAACAGACTGCACAGCTATTTTTGATAAAAGACTTTCTGGCAACCGGTAACCTAAGGTGATATTTTTGCACCGCAGAAATGAACCATCCTGGATCATTAAACTATTAGGACGGTTATTACCGTTGGTATTGTCATTTCTCAATCCTACAATTGTTGTATTCGGGTTGGTAACATATACATTGTTAACATCGGATGAAGAACCGTTAGGATCTACCATGCCCAAACGTGCATAATTCAATACCGATGTAAAATAGGTAGTATGATTTTGCGGATCGGACTGTTGTATAGCCATTTGATTGAACACCTTGTTGCCATAGCTGCCACTGAAGAAAATATTCAGATCAAAATTTTTGTAGTTAAATGTATTATTGATACCATACTGGAATTTGGGGATCGGGGAGCCCAAAAAGGTTTGATCCTTTGAATCAATAATACCGTCGCCATTCAAATCCTTAAACATACGATCGCCGTACCAGATACCGCCACCCGCTGGAGAAACCGGATAAGGGTTACCATTTGGGTCAGCAGTCCGGGCATGGTTTTGAAAATCTTTTGGAGTTGCAAAAACCCCATCAAACACATAACCATAAAATTCGCCAATGGGCTGGCCCACCACCGTTTTTTCAATTACATCGTTAATTGTGTAAGATTTCTTGCTTAAGTTAGCCTCACTTCCCCCTGCACCTAAGTAGATTACTTTATTAATATTCCGCGATATGGTAAAAGCAGTTTTCCAAATGAAATTTTTAGAGTTGATATTGGTAGCGTTGATTTGTAAGTCAAACCCTTTGTTGCTTAGCGAGCCAACATTGGCATAAGGCGCTTGCATAGATCCCGGTCCATAACCCGCAACGGTACCTGTGTATCCCGGAAGCGGCACCTGTAATAAAAGGCCTTTTGTTTCGCGGTCGTAAACGTCTAATGAAAAGCCTAACCGTCCATTCCAAAACGATCCGTCAATCCCGGCACTGTAATAATCTGTTTTTTCCCATTTCACAGACGGATTTGCCAAATTGTTTTGAAACTGCGCTGTGCCTGATAAGCCATTTGCCACCGATGCAAGTTGGGTTACAAAGGTATTACCCGGTATGCCTTGATTGTTGGTAAGACCGTAACCGAGTCTCAACTTCAATTCATTTATACTTTTCACATCTTTTAAAAATGCCTCATTATTAATTTTCCAGGCAAACCCACCTGAATAAGTAGTAACACAACGATTATTGGTGGGAAAATTTGAAGAGCCATCGTTCCGTAAATTGCCGGTGAGCAGGTATTTATCAGCCCATGAAAAATTGATACGCCCGAAATAGGATTCCTGTGCCGAACCGCCGGTGGGGTTTGAATTTGAATTATCGCCGTAGTTTGTAGCTGTAGTAGCATCCCCTGCACTAAGCGCCTGTACGTTGTTTGAAGGAAAATTCTTACGTGCACCGCCAAGATTTTGAAAAGTGCTCTCCTGCGATTCATGCCCTGCTAAGGCGTCGATATGAAATTTATTGAAATTATGGTTATAAGTAAGAAAATTGCGGATGACTATATAAAAATTTTGACCGGCAGAAGAGGAACCGAAGTTAGGACTGGGAGTGTCTTTACCAAAACTATAAGTTGGTGAAAACCTGTCTTCCGTATTAAAATCGAAGTTACCGGATAATTCATTTCGCAGCGACAGATCTTTAGTAAACTGTATTTCAGCATACACATTGCCGAATATCTGATTCCTCCTTTTTAGGTCTTTGACAATGCTCGCCAATGCCACCGGGTTGGCAACTGGTTGTACCCACCCATTGGGGTTGGTAACACCACCAAAGGAACCATCACCGTTTGTTACCGGAACATCGGGAGTTATGCTTAGCGCGGTGCTGATTACATTACTGGCCGTTGAATTTACATTTTCATTAATATGCGCTAATTGAAGGCTGGTTCCTATTTTTAGCCAATCAGTGGTTTTGTTATCTAAATTCAGCCTCAAGGAGTATCTTTTAAAATCAGATCCAAGGGCAATCCCTTCCTGGTCAAAATACGAGGTTGATAGTAAATATTGGGTTCTGGCATCCCCACCGCTTACCGTAAATGTGTGATTCATCATCGGGGCTTTCCGGAATAATTCTTTTTGCCAGTCGGTGCCCGGGCCTAAATATTGCGGATTGGCAAATTCAGGCCTCGAATCGAAACCCCAGACAGCGGCCCGGGCGTTAATGAAAGTAGCAAATTGTGGCAAATTTACTGTAGGGAGCCGCTTGACTATTTCCTGGTAACCGGTATAAAAATCATAAGTTATCCGTGGTGGTCCGGCTTTGCCTCTTTTTGTGGTGATAACAACTACGCCATTGGTTGCCTGCGAACCATATATGGCTGTTGCCGAAGCATCTTTCAATACATCTATTGATTCAATTTCGGCAGGATTGATACTATTTAATGGATTAGAACCATTACCGGGGTCAGAAACAGGAGGGATAATAATACCATCTATTACGTACAGTGGCGAATTAGAGCCGCTTATTGACGATACCCCGCGTATTTGAATAGATACGCCGCCACCAGGCTGGCCCGATACCTGTTGAACAACAACTCCTGCAACCTTACCTTGCAGGGCCTGGTCAAAAGTAGTTGGTTGCGTTTGGCGCAAATCCATTCCCGATATTGAACTGATAGATCCTGTAACATCTTTTCTTCGTGCCTTAGCATAACCTATAACAACAACCTCGTTCAAATTACTGGATGTTGAATTAAGCTTTACGTTAATTGCGCCAGCCCGCTTAACTGCTATTTCCTGCGGTGCAAAACCTAAAAAGTTAAATACGAGTATTTTACCTGGCTCGGCCGCTATTGCATAGCTACCGTCAATACTGGATACAGTACCAAGGGCAGTCCCTTTAATTTTAATGCTTGCTCCTGGTATTGGAGCACCATCGTCAGAGCTTGTTATTTTACCGGTAATATTTACCGTTTGTGCATGGGCCGAAAAATAAAGAAACATGCCCGTAATAAATAATGAAATCTGGCATTTCACTCTTCTTTGTAAATTTTTATCCATCTTTTAAAAGGATTTTAAAGTTTAATAATTGGTTCATTGTTGGTTGGTTAGTACTTAATTGGTTCTTCTTTCATTCATAATTATTTTGCTTCCGGCGTTATTTCTCAATCGTATTTACCTGTTAGTATTGAAATTATTTCTCCCGAACAATAGCGGTTAATGGCACTACTAACATCAGATCAGGAAGCTAATTTGTGAGAAACCGCCGGCTATTGTTGCAAGAAGTCTATTGCAACCAGGTTATATATGTGGTATTAACATTGGCTTTGCAACTGTTTGGGCGGCTGCCCGACAGACGGATAATACAAGTACTTATAAGTACACGTTTTGGCATAATGCTTGGTTTAATCAGGTTACTATTAATTGGTTATGTGCCTGCACCATTACCGGATTGCAGGCTTGCGACAGCTATGTTGAATTTATGCCGCTTTGTATGAGTTAAAATTACAAGGGATGCCGCAATCGATTGTTTACAAATAGGGGTACAAATGTTAACTCAATACAAAGCACTGATTAACAGTTATTTAAATAACAAAATATAGATATTTTGGCTTATTAAGGGAAGTACAATAACTAAATTGGTTAACAAAATGGGCCTAAAAAGAGAAATTGTAAAAAAAGCATATCAGGTTGAATAGCTTTTAATTAGACGCCCCATGCTTTTTAGTAGTAGCATATGCAGATGGAAGACAATTGAACTCTGCCTTAAAGGAGCGCACAAAATATTTTTGGCTTTTAAAGCCAACCTTGTACGATATTTGGGATATGGTTAACTGCGAGTTTTCAAGCAATTGTGCAGCACGCTTTAAACGGATAGACCTGATGAGTTCCACAGGTGATTTACCAGTTAAAGCCAATGCCCTTTTATACAGCGTAACCCGGCTTACACATAATTCACCGCTCAACTCCTCTACCGAGAAATCGGCATTGTCAATGTTTTTTTCAATAACCTGTAATGCTTTTTTTATAAAGGCCTCATCAAACGATTCGCTCATGACTTCTGTTGGCTTAACGTCCAATTGCTTTTGATAGGTTCTGCGCATATCTTCCTGTATGGCCAGTATGTTTTTCAATTTGGAGAGCAGGATCTCGAAGTTAAAGGGCTTGGTCAAGTAGTCATTGGCACCGGTTTCGAGTCCTTGTAATTGTATATCTTCGCCCGTAACAGCGGTGAGTAACACAACGGGGATATGCGATGTTCGCTTATCGTTACGTATTTTCCGGCATAGGTCTATACCATTCATTTCGGGCATGCTGATATCGCTGACTACCATATTAGGATGCAGCGCGAGCGCTTTTTGCCATCCTTCTTTTCCATTGGCGGCTTCAATAATATTAAAGCTGTCATTTAAATTATCCTTCAAGTAAAACCTAAAATCTTCGTTGTCTTCAACCAGCAAAACTGTGAGTTTTTTAATGGTATTACCATTTACCGCCCATATCCCATCTGGGGTTTCGCTTACTGCCGCTGTGGCGGGTTGGTAAAGTTCTTTGAGGGTTACTTGTTCTTCCATTACAAGATCAATTGGTAATAATATTGTAAAACAGGTACCTCGTCCTTGTTCGCTCTCTACTGATATTTTGCCATTATGCAGCTTTACAAACTCTTTAGTTATCGACAAGCCTATACCGCTTCCCTGGTTAACCATAGAGCCAGGTACTTCGTTTTGAAAAAAGCGCTCAAAAATCTTATCTTGTTTATCAAACGGGATTCCAATTCCGGTATCAATTATCTTTATTTCCAGTAATGTTTTTTGAAATGCTTTTTCAATTGTTGCCAATAAAACACTTATGTGTCCATCCCCCGGAGTAAATTTAAATGCATTGGAAAGTAAATTAAAGATGATACGCTCTATTTTATCGTGATCAAAGTTGATTATCAGGCTTTGAATTTCAGAATCGAATACCAGTCTGATATGCTTTTTCTCGGCCACATCTGAAAAAGAGTAAACCATTTCTTTGATAAAACTTATAATATCCCCGTTTCGTGCATGCAACCGGAGTTCCTGCACTTCCATTTTTCTGAAATCAAGTAACTGATTTACCATATTTAGTAAACGTTTGGCATTACGGTTTATCATTTGTAGCTGGTACCTCTGGTCCTCCGCCTCAGTGTGCTTCAAAATTTTATCAACCGGAGCCATAATCAATGATATAGGAGTTCTGAATTCATGGCTCACGTTGGTAAAAAACTTAATTTTCATCATATCAAGGTCATGCATACGCCTGGCCTCCTGACGCTCGTGCTCAATTAATAATTGAGCCTCCTGCTTTTCCTTTTCAACAGCAAACTGTCTTCTTATTTTTTGAATTCCCCGCCGGCGCATAAAAAAAAGAGCTGCTGATAAAAGCAACACATATATAAAATAAGCTATTGTTGACTTCCAGAACGGAGGCAACACTTTAATTTTTAAGGATGTATAATCTGGGGTCCATTGTCCCTCCTGGCTAATTGCCCGCACCTTAAAAATATAATCGCCGCCATCAAGGTTGGTGTATGAAGCTTTTCGCGTAGCGTTATCCGCATCGAGCCAATCCTTATCAAAACCCTCCATCATATATTGATGTTTTACTTTATTGGGGTTAAAAAAATTGAGCGCGGCAAATTCAATTGTAAACGCGTTTTCGCTATGTGTAAGTGTTAGTTCACGAGTTGCTGAAATGGCTTTGGACAATATTACATGTCCGTTAATTTCTTCATTAGCCTTTATGCTTTTGTTAAACAGCATAAAATCGGTAAAAACCAATTTGGGCTTATATATATTGGCATGTATGGTTGCAGGGGCAAAAATGTTAAAACCATGTCCACCTCCAAATATCAATTCGTCCTTGCTGGTTTTAAGTGCAGCGCGCGTGTTAAACTCCCGGCCCTGCAGGCCATCTGTTTCGTCAAAGTTTTCAAATTTGACAGTATAAGGCGCTTTTTTGTTGGTAAAACTTATTCTGCTCAATCCGTTTGCTGTACTTAACCATATTGTTCCCTGGCTATCCTCCAGTATATCCATTATGATCTTGGCTGGCAATCCGTTTTGCGCTGTTAACGATCTGATAAATCCTGTTTGAGGGTTAACTATGCTTACACCTTCAACCGTTGCTACCCAGATGAGACCGCGGCTATCCTGTGTAATACAATTTATGCTGTTACTAATCAATCTGTTTGTGCCCTTTCCATCGGCGCTGTAATGAACAACCCGGGCTTTGTTTTTCAAGATTACATCAACGCCAAAATATCCGCCTACCCAAATATTACCCATCCTATCCTCAAAAAGCGTGGATATATAAGGCGATCTGATATCCGTTTGCTTAAAAGGCGGAGAAAATATTTTTTTGTCCCTGTCAAATATTTGAAGCCCCGCGGCAAATGTTCCTATCCATAACCTGTTCGAAGAATCTTCAAGTATACTCCATACACGGTTGTCGGCAATACTGCCGGCTACCTTATCATCATGTTTAAAATGAATAAATTTTTTCCCGTCAAAGCAATCAAGCCCGCCAAAGTAGGTTCCTATCCATAATTGCTGTTCATGATCTATACATAAACTAACAATGATATCATTGCTAAGACTATTTGAATTTCGCGGATCGTACTTATACTGTTTAAAACTACCCGTTTTACGGTTAAAGTAAATTAGCCCTCCTCCGTTTGTGCCAATCCAAAGGTTACCGCTTTTATCTTCAACAAACTTGTTAACATCTTCAAAACTTAAGCTTTTAGAGTCTGAAGCGAAGTGCCTGTAAAGCGGAAATCGGATAATATTTTTATGATAATAGCTCACCCCTTCTTTAAAGGTGCCGGCCCACATAATTCCCGAATCATCTTTATAAAGAGTCACGCTGTTTTGACTTAGCGACTTAGCATCGTCCTCACGGTTCAGTAAGTAGGTTACGGTGAATTTTTTTTTATCTAACAGGTTTATACCGCCATGGTCGGTGGCTATCCATATCAGGCCATCATCGGCCTGGATAATATTGCCAATAATATTCGACTTTAATTTTGCCCCTGCCGATTCATCTGTAATGTGCCTGAATACTCCTGAAGAAGGACTGTAATAATATGCACCTGAATTGAAATTAGGAGAATATAACCACAAATCATTGTCCCCATCTACAGTAATTGAGTAATTCCCCCCGTTGTTACTGGTTGTTTTACTAAACACATCGGTGTGGTAAGTAACTTTGTTTTGTTTAATATCAAACCTCTCAACCACACCGTCGCGGTATGCTAACCATATATTGCCGGTGGCATCCCGTGTCATATCTGCAATATAATTTGAATATAATGAAGCACCGGAACTGTGGTGATAATACCTCCTGGTTGTTTTGTTTAATTCATTATACCTGTAAAGACCAGAATCGGGGCATATAAACCAAAACTCACCCTGGCCAGTGCTAATTATTTTAGAGACATAAGGATACCCGGGAAGTTTTAAGGAACCGGCCATTCCCGATACGTCGCTATCAAATTGCTCTGTTTCAGGATCATAAAAACAATAACCTCTCCGTGTTGATACCCATAATTTTTTGCCGGGTCCCTCAAAAATACCGGTTATAAAATCGTCGTTAAGGGATTTTTTATTATCGGCGTCATGTTTGAATATTTTAAACGTATAGCCATCATAACGATTAAGGCCCGATGCAGTACCGAACCACATGAAACCTTCAGAATCTTTAAAAACAGAATTAACCTGATTGTGAGAAAGCCCATTGCTTCTGCTTAGCTGTGAAAACTGGTATTTGCCGTTTTGCGCATAAACACTAAAAACCGTAAACAAAATGATAAGAACGCTTAAGGATATTTTATATCTCATAGCTTTAGAGGATCGGCGGTTTTATAAAATCAATCAATAATATAGGCTATCTGCGGTTCACAAAGGAATTTCAAATTTGGTTTCTGTAAATATCGAATTTGAATATATCAATCCAAAACATCGTCAATCAATCTTTGACCAAAACTATTGCTTCTATTTACTGTTTTATCTGGCAACATCTTTTAAATGCCTTTCATCAGGCAATTTATGCTACGGCCAACGCGTGCTGTAAGAGTTAAGTAATGCTGCTTTTAAAGATGTTATATTCTTATATTGGTTAATTCAAACGTACGGCAATCCGTTTCCTATAACTTGGCTGAAATAGACTTTTTTTTGTAAAAAACCGACTTTATCTTATTTAAAAAGCAAGTATCCACTTATAATATTCCGGCAAATTGCATATTTGTAACTGTAATGATCAAAAGAAACTTACAACATACCTTTTCGCTCCTAAATGTTGACTATGTAAGGCTTAACTCCAAATGGAATTACAGGAATGTTATCAGTCCTTATTATCGTATTTATTATATTGATGATGGCGAAGGTGAAATATCAGATGCTGGCAGTTCACTAAAGCTTGAACCAGGTTATTTGTATATCATTCCGAGCTTTACCTTATGTAATCTGAGCTGCAACAATTTCCTGGGGCAGTATTTTGTGCAATTTTTTGAGGATTCTGTTGATGGAAATTCTTTATTCGCCAATAACAGAACTATATTGAAAGCAAAATCTTCTGAAATGGATCTCAGCCTTTTTACCAGGTTGCTTCAAATTAACCCCGGAAGAGGGATTAACAGGTCTGACAATCCGAAAGTGTATGAAAAAGACATTTTTTACAAGGAATACCAGGAACTTAACAATCAACAAAACACTTCAATATACCTGGAAACCCAGGGTATCCTGATGATGCTAACTGCCAAGTTCCTTAATCCCAAACTATTCAAACATCCGGAGCATAAACTCATACCTGTAAAAATTGCAGAAACATTAAATTATATCCTTGTTAATTTACACATCGATCTTTCGGTGCATCAGCTCGCCTCCCGCGTTAATCAAAATGTAGACTACTTTTCCAGGCAGTTTAAACAATATACGGGAAGTAGGCCGTTAAATTATATTAACGAAAAACGTGTTGAGCGGGCACAATATCTGATGGCAACAACCAGAATGTCTCATTCCGAAATTTGCACTCAAACAGGATTTGATAATCTATCCTATTTTTCCAAAACCTTCAAAAAGCTAACCGGGGTATCACCAAGTGTATACAAAAAACAAATATTCAGGGTTGGCTTTAATCATTAATCTACCAGTAACCCAATATAATCACAATCAGTAACCGCTCAAAAAAGCTGATTATTTGAAATAATACGCCAATTATACCACAGAAGCTGCTTATTGTTTTGTCAACATTCTCTTTTGTAATTTATTTAGTCAAGGCTTACTTTAACAATTCGCATTGCTCAATATGCTAATGTCGGTTTTGTTTAAAAGAAAGTCTGATTGACGCAATTCTGCAAGGACTGCCTTTACCTAATTTTGTTTTCACCAAATAGCTTTATTGGATACAGCCCGTACCGGTAAATTACTATCGAACCTTTTATAAGCCAATGAATAATTTACCCTATTCTAAATAGAATCAAACCGTTATAAAATTTCAGAATCCCCCTTCCGGCCTGCAATCGGTGAAAAATGGGTGATAATGGATAAAATATTTCAACTGCAGAATTAAACCTTTATAAAAATTTAAAATGAAAAGCGTTTTTCTTATTCTGAGCTTTTTTTTAAGCTCCGTTGGTTATGCCCAACAAATTTTATCCCCTAATAAAAAAATCAAGTTAGTTGTGGAAATGCGGCCCGCAGAAGAAAAAGGATTAAGCCAAGCCTATTTTAAAGTACTTTATAAAAGCAAGGAGGCTTATATTGAAGTGCTGCCGGCTTCGCCCCTGGGCATTGTAAGGGAGGATCAGCAATTCACATCAAATCTTAAACTCATTGGTGAAAGCAAACCTGTATTGGTTCATGACAAATACGAAATGCTGACAGGAAAGCGCAAGCTTTGCGAAAACTTTGGCACCGAAAAAACATTTAATTATCAAAACAACTCAAAACAACCCTTGAATATCACTTTCAGGGTTTATAACGACGGGGTTGCTTTCAGGTACACTTTTCCAAATCACTCAGACTCCAGTTTATCTATTAAAGATGAAGCGACAGCCTATGTTATCCCCGAGGGTACAGCGAGATGGATGCAGCCATTTGATCAATCTTATGAAAATTTTTATCCGCTTAGTACCGGTGGGGCTGATGAGAAAAACAGCGGCGAATGGGGATATCCGGCCTTGTATAAGGCTAATAACCAGTCATTATGGGTACTCATTTCTGAGGCGGGTATAACCAGGCAAAATTGCGCGGCAAGGCTTAATAATAAACAAAATACAAACGTGTATAAAGTGAGTTATCCTGTGGCAAAAAAAGACATGCACGGCGGAGCAGTTTCCGGTTTGCCGTGGAAATCGCAATGGCATGTGATGATAGTAGGAAAACTGGCCGATTTGGTAGAAAGCACACTGATTACCGATGTGAGCGAACCTACTGCCTTTAAAGACACCAAATGGATTGAACCCGGAAGTGCGGCCTGGGTGTATTGGGCATACAACCACGGGTCAAAGGATTATCAAAGGGTGATTGAATACATTGACCTTGCAGTAAAAATGAAATGGCCATATGTACTTATTGACTGGGAATGGGATACCATGGCAAACGGAGGAACTTTAAAAGACGCGTTGAACTATGCCAGGAGTAAAGGCATCAAAACACTTTTATGGTATAACTCCGGTACCGAGTGGCTTGGCGCAACACCTGCTGACAGGCTGTTAACGCACGAAAAAAGAGAAAAGGAATTTTCATGGCTGACAGAAATTGGAGTATCAGGTATTAAAGTCGACTTTTTTGCGGGTGATCAGCAAGCTATGATGCAATATTATATTGATATTTTGGAGGATGCGGCAAAACACAACCTGCTGGTAAATTTTCACGGAGCTACCATACCCCGGGGGTGGGCGCGCACTTATCCCAATTTGATGAGTACCGAAGCGGTATATGGTGCAGAATGGTATAACAATAACGGCGTTTTAACAGATAAAGCTGCCGCGCATAATACCACTCTTCCATTTACCAGGAATATAGTAGGCTCTATGGATTACACACCGGTAACTTTTTCCAATTCGCAACATGAACATAAAACTTCTTTTGCTCATGAATTGGCTTTGGCCGTGGTATTTGAATCTGGAGTCCAGCATTTTGCAGACAAGCCTTCTGCCTATTATGCCCTACCTGATGAACCCCGGGAATTTCTAAAGAACTTTCCTACAACCTGGGATGAAACAAAGCTGATAAATGGTTACCCGGGCGAAACGGTTGTTATAGCGCGAAGAAAAGGTAAACTTTGGTATGTTGCCGGGCTTAACGGAAAAGATACCGCGCAAACGCTCAATATTACGTTTAACTTTTTAGGCAACTCAGACTATTCTTTCCAGATATTCAAGGACGGTATAGACACTAAATCTATAACAAGCGAAACCAGTAGTATCAAAAAATCGGGTACGATGCAAATTAAATGCCTGCCCAGGGGTGGTTTCACAGGAGTAATTAGTGCAAATAGCTCAAACAGGCTTAAGTAAAAAATATTTTGAAACTCAGACAACTTTTTAAGTATCTGGCAGCTTCAATTTCGGCTATAAAATCCTAAATTATATGTTCAAACAAAAAATAAAAATTACAGTAACCGGGCTCTTATTGGTTTTTATGAGCCATTCTTTTTCCGCAAAAAGCCAGCAGATGGGCGATGCAGAAAAAAAATCAATGGAAAAAGGATCAATTTACCCTGCATTAAAAGGTGCTGGGCAAGGTGTATCTGGTCCGGGTTCTAATCTTCCGCCCGAAAAGATGCAAGCCTGGGAAGATCAAAAATTTGGAATGTTTATACATTGGGGACTATATGCAATCCCGGCTTCGGGCGAATGGACCATGTTTAACCAAAAAATACCTGCTGAAGAGTATGCCAAACTCGCTGATCAGTTTAATCCGAAACATTTCAGCGCAACGGAATGGGCCAGGGTAGCTAAAGAAGCCGGAATGAAATATATGGTAATGGTTACCAGGCACCATGATGGTTTTGCCCTTTGGAACAGCCCCTCAAGTTATAAGCACTTTGATAGCTGGGAAACTGCAGCTCATCGCGATTTTGTAAAAGAATACACCGATGCATGCCGTAAGGCAGGTCTCTCTGTAGGCCTTTATTACTCTCCGCTGGATTGGCGCTTTCCAGGATATTTCGACCCCAGGGGACTTCCTGATAATGCCGCGCTGCTCAAAAAACAAACTTATGGGCAGGTAGAAGAGCTAATGAAAAATTATGGCAAAATAGATATTTTGTGGTACGATGGGGGCTGGTTAGCGCATAAGGGCAGTGACGCCGACGCCGCTTGGTTTTGGGAACCGTTAAAACTTAACGCGATGGTACGCCGCTACAATCCGGATGTGGTCATTAACCCAAGATCAGGAATGGTTGGAGATTTCCAGACCGATGAAGGCGGTGCGGACGTTAAGGGGCCTATTATCCCCTTCCCCTGGGAAAAATGCTTGAACCTTAATGCAACAAGCTGGGGATATAACAAAACTCAGAATTTGATGCCCTTGAAACAGATTATAGAGATGCTTGTTAATACCGTTGACCGCGGCGGAAATATGTTATTAAATGTTGGGCCAGACCCGGATGGCGTAATCCCTCCCACTCATGTAGAACGACTGAAAGAAGTGGGGAACTGGTTAGCGCAAAATGGCGAAAGTATATATCAAACGCGTCCAGGTCCTTTTCAACCGGTTGATAATTTTTACGGCACCACCTACCGGGGTAACAATATATATATCCATTTGCTTAAAATTCCGACAGGAGATTCGGTTGTTAAATTACCACCAATCAAACAAATCATTACAGCATGTAAGGTACTAAATGGTAAAAAAATTAAATTCCATCAAGATATGGCGGGTATCAAACTTGACCTGGCTACAGTACCAGCAGATTCGCTGGTAACTACACTGGTATTAAAAACAAAAGGCAAATAAAACTTCAAATATTATATAAGCAACTTCATAATGTTACCATCCTGATCGCTGCCCTTTAATCTGTAAATAGGTAGAATAATCAGAACTCAAAATGAAATAAAATACCCGGACCAACCGAGGCGATCAGAGCAACTGCACTTATCGGAACCCAACATCGTTTTTTTATTATGGTGTTAAGATGGTTAACACCTAATTACCTATACCTTTTTATCAATCTTCTATCCAATAAAACGTTACTTATTCAAAAAAACGTTGTAAACCCTATATTTTTTCTTCGGCTTTAACATTTCGCACCCTATTTTCAAACTTCTGTATCCCATCACTCATTCATTTCTTCTATAGTTTTACTAACTAATTAGTAAACCGAGCCCCAATTAAAAATTTTGCAGATAAAACACTGCCGCTATTGCAACAGCTATATGTTGTTGTTTTTGAAATGCGCCTTTTTACTAATTATCCCGACTTGCGAAAATAAAATTTAACCAATTAAACCGGTTCAGGCCTGTTATACATATCGAAAAAGTGGTATTAATGTTACATCCTGCCATTATGCAGAATGGCAACTGCATTACTATTAATCGTTTTAATAATCACCTGTCCTTAAAATACTTATACACAATAGATTACTGACAACAGCATCTATGTAAACTTTAATGACAGGATAATTCAGAAGCAATTAACCAATTATTCAATACACACCTATCGTTAACTTAACCAATTTTTTATGAAGAGAAACTTAAATTATTACTTATGCATCTTTACAATCTTAGCATTAACAAGCTGCAAAAAACAGGCGACTATTACTCCCACCGTGAAACCGGTTATTGCGAGCACGGCTAAAAAACTAACAAGCATCTCGTACCCCAGTTACAACACATCGCCACTCTCGCCAGACCAAACGGGAGTAACCAGTACAGCGACTCAGCTTGCTGCAAAATTCCAATTAGGGTGGAACATTGGGAACACACTGGAGGCAACCGGCAGCGAAACAGCCTGGGGAAATCCTGCCGTGACCCAGGCACTTATCGACGGGGTAAAAAAAGCAGGGTTCACCGCGGTTCGTATCCCTTGCAATTGGAATCAGTATTCTGACCAGAACACAGCGCAAATTCAGCAATCATGGCTCAACCGGGTGCAGCAGGTTGTTCAATACTGCGTTAATGACGGTTTGTATGTAATATTAAATATACATTGGGACGGTGGATGGCTGGAGAATAATTGCACAACCGCCGCGCAGGCTGCTGTAAACGCCAAGCAAAAGGCCTTTTGGGAACAAATAGCTACTCAAATGCGTGGTTTTGACGAACATGTGATTTTTGCCAGCGCAAATGAGCCTGCTGTATCAGATGCTACAGGTATGGGGGTTTTGCTTTCTTACCATCAAACGTTTGTCAACGCAGTCAGATCAACTGGAGGGCGCAATAGCTACAGAGTACTGCTTATACAGGGGCCCTCTACAAGTATCGACTATACAAACAATTTAATGAATACCCTTCCTACAGACGCGGCCGCCAATCGTCTGATGGTTGAAGTTCATTATTACACTCCTTTTAACTTTGCTGGCTTAACTGCCGATGCAAGCTGGGGCAATATGTTTTATTATTGGGGTAATGGATATCATTCTGCAACCGATGCGTCGCGAAACCCTACCTGGGGCGAAGAGTCAGATGCTGTTGCAGAGTTTCCGCTAATGAAGGCAAAATTTATAGACAAGGGTATTCCGGTTATATTAGGAGAGTTTGGAGCAATCCGCCGGTTAACAACACTTTCGGGCGATCCATTAACTTTGCATCTTGCAGGCAGGGCATATTATCTTAATTACGTCACACACCAGGCATTGCAATTCGGCTTGCATCCATTTTATTTTGATGATGGGTCGACCGGAAATAATGCATTCAGGATTATTAACAGGCAGACTAACGGCGTAGCCGATCAACAAGGTTTAGCCGCGGTGATTCAAGGAACGCAAAATGGTACATCCTCATCGATTCAAATAGGGCAAATTTATCAGATTTATAACAGATACAGTTTTAAGGCTTTGGAATTTGCCGGCTGGGGTACCGCTAATCAGACATCGGCTGATCAATGGGATTATCTGGCAGGAGCCAATCAACAGTTTAAAGTGGAAGATGCGGGAGGGGGCTACTATAGATTAACCCCAATGCACGCTACCGGGAAGTGTTTGGAAATGTATGGTTTTAATACGGGAAACGGCGGCCAGGCAGATTTATGGGATTACAACGGCGGTTCAAATCAAAAATGGTCAATTCAAATAACCGACAACGGATATTATAAGATCGTCAACGCAAATAGCGGAAAGGTTTTGGATATTGTAGGGGCTACGCTTAATAACGGCGGTGCGGTTGATCAATGGACTTACTCCGGAGGCCGTAATCAGCAATGGGCTTTCGTTAAAATATAGATTAATTAAAATTACTAATTTTTTCAAAATCTCTGATGCCTTGGATACAAATGAGGCATTAGAGATTTTTTAGTTGAACCCCGATGATCACTTACCTTAATTAAACCAATTGAAAGGATATGCGCTTAACCGACTTAGGAGTGTAATCGTTCAAACTCAATTTTACATATAAGAACACAGTAGTTATGCTTTTGGTAATAGAAGCTTACACTGAATCAAAGATTTATGGTAGTTTTAAGAGCGTAATAATATTTTATGAGACATTTGATTTTTATGTTTGTTTTAGTACTTCTTGGCGAATTTGCTAAAGCACAACCCGCTCCCGTTAAGGTTAATGAGGGATTATTACAAGGAACTTTTGAAAACGGTATTACAATTTATAAAGGTGTTCCGTTTGCAGCCCCCCCAATTGGCGAATTGCGCTGGCGCGCCCCGCAGCCCACTGCAAAATGGAATGGCGTACGTGAGGCCAATAAATTTGCGCCAGAACCAATACAGGGAGGTAACTCTGTTGCAGGAAAAAGTGAAGATTGCCTGTATCTGAACGTTTGGTCGCCGGCCAAATCATCGGACGACAAAATTCCGGTATTGGTATGGATCTACGGCGGCGCTTTCAATTTTGGTGGTACTGCCGAGCCCAGTTATAATGGCGAAAAGCTGGCAAAAAAGGGTGTAGTGCTGGTAAGCATTGCATACCGGGTGGGTCAGCTTGGATTTTTAGCAACCCCCGAATTAAGCGCCGAAAACCCGAACCATGTTTCTGGAAACTATGGCCTGCTGGATATGATAGCAGCACTTAAATGGATTAAAGAAAATATAGGCGCCTTTGGGGGCGATCCAAATAAGGTAACTATTTTCGGCGAGTCTGCAGGAGGTATAGCGGTTAGTATGTTATGTGCAAGCCCCCTGGCAAAAGGCCTGTTCGAGGGGGCTATCTCCGAAAGTGGCGGGTCATTTGGCCCCACACGTACCTTAACCTTTCCGGGCGAAAACATGAAAACCCTTCATGATGCAGAAGCTGCCGGCGAAGCCTATGTTAAAGATGCGGGGCTATCTTCAATTGCCAGTTTGCGAAAGGTGAATGCTGATAAACTTCCGGCTGTTCGCGGCCTTGCATGGCCTATTGTTGATGGCTGGGTGATACCTGATGACCAGTATAAACTATATGAAGCCGGAAAATATAATGAAACACCTATACTGGTAGGTTACAACTCCGATGAAGGAGCCAGCTTTTCGCCACCTAAAACCCCGGAGGATTATATTGTGGCTGTAAAAAAACGCTACGGCAAGTTTGCCGATGAGCTTATTAAGGCTTATCCGCCCGGCGCAGGTACGGTTGCAAAAAGTGCCCGTGATTTAACCCGCGACGCGGCATTTGGCTGGCATACATGGAGCTGGGCAACGTTACAGGCAAATAAAGGCAAATCGAAGGTTTTTTATTATTATTTTGATCAGCATCCGGAATATCCTGCAGGCTCACCTCAAGCGGGTTATGGATCGCCTCATGCACAGGAGGTTTCTTATGTATTCGGCACACTTGATGCCTCAAGTCTACAAACAAGTAAAACGGATCTTGATATTTCGGATGCGATGAGCACTTATTGGACAAATTTTGCGAAATATGGCGACCCCAATGGTTCTGGAGTGCCTAAATGGCCGGCGTTCAACGCTGCTCACCCCGTGGTGATGTACTTTTCCCAAACGGCACATATAGGTCAGGTTCCGAGTGATGCATCACTAAAGGTGTTGAATGCTTATTTCAAATGGAGACTTTCGCCCAATGGAAAAATTGACATTGAATAAGAACGTTCCATAACAAATTTCGTGAGAGTCCGGCGCTTCGTCTGGCAAATCGATACGCTTTATGTTAACGTATTTACTTTAAGTTATCCTCCTCTTCAGGAATATATATAGCAACTACCGATGCGTATCTCGCGCGCGATTTCTGTAATCACGTTCATTTGAATATCCCCCTATGTTTTTAAAAGCATCGGGACAATCCCCACGGATGTTCCTTGCTTCACCTCCGCTTCCCTGTATACTCCCAGGGCATAACACCAGTGTTTTTTGTACGTATGTTTCCGACATTTTATAAATGTCGGAAACATACGTCTTATTTATAAACAGGTTGCAACATATTACTCCGACGCTATTTTTCAATATTCTTCACAATCGGCGTAAAAGCAAAACAATATTGGAGCACTTCTACAACAAAGTTGCCTCAACATGATGATACCTGTGCGTATTATAACTTTTGTTGCCTTTAAAACAGCTGATTTTTTCGATCAAAAAAAACAGGCCTGAATCAAAAAATGATTCATGGTTTAGCGCCTGCAGTGCAGCTTTTTGGCTGAAAATGCGGCATAAATTGACAAATGTTGTGTTATTATGGTAAAAAATTGGTTACATCCATCTGCCTCAAAAGTAATTTTACTGTTGCAAAGCTGCCATAATTATGATCAGATAGCTGTTGCATTATAAACCAATAAAGCCGACCGGCGAGTTTTATCAAAATTCAGATTTAAGTTTTAAAACTTGGTCGACCTGTTTACTATAGTTTACTTGTATCCAGGAAAAGCACAAACTGGTCTGCTTCTACAATCGATTGCAAACCTTTTATAAGCTATATTTATGAGAGAATAAACCTTAAGACCTTGTTTTGCCGGCCACAGTTTGTGACCCGCAGTGAACTATACCGGTATCCATATCACGGATTCAATAACCAATAAATTCAATGCTGTTAGAGGCTACCGGTTAAGCAGCCAATTTAAGTAAACCGCTTTTTAATAAGTAAAGTCCTTCTGATAAGGCATTGTTAATAATTATGGATGAGTTCAATTCATTCATACCCTAACAACTAACTGATGCAAAGGCCTTATTCCCAAATAAACGGTGAGTCTTACCAATTTCCAAACCAATATTTTCAATTAATAAACCAAAATATGAAAAAAAAATATTTACTAAGCACTTTCATGAAAATGACGGTTATAATAGTATTTATAAGTACTACTATTATAAACTGCGTGTTTGCGGCTAATGACCTTACCCATTTGCAGCATACAAATTCTGATGTGATCAACTCAGAGGCCAGTAAGGTTATAACAGGTAAAGTAACAGATGAGAACGGCATCGGACTACCTGGTGTAACTGTTACATTAAAAGGCACAACTACCGCGGTAGGAACCGATGTCAACGGCGCTTTCCGCATTGAGGTACCTAATGATCAGTCGGTTCTTGTTTTTACTTTTATAGGCTACGTTTCAAAAGAAGTACCTGTTTCAGGTAAATCTGTTGTTAACGTATCGATGAGCAGCGATTCCAAATCTTTAAATGAGGTAGTAGTTGTGGGTTACGGAACGCAAAAGCGTGCCAACGTAACCGGTGCTGTTTCATCAGTAAGCGGTAAAACATTGTCAGCTTTACCGGTTGGCGGTGTCGATCAGGCCTTGCAGGGGCGCGTGGCCGGCTTAACTGTTACCAACAATGGTTCGCCGGGTACAGCGCCAATTGTACAGATACGCGGTGTAAGCTCTATCGGTTATGGAGGCGACCCATTGTATATTATAGATGGTTTTCCGGGCTCCATCGGCAGTCTCGACCCCAGAGATATACAATCTGTTGATGTACTCAAGGATGCAAGTGCAGCGGCAATCTATGGTTCAAGAGCAACTAACGGCGTTATCATCATCACAACCAAAAAGGGTTCTGGTGGTAAAGTCGCGTTGAGCTTTGATTCGTACGCAGGATTTCAGGAAGCTACCAAAAGGTATGATCTACTCAATACCAATCAATATGTACAATATGAAAGGGCTTTAAACGGAGCCGCGGGTATTGGCATACCACCGCGCTTACAACCGGCAAATTTTAATCAGCCTATCTACGCGGGTTCTTCGCAAACCTTCGCCCAAACTAACACCGACTGGCAAAGTGCCTACTTCAAAAAAGGGCCTGTGCAACAGCATGCGGTTTCATTAAGCGGCGGAAATGAGAATTCACGCATATTTACATCAGCCAGCTACTTTGATCAGGATGGTATTACTGTAGGAACAAGCTTTAGCCGTAAAAGTTACCGGATCAATTCTGATCACAACCTAAACAAGTTTATCACAATCGGAGAAACATTTAATGTTTCGTCAACCCGCCAACGTTTCGGTATTCCCCCGGGCAACAGAACGCCAATTACCAATGTGATAAGAATGCAGCCATATATTCCTGTTTACAATCCAAACAACCAGGGCGGTTATTTTGGCCCTCAAAGCAGTTTTGATGGTGCCGACCCGGTAAATCCGATTGAACAGGCGCTAATTAACGAAAACCGTAATTACGGTGTTGGAATACGCGGCAATGCTTATTTAACAGTAAAGTTTACACCCTGGCTCAAATTCAATTCTACTTACGGACTTGATTACGGAACAAACAGGCAGGAACAATATACCCCTATATATAATGATGGTGGTACTTCAAGTGCCCCAATTGCTTCAATAACCGAAAATACAGGCTCGGGCACTACAACCCTTTACACACAACAATTAACTTTCGACCACACTTTCGCCAGCAAACACCATGTATCGGCTTTGGCAGTTTATGAAGTGCAAACCAACCGCGGCGACAGTCAAAACTCTTTTGGTAATCAAAATAACAACACTATACGCACCTTAAACAACGCTACAAACACTACTACCAATTACACTTATGGTACTAATGTTCTGCAATCATTAGTGGGTCGTGTGGGATATGATTTTGAGGGCAAATATTTAATTTCCGGTTCAATACGCCGCGATGGCTTGTCTGTTTGGGCCCCGGGTCACAAATATCAAAACTTCCCTGCCGCCTCAATTGGCTGGAAGGTTGACCAGGAAAGCTTCATGAAGGATCTTAAATCAGTAAGTGAGCTAAAAATACGGGCCGGCTATGGCGTTACCGGTATAAACGGAACTGTATTGGGAAATTACCCTTATGTTTCCAATGTTTCTGCGGGCGGCACAACATATCCGTTTGACAACCTGGCAACGGGTAATAACTCTGGCAACGGATCTTTCTACAGTTCGCTAAGTAATTATTTTCTTCATTGGGAAATAACCAAATCAACAAACATTGGTTTTGACCTGGGCTTATTTCAAAACGCGATTACGCTATCGGCCGAGGTTTATAAAAGAAAAACCCAAAATCTTATCTTAACTGTACCTTCCCCACCAAGCTTTGGTGTTGGCGCCCCGCTTGCTAACGTTGGTGCGATGCAAAACACCGGTATTGAATTGACTGCAGGTTACCATAAAACAAACAGCGACTTTAAATATGATATAACGGCTGTATTTGGTTTAACCCGAAATAAAGTTACCTCATTAACAGGAGCCGCAAACGGTAGCATTACAGCCGGCGGTGACGCAGATTTTGGTGGTGGTGGTCCACTTACCAACACTACGGTTGGTCAACCTATCCAGTACTTCTACGGCTATGTAGTAGAAGGTATATTCCAAAATGCTACAGATGTAAGCAGTCATGCTACCCAAACAGGTGCAGCGCCAGGTGATTTAAAATTCAAGGATATTAATCATGATGGCGTAATTGATGCCAACGACAGGGTTAACCTGGGCAGTTACCTACCTAAATTCACTTATTCATTAAATTATTCTGCCAGTTACAAGAATTTCGACGTTGCTTTATTTTTCCAGGGAGTATATGGCAATAAAATATTTAACGCCGAAAGAATTATAGCCGAAGGCATGTCGAGGTTATTTAACTCAGACGTTAATGTGCTAAAAGCCTGGACTCCCAGCAATACCAACACCAATATCCCGAGAGCTATTTCAGGAGACCCTAACTCAAACGTAAGGCCTTCAACACGCTGGGTGGAGAGCGGCTCCTACCTGCGCCTTAAAAACCTTCAGTTAGGCTACAATTTGCCAATGCCATGGCTTAAAACATCCACTAACAACCTGGTAAGCAAAGTGAGGATTTATTTATCATCAACAAACCTGTTCACTATTACAAAGTACACCGGGCTTGATCCAGAGGTTGGTTCAAAAAACGGAACGCTTACAAATGGTATAGACTATGGTCAATATCCTTCGGCAAGAGTGTTCCAGGTGGGTTTACAGGCAACATTTTAACAATCATTAAATTGATATATTATGAAACATAGAAAAATTTATTTATTGTCAACCATTATCTTACTAACGATAACGGTGATCGTATTGTCCTGTAAAAAAACAGCGTTAAACACGTCTGACCCTAATAACCTTACCACGGGCAACTATTATAAAACAGCAGCACAACTAAAATCGGCGGTTAACGCCATTTACGCGGTTATGCATCAAAACAACCTTGTATCCAGGGAGTGGTATTACCTGCACGATACCAGGAGCGACGAAGTAGCACCTGGCGGCGGCCAATTGGAAGCGCCAAGGCTTCAATTGATTAACAATACCGACGATCCTACCAACTCGGTGATGAATTCTGTTTGGAATGGCTGGTATACGGTAATTTTCCGCGCAAATGTGGTAACAGATAACGCGCCAAATGTTACCGACAATGCTGCTGATGCCAAAGAATCCGTAGGCGAGGCAAAATTTCTACGGGCCTGGGCCTATTTCGACCTGGTTAGCATGTGGGGCGGGGTACCGCTGGTAACATCCGTTCCTAAAACCGTTACAGATTTTAAACCACGGGCCGATGTTGCCGCCGTTTATGCGCAGATAATTAAGGACCTTACAGATGCCGCGGCAGTGTTGCCCGGAAAATCAGCTACTGACAAGGGACGGGCCACTGCATCTGCCGCCTATGCAATGCTTGGCAGGGTATTAATGCAACAAGGCAATTATGCCGATGCTAAAGCCGCGTTTCTTAAGATACCTACCAGCGGGGCCGATGGCTATTCATTAACCGCCCGTTATCTTGATAATTTTGAGTTAGCCACCGAATTTAACAAAGAATCAATTTTTGAAGTTGTGTTTGTAGATAAAGGAACTAATGGTTACAACTGGGGCGGTGAAAGTGCCACTGAGGACCAGTCAACAGTTAGAAATCAGGAATATTGCCCTGTTGCATGGCGAAACCTTATCCCATCAAATAAATATTTGAATGAATTTGAAAGTACAGCTACGGGTGCGGCAAAAACAGATCCACGTTTTTCATATAGCGTTTATCAAACCGGCGACGTTTATAACAATGGTCAAAGCACTTTGACTGATGCCGATCAAAATGGAAATTCTTCGGTATTGAACGGTGTTACCAAAAAGATTAGCTGGCGCAAATTTATGATTATATACCAGGAAAGTGCATCTACTGCAGGGTTCCATCCGGGCGGTAACAACCAGCGTATTATTCGCTATTCGGAGGTTTTACTTGACCTTGCCGAATGTGCTAATGAAACCGGTGACATAGCGGGAGCTATAGCTTACCTTAACATGGTGCGCGCAAGGCCAGATGTGGCTATGCCTCCTTATCCAACAGCTCAATTCCCTGTTGCATCCAAAAGCGATGTGGTTAAAGCCATTATGCACGAAAAAATGGTTGAATTAGGTGATGAAGAAGTACGCAACATTGACATTTTGAGATGGCGCAAAAAAGGGTATTTCACTACCGAGCCGATTGCTGGTTTTCACGCCAACAGAGACGAGTTATTACCTATACCTCAAGCCGAGTTAGATAATAACCCTCTTGTTTCGGGGCATCAAAATCCCGGCTATTAATTTATTATACCCATTTGAAAAGCAGGCGACCTGTTGGTCGCCTGCTTTTCTATATATTTATGTTAAATTATGAAAAGGCTCCTTATTGGTTTTACTGTAGTCATACTATTTTCTTCCTGTAAAAAACATTCGCTATTTGAGCAAATACCATCCTCAGCTTCCGGCGTTATGTTCAATAACCTGATTACAGAAAATGATTCGATTAATCCTATAGATAATGCTACAGTATATAACGGTGGAGGCGTTGGCATAGGTGATTTTAATAACGATGGCCTGCCGGATATTTATTTTACGGGCAACATGGTGCCTAATAAGCTATATCTTAACAAAGGTAATTTCAAGTTTGAAGATGTTACCAGCCAGGCTGGAGTAAATGGCAAAGGACGCTGGGGAAAGGGCGTATCCGTTATTGATATCAATAACGATGGTTTGCCCGATATATATGTATGTAACTCATTTGCAAATGATCCCCAAAAGAGGCAAAATCTACTATATATAAACCAGGGGCTTAATAAAAACGGTGTGCCTGTATTTAAGGAGGAAGCGAAAGAATACGGCCTTGATAGTCAATTGTTCTCTACCATGGCCAGCTTTTTTGATTATGATAATGACGGCGATCTTGACATGTATTTAACCGTAAATGAGCCAAACCCCGCCGAATTTCCCAACCAATTCAGGCCCATTAATATCACTGGTACGGGCAGAAGCATGGGGCGATTGTATCGGAACGATTGGGACCCTAAACTTAAACACCCGGTATTTAAAGATGTATCATTAGCGGCAGGCATCAAAATAGAGGGATATGGACATGCTGCCACTATCGCTGATATTAACCTTGATGGATGGAAAGACATATACGTTACAAACGATTTTCTGTCGAATAATATACTGTATATTAACAATCACGACGGCACTTTTACCGACAAATCTAAGGAGTATTTTAAGCATACCTCCTTCAATGCCATGGGGCAGGATATCGAGGACATCAATAACGACGGACTGGCCGATATATTTGAGCTGGATATGAATCCGGCTGATAATTACCGAAAAAAAATAATGTCGGGACCAAGCAGCTATAATACTATTCAAAATTTTGACCATTATGGTTATCAATATCAATATGTTCGAAATACGCTTCAGCTAAATCAAGGCCCCTCTGTTGGAGAAAATAACCAATTAGGGCACCCGGCTTTTAGCGAAATTGGCTTTTTAAGTGGTGTGGCACAAACAGATTGGAGCTGGACACCAATGGTAACCGATTTTGACAATGACGGTTACCGCGATATTATTGTTACCAACGGTTATCCCCGCGATGTTACGGATCACGATTTCATCGCTTACAGATCCAATGCATTCATGATAACACCAAAAAAGGAAGTTCTGAAGCAGATACCGTCGGTCAAAATTCACAATTACGCGTTTCGCAACCATGGCGGTTTAGAATTTAACGACGTGAGCATGGATTGGGGCCTGGGTATTCCCTCCTTTTCGAATGGTGCTGTATATGTCGATCTGAATAATGACGGTGCGTTAGACCTTGTAATTAATAATATCAATGACGAAGCGCTGATTTATAAAAATACTGCTGCAGAAAATAAAGAAAATGTGCACCATTATCTTACAGTAAAGTTTGAAGGCCCCCCTCAAAACCACGAGGGGATCGGAACTTTTGTGGATATATATTACCAACACGGTTTACACCAGGTTTATGAGAACAATCCTTACAGGGGATATCTTACCAGCATTCAGCCAATAGCACATTTTGGGTTAGGTACCTGCAAAACCATAGACTCGGTGGTTGTTAAATGGCCAAACAAATACAGGCAAACATTTTTAAATGTAAATGCAGATCAAACTTTAACTGCAAATGTTGATAACGCTCATCAAACCTATACATGGGCAAATCCTGTACAACTAAAAGCTCCGTTATTTACTAATATTACAACCAAAAGCGCGGTTAAATACATTCACCGCGATACGGATTATACAGACTTTAATATCCAAAAACTTTTGCCACATAAGCTTTCAGCATATAATCCGGCGCTGTCAGTCGGCGATATGAACGGTGATGGTTTGGATGACATTGTTGTTGGTGGTAATTTGACCGAGCCGGCACAGATCTTTTTTCAACAAAAGAACGGCACTTTTATACAACGAAACCTTTTAGACGAAAAGAAATATGACCACCCCTATCTTGACGGGGGAATTCTCATTTTTGATTCAAACGGCGATAAATTTCCGGATGTACTAATTACCGGCAGCGGTTATAAAGCACCGGCAAATGACCCAACTTACCAGGACCGCTTGTATATTAATGATGGCAAAGGCCGTTTCACGCTTGCAAAAGATGCCTTACCGGTATGTTTAAAAAGCAAGTTATGTGTAAGGGCCTTTGATTACAATAACGACGGCAAATTAGATCTGTTTATTTCGGGGCGGGTAGAAGCATGGAGATACCCTGAACCGGTAAATAGCTATATTTTAAGAAATGACTCCAAAAACGGAAAGATAAAATTCACCGATGTGACCAATGAAGTTGCTCCCGACCTAAAAAAGATTGGGTTGGTTTGCGATGCCATTTTCAGCGACTTTGACAACGATGGTAAAACAGACCTGATATTGGCAGGAGAATGGATGCCGCTGACTTTCTTAAAAAACACAGGTGGAAGGTTTGTAAATATTACAGCAAAAAGTGGTGTTGGCAATAAAACAGGATGGTGGAACTCCATAATTGCAGGTGATTTCAGGCATACAGGCAGAACAGATTATATAGTTGGAAACGTTGGGTTGAACACCCTTTACCGGGCGAGCGACGAGTTCCCGACTTTTATAACCGCGAATGATTTTGATAAAAGGAACAGGTTCGACGCTTTTCCATCATTATTTCTTCCGGGTAAAGACGGTCTTCAACGGGAATACCCCGCAAATGTAAGGGATGATGCTTTTAAGCAGATGATTAGCTTGCGGGTAAAATTCACCAACTATCATTCGTACGCGGAGGCTACCATGCAGGATATATTGAATGCCGACCAAATGAAAAACGCGCTGCGCCTTAAGGCCACTGAGTTGAGGTCCTGCTATTTCAGAAACGATGGCGAAGGTAAGTTCACGATGATTCCCTTACCCGTTGAGGCACAAGTTTCAGCATTAAATGGGATGGTGGCCGACGATTTTGATGCGGATGGCAATCTGGATTTATTGATTAATGGGAATGATTTTGGCACCGATGTTTCTATCGGAAGATATGATGCTTTAAATGGACTATTGTTAAAAGGTAACGGCAAAGGTGGATTTGCGCCTTTATCAGTTGCCCGCAGCGGGATATATTTACCCGGCGACGGGAAAGCTCTTGTAAAATTAAGAGGGGCTGCTAATAATTATTTGATGGCAGCAAGTGAACACTTAGGGCCTCTACAAATTTTCCAATTAAATACAAACGCATCTATGTTAAAAATAGATGATACAGATCAAAGCGCCGTTATTACTTATAAAAACGGCAGCCATACCAAACAGGAATTTTACTATGGTAGCTCGTTTCTTTCCCAATCCTCCCGGTTCATCCTCATCAATGATAAGATAGCACAGGTATCAATAAAAAATAATTCAGGGATAACCAGGCTTATCAAATTTTAGCTTAAATATCTTTGTTGAATAATAATTTATTGGCTGTTCTTAAAATGAGGTCTATAAGTGCAAATTTAAATTATCATACTATGGTGTACAATAATTTAGATTTGCCTTCTACATATTAGCCATGGGCATTGAGATCGGCCGCGTGCTGGTATTAAATTTAAGTATCTTCAAATTAAGTGGCGTTACCTTGCCATCTTCCGTTATTTCCAGGAACTGGTTAGGTTTTATTTTTTGAATATGCTGCACTGTACCACTCCCCGCCCATCGGATCTCGATATCATCAATAATACCGGCCTGCCCTATCCCTATTTCCTGCCTTAGCGGCGAGGAACCAAAGCTTCCGCCGGAGTTTACATCTTTAAAAACGCTTCTTTGTAAACCCTTTTCTGTAAGGGTTACCTTGATACGCGATCCTATTGCCGACCTATTTGACTTTTTACCAACCAGTTTTAAGCCTATCCAGTTATTATTATTCTGGCCCGGATTAAGATATAACGCGCTTGGGTAAGCATCTCCCGTGTACGCCCCGCCCATTTCTATGAAAATATCCTGTAGGCCATTATTCCTAAAATCGGCAAACGAAACGCCATGGCCTTTCTGCAAATTGCCGGTACGTGACGAACTGGTTACATCGGCAAATTTTTTACCGCCTATATTTCTGAAAAGTTTATTGGGTATAAGCGATCCAAAATCAGGGTTGCCGGTTCCAAAATAAATATCGGGGTAGCCGTCATTATCAATATCACCAAAATTACCTCCCATGCTAAAAACTACTTTGTTTAACCCTGCATCACGGGTTACATTTGTAAATGTGCCGTCTCGGTTGTTTTTAAAAAGAAAAATATTGCCATTGTCTGCCACCGGAGTCCCTAAAGCCTCCAACGCGGCATAATAACCCAGTGTTGTGGTAAAATTGTAACTACCAATCAAAATATCAGGCCATCCGTCATTATTATAATCATAAAACCAGGTGGTAAATGTATTTTGGGTAATATTGATACCTGCTTTGTTGGTAACATCTTCAAAATCTACATTCTTCCCTCCTTTACCCTTATTCTTCAGCAAATATTTCCTTCCGCTCATGGTAGATACAAATATGTCCGGCCAGCCGTCATTATTGTAATCGGCAGACGTTACGCCCTTTACAAAATCGTTAATGCGGCAATGGGCTTTTTGAGCCATTTCTTTAAAGGTGCCATCATGATTATTCATATAGAGTGCCGATGGATGGTTATTATTAGGATCGGTTCCTCCATGGCTTTCCATCCCGATAAAAACATCAAGCCAGCCATCATTATTAAAATCGGCCCACACGGCAGTTTGCGTAGGATGCATAAATTTAAGACCGGCCGCGATGGTAACGTCGGTAAAGGTGCCGTTGCCGTTGTTTTTAAGCAACGAACTTGGCTGATTGCCAAAACCATCTCGAAGCCAGCCTCCCCGCATTACAAAAATATCGGGATGTCCATCGTTGTTATAGTCGGTTTGTTCAATATTTAAACCGCCTACCTCATCTTGTAAGCCACTTTGAATGGTGCGATCACTAAAAGTACCGTTGCCATTGTTGTGAAAAAAATGCATATGATCCTGCAGGTCCATCCCGGAGGTAATGACATCTATGTAACCGTCACCGTCAAAATCATCGGCTATCGAACCGCCCGCCCTGCTATTCAGCTTAATACCAACATTTGCTGCTACATCTGTAAATGGCTTCACTTTGTACGGCCCGTCGTCGGCATTTAAATCAGGGATTAAATATTGGGCAGGAACTTGCGCCGGGTACCGACCTAATGTCATATAAGCTATATTTAACAGCCACCGGGACTGGGCATCGTGCGCATTACTTTTCAAAACATTTTCCAGTGTTTCAATTGCCTGCTGCGATCCTGTTTGAACCTGGTGTATACCCGCTCCTTTGATCGGAAATATACAGGATGATCCGTTATGGCCAAGCATGCAATTGGCACGTTCACCTAAACGCATAAACGCTACAGCCTGATCGGGCATAACGTTGATGGGGTTCATATACCTGGGCAGCCTTGAAATTTTTGTATATATATCAACAGCCTGTTGTTCATGCCCTTCCTGTAATTCAAATAAGGCCTTTTTTGACAGCAATTGGGCATTATAGTTTGGCGAATCAACCTTTAACAGCGAATCGCAGGAGGCCAGCCGGGCATCTGAGCTAAAGATGTTTTGAGAATTATAATTCCGTTTTTTTAGCTGTTGCAGCAAATCTGCCATTTTCATGGGAGAATGTGGTTTACATGATATTATTAAACCACCAGCTGCTACAGCAAAAAACATGGTTATTTTTGCAAATCGTGATAACATGATAATTTGGTAAAAAAACGATAAGGGTTTATATTCCTAAATCTATGTAAGGCTATCAGATATAATTACAAGCTTTATCCGTAAAGCGGAACAAAAACTAATGTAATATTGTATCTAACAGCCCTTGTTGAAAAACGAATAGTAAAGATAAAAAGCGACGATAACTGCAAATACAAGGTTTGTTTCTATTCGTATAACATCTGTATAAATTTTTAGTCCCTCTTTCGGCAACTCCCATTTGAAAAGCCTTATTATCTTCAATTGCATTGTCTGTTTCAATGGTATACATGTTTTAACCGCATATTAACTATTATCACGTTCACAACTGCAGCAGGTCGCTATAATTTTATGTGATAGTGTGTTGATTGGTCTATACAGCCCAGGTATATCTTAAAGCGGTCAATGGCTAATGTTTTCTTTAAGCTTGTAACCCAACAGCGAAAGCATCTGCAGGCCATAGCGTTTGCCTAATAATCTGTATCCTTCGGCTGTAAAATGCAGGTGATCGGGCGAACAGGTGCAACCAGCCGAAGAAACAACGTATGAATTAGCAACTGTTTGAGGTAAGGTGGCAATAATCTGATTCATCGCAGCACAAGCACCACCCTGGTCGGCATTTACCAACTCACCTGCAAGTAAAGGCACCTTTTTAGGCTTCAGTTTTAAATCCCTGATCAGATTATCATAAATTTCTTTTACTTTTTTTGTCCATAGGGTATCATTAGGATTTGACTCTCCCTGGTGTAACAAAATACCTTTAATTACGCCGGATTGTTGAGCTAATTTAGCCAGTGCTATTAATCTCGCGTATGGATTTCCATCATATTCGGCAACTATGCTTTTCATCCAGCCCGGGGCTGTTGCAAGGTATAATTCATAGCTATCCTTTTCAAAAACTTCGATTTTAGCACCGGCAACAGAAACATTTACGATGCCCACCTTTATATTTGCGGGAAGGTTAGCCACCAAAGTCCGGCCGAAATAATCTGCAGGGGTTAAGCCTGTTGTGCACCGCACCAATGGCGGCACTGCTGTGTACCAATTATCCTTTATCCGACCCCTGGCCTCACAATCAACGGCCTGCAACACCTGAAACCTGCTATCAACAGCTGTAGTATCCCGGGCTTCAATTTTCGCATTACCTTCCATATTTGACTGGCCAAAGCATATAAATATGTAAAATTTCTTATCCTGCGAAAAACTTTTCAAGCTAACCAATGTCAGGAATATCAGCGTTATGCATCTAAGTATCATTTTCACGATATACCTTAATTCTTGAATATCAGGCTTGCAAACTGATTTAAGGAGCGTCTCCATGATTGCCACTCGTGGGCCGTACCTGGCGATTGGTAATACACATGTTTAATGCCTGCTTTTTCAAGTGCCTCGTGAAAGTCTTTCACCATGGTTTGCATTCTTTCCTGCTCGGTGGTGCCAACACTTAAATAAAGTACTTTAACTTTTTCGTTAAAACCAGCTGCGTCAGCAAATACACCGTTATACATTTTGGTTATATCGGTATTTGGCTGTATAACCCCGGCACCACTAAACCCACCTATGTATGCAAACTTATCAAGATTTGTCATTGTGGTTTGAAACGTTTGAAACCCTCCCATTGAAAGCCCTGCCATAGCACGTTGATCGCGGCTGGCAAGCGTCCTGAATTTGGCATCAATCAAGGGAACGATTTCTTTAACAAGCACATCCGGAAAAACATTTCCTGCCATGCTCATTCCACGAACGTTTGCAGACACCGGCTGCGTTGGTTCTGTGGCATATCCCCTATCCATAACAACTATCATTGGCGTTGCCTGTTTCCCGGCAATAAGGTTATCCAATATAAAGTTCATTTTACCTTGTGTGGGCCAGCCGGTTTCGTCTTCGCCCGAACCATGTTGTAAATAAAGTACCGGATACCTTTTGTCGGTTTGTGTATCATAACCCGGAGGTGTGTACACATTTGCTCGCCGCCACGCCTTGGTTATGTTTGAGTAATAGTTCACTGAGCGCACCTCGCCGTGAGGGACATCTTTAGTGGCATAAAAATCACCCTCAGGATCAGGAATATCAATACCACTTGCCATTCTTCCCATACCATAAAAAGTTTGACTTGAAGGATCAGCGACGGCCACATCGTCAATTATCAGGGAATAGTAGTGAAATCCTAATACAATCGGGTCGGTAGTTACCGTCCAATATCCCCCGGTATCTTTGGTCATTGGGTATTTTTTCAATAAGTCTATTTGAACACTTTTTGCCTCCGGGGCCTTCACTCGAAAGAAAACTGTATTATCCGGAAATATCTGCGGATACTTTATGCCCGGAATATTGGTTGACGCCGGCAAGCCAATTTCATTATAAGAATATTGGGGAAATGTTGAGGCATCTACCGGCTTAAAAATCAGTTGCGAAAACATATATAGGCCGTTTTTCCAAACTTTAAAATTATGTACTCCGGGTTCGATATAATAGATATGCGGCACGCCTTTCTCTGTTAGGTAATCATGTGTACGTTTGCTAAATACAATTAGCCCATCGCTTGATCCGCATGATATCCAAAGTAACTTTAACTTACTTTTTGTCGCATCGGGGTTGGGAACTAACTCTTCGGGCTTTTTTGTATTAGGGGCCGAGGAAAAACCACCTACCCATGAAAATACGTCGAGGTTTCCCAAACCAAAATTTAATGATTGCCCGCCGCCCATCGATAGGCCTGCCACTGCCCTGTGGTCCTTATCGGTATACACTCGGTATTTGCTATCAATAAATGGTATCAGATCGTTCAATAAATCTTTTTCAAAAACGGCAAAACCCTGTACTTTATCGGGCGCCATAATGTTTCCCGTCGCGCGATCATCCTTCATAGCCCTGCCGTTTGGCAATACCACTATCATGGGTACAATTTTACCTTCGGCATATAAGTTATCCAGTATCACCTGGGGGCTGGCACCGTTATACCATTCTTTTTCATCGCCGCCAATACCATGCAAAAGATACAACACTGGATATTTTTTACTTTTAGAATATCCCGGAGGTGTGTAAATAAGCGCGCGACGGCTATTGCCTACGGTTTTTGATTGATAAGTGATAGTATCGATTTTACCATGCGGGATATCCGCACGAAATACATCAAAACCCACTCGCGCCTGGTGAACTATATTTTGGGAGTAAGCAAGCAGGTTAAACAAAATAAAGGCGCATGCTAGAAACAAAAATCGCTTAGTATGTTGTAGTTTGTTCATTGTTAATATTGTTGATAGGTAAATGAATTGGTCAATTGGTTTGTGGCTGTATAAGCTGGTATTTGCCGCTTAGATGCATCAGGCTGAATAAATATAATAAGCCGTCATAATACGGATCGAAATATCCATCTGCATAAGGTTCAAGCTTTGCATTCCAAAGAGGACGTATAAAATCGAATTTTGTATTGCCGGCTATCATAAGCGATGCCGAAGCGGAGGTAGCCACCAGTCCCAAAGAATGCCTTAACTTTTTTACTCCTCCTGCCGGAAGAATAAAGGCCGGCGTAGATCCATCTGTATTAAACTGATCCTCAAAATCATTTATTCCCTTCGATGTTAAAAAGTTTTGAAAGCGCTTCGCATAATCTTGCTGCCATTTTTTGTCTTTCCCGAACCACACGTAATCCATGGCGATATTCATTGGTACCCGCCAGGAGTCGAAACGAAAAGCCGGCTGCATTCGCCCCCAGTTGAGTGCCTTGCCATTAAAATAGGTATTATCGGGGTTAAGTGCAGTAACGGGGTCACAGGCCCTGTGTAAAAACACCCTTGCGGTGTCTGCGCAATCCCGGTAAAATTGTTCATGGCCATCTTTTGCATAAAGCGCCCATACTTCGTAAAATGCCGGCAAATGGTAAGATGGATCTGTCCATTCATATCCGCCACCTTCTGGCACAAAAGAAATTTGTTTCGCGGCAATGTTTATAAAAGGATGGACATTCGCGGCACCCTCTTTTTTCCACATGGCATCCAATATTCTCCTGGCCTCTCCATAATAATTAATGCCTGTGTTATTTCCCCACCGATTAGAGGCAAAAAGTAAGTCGGTAACATAGTATAATTCCCCATCGGATGCGGAGCCTTCTGAATTACGCTTCATTGTTTGGGGATTAATGCTCCAGGCAAAATATCCTTCACTTGGTCCGTCCTGGTGTTGAGCATATTTTTTTGACCACCGCCATATGCGGTCAAAAACATCTTTTTTGTTAAGCTGCACAGCGATCATCATACCATATGAAAGGCCCTCGGTTCTGGCATCGTGATTTTTCACATCAGATACATAGGCCATTGAATCGCCCACTTCGAAGTAAACCTTATTAGGGCCTTCAAATACATCATGGTAAGCCTTCGCCACTTTAGTGTCAATATCCTCTTTGCCATATCCGGCCTCCTGAAAAACATTGGGATAAATACCAGAAGCAAAAGCCCCCTTCCCCTGCGTTTTTTTTGAAAATTTCTTACTTTGACTATTTGCAAAAGCCGGCAGCAAAGCAACCATTATATACAATAACACTATTTTTTTCATACTTACACTGTAGTTTTATAAAGATTTTGTCTTAAAATTCTCCCTATTTTTTAATATCTAAAAGCTATCTTATTTACCGGGAAACCTTATGCTTTTGATAAAGATGCTTTGTGGAACACCCGCAGAATACCGTACAAAAACATCATGTTGCCCGGTAACATTTTTAAGTGGTTTGCTGAATGTTTTATAGTTATCGGTGCCGGTAGCGCTTATGGGTATTGTGGCTATCAATTTATCGTCCCGAAGATCATCGAGCCATATTTGAATAGCGCCCTTACGTTTTGACGACGCAATTACCTGAACGGAGGATGCCGACGAACGCCCCATTTCCACACCTGCTATCATAAACCATCCGCCATACAGGGATGTGTTGGTTACGGTTTTCCACTTCCCTTTATTTACAGTTGCTGTTCCATAGTAATTACGATACCCTGCTGCCGGCAACGGCGAAGCCCCATCTTTGCAAATAAAACAATCAAAATAGGCCGGCTTGCCCTCTGCAAATAAACCCACACTTGTCCCTACCCACGAATTAAAATTTGGTTGACCTTCATCAAGTTTAACCGCGCTAATTGGTCTGCCTAAAGCACCCCAGGTTTTTCCGTCGCCACTATAAAACCCGGTTAACTCGTGGCCATACCTTTCAAGTTTCAGCCAAACCACGTTGCCGAAGATATTCGGCGCGCTCCTACTCGCGGTATCCATGCTGAAAACAATTTTGCTGCCATTTTTGTAGCCGCTGTAAAGCCTAACCACTATTGCCTGGTTCCCGTTAGTGAGGTAAATGCCGGCTTTAGCACCATCATTAGTTGCACTCAAGTCAACCTTGGTAATTACGGAATAATAATGGTCCGTTTCTTTTTGAACAAGGTGGGTACGGTTAGAATCGGGCGTAAGCCTTATCCATCCCTTACGGCTGGTAAGGGAGTAAGAGGCAGACGCTTTTTTGGTAAGAAAATGCCAGTTCAGGCTCAACTCACTGCCGTCAAAATAATCTGTTTTTATACTCGTCCATGATATACCGGCACGTGGCAGGTGTGGCTTTAGGATAGGTATGGTAGTCGGGGCCATACCCCATGGCCTGTCGCCCTCCCAAACTACCGGATATAAAGATGTCTGGCGTCCGGTACCCGACCAATCGTCGCCATCGTATTTCTCATAGCTTTGCCCAATTGTCCACCAGGTACCATCGGCTAACTGAACGGGAGCTGAAATATGGTTAGGACGACGAAAACCTGTCTTATCATCTGTGATTGGCTTGAAAAAATCACCAAGCCTTTCCCATTTTGTAGAGTCGCCGGTTAATGTTCTTCCTTTTAAAACATATTGCCCGCCTGTAACATCGCCGGCCGGAAAGTAATAGTAATAGCCATTGTGTTTACACATTACGGGGCCCTCTGCCCAGCTATACTGTAACCTGGCGTTTACCCAGTCGAGATTTATCACGTGATCTGTCAATTGCCCGTCCGTGCCTAATGCCTGTAAACGATTAACCTTCTGGCCGTTTTTTATCACCATGTAAGGCTTTCCGTCATCATCTACAAAAATGGAGTTGTCATACCCAAGATCACCTGTTTCGGCATTTGATTTTACTTGTACAGGAACAGACCAAGGCCCTTTAGGAGAATTTGTCTTAGAGAACCACTGCCCGCCGGCCGAAAAATATATCCAGTAAGAGCCATAAAAATAGGTTATGGCTCCCTGCCAGATACCTGTTGACGGCCGGTCATTAATCCAGGCGGCTTTTGATGATGGCAGCACCCTGCTGATTACCTCCCAATGAACAAGGTCTTTGGAGTGATAAACGGCCAGATAAGGGTTAAAGTGAAAGGAAGAACCGCAGTGATAAAAATCATCTCCCACTTTTAGCAAGGTGGGGTCTGGGTGGTCGCCAGGTAATACCGGGTTCACGTAGGTGTTTACTGTTTGATAGAACAAGGAAGAATCAGGCTTTTTTTCCTGACCCTTTACCAATAAAACAGCGAGCGTAAATAGGACTATAAGGCCCGTAAACCGGGTGAGTTTATTCATAATATTTAGATGTTAGCATTTCAGATATTTTACTCATAGATAGTGTAGGGCCTTATTGCAATCGGTGCAAATTCACATAATGGGTTAAGTGCAGTTGATAGTTTTATTGGTCTTATAATTTAAAATCATCAAAATGATAAAACCCACAAGCGTGCAATCATTTTTTGAACAAAAGTATTTTGAAAACAGAGCCTGATGTGCCACAAATGTTGAAGAAATCAACACTTTGGTTGAAATTAGGTGGTTTTTAGCCGTAAGATGTAGTAATTAGGTAAGGAACTCTTATTAAATTATACTACCATTTTAACACTGTAGATTAATTGTTTATGCTACCGGCATATTTCAATTATGATAATGCGGTTATAGCCCTCAAGTTATAAAGTTAACCGCCCTTTACACAAGTGTCTGAAATCATAAAACATTTACGTTACATAACGTAAATAAGAATTTGATGAAGAATTTTTTTTATTTACGCAATCGATTGCTTTTTATAAATTTATAGTTTAGATTTACGTTGTACGATTTTAGCAGATGCTCGAAATAGTACCATTATAAACCACACGTTTTCTGCAATATATTCATTAATACCCTCATCTGCCATAAAGCGGGATGACTGTATATTTAAAAAAAAGCAATGACATCCGCCATACCACACCTATTATATAAGCGAACCGCAGTTAACCGTTTGTTTTTAATTGTACTAATGGTATCGCTTGGTATCAATATCCAATGCCGCGGGCAAGCTATACGATTTACCGTAATGACATCGCACGATGGTTTGCTCTCAAATACTATAAATGCGATACTCAAAGATCACTACGGATTTTTGTGGTTTGCTACAGCCGACGGGCTTGACAGATTTGATGGGATGGAACATAAGCCTTATCGCTTTGATCCAGCAGACAAATCAGGTTACCGCTCCAAAGAGGTAACAAGCATATATGAAGATCAGGCAGGGCAGTTGTGGGTAGCTACTTTAGGGGGCGGACTGTATTACCTTGATCGCTCCCTTGATCGTTTTAAAACCTACCCGGAGAGTCCCTCCTATCGAAATCTTGCAAACAGCTATATAAAGTCTATTTACGGTGATGCTCATGGACGTATCTGGATTGGTATGATAGGAGGCTTATGCGTACTTGATCCTAAAACAAAACAGGAAATATATTATCAAACCGACAATAATAAACAAGGGCAGCTTCACTCAGGAATCATATTGTCTATCTTTCGGGATAGCCAGAACAGGATGTGGATTGGCACGGATAAGGGCCTCTATCTTTATGATGAAAAATCAAACAACTTTATAGCCTTTCGGCATGAAAACAACAATCTGTCAAGCATTCCCAATGAGGGAATAAATACCATAGCCGAATGCCAGCACAGGCTGTGGATAGGAACTAATAATGGACTAAGTTGCTTATCGCCGGATTTAAAAACATTTAAAAATTTCAAATACAATCCCAATGATGATAGCACAATTAGCGGCAACCTCATTTACAGCATAGCCGCCAATGGTGATAAAATTTGGGTAGGCACCGAAGGCGGTTTAAATATTTTAGATCCGGTATCGGGAAAGGTAAAGCGCTACAATCATGACGACCGGGATAAATTCAGCATCAGCAGCAAATCTATCCGTTGTATCTATAACGATCCCGATGGTATTTATTGGCTTGGCACTTACCAGGGTGGTGTGGACAAATACGACAAAAATCTTACCTTATTTAACTCAAAGCAAAATAATGCCTTTGATCCCGCAGGTTTAAGCGCCCCTTTCGTTTCATCATTCGCGGAAACCAGGGACGGCGATTTGTTTGTAGGTACGGATGGCGGAGGCTTAAACCTACTTCACAGCAAAAGCGGTTTGTTCAGCCATATCGCCATAAAATCCAAAGCAAAAAATAATTCAGCGGGTTTGCCAATATTAAGTATGATGCTTGATGGTAACCAACAGCTTTGGATAGGCACTTTTCAGGACGGCCTGTTTATTTATGATACAAAAACCGGTGGATACAAACAATTAAATGCCGGGAAAGGTGATGAGCAGATAAACCACAACGAAATATTTTGCCTCAAAGAAAGCAGCAAAGGAAAAATATGGATAGGGACCAACGGCGGCGGCGTCAACGTTTATGACCCCGGTAAAAAAACCTTCTTTAAATACGTATCAACTGCTGCTTCTGCCGGGGAGAGCCTGTTGCCTGTTAATGGTTTTATCAGGGCTATTGAAGAGGACCATGAAGGAAATATTTGGATTGGTACTTATGGCAGTGGAATAGCTGTATTAAACCCCGCTACTCAAAAGTTTAAAGTATATAATAATAAGAGTACAGGGATGGCGATAGATCGTACTTTTTCACTTTTACAGGATGATCATAGCGGCAACATGTGGATTGGCACCGCCGGGGATGGCTTATATTGCTTTAATTCCGGGCAAAAAAAAATCATTAATTACGCTGCGCCAGATGAACTGACAGATGGTGTAGTTCACAAAATTCTTGAGGATTACAGCGGTAATATTTGGCTGAGTACGGATAAAGGCATATGTACACTTAACAAAACATCTAAAAAGTTCACTCACTATAATGCCTGCAACGGCCTGCAAAACGATGCGTTTATAGATGGATCGGGTATCCGCACAAAGAAAGGAGTGCTGTTTTTTGGCGGGGCTAAGGGCTTTAACTATATTGATCCGCAGCAGGAAGTAAAACATAACGATAACGCCCCCCCTGTATTTTTAACTACACTTAAGGTAAATAACAACACTGTATTATCAGGGAATCACTCGCCGCTTAAACAGGATATTTCGGTAGCAAAGCAAATTGACCTTGATTATAAGGAAAACTTTTCAATCAGTTATTCAGCAATTAATTTCACACTTCCCCAGCAAAACAGGTATGCCTACATTCTTAAATCGTTCAACAAAAGCTGGAATTACGTAGGTTCGGCTACTACGGCGTACTATACCAATTTAGATCCTGGCGAGTATGTGTTTATGGTTAAGGCTTGCAACAACGATGGGATATGGAACAATGCCGGCACGCAAATTCGCATCGTTATCCATCCACCCATATGGATGACCTGGTATGCTTACCTGCTATATGTGTTGATTGCTTCGGGCGCGCTTCTGCTTATCCGCCACAGAGGTATAAAAAAACTGAAAGGGAAATTGGCATTGGAGCAGGAAAGAAAAGAAGCCGAACGCCTGCACGAACTTGATATGCTTAAGATTAAGTTTCTTACCAACCTAAGTCACGAGTTCCGCACGCCAATTTCGTTGATCATGGCACCTGCGGATAAACTATTATCAGAAACTAAGGATGAACAAACTACAGGCCAGTTGGCAGTTATACGACGGAATGCGCGGAGGTTGTTGAATCTGGTAAATCAACTTTTAGATTTTCGCAAATTAGAAGAACAAGAACTGAAGCTTTGCCTTGCCGAGGGGGAGATAATTTCATTTATAAGTGATGTTGCGGATTCTTTTCATGACCTGTCCGAATCCAGAGGCATCACCTTCAATTTTAACGCTCCAAAGGAAAAAATGTTTGTACGCTATGATCACGATAAAGTGGAGCGTATTTTATTTAACCTGCTCTCCAACGCCTTTAAATTTACCTTGCCCGGTGGAAAGGTTTCAGTTTACATAACTCTGCGTCCCACATCTGAAACAGATAAAACCGTATTAGAAATTAAAATAAGCGACACCGGCATTGGTATTGAACCGGATAGAAAAGATTTAATTTTCAAACGGTTTTACCAGGCAGAAGATATGAATACAGGAAACATAAACCCAGGAAGCGGAATTGGCCTTTCAATAACAAAAGAGTTTGTTGAAATGCATGGCGGCAGTATCACTGTTGAAAGTGAATTAGGAAAAGGAGCCGACTTCTGTGTATTAATTCCCCTGGAAGTTTTTGCCACTTCGTCAATTGAAGTTAAGCCGCCGATTAAAACAGATGTTGAAGATAAAGATTTACGCATAAAGAAAAATAATGTGCACGCAATTACAGATATGCCGGTATTGCTTATTGTAGAAGATAATGATGAGTTTCGCTATTATATTAAGGACAATTTAATAACCCAATATAAAATTGTTGAGGCTTCAAATGGTATAGAGGGTTGGGATAAGGCTCTTTCATGCCATCCTGATTTAATCATTAGCGATATAACCATGCCATTTATGAATGGTATTACGCTGAGCAGGAAAATAAAAGCTGATAAGCGTACCAGCCACATTCCGTTTATAATGCTCACCGCCTGCACGCGCGAAGATGAGCAGCTTAGGGGGCTTGAATCGGGAGCAAACGATTATTTGACCAAGCCATTTAATTTTGAAATTTTAAATATCAAAATTAAAAACTTATTACAACTCAATGCAATGCTTAAAAACACCTACAAAAAACAATTAAAAGTTATACACCCTGATATAGATGTTACATCGAGCGGAGAAATATTTTTAAATAAGGTGGTTAATTACATAGATAACAACTTAAATAATCCCAAATTTTCTGTTGTTGATCTTAGCGAACATTTGTCGATGAGCCGGGGGGCGCTTTACACAAAAATATTTGAGCTTACGGGTCTTCCTCCTGTTGAATTTATCCGCTCATATAAACTTGACCGGGCGGCTATATTGCTGTTAAAAAGTGATCTTACCGTTACGCAAATAGCCTATGAAGCGGGGTTTGCTACGCCTCATTATTTTTCCCGGTCGTTTAGGGAAAAATTTAATATGCTTCCATCCGATTACAGAAAAGTAGAGAATAACAGTGTGCTGGTATAAAAACAAGACTTGTATATTGTATCCCCCTTAAAAAACGAGAGCCGCTTGTTTATATATTTGCTCAAACCTGGTTTACAACTTGTATACAGGTTTACACCAATGGTTTTAAATCCAGGTAGCTTTATCCGGCAATGCGATATATAAGTTTTATTTAAAGCTTACCCAGTCCGCTTCTACCCGCCCCTCGCCTGTTAGTTGTACAGTAAGATTCCTGACGCCGCCAGGCATCGATACAAGTGCATTTTTTACAATGCTCCAGTTATTCCCTTTTGGTATAATAAGTTTTGCTATAACCTTACCAGGTTTGCCATCGATACTTACCAATAGAACCCCTCCGGTTACCGAACGAATTTTTGCGCTAATGTGCCCCGCTGTTTTTTTACCAAAAAAAACACTGCTATATTTCACCCACGCATCGGTTTTATTAAAAATAGTTTCCCAACCCTCGAATTTGTTTAGCGTGTCAAGAAATGCTATCTCTACGCCATCCGCGCTTTTAGCACTAAACCTGTCTATCTGTATTTTTTCTGATGAGGCAGTTATACCAACGCCACGCAATGTTGGAGTAATCTTGCGAATAGTGCCATCTTCGTTAAAAAACAAGCTATCGGCCCTTACCGAGCGGTTTTTATCAAAGTTTGGAGACAAATCGTCGTTATGATAAAATAAGTACCATTGATTTTTAAATTCGATGACCGACTGGTGGTTTGTCCAGCAGCCCGAAGTTGATTCGTCCATAAGCACCCCGGCATATTTAAAGGGCCCGAGAGGATTATCTGACGTGGCGTATTCAAGTCGCTCTATTTTATCGGCTACATGGGGATAGGTCATATAGTAAATACCTTTTCTTTCAAATAAATAAGGTCCTTCTTTCAAGCCCTTATCCGGAAAACCTTCAAGTTTTACCGGCTCTGATGCCAGTTCAAGCATATTCGTTTTCAGTTTGGCACCGTAAAGGTTTCCCTGCGCCCAATAAATATACGCCTGTCCGTCCTTATCAATTTGTACATTCGGATCAATGCCATGAATCCCGGCTATAGGCAAGGGTTGTGGAACAAAGGGCCCATAAGGTTTATTGGCTATTGCCACACCTACTGAAAACCCTTTTGGGCCACCGGATTTTGCAGGAGCAGGGAAATAAAAATAGTATTTTCCGGCCCGTTCAATACAATCAGGTGCCCACATACTATAAGCGGCAGAGTCGGCCCAGGGTACCGTATTTTGGCTAACGATTACACCGTGATCGATCCAATCGGTTAGGTTAAGCGATGAGAACACGTGGTAATCTTGCATACAAAACCATCCGGCCCGGCCATGCCCCGGTGTTGCCGGAATGTCGTGTGACGGATAAAGGTATACCTTTCCATTAAAAACACGTACCGAAGGATCGGCGGTAAATTGGTTTTGAATAAGCGGGTTTTGTGCCATTAAACTATTGAACCATAAAATAGATACAATTAGCGATAAGCATTTCTTAAAATCCGTCATTATTTGTAGTTTATTATCTTGTTCTTTAAATAGATTCATTTACTTCTCATCAACTTTTGGCGTTGTATTATTTGAATAAAAGCGGGGCAAAAGTGTAAAGGTTATTCCTCCAAACGGGCCAGGTGTGGCCTCCGGGGTACTCATAATAGGTATGGCGTATTTTTAGTTCATCCAGTTTGGCCAGCATAATCTGGCCGTTTTTGTAGGCTATATCCTCTTTCCCGCCCTCCGATAACCAAAACAATTTCAGATTACTGTTAATCTTTGCACTGTTTTGCCGCATGTATTCATACTGCCGGTTCGCTATATTGTTTTGGATGGGTAAAATCCAGCCAGAACTAAATACCCCCAGGTACGCGAAAGAATGGGTATTATATATGCCGGTGTAAAACGTATTAATCCCGCCCATAGACAAACCTGCCAGCGCACGGTACTCATTTTTATTTTTAACCCTGTAGTTTTTTTCGATGAAAGGAATGATACATTGTTGTATTTCTGTCTCAAATGCCCTAAGCCCGTCTTCGCCAAACGCACCCGCACCCAAATTGGCATCGGGCATTACAACCAGCATTGGCCTTGCCTTGTTTTCTGCGATAAGATTATCCATAATCATATCCGTTTTTCCCTGGATAGCCCAACCGCGTTGATCTTCGCCGCCGCCATGCAAAATATAAAGAACAGGGTATTTGTCGTCCGTGTTGGCGTCATAACCGGGCGGGGTATAAATGTAAACCTGCCGCCAGGAATTAGTGACCAGCGAATAATATTTTTTTATCCGTATGTCGCCGTGGGGTACGTCTTTTTCCGCGTAATAATCACCTTTCGCAAAAGGGATTTCTATGCCACTGGCCATACGCCCCATGCCATAGAAACTTTCGCTTGCAGGATCTGCTGTTGCCACGCCATCAATCAAAAGCGAGTAATAATGAAAACCCTCACCTATTGAATCAGTGGTGGTACTCCAAAAACCGTCGTCGCTCTTTATCAAATCATATTTTTTCCCTAATTCTATTTGCACCTTTTGGGCATCAGGTGCTTTTAATTTGAACACCACATGATGATTAGACAAAATAAGTGGAAACTGCGCGCCCCTGATATTTGTGGCAGCAGGCATACCACCGGAAATATCAGGCTCCGAACTTTTGTTGTCTTGTGACCTGGCTTGATGGCAGAAAAGTAATAAAAGGCAAAAAAGGGGTATTAAGTTTCTCATAGTTTTTATTTTAAAATCATTTAAAAAATACTACCATCCCAATTATAAGCTTGTTACACTAAGGATACTGTGCTGCAAGGTAAATTGATTATCAATTTCACAGTAGCACTGATTAATGCAATTGCAACACTGTTGTTTAAAATCAGATAAAATAAGATGTTTTGTTTAGTATGAAAACCATGCCTGTTTTAAACAAACAAATTAATGTGGGGTGACAATCTTATCGGCTAATCGAAAATAATCGAAGTCGGCATAACCTCCGGTAATTTTTGTGGCATAATTAAACAAACCAAACCTGTAGCCCATAAAATGTGGAATAGTATAAGCCATTTGAAGCACGCCACCAATTGCTATCCAATTACAGCCGTCGAGGCTATAATAAAAATACGCTTTGTCGGCCCTGTCCTTGAAATCACACGCTGCCTTTAAATACACCCGGTTTTGGAATAAGGGAATACTTGCCGACTCTGTTGACGAACCGCCCTTTGCATTTACCATAACGATAAACTTATTCCCGTTTTCGACCTTCACGCCTACCCACCCCAATTTTTGCTGCAACAATGCCAGGCCGGCATGATCGCCGTCTTTAAGGCCAGAAACATCAAGCGCCGTTATAGCCGAACACTCCGGGCCGAACGTGCGTTGTGTAAGCGTATTTCTTGCCGTAATTAAAGTAGTATCAAGCCTGCCGGTAGTTAGCCTAAGATATCCTTTACGCTGCCTTACAGACCATAATTGGTTAACCGGGTTATGGTTCCATTGCCAAACCAGCGGCAAATCGCGCTCACCATGCCTGCGGTTAAATTCATCCGACGAAATTATGCCTGGCATTAATGATTTATTTGCAGGTAGTGCAACGGTATCGGGGGCCCGATGATTTATACCCAATAAGGGCCAGCCATCTTCCCACTTTACCGGAATCATGTAAGGTACACGGCCTACCGAACCAAAATCGCGGAAAAGATATGCAAACCATTCGCCGCCTGGCGTATTTATCAAGCCTCCCTGGGCTACACCTTTGTCTTGCAATGCCAAACGGCCTTCGTACGGACCTGTAATGTGATCTGCCCGATGAATAAGAACGCTTCGCATTCCACCACGTGGCCATGAAATATTGAACAAGTAATATTTACCCTTAATTTTAAACATCTGAGACCCCTCTGCCGGCAAACCCAAATTTGGCCCTGCTGCAAGGCTGGCATTCTCTATCAGCACCTGTGGCTTTTTATCGGGGTTTATCCCGGAAAGATCATCCTTCAATTGCGCTAACATAATGCGCCCACTTCCGTAAATCATATAAACTTTACCATCATCGTCAAAAAACAAGGAATGATCATGCAGGCTTGGTTTAAACGAGATAGCCCTCCAGGGGCCTTTTTCAATATTATGAGTAGTATAAATATATGTTTTGCCTGTATTGCCGGCAAACGTAGATACATAGTATGCGCCTTTATGATAGCGCAGGCTGCTTGCCCAAGAACCTCGCCCATAACTATTTTGCCCATTATTTAGATTCAAATCATCGGTATCATCCAACATATCGTACGCATAGCTAACAATTTTCCAATTAACCAAATCCTTGGATTTCATTATCGGCACGCCCGGACTCATATGCATAGTAGTGCTGCTCATGTAATAGGTACTGCCTACCCTGATTATTGAAATATCGGGCACATCTGCATACATAATGGGATTATGAGCCGTTTGTGCCAAAGACGCGGTTAAGCTCATTAAAAAAAATACCGGTGCCCAAAAAAGGTTAATAAATGTTTTATTCATAGTAGATTTTTCTCTGTTATAAAAATGGCTATTTCTGTTTACAAAGCAATAACTGCACTCTTATCACATGATAGCTTACCTGAATATTTTGTGACTGGAATACATGTTAAAAAAACACGCTTAATTGCTTAACCGCAATTAAGCGCACTTAAAATATATTAACACTACAAGACCGACCGGTTTTTAAACAACAGCGGTACAAGCTCTTTCAGGTTGCTTTGACTTTTTCCTGATTATATTTATTTAAAACACAACCAATAAAAACAAAGAGGATATTGAAAACTTTACTCAATAGCATTATCAGTCATAAACAAAACTTTTTAGGGGAGTGGGCTTAATAAATTAATGAACTCTAAAATTCCACTTGGAATTATCACTATTCATATCAAACCTGGCGAGCGTTGGTGTGCTGTCGCCAGATGACACCAAAGCTAACGGCTCTTTCGAGTTTGGAACCACCTTTGGCATAATCCTATAAGTTCCGTCAATAAGCTGATCGATTCGCCATAATTGCTCGGGTGCGGCAGTAAACGCAGGAACGGTAATAAGCTCGCCGTCAGCAGTTGCCGCCAAAGCACGGTCTGTACCGGCAATTACAATTTTATAATACGGGCCACCCAGATATCCGCCTGCGCCTGGCACTTGCAAAATTGACCATTTTTGATGCGGACGAAACATATAATCGTTCATTCTTACACCAATGTTTCCTGTCGGCCAGCTTTTAATTACATCTGCTAATTCCTGGGATGGAACAGGTTTTACAGGTTCATCGTTATTGCGGCTAAATCGCATCCCGCCCGGCATTCTTGTAAAATCAACCCTCAACTCCAGGGCGTATCCCCTTCGTTCAGACTCAATTTCATAAATTCCATCTTTAAATACATCTCCGGCAACGGGCCATCCATCTTTCCATAATAACGAGCGGATGCCTAACACACTACGGCCACTTTGATCTAAATCTGCCTCGTAGTGGCAAGACATTTTTTCAACACCCTTATCAACTATTATACGGCCAAAATGGCCTGGCCCAATCAGCCTGTCGCCGGCTGCAACTACCATTTTGCCACCTCCCTTCAACATGCCTCTTCCCATGTTATCTATATACGGGCCGGTTACCTTCCGGGAGCGCCCAACAACAATATTATAGGTTGAATTTGGGCCATCACAGCATGTTCCGTGCGTACCAAGCAAATAATACCATCCATCTTTGTATAACAGATCTGTGGCCTCGCAATCGATGGCTATATTTAATGCTTTATTACCCTCCACACGCCTACCTGTTTTGGGGTCAAGCTCCACCAGGCGGATATACCCGAAATAGGTACCATAGGATAACCACAACCTTCCATCAGTGGGGTCCATAAGAAGCCCTGGATCTATAGCATCGTTATCCTCTATGCCATCGGATGACGCAACCACCACAGCCTCTGAATATTTAAAATCCGGCGATTTCGGATCGAGCGATTTATTCCACATGGTTAGTATTTTCCCATTATGACCGCCGGCCAGGCCGCCACCAGTAGCACCATAAACAATAAGGTAGCGATTTCCAATCTTTAGCACATCAGGGGCAGCCCCTCCGCCGGGCCGCTCTGCTCCACCATTCCATGTCCAACCATCTTCGGATATTAATCCGCCTCCAAACGTCCCGAATGTGTAATACTTTCCATCGCATTCGGCAATAGTGGAGGGATCGTGTATAAACGGTTTACCAATTTGCGCTGTCGCTTTTCCGGCCAACAGCCATAAAAACAGCACTATATTACTTATTACCTTAACTGTTAAATTCATATTAACTTAATTACTATACAAATTCAATACTACGCAGGATGATTATTTTATTGTAAACTGATACCAAGGTCTTTTATTGGTTTGCCCTGATCATCCAGTAGGCGGACACAAAAATCACTTAGTCCGGGCCCGTTAATTACCGCTCCCCGTATTATATTTTTTCCTTTATTAAGTGTCACCCTGGCCGAGACACAATCATCCATTACCATGCGTCTATCGCCATCAAGTACTATCGCTTCTTTTCCGTTTAGCCACCACGTTGATCCACCGTTTGATCCTACGGCCAATCGCACGTTTTTTATTTCACGCGGACTGTTTACTACCGTTACTGCCCAAAACAATACGGCATATGTCTGTTTTTTTAACCCATAAGCAAACCGAAATAATTTGACGTTGAAATTGGGGCTTTCCAATGCATGCCATAACAGTTGCTGCTCTCCAACTTTTACTTTTTCTCCATCCTTTGGAATAACAGTAAACTGGTTGGGAAAATATTCGGTTTCAAATTGTGTTTGCAGATAGTTATCTGTAAATACAAGATTGCTCCGTATTGATTTATTAATGGGTTCTAAAAGCAACCAACGCTGAATAAATCCATCAGCGTCTGGCATTTTTTTTAATGCCGTTGCCGGCGTAAAAAATGGCTTTAGGCTTCGTAAGGTATCATTTGACGTGATGATATCTACCTTGCCTGAAGCTGCAGACTGTCCTTGTGATCTAAATGCTGCAAAAATTATAAAACCCGTCGCCAGCAATGATGCACTCCGTTTAATATTCATAGTAGCTACTTTAACTTAAATCTATTTTGATAAATAAAAAATTGCCGAAAACACATCGAAGTGGTGGCCTGTTGAGGTTTTACATAGAAATTATTTTTCTACGAGACATCGGCAACCTAACACTCTCACCTCCTATTAATGATACTTTACGTTAACATTAAAATATTTCTCCATTTTTAAAAAACGGCTCATAAATTATTGACCCAAAACTATACCTTCAAAAAAGGACATCATCACACTATTCAGCAATAAAAGTCAACTTTTGTTAATCAATACAACATAAAGCACAGGTTTATGAAGGATTTTGCCATGATTTGTTTAGGCATTGGCCGTGACGCTTTTAATTGTGTAATTAAATTTTAGTTAAATTATCATTGGGAATGTTATATCACAGCAAAGTGTTAACGTTGTAGCTGGCTCGCGCAACGCGGAAGATATCGATTTTGGGATTCAACCCCTGTACTGTGTGACGCCTCAATCCGAATTCCGTAAATCAATGCCTTATTTAGCCGTATTGTACGAAATGCTGAATAAACTGATATTGCTGTAGGATGTAAAAGGCGTATCGTGTAGCATACCACGATATTCAAATTGGGACAATGAGATGGAAGAAACAGAAATTGGGCTTTAAATTGTTTCAATATCCTTTGGATCAACAATACTCAAAGGCTCCAAGACCTGTACAGGTTAATACGCTCATCATTTATAATTGAAATATTTTATCCATTAGCAGCCATTTGTCGCCGGCCTTTGCCCAGGGTAAGGGTTGCTGAAATTTCCACATCAAAGTTTCCCACTCCTGCACTTTTGGATTGGCAGCGTCGGCCGCCGCTTTTGAGTTTGCCGAATATGACTCCGTGGTTTCCATAATCATAAATAACCGGTTACCGGTACGGTATATTTCCATATTAGTTATACCTGCCCCGGTAATACTCTCTATTATTTCGGGCCAGGCATTTTCACGGCGGTGCCAATCCTCATATTCGGCAATAAGTTGTGGATCATTTTTCAAATCGAGCGCAAAACAATACTTACTCATCATCAATTATATTTTGTTTAGTAGTAAAGGCAAATAATCAGCATCAATTAATCCCTTTTCACTCAACTCAATCCAAAAATCTGCAGGGATTTCAGCTTCGGCTAAGGCTATGTTTTGTTTTACCCTATCGGGATTGGTAGTATTCAGCGCTATGCTGATTACACCGGGAGCGCTCAACCCAAACAAAACGCAGGCAGCTACTGGCTTAATGTTAAACTGATTACAGATCATATTAAATTGATTACGCCAGGCAAACAATGCTTTGCCTTCATGAGTTTCCGGAGTTACGCGGCGGTAATTATAAAAATCGCCACCCGTTAAAAATCCGGCATTAAATACTGCCGAGTTAATAATGGCTGTCCCCTTAACCTGCATCTTTTGCATAAACTCAATCAAACCGGCCGGGTGGCTATGTAAGGTCATGCTGTTGGCTATCATTATCCAATCCAGCTCTACATCAGCCGCAAGTCTTTGAATAACCTTCCAATTTTTTGCACCAACGCCAATTGCTTTTACATGGCCGCTGCTTTTCAAATCGGCTAAAGCCTGGTAGGCTGCAAGGATATCTTCATAACGCCTGGCCTTATCATCTTCATCTATTGCTGCGGCAAGATACTCGTCGGGATCATGTACAGATACCAATGACGTGTTGTACCCCTTCAGCAAATCGTTACCCTGTTCGTAGCATTTAAGTATCCCTTCATAACTGATGGACTGTACAGCATCATGTTTAAGGTTTTTCCATACGCCGGGTTCAAAAGTGGGCTCGGCGGTGGTAAGTTTTGTTCGCAGCCAACCCAGTTTGTTACTTATCAAAACATTATCCTTGTGCACACCCAACAGTTTTAATTGCTCCCCTAAAGATTGCAGTGCCAAACCAGCTCCATATTTCCCGGCAGAATCAAACACAACCGGCGAAGCCGAATGTTCAACACTTTGTTTTACAATATGATACTTGGTGCTATCACTCAAAGCCTCATATAAATTTCCGAGACCACTGGTGCCGAATATAACTTTAGGTAAATCAATTTTTTGCTTCATTTTACCCGGCTATTTGAGCTCTACTTTTAAGCCCCTTACCCTCCAGGCCGATGCGTCTTTTGGACAGGTAATGATCAAAGCATCATCCTCCTGCCTCCATTGCAATTTGGCATCACTGCCCAGTAATTTTACTCCCGCTATCGTTTTATTATTAATTTTTGATTTTTTACCAAGTGAAGTAATACGGATATCGCTTTGCGGCTTATCCATACAAAAAGCATATAAAACATTCCCTTTGGTGGTAAAACGTATATCTGTAGCCTGGTAAGCATGCGTATCGCTCAACCCGCCAAATGTGCCTTTTGCCTGGTTAGCTTTAATTGTTGAAGGCCCTTCGCCATAAATTTTCCAGGGACGGGTACCATATATTCCTTCGCCATTTACAGGCATCCAGGCCGCAATTTCTTCAACAATATTTAACACATCCGGTTCCAAATCACCTTCGGGAGTCTGTACAACATTAATCAGCAGGTTGCCGTTTTTACTAACAATGTCCAACAACATCTGAATAACCTCGGTACCGGTTTTATACTTTTGACCGGTACGATAATACCAATCGCCAATTGATGTATCTGTTTGCCATGGGTAAGGACTTATTGAATCAAGTACACCACGCTCTACATCCTGCGCCCATTTGCCTTCTGATGCTTCTTTGCAATTGTATACCGCTGTTGGTTGGCCGTTATGGAATGCTATGTTGCCATTATAAAAATTAGCCAGCATGCTGCGCCCTACCTCGTCAAATGGTAGTTTGCTATCAGAATAAAGTAAATCGGGATGATAAGTATCTACCAGTTCCTTTACATCATTATACCATTCTTTCATCCATTCGGGGTTAGTAGTTAACCAGCCATTATCGCCAGGGGCGGCTTTAGTATGATACAGATCGGCGTATTGAGGGTCTGCACCATCATAAGGAACACCTTTGTAAGGGCCGGCGGTATCGGCACGGTGCGCCGATTGATACCAGGTGTAGCTGGCCGCCAAATGCTCGGATACGCCAAATTTAAGACCTTCGTTTTTAGCCGCTTTTTGCCACAACCCTACCACATCTTTATGCGGCCCCATATTTACCGAGTTCCACCGGTGAATTTTTGAATTCCATAAAAAGAAATTATCATGATGACTTCCCATACTTACAAAATATTTTGCGCCGGCTCGCTTATACAAAGCCATTAGCTTTTCGGGATTCCATTTTTCAGCTTTCCATAGGGGGATAATATCTTTATAGCCAAATTTTGAAGGCGTGCCATAGTTTGCCACATGATATATATTTTGCCTACTCCCCTCTTCATACATATTCCGGGCATACCAATCGCCCTGTCGCGGAACAGCCTGCGGCCCCCAATGCGCCCATATGCCAAATTTGGCGTCTCTAAACCATTCCGGGTATTTATACTGTTTCAGCGATTCATCCGTTGGCTTAAATGGCCCGTTGTTAATGGGCATCTGCTGGGCACCCGCATACGTTTTCATTAAACAAACTGTGGCAGCCGTAAAAAAAACTCTTAATAATTTATGCTTCATTTTTTTAACTATTTGATTTGTAACAAACCAGAGAAATTTATTTTTCAGGACTATGTTTAGCTGCATTTTATGCCTTGATTCCGAATAAGGCAATTACAGCATATGCAACAACCGTTTTTGATACCGCGACTCGATAACCTATATTTTCTGTTAAAACTTTACATTAAATACTTTGCAAATAAGAGTATTGAAAATCATCTTATTGGGCTATCATATAAATCCACATCTTTATGTGTCCTTTAAATGCTTGTGCCGTATGTAATTAATTGGTTAAACAATTGCAGTTTCTGATTATACAATTGATATTTCAAAAGTAGGTGAAAGGGATAGTCAGGTGTTTGATCTAAACAGCTTTTTCTTTATACAAATCCGACTTTATTTCTGCTTGGATGTTGGTCAATCTATTTAATTTCTAATATTGCAAGTGAATTAAACAGTTGTTCTATCAAGTCAATAACAGGGATAGCTCCCGGCAGTTATAAAAAACAAATAGAAATGAGCTTTTTAATACCATTAAAGCCCGAATAATTCTTCAATCAAGACTCGGTAGGTGCACTTTTTAATTTGATTTAAAAAACGATGTATGTTTTTTAATGCACTTTTTTCAACTTTCTATTATACAATATATTAACATCGCTTTATTGCTACACAAGCTGTTTATTAACTGACAGCTAATCATCTACAGCAAAAACATACTTCCCCGATCCTGCTTTTAACACAGCTTTGCCACCTTTTAATTTTATAAATTTGATGTTGGTGTTTAATCTTACATTTTTTCCCGACTCGGTAATTACACTGCCCGCTTTAGCCGGCAAATAAATTGTAGATTGGGTATTTGGGGGTATAACTGTTTTCATCACAAACGTTTTGCCTGTTTTTGTCCATTCGTTGGCAATGGTGCCGTAAGGAGATAAAAATGTCACTTTTGCGCTGTTTACATCACCTACGGTTTCGGGCCTGATGATGATATTCTTAAACGCCGTTGAGTTTGTATCACAGGCAATACCGCCTAAACCGCTATAAAACCATTCCATTAAATGCCCCAGCATAAAATGGTTATTTGACGATATCCGGTTACCTTGCCATGAGTCGGTAAGCGAAGTAGCGCCCTGCGCTATCTGATAGCCATATCCCGGCACATCAGATCTGTTGTTCATGTCAAAGATCACATCTGACCGACCTGCTTCATCCAATACCCGTAACAGGTATCTGTATCCTATATCTCCGGCGGTAATTCCGTTATTGTGGCTCCGGATATCGGCAATCAGGTTGGCCAATACTTTAGGCTTATCGGCAGCATCTACCAAACCCATATAAATAGATATGGCATTTGCAGCCTGGCTGCCGGTACCATACTG
>NZ_JAUFPS010000016.1 GCF_030409315.1 Mucilaginibacter flavus | reverse complement strand
AACCGTCTTGCCTTTTCCGCTAACGGATCAGGGGTTGTCCACCTCCCAATTACCGGGTCATAGAACCTTGCGCCATAATCATACAGCCCCGTCTCCTCCTGCAGCTCCTTATGGTTATAAAGGTATTCATTTTTAGGAGCAATATTATATTGCGTTGATTGAATCACATAGCCAAAAGCATAATAGTCGGATTTGCCCACGTTATAAGGCGTCATCTGGGTAGCGTCTGAGCTATTCCACGTAGTGGTGATCCGGGTATCGCCCAAGTGATCTTTCAAATCGTACTCGTACTTGTACACCGTGCCGCTTTTCCTGGCCCGGCCTTCCTCGGTCTGGATAAAAGCGATGGCGGGGGTACTACCGGAGTATTCGTACTGGATGCCGCCGATGTATTCAGTGATGTTAGTTATACCTGATGCCGTCGACAGCTTTCGGAGTTTCCTGCCCGCGGCATCGTAGATATACGCTACCGATACAGGTCCTTTTGTAGCTGTCTGCGGCAGGTTGAGCATGTTGTACTGCTGGGTGAGCCCCTTGTTCAGGTCGTTCACCTGGTTGCCGTTGGCATCGTAGGTGTATTCGCCCGCCTGGTTCGCCCCGTTGATGAAGCCGGCGGTAGTACCCGAGTCGTCTATCCGGTCAACCCGGTTGCCGATGTAGCTATAGGTAAGGTTATCAATTGCCAATGGCGTGGTTCCGTTCTTCTCGTACCGTTTCAGGGTTTGGATATTGCCCATCACGTCGTAGGTGATGTTTTCATTGTAAAAGCCATCATTCGCCGCAGTGGTTGTACTTATCGCGTCGGTAAGCCGGTTGATCTTATCATAGGTGTAATTGTACGTCAGCGCGGGGTAGCTGTTTCCTGATATAGTCCCGGTGAGCGATTTGATGCTGCCGATATTGCCGTTGTACTGCGGCGAGCCGGCATCGTCATATTTTACATCCATACCAAACTGGTCGTTCAGGTCGGTACTGGTATACTGGTCGTTCGTAAGGCCGCCGTTGTTGATATTGCTTACCCAGCCCCGGGCGTTGTACCGGTAGTCCACATTCTGCAAAAACGATGTCCCGTTAATAGAATGCAGTCCTTTTTGTTTCAGCTGGCCAATTTCATTAAAGGTGTTCTGATAAACTACTGTCGGCGTTTGGGCTGCTCCTGTACCATCGGTTAAGGTATTGGTCAGTTTCAGCTTACGGCCCATGTGGTCATAAACATAAGCATCTGCGGACGTAAGTTTAATGACTGCCGAAGTACCCGCGTTGGAATTATAATGCTTGCGGGTTATGGTCAGCGGCTGCTTTACAAAATTGTAAGTTGTTTGCATATCATCGTAATTGTACTGGCTTAACGATGATGAGCCACCCAGATAATGCTGCATGAAAGTACGCACCGTTTTACCTTCCTCATCATAATAGTTCACCGTCCACAGGTAATCACCGGTGGTGTTCAGCACCAGTACTTTCGAAGCCGTCGCAAGGCCTGTAGTATGGGTACTATTGCCTGTAGTGACGTAAGCCGACGGGAACCCCGGAATATTGGCTGTATTGTAATTATCGTAGTATGTTACGCTTAATGTAGTGGTGTAGGTTGCTGGCCAGGCATTGCCGCTATAGCCCGTACTACCCGTTGTTGCCGGCACTTCCCAGTAGGCGGTTGCCGCATCGGCAAGGGCCTGCACCGACACGTGGTTATCCGTGCCTGAACTCCCGTTTTGCCATATGCCCGAAATCACCGCCCTGCCGAATGCATCGTATTTGGTAATGGTCCATTCCTGGCTGGCCTTCATCCGCTGCACCGAATCCTGGGTGGCTACCACCTGGTCAAGCTTGTTGTAGATGATGAACTCCCAGCCCTTGCCGGGAACTTTCTTTTGCGTAAGCCGCCCGCGGCCGTCATAACGGTACTGGTAGCATTTGGCATCTATGGTAGTTTGCAATATCACGGCGTTATCGTCCGGGCTGGCTCCGGGCGGCAGCACAAAGGCCAGTTGGTTGCGCTCGTCGTAAACATAATAGGTACTCAGCATTTGCCCCTGGCCGCCGCTAATGTTGTACGTTCTTTTAAGCACCACGTTACCCTGTTTGTCCTTATAAGTTTCGGTAGTGCCAAAACACTTGTCGCCGGGCTGCCAGTTTTCGTCGCGGGCAATGGTTACATCCAGCTGCCCGTTAGTGTAGGTGGCGGCATTACCCGTCCGGAGCAGGCTCCGGCTTCCGTTGGCATTTATCCTGGCTGTATACAAAGCCACCATTCTGCTGCCGTCATTGTTGGTAGCAGCAGTGGTAAAGGCAGTTTGGTTGTTGGTGGTATATACCGTACGCCCGGTATGGTTGGCGCTGCCTTCGCTGGCTGCACCCGTAATGCGCCACGCGGTACCAGGCGCGCCTTGTTCTACCGGCCTGCTCTGCGGCGAGCCTTCAAAGCCTGTTTGCCCATAGGGATACGGTGTAAGCACAATACCGTTAGCTTGCTTCGCATCTACAGTGGCGTTATTATTGGGATTGTAAAACAAAAATACACCCGCCCCTGCCGTAAGCGCGTCGCCGCGGTAACTGCCGTAACTGGCTGACGTATTTACGTATGGTAAATACTTTTTGTCTTCCCGCTCGTAACCATCATAGCTAAAGGGTTGGATAATATCATAGCCCGCGGGCGATGCCTTTTGCTGCACGGTTTGCAGGGGCTTGCCCAGGCCGTCATCGTACTGAATGGTGGTCATCACCGAATCCTTGTTCGGCGTTAGCGCGTCCAGCTTTGCAACGGTGGGCACTTTTAGCCGTGGTTCACGGGTGCGCACGTAGTTTTGGTCCGTTGACTGCGCGCTAACGGATATGGAAAGAAGCAGCACCCCCATCATCAGCAGGGCGCTCTTGTTTGAAATATATTGGTATAGTAACATCAGGTCGCGTTTAGGTGGTTGTTCAATCATTACAGATACGTCATTTAGGTGTTGTCGATAACCAGGTAGCCGTCCCCCGGCTGCAGGCTTATACCATTGGTAAGGCAAACCTGCTTGGTACCCACACCCTGGCAGCCAGAGGTTTCTACCGATGAGGTCGATACCTGGTTGGTGCCCGCGGCGATGGTTACCGATCCCGAACCCGTTGAGGTAGAGTTAGGCCTGCCGTCTGAATAGGTGTATACCGTAGTTTGGGTGTAATTGACAACTAAGTTTACCGGCACATTGATAGGAACGGTTCCGTTGGCATCAGAGTAGGCTTTAAAAATAAACGGACGGTATGTATTGCCATTGGTTGTGGTTGAGTTGCCGTAAAACATCTCTACATAAATGGTTACCGGTATGGGGCAGGCAGTGGTATTGGTGCCGTTGCTTATCCACCTGTATTGGCCATACGTTGGACTCAGGGTAGCGTTGTCCTGCTGCTGAACCTGCTGCTCGCCCGTATTGCCATTAGTACCCTGCACGCACCGGGTGCTACCGGTATTTACCCAGTTGGCCTGCGGTATGGCATAATTGTAGTTATAGTTTTTAAGAATATTCCCATCCTGGTCCCTGATGTTGAGCAGGCGGCGCATATCATCATATTCAAAAAACTGCGTAAGGCCCTTAGTATCGGTTATGCTTAATACCCCAACTTCAGGGTCATAGGTATAGGTGTTCATCATGGCACCTGCCGGGAGCAATCTTACCTCATCAATATTATTGCCGTTGCTGTTTACCGTAACAGCGGTTACCCCGGTTAGCACCCAATCATAAACCGCCCAGGCAGAAGTGATGGTTTTGGCCACGCCGCCGACTGTTACCGTTCCGCTACCTTTGGCCCATAAACTTACGGTATAGTTGCCCGAAGGCAGGCCCGATTTGGTCATGGTACCGTTGTAGCATTTCACGCCGGTGCGGGCATCGGTAGTGACCACGCTTCCTGCGGTGTATGGCCAGCTGCTGTCATCGTCCTCAAAGCTGGTATAGGCTACCGAAGATATTAAAGCGTTTTTAACCTGCGCAATAGGATAGTTGTTATGGTATCCCCACAGGTAGCTCACCTGCGATGCGCCGTCGCTGCCCGTCATATCCTGCGATACCAGGTTGCCGGTCGTGTAATCATAGGTATTCATCACCCTCTGCTCAAAGCCAGTGCTGTTGCTAAGCAGGTTAAGGTACTGCCCCGCGGCATTTTTAGTTTCCTGGTTCAGGCTGGCTACCGGCGCGAGGCTGTTGAAGCCATAAAGCACAATGGGTTTACTTAAGGATGCATCATAGGAAGTTACGGCAGAATTGGTAAGTACCGAATCTGTTGCCGAGCGCTTAAACCAGGTTTGTTTTTCCAGTACCGGCGAATAAATATAGCGCCCGGTTAAGGAACCCGAAACCGCGCTGCTGTAGTTCTCGGGATACTTGCTTTTTTCAATCAGCGTATTGCCCCTTGAATCGACGGTTGAAACCAGTATGGCATTCCGTGGCTTGGCATCATACACAAATGATTTTACGGTTACCAGCGAGTCGCTGGTATTGAAATAGTTTACATCGCGCTCCGAGTCCATTCTCATCCAGAACGGGTCAACGTTATAAAAATCGTAGGTATATACACGTTGGGTTAACTCTCCCGGTACGTTTCGTTTTTGCACGAAGGGCTTGATGGCAAAAAACGTGCTGTCGCCTATATAGGTATAGTTGTACTCTTTCTTTGACAGTTTGTTATAAACGCCGCCGACATTTCTGAAGTCGGTTTTTCTCATAAGCTGTATATTCGGATCAGATTGAGAAGAACCGAACGCGGCAAAGTCACTTTTGCTAAGCAAATAATCGCTGCCGTTAACCTGCTTTTCGTAAACCGTACGGTAATACATAGGCTGCGATGCGGCAAGCCCATTACTGTTGGCCGAGGTATAGGCCTGGTAATGCTTTACAGGCGTTGGCTGCGATGTCCCTCCTGACACCTGCGGACCTTCCCAATAATCCTTACCACCGTAAGCAGGGATATTGAGCAAAACCCCGGTAGACATCCCAATACTATCTTTGTAAATATATTCCTTAACGGACGAAGGCGTGGCATTTGCCAGGTAGCTGGTGTAATCTGTTACTCTTTTAATCCTTAAGCCCGGGCCCGCCTTACCCTCGATCACCTGGTTTGTTTTTTCCCGGTAGGTAACACTGCCGTATACATAATTTTCCTTGTCATCACAGGTAACTACCAATGAGTAATTACCGGGCTGTAGCATTACAGAATCTGTTTTTCCTGGATTGTCCTGGTTGTAGGCCGTTTTAAAGGTATAGGTTTGGCTGCCATTGATAGTTACATCTGCCGTAAAGTCCTTGGTAGGATCTGTCGGACCTCTGCCGCTCGGGTATCCGGCAACATCCTTGGGGGTACGCTGCCAGTATACTTTTACCATTTGTGCCGTAATTATCTGAAATGATAAACCTGTTGTAGATATTACATTATTGGTATTGGTATCGGGCCTGGAAACAAAATTGCTTGGGCCGTAGGTATTGTATACATAATTCAGGCCGTTGTTGGTCATGTTCTGCTCGTATTCGAATACCGATGAGCCGCCCGTCGGGTAAACTATTTTGTTCAGCATGCCCCGGTTTGAGTAGCTGATATCCGGCTCCCGGTTTGCGCCGTAGGGGTAATAGGGCTTGGGAATGATCACCGGGCCGGTAGACGAGCCATTGGCATAGCCCCAATGGTCAACACCGGTATTGGTTTTGGAATCAGCCACATCGCTGCTGTAAAAGAAGAAATGCTTTTTCAGTGTCGCTGTATTGAGCCCTTCTTCTACTCCCGTTAGCTTCAGGCGTTTGGTGTCCTGAGAGCCGTTGATATTAAAATAGTCCAGCTTCAGGTTAAAGCGGTTAATCAGTTCTCCCTGGTAGTTGTACACCTGAATGTTATCCAACGCCTTGGAGGTCATGTCCTGCCGCGACATGGAGGTTGGATTGAAGTCGATTCGCATTTTTGAGGTGGTTATCCGTGAGAGGCGGATGGTACCTATCTTCAGTGGGAACTCGTTCCCGAGCGGCGAAAACGTATAGCCCGGGGCTGTGTTGGTGACATCTACGTTGAGGGTTTGGCTGAGCGGCCCCGCCTGGGCCACTACCTCCGGGGTGTCATAGCTAAATGTTACCTGGTCTTTGGTGTCTGCCGAGGTGACCGTTTGCAAATACCAGCTGGACGTATAACTAACAGGGGGATTATAGAAAGGCCGGTAGGCATCCTGTATCTGGGTAATCTTGGAATTGGTAAGCTCGGTTTGCCAGAACCTGTAAGTGATACCGTCAGGTGTGATGATGGTAAAGCCATCAACCGCCGTTTCGCGTATGATCGTAAGCTGCTGATAGGGATACTGGTAAACCTTGCCTTTATATAGGATAAACTTTCCCGAATACCCGCCGAAGTTAAAGGCGTATATATCGGGCTCCACGTCGATAGATAGTCCGTACATGGCCTGCTCCATAAAGCTTTGCGTTATTGAGTCCGGCTGATGGAAGCGCCAGTCCACGTCCTGGTACTTGTTGGTCACGTGCTGGTCTTCGTCCACCTTGTCCTTGATGATGCGGGTAATTACCCCGCCTGCATCCAGTGACCAGCCGAGACCCACCCAGCTTGCCTCGTCAAACGGTTTAAAGCCGTTGTTATGGTAATTAAGCGTTACCGGGATTTTGAGCTGTTTTCCCACGGCCTCCGTAAGCGGAATGCTGATGTTAGGCACGCCGGTCTGCAGGCTCACCGGAACTATGCCGTACTTGCCCAAAGAAGCCGCGTTTGGCGACGGCGGAATAAGGTCGGTTCTTAAAGAAAATTGCGAGGAAGGATTAGTTGTCTGGGCATTCGATTTTGTAAAAAACAACAAAATAGCAAAGCAACAAATTGTCCTGTAAAACAAGTTTTTGATTAGCATATAAAAGAAGTAATAAAGTTTAGGAATTGCGGCGGTTAATTGTTGCGATTGAGCGTTGTATGCACAACGGAACCGTTAAGGGAGATGTTCATGCCAATCGAGTCGGCATAAACTGTGCCCTGGTGGTACACGTCAAGCCCGTTCACGGTAACCTTAAAATGCAGCCCGGCGGTGTCCAGTTTCCCCTGATCGATAGGAAAATCGCCCAAATCACTACTGGCTGTTCCCACTAAAGAATCGCCGATAAGCGTAAAATTGTAAGCGAGGGGATACAAGGTACTGTCGGCTTTTCGCAAAGAGCCGGTCCATTTGCCGGATAATCCGGGCAAGGTCGCGAAACAAAACAGGGCACAGCACAGCGCTGCAATTGTGAAAAGTAAGGTTCCTTTCATAGATCGTGATAAGGTTTTTTAAGTGTATGTAACAAAAATAATACTATTTAATAAAATCGCAATTTTATAATGAATTATTTTTCAGTAAAATAGGAGTTCCCGTCAAAAGTTGTGAGTACGGCGGCTATAGCAATACATACCGCTGCAATTGACCGTTCAAACCATTTAAAGTTTTTTAACGGACCTTCAAGATAAATCTTGGCTTTTTGAAGAAATTTCATTTAATGCAATAAGTGGCTTAAGCCGTGCCCAGGAAGCGCCTAAAGATGGCCGTAGCACGGGGGGAACTCGGTTAAGGGTATCCCGTCAGATGACGAAAGGCTGTACAATATTGTTAATGTACTGAATGAACTGGCATGTGCGAATCAGGTCAATGAATGGTGTTCACAATTATTCGTTTAAACTACCCGAATCAGCGGTTGGCATAGTCAACGTGCAGCGGAAAAAGCTGAACTATTTCCCGGACCGTTTTGGCCACCTGCTCTGGAATATTCAATTACAGTCTTTTTTGAGTCTCCTTACAGAAAAAAGCCGGCGTATAAGCATACGCCGGCGATGAACAACTCTTTCTTCAAATTAGCATGGATCTTTTCTCCAATGATCAGGAATATCCCTGTTTTGCAGGTGACGCTCCCGTGCAACGTGCACCGGATGGTAGCCCTCTTTGCACGCATAGTCCTTTGCCTCGCGTTGGGTATCAAATTTACCTCCAACGGACGCACCGTTAACGATGACAACACGATGGTCGGTAACCGCATTCTTGTCTGAAGAAATAGGCCTGTGTTCTACATAAGCTGCTGACATAAAATTGAATTTAATAAGTGAACTCAAATATCTTAGTTCACAGGCGCTGTATTTTCCGGTTTTCCCTAACGGGAGAATAAAAAACTATTTCTCAAACCCGCAAAGCGTCCTTCCCTCCTTCACTGCATCCGCCAGTTTCATTTTCACGACCTGGTGCGTGCAATGGCTCAAACCCCGGCAATCAGACCGTAAATGATATTTCTTCCCTTTGGCGGCGCTGCAAATGTAAACGGTGTCAGAAGTATTGTGCGCAAGCGACAAGACCACAAATAATAGTAGCATTTTCATGTAATCGGGATTAAAGATTTTATTCGAAATTAAAAACCCTATGGTTGCTGTTTTTAGGAAAAACCGTACCTGGTCAAATCATGCCGAGGTCCTTACAGAAACCGATCAGCCGCTGGTTTTTACTAAAATTCATTGCCTCTCTCATCAGCTTCAACTGCTTCTCCACACTGCTCAACCCAAAACAGTGAAGGCCGGTTCATTTTTGAGTGTCCCTTTCATCGCTGCGGATGCCCGCTTTGCCCAGGATACGCCGATTCCCTTTGCAATATCCTGCAAGTTTTCGCCTATCTCATCAAAATAAAGCACAAAGTCGACTGGGTGGCCTTTCAAATGCTGCACTGTAGTGTGTCACTCCGTAATCGTTATTGCTGCAGGTTGTAATGAAAATAATCGATATTGATATAGCCCTTTTCCGCCTTATTATTATAATTATAAATACCGATCCTATCGCCACGGTATGAGCCCCAGGTTAGTTGATATACAGGCCCCAATGCGCTAAAACTATAGCCATCTAAACTATAATAAAACTGGCTTGCCCCATCAAGTCCCCAGGTTGATCGTAACCATAAATTATTACCGATTACTTCAGGGCCGGGTAATTTTATCTTTACACCTTTAAACTCTAAACGCCGAACGTTATCTTCACAACTAACACCTATCTGCGCAAAATACGGATTAGCAAAATGACATAAGCCAGCCTTCTGGCCATTCGTCATCCCGGTAATATTAATTTTAATAGTCACATTATTATATGATGTTCTGAAACTGCGCTGGGTTAGCGTGTTGCCGGCTTTTAGTAAATTATCGGGGTCAAGAGGCATAAACGCATGTAAAGTTAGCCAGCCCGATTTTTCCGTCAACGACCATTTATCTTTACGAGGCTGGTAGTTCCATTCCCATTGTGGAGCTATCCGGTCTCCATTAAACTCATCACTGGTTTGGGGTATAATTTTGCTGGCGACTTCGACCGGCATTTTACCTTCCCAGGTCATTCGCCCTATGCCATCTGTACCTGCTTCACCTATTATGGGCCAGCCTTTAACCCAGGTAACCGGCAAAAGGCTCATAATTCGCCCGGACCAATCTCCCGTACCGTGATGGGTTAAAAAATACCACTTCTTATTTCTTGCTTGTACAAGTCCGCCCTGGTTGGGTTCGTAAAATTCTTTTTCGCCGTGGTTCAGTTGCTTTATTTCCCGGTAAGGACCGGAAATCTTTTTAGCACGTTCCATCATAATAGCCCGGCCTTCGGGTTTCACTTCACTAAAAAGATGATAATACCAGCCATTTATTTTATAAAGCTTATTGGCTTCGCTGCCCTCCGATTGATGTATGACATTGTCATACGTTTTAATGATGTCGCGTCCATCCGCAGTTAACTTAAACAAGTGTATTTTATAGCCATCGGCATAGTTAGTTCCAACAAGGTATCCCTGTCCGTCGTTATCCCAAAAGGGGCTGCAATCATCCCAGCCTTTTGCGGGTAATACCGGGTGCAATGGTTGCCAGGGACCCGAAGGATTTTTAGCGGAAGTCATGAAATATCCTTCATCGGGAGTGCCAAAATAAATCCAGAACCTGTTATGGTGATAGCGGATAGCGCCGGCCCAGATACCCTTACCATAACGGTTCATTTTATCCCAGTTCATCTGAGGGCTTATCTCATTCAGATTATTTACAGCATGACCGAGGATCGACCAATTAACCAGATCTTTTGAATGGAGAATGACAATGCCGGGCGAGAACTGAAAAGTTGACGATATGGCATAAAAATCATCTTTTACACGAATGCAATCCAGGTCGCTATAATCGGCAGGTAATATGGGGTTATGATAAGTGCCATTTTGCTGATCCCCCCATGTCACCCAGTTTCCCCATTCAACCTTTTTATCGGCAGACTGGGCCAATGTTACCGATGCCGGGTAAAATGCAGCAAACAAAACACCAATAAATAACCGAGCCGATAAACTAATATAATTCATATCTTACTTGTACCATACATAGTTGAAAATTATAAAACAGCTATTCACCTATCCAACTTTTTTAAATGTCACTTTACCAACTGTGTTTGGCTTTCCCTTGGCAGGTGCAGATATAGTCCCTTTGATCTTACCCTCTTTAAATTCCACCTTTATCTCCCTGAAAGAATATGCACCTTTTTCATAATCAAAGGTTTCGCCATCATCATCGTACAATAAATAATGGCCCGGCCTGTTGCCGTAATATCTGATCTCTATATCTACCTTCTGCCCTGCTTTCGGGGCGTGCAGCATGGCGGGCATAAGGGGTATAATACCGCCATCTTTTACGTAAACCGGTATTTTATCCAATCCGGGGGTAACCTCAATCACCTCGCCGTTACCGGCGTACTTGCCGGTGTAAAAATCATACCAGTTACCTTTTGGCAAAATAACCTTCCGGCTGGTTTCGCCGGTAAACATAGGTGCAACCAACAGGTATTCGCCTGCCATATATTGATCTTTAACTTCACGGGTAATAAGCTTTCCATACGGATTAGCCTCCAGATTCGCGTCATTAATATTTTTGCTTTGCTCGTGGTTACCAAAACCATCTTCCAATACCATCGACCGGAAAGGCGGTATCCCTTTAAAATGATATTTGGCAAATTCGCTATACCAATAAGGCATCATTTGCATGCGCAACCCAGCCATAGCTTTTACCTGGGCGGCAACTTCGGGAAATGTCCAGGGTTTGGTGCCGCTTGCCCAGGCGTTGATCATGGCCATGGGCGAAAATATGTTTGATTGAAATCTGCGTAACCATTCTTCCGCGTTTTTTGAATCCCTTACTTCGGGCGTCCACAATACGCCCGCAAAACCACTGTTGGTTAAGGCGGTGATAAAATCGCGGTGATTGTAATAATCATTGTAGATGACGAACGGAAAGGACGAACCACCGCCGTTGGAAGCCCTTACCAGGCCAAAAGTACGCTGGTTACGCCGGCGATATTGTTCGGTTACATAACGCTGCATCATTAAGCCGTAGGTTTGCCTCATTTGTTCGGCGCTATGCCCGGATGGAAACGTAGCTACATCGGGCCACAGGTATTCGTCGCCGCCATCTACTTCATCTATCTTAAAACCGCTTATGCCTATGTCTATCTTGTTTTTTGATAATTCGCCAAAAAATATATCCCTTGCTTTGGGTATCGTGATATCGGCAACCGCGCCCACCCATACAGAATGTGAGCCGGTGTACCCGGCAATTGCTTTTGCTATCGAAGCCTCGGGCGAAATGTAGGGATTGGTCCACAAATTAAGCCTTACATTCCTTTTAAGCATATCTCGCACAAAAGCACTGGGGTCTGCAAATCTACCCGGGTCCCATTCAAAGGTACATGGGTACGATTTGCTTTGCCAGCCAGGCTCCAAACCAATAAAATCAAGCGGATAACCCTTTTCTTCAAACGCGTCGGCTTCTTTCAATACATCGGCAGCTGTCGATAAACGCTGCACCCGTTGCGTAAAACCTAAGCCCCAGCGTGGTGGCAGGCATCCACCGCCGCTAAGCAGGTTATACCTGCGCACGGCATCAAGCATAGTAGGACCACCCAAAACAAAAACTTCAACCCCCTCGGCAGGCACAAGCAGGTCAACTCCATCGGCGTAAGGGCGTGCCGACCAATTATCATCAGTATTACGATCCTGTAGTACAGGAGGATTTTTGCTATCGGTACGTACCGCGGTGCCCGCATAAACCTGGATATACCGGGCGCTATTAACAAACACCCCATATCCTTTTGATGAGATGTAAAAAGGTGTAGGCGCATGTGTACGCCCGTTATCTTTACCGTCATAATTATCTACATGCAGCGTTAAAATTTTACCGCGCTGCTGCACCGTTTGGAAGTTTAATCCAAAACCATATAATTGCTCGGCGCGCGATAAGGGGAAATGCAAATATGTTTTACCGTCGATTATTTTAGCTGTTATATCAGATTCAGCAAGCGGAAATGTCGCTTTATCCATATCGGCCAATCCGGCATGTGCGGCAATGGCACCCGAAGCTTTTAACAGGTCAAAACTTTCGGGTTTACCGATGACCGCTTTCCAAATGCCGGGTTCAACCTCAAACCATTTGATGCCTTGCGCACAAACAAACAATGCAGACGTAAAAAGGAATAAAGCGGTTAAAAGGTATCTTAAAAGTTTCATGGTAGAATATTTTATGTTTGCAACACAATAAAATTAAAATGTAAAAGACAGGTTGTGATTCACTATATCACAACGACCAGGGTAAAAGCTCAAAGCGCCATATCTTAAAAGAGTATAGACAATTGTCAAAGAAACATCTTTTTCTAAATCAATTTTACGTGTTATTAACCAAGTATTGAGTTATATTGTCACTTATAATCAAACAGTTAAATATGCCCGGTATATTACCCGCATGAGTGAACCTGTCTTTATAATGTAGTAATTGTTTCTCCAACTGATTCTGAAAAGAATTGTATTGACAGACGGAAGGCCGCTGTTATTTACTTTTAGTCTCAATAGCCTTATCGCCAGTCGGAACGGCAAGATCAGTAGTTTTTAGCTGCATTACTCCCTTGTAAACAATTGCGGGCAAAGCTACCGAAGCCGGTATTTCAACACTTTTTAAAGTGAGGCCGTTAACGTCATCAAATATCAATGCCGGCCTAAAATCAGTATCCTTCAAACTGACCTTAAAGTTATTAATACTGATGCCCGAAGCATGCCGGGTATACAAGCCCCATGACGGCAGTTCGCCAAACATGGTAAACTCCGGGTAGCCTGCCGGGTTTTCAATTACTTTGCTTAATGAATCGGTAGCGATGAAGGCAACTTCCTTTTTTGCACCGCCGCCATATACTATTTCAATATTTTTTAAGGTTACATTTTGTACCGGATGATCAGGTAAACCAGTTATAGATGCCGGCACCAGGTTATGTGGAGGCACCCTGGGCGGCGGGCCCTCTACCGGGTAACCGATATCGGGCTTGGCATTAGGTACATCGGCCTTTACATCATCAATAAGTACATTGTTCATGGTGCTGTACTTATCATTTTTATTACGATGCCCCAGGCGAATGAATATGGCGTTGCCAACGTTTTTACCGGTAACATGGCTAATGTTTACATTGTTGATATAGGCACCGTCAACCGTTTCTAATGCGATGACCGACCTGTAGGTATCAAAGACTACCAGATTCTTAACGCTGATATTTTTAAAGCCGCCAACCGAGCCGGTACCCAGCTTAAATCCGCTGGCGCTTGAACGAAGGGTACAGTTTTCAACAGTGATATTCTCGCAACTGCCACCCGCACTTTCAGATTTTAGGCAAATCGCGTCGTCGGCCGCATTGAAATAACTATTGGTTATTTTAACATTTTTTGAATCCACCAAATCAATACCGTCATTATTCCAATAGGCTGTACTTTGCACTTTCAGGCTATCGATAACAACACCATCGCAGTTGTTATAACTTTGTACCCATGACGACGAGTTTTTTAGCGTTATGTTTTGAACCTTAACCTGTCTGCAATTTTTAAACAGCACTATCATTGGCCTGCTTTTTTCGCCAGGGCGTTTTAGCAGCCATTCGCGGTCATGCATTTTGCCTTCGCGCAGTAACAACAACACATTTTCTATCAGATCCCTCCCCTGCCCGTCAATTACGCCGTTACCGGTAATGGCAACATCATGCAGATCAATAGCCGAAATGACCGGGTCACCGTTTTCGCCATAGTCTAACCGTTTGGTGCTGCCCAATAACACCGCATCATTATTTAGGTGAAGCTCCACGCCGCTTTTAAGCCAAAGCGGACCGGTTATAAAGTTGCCTGCGGGGATCACCACCCTACCACCTTTTTGAGCGGCCGCCTCGATAGCTTTTTGAATGGCGATGGTGTTGTTATAGCTCAATCCGGCTTTTGCGCCGTAACGCAAAATATTATAATCTTTTTGCGCAAAGCTATTTAGCCCGGTATAAACAAATAGCAAAGTGTACAATAGTTTTTTCATAGTATATAGTTTTATCTGTTGGATGCTCCCGCCCAAGGCAGTCATCAACAATAATCACCAACCAGTTTTTTGAAGCCGGTTGGTGATTGTCGTATTGGTAGTCTTATCTATAAATGTCGCCTAATAACCCGGGTTTTGCGGGAATGTAGAGCGGTTTAAATCAATAACCGCCTGCGGAATTGGTCTTAATAAATTGTTTGCTTTTAACGCGTTCGCTGCTTTTGCTTCCTCATTGTAGGCCAGTGTACGGCGTACCAATGTGCCGGTACGTTTTAACTCAAACCACCTGAATTCTTCGCCGGTTAATTCCCTCAGCCTTTCATCTAATATATCATCAATAGTTAAGGTGTTTACCTGCATTTCTGTAGCGTAAGAAACGCCAGTATCAGGGTTAGTACCGGGATTGGCGGCTCTTGTACGTATGGTATTAAAATATTGAAGCGCTTTTAACGAATTACCTGTTTTTAAATAAGCTTCGGCGGCTATCAAATAGGTTTCGGCCAAACGAAACACGTAAGTATCCCTGGCACCACCATTATCAACATACGCGGTAACAAAAGGGTCCCTAAACTTTTTAAATTGGGGATAAGAGCGCAAGCCCGCCGCAAATGGAGATGTACGATATTCATCAGGATTAATAACGATATATTTTTTTGCCGCTTTTTGCGCTGGTGTAAACGCAACCGATGGGTAATACAGTAACGTATCGCCAACGGCATAAGAAACGTTATTAAATGAACCCGCCACTTTTACATACACAACGTCATAAACATTTGCCAGGTAACGGCTATCGCGCGCTTTATCAAAAACACTGAACCAGTATGGATCGAGCGCTGTTGAGTTGTTGGTTTTGCCGTAAAAAGTACTCCGGCCTACCAAACCCGTGTTTTGGGTATCCCACATAAAATATTGCTGTAATGAGTTGCCTGCGCCATTGGTGGTGGCATTGGTACTATACTGTACCGAAAAAATCACTTCGGGATTAACCTGAAAATTCGTTATTGTCGGGTCAAACAGATCGGCATATTTTGCTTTTAATGTGTAAGTGCCTGAGTTAATAACCGCCTCGGCAGTGGTAGCGGCCAGCTGGAAATCAGCCTGGGCACCTCCATAACTTTTATAGCCCCGTGTAAGGTAAACTTTAGCTAATAAGTGTTGCGCAAAACCTTTCGTTACCCGGCCAAAATCGGGCGTTGTTAAAGGTAGCACATCTATAGCCTCGCTCAAGTCCTTCACAATTTGCGTGTAAACGTCTTTCTCGGGCGTGCGGGTAAAAACCAAACTAATCACCGTTGTGCGGTCCAACACCAGCGGTACATCTCCAAACGTTTCTGTGAGCAAATAGTAATAGTAAGCCCTTAAAGCCTTAGCCTCGGCAACCCGTGTATTTACTGTTGCTGCACTACCATCTTTTACCTGTGTAGCCCAATACAATGTATTATTGGCGATATTAATGGCCGAGTATAATTGTCTGAAATAGGCATCTACATCGCCATTGGCCGAATTTAGATTGTTGTTATATAAATTTTCGCCATTGGAGTCATTGATACTCGGGGTCGAAAACGCGTCCGTTCCGAGGTAATAAAGCCCGGTAAAATTAACTATCCCTCTTAAAGGCGCGTAATTAGACTTGCCCAGGTCTTCAAAACCTGCAAATGTATTATAATAGGTTTCTGCCGTACGGCTTTGGGGATTGTATTCGTCTGTATATTTTTTACATCCGGTAATGCCAAACAGCACCATGGCTACGCTTAGCAACACACATTTTTTAATTATATATCTCATCACAAGTTATGTTAAAAAGAGTAGGTTATTATAAAGTTATATTTAGCCCAAGCATAAATGTACGCGTGCGAAAATCCTGATTCAAGGCAGAGTTACCACTTGGATTTTCCGGGTCCCATCCTATAAACTTACTGAATATAAAAGGGTTAAACGCGTTAGCGTATATCCTTAGATTACTAATTTTCAACCTGTTTAAAAGCTTTTTAGGAATAGTATACCCAAGGGTTATATTGCTTATTTTGGTGTAGGATGAGTTTTGAAACTGAGCGATGCCGTTTGCCGGATCTGAAGAATTAACGGCCTTGTTTGACCATTGATTACTTGGGTTGGCAGGCGTCCAATAGCTTCTTTCAAATGCGCCAAAACGTGCCCTGTTTTGATCTCCGTTTAACAGCTGCTCTAAAAAAACGCTGTTTTCATAGGTCCCCTGCCTGGTGTAAACCGTAAAACTAAAATCAAAATTAGCGTAGTTCATGGTGTTGGTAAAGCCACCAAACCAATCAGGAATACTGCTGCCCAATAACTGACGATCATTGGTGGCATCAATTTTACCATCGTTATTTACATCCTGAATTTTATACTGACCGGGCTTGGCTCCGTAAACAGCTGCCTGCACGGCTTCGCTGGTTTGCCATACGCCTATAATTTTATAATTATATACTTCCCTTACTTTGCTTCCTAAAAACCAGGCGTTACCAATATCATTTTTACCATCGCCATACAATTGCAAAATTGCATTGTGGTTTGCCGCAAAGTTGAAATTGGTTGTCCAGTTAAATTTACCGTTACTAAGGTTCACGGTGTTCAAACTAACTTCAATACCCTGGTTTCTAACCGAGCCAAGATTGGTTGTTTGACTTGAATACCCATTTTCTGGTGGCACCTGCTGATTGAGTATAGAACCCTTAGAGGTTTTGCGATATAAATTCACATCCAAAGCAATGCGGTTTTTCCATAAATTTAATTCCATACCGGCATTATATTCGTCGGTTTTTTCCCAGGTAAGGTTTTGATTACCAAAGTTGGGGGCAAAACCACTGGCTGCTACGCCATTAAAATCATAAGGCGACTGCCCAACCGTAGCTTGTGTGGCATAAGGCCCCACAGAGGATGCATTGCCCGATTTACCATAGCTTAACCGGAATTTTAGCAAGCCGATGGACTGGATATTTTTAAGAAAGTTTTCTTCGCTGGCAATCCAGGCGAAAGAACCCGAAGGAAAGTACCCCCATTTATGATCGGCGGCAAATACCGAGTTAGCATCGGCACGCATCGTAGCCGTGAAAAGATACCGGCTGTTAAATGTATAATTAGCCCTGCCAAAGTACGAAGCCAGGTTTTGTTGTGAATAACCACTGCCAACCGTAGTTATAGGCGCAATTGCATTTCCATTGATGGTGATGGTAGTTGCCGAGCCTAAATTGTACCATAAAGAACGGTAGGGCAAGCCCTGTGCAGAAATGGAAGAATAATCCTGTTGGTGATACTCAAAAGTATTTCCCAGCGTAACATCAAATTTATGCCGGCCTATTTCACCGTTATATATCAACAGGTTTTCCCATGTGTAATTTATATACTGATTAGTGCTGCTTTGGCCCAAGGCCGGTTTTGTACCGGCTTGTTGCTTGGTAAAAGTATCATCATACTGCCCCTGGCGCTGAAACGTAAGATCGGGGCTAAATGAAGTACGTATCTTCAGCCCCTTTATCAGGTTTGCTTCCGCATAAATATTGGGTAATACGTGTACGTATTGTTGTTGCCGTATTTCGTTACTAAATTCAAATAGCGGGTTGGTGATCTGCGTTTCGCTTTCGTAAGCAAAAAAACGCGGGGTGCCATCAGCATTATAAGCACTGCCGGTTGGCCGTAACCGGTAAGCAGACCTGAAAACTTCGGCACTGCCCAGGTGATTATTTACAAATGCAGAGTAAACAGAAGCGCCAGCCCTAAAAGTGTTGTTGATGGTTTTATCCAATCCCGCTTTCAGGGTGTACTTTTTGGAGTCCTCGGCCTTGGTTGTGCCCTGGTATAACTGATAACCTGCCGATGTAAAATAAGTGGTTTTATCATCACCGCCTGTTATTGCGATATTTTGATTGGACTGACTACCATTCCGTTTAATAAGGTTTACCCAGTTGGTAAAGGTTCCGTTTTGAATGTTTGTTAATTCCGTAGCCGAAAATAATTTACTATCAGGAATTGGTGTTGCCGGGTATCCTGCCTGGGCGTTAAAAAAATCGCGCACGTAGGCAACAAACTCGGGGCCATCCATAACCGGCGGCAGGTGATAGGGATTTACCACGCCGCTATACCCATCGTAGGTAATTTTAGTACTGCCTTTAGTGCCTCTTTTGGTAGTAACCAATATAACCCCGTTGGCACCACGCGAACCGTATATGGCGGTTGAAGATGCATCTTTCAAGACATCTATCCGTTCAATATCAGCCGGATTTATATCATTAATAGGGTTAGTTGGGCTACCATTTATAGCAACAGGCACGCCATCAATAACATATAAAGGTTGTGTATTGCCGGTTATGGAGTTTGCTCCCCTTATCTCGATGCTGAAATCTGATCCTGGTTTACCAGACCCCCGTTTAATATCAACGCCTGCGATGCGCCCCTGCATGGCATCCTGCGTACCTGTGGCTTTCGCCCTCACTATTTCATCGGCCTGTAAAGAGCTAACGGTACCGGTAAGGTCTATTTTCTTTTTGGTACCGTAACCAATTACCACCACTTCGTTTAAAAACTTGGAGTCGGCCGTAAGTTTAATATTTAAAGGCAAGGTGCCGTTAGCCGGAGTTTCAAAAGTGGCAAAGCCGATGTATTTAAAAACAAGGATATCGCTGGTACTTGTTACCGTTAAAGAAAAATTGCCTTGTAAGTCAGTCACTGTACCTTTTGAGGTGCCTTTAACGCCTACGCTTACGCCAACAAGCGGTTCGCCTTTTTCGTCGGTTACTTTACCTTTAATTTGAATATCCTGTACAGCGGCTTTACCTCCGGCAGCATCAACCGGCTGATTGCTAATCAGTATAATTTTGTTTTTAAATACCTCATAAGTGATATTGTACCGGGCAAGCAGCTTATCTAAAACATCTTTCAGATTTTGACCGGTAAACTCAACAGATATTTTATCATTATCCTGAATAATATCCTGATTATAAACAAACTGTATATGGTCCTTTTTAGTTAAAAGGGTTAACACATCGGCCAGGGTTTTATTTTCAATAGCCATATTGATCTTTTTATCCAATATGGTTTGCGCCGAGGTGGGCCGTGCATAGCTAATGCCAGTCATCAGCGTAATTATCAATAACTGGCTAAATGTAATCCTCATGATCTTGCACCAGAAATGCGAATTAAGTAAACAAAAATTCATAAATTTGAAATGATTGTATTTTGTGAAAAAAATATAATAAGAGCCCTTTCACCAATTTTATTGATGTTAACCGTTGGGCTTAAAATTTCCAGGTGCAAGAGTGTGACAGCACTCTTGTACCCTTATTGGAAAATCATTTGGAGTTTATGTGGGGTAATGGTTCTTCATAATTTTTCTAATTAGGGTTTTTAATTTAATTGGTCTTTTTTAGTATGATGAGATCATTGGAGATCTCGTAATTAAGGTTCATGGAAGTTTTAAGTACCTCAAGTACTTCGGGCAAATTCAAATCGGTTAAGTCGGCGGTCATACCGGCCTTATCCAACCGGTCATCCTTGATTTTAATATTAGCATCAAATTTTTGATTCAACACTTTTACAATTTCTGTAAGCCTGGCATTTTCAAACGACAGATCAATGTGTTTGTAAATGTTAAGCGCCGATACATTGGCCTGTTTATTGGCAGTAAGTTGATTGGTGGCTGTGTTATAAACCACTTGCTGCTTAGGCATCAGTAAAACTTCATTTGCAGATAACGTTGCCCCCGCGTTTGCCGCCACAGAGCCCTTTTTACTTACCGAAACCTTGCCTGTAACTACGGTTACCAGGGCGGCCTGCATATCTGTATTATCCAACACTCTAAAACTTGTACCCCAAACTTTAGTTACCATATGTTGGCTACTGATAATAAACGGACGTTTAGGGTTTTTGGTAATTTCAAAAAAGCAATCGCCGTTCATGGAAACGTTACGTGATTTTGCCTGGAAAACTTTAGGGTAAAAAAGGCTTGTGTTGGGATTAAGCCATACCACGCTACTATCGGGCAGCACCTTTTTGATGATATTTTTAGTGTGATTGACAAACACGATATACAGACCAGCTACTGCCGGCTGGTCAACAGGCGGGCTTATTTTATCTGTAAATAAAAACCTGGCCATTAACAATAAAATAGCTGCCGACGCCACCCTCACCCACCGGTTTTTAAATAACGGCCTGATAATGCCATTTTTTTGAACTTGGGGTTCAATATACGCTTCGCTTGTTATAGCGCTAAACATCTTTGTTTTTAACAGTTCCCGCTTGTCGGCATCTAAACTTTCGGTAAAATCCGGCTTATCCTGGTGCAGCGCAAACCACTTATCAATCACCTCTTTTTCTTCGGGTGTACAGGTATTGTTCAAATACCTATCCAATAATTCGGATAATTGAATTTCATTCATATGCTTAAAGAAGATTTATCGTTGGTTTATAATACCAAGTCGAAGAAAAAGGTCTTATCCCTTGCTTGGCTGAAAAAAATTATTTCCTTAAAAAAATAATCAGCAGAAACATCACATCGCTCACGCCAAGGCGAATACGCTGTAATGCTTTGGTTAGGTGTCCTTCTACAGTTTTTTCGGATATATTAAGAATTTCGGCTATTTCTTTATTGCTCTTATACTCCAGGCGGCTTAGTTCATATACGCTGCGGCATTTGGGCGGCAGCGTGCCGATCAAATCTTCGAGGTATTTTTTTAAGTCTTTAACAAAAATACTGTCCTCTGTTGAGTTATCAGCACTGTAGCTGTGTTTACTGGCGGCCGCGAAATTGTTTTTAAGCAATTGCTTACGATATTGATCAATGAGATTGTACTTTACCGCGGTATACAGGTAATTCATCAATCCACTGGTAAGTATCAGCGATTCGCGTTTCTCCCAAAGCCTGATAAAAACTTCCTGAACTATTTCCTCACATACTTCAGTATTACTCAACCGCTTGTAGGCATAATTAAATAACTTCTCCCAATACCTGTTGTAAACCGACTCAAACGCAGGGGTACTGCTATGTTTCAGTGCAGAAACAAGTTCATCGTCTGTAAACTTCAAATCATTACCCATTACGCCCAAGTACCGCTTTTATTGAACTACCTACGAAAAGGAAGTTGGTTTATATCCTCTAAAGTAACAGCAAAATTAAATGCTAACCAAAAGATACCTAATAATGATCAATTACGCAATTTTTCCTTTAACCATTATCTTTTTTACCGGTTAACCACTTGCTGATAAAATAGCCTCCTGATTGATATTCAAGAGAATAAACACGATTGCTATTGCTTGATAATGCCAGGTACCATGATTGCCCGGGGCTTAGGAGAAATACCTTTTTACTATTTATGCCTTAACGCCCGGGTTGCTTGGCGCAATCCGGGCGTTAAGGCATAATCAAATACAAAGCATTTACAAAAGTGTGATAAAAAACAGCCGCTTTTTATTCCGTTACCTAATCATTTACAGCAAAAACATACTTCCCCGATCCTGCTTTTAACACAGCTTTGCCACCTTCTAATTTTATAAATTTGATGTTGGTGTTTAATCTTACATCTTTTCCCGACTCGGTAATTACACTCCCCGCTTTAGCCGGCAAATAAATTGTAGATTGGGTATTTGGAGGTATAACTGTTTTCATCACAAACGTTTTGCCTGTTTTTGTCCATTCATTGGCAATGGTGCCGTAAGGAGATAAAAATGTCACTTTTGCGCTGTTTTCATCACCTACGGTTTCGGGCCTGATGATGATATTCTTAAACGCCGTTGAGTTTGTATCACAGGCAATACCGCCTAAACCGCTATAAAACCATTCCATTAAATGCCCCAGCATAAAGTGGTTATTTGACGATATCCGGTTACCTTGCCATGATTCGGTAAGCGAAGTAGCGCCCTGCGCTATCTGATAGCCATATCCCGGCACATCAGATCTGTTGTTCATGTCAAAGATCACATCTGACCGACCTGCTTCATCCAATACCCGTAACAGGTACCTGTATCCTATATCGCCGGCGGTAATTCCGTTATTGTGGCTCCGGATATCGGCAATCAGGTTGGCTAATACTTTAGGCTTATCGGCAGCATCTACCAAACCCATATAAATAGATATGGCATTTGCAGCCTGGCTGCCGGTACCATACTG
>NZ_JAUFPS010000015.1 GCF_030409315.1 Mucilaginibacter flavus | reverse complement strand
TGCGGAGGTAATCCGGATATAGTATTCCGATGATTGATTTTTATTCAAGGTTTCGAACACTCAAGGTTTTAAACCCATCGCTAACAGGAAATATCTTTTTAATTAAACCTCCTCCATCATTAGCGGCGATTCCGGAAAGTCATCCAAGCTTTTATAATCAAACTTAGCGTTGGTATCGGCCTGTTCAATGGCCCATTTGGCCATGGTATACATCACCGGTTTTAAGCCCATGCCGGCTTTGCTTAACGTGTAGGTTACATGCGGCGGCACAACAGGTTTCGATTCGCGGATAAGCAGACCATCGGTTTCCAATTGTTTTAGGTGTTGGATTAATACCTTTTCGGTAATGGCCGGGATGGCCTTTTTTATCTCGCTGTAGCGCTTACCACCAGTGAGCAGGTGAAACAGAATGATGGGTTTCCAATAGCCGCCAATTTTTTCCATAACATAAGTTACCGGGCATTCATTAAACGCGGTGAGCTTGTTTTCCTGTATGGTTGAGCTTTCTTTAATCTGTGTCATTATCGATACATACTTTAGGGTAAGTACTTGTATTAAAGTAAGTACAAATATAGCTTTGCTCTCATCAAAAACAAAATATAAAAGATTATGAAAATCACCATCACAGGATCAACCGGTAACATCAGCAAACCGTTGGCTCAAATATTAATTGCAGCAGGGCACGAGTTAACCATTGTAAGCAGTAACTCAGATAAGACTGCAGAAATTGAAGCATTGGGCGCAAAGGCCGCTATCGGTTCCCTAACCGATGTTACTTTCATCGCTTCTGCCTTTACCGGGGCCGACGCGGTTTACGCCATGGTACCACCAAATTTTGGCGCGCCCAGTCTGCGTGAATATCAGGGCCAAACAGGTAAAAATTATGCAGAGGCCATCAGGCAGTCTGGCGTTAAGCGGGTAGTAGCGTTAAGCAGCATCGGCGCGCACTTAAGTGAAGGTACCGGCCCTATTAAAGGAGTTCATGATGTGGAAGGAATTTTAAGCGGACTGGAAGATGTAGCTATTAAATTTATCCGCGCACCGTTCTTTTACATTAACCTGTTTAATGATATCCCCATGATTAAAACCGCGGGCATATTAGGCGCTAACTACCCTGCAGATGCCAGGCTGGTAATGGTACACCCTACAGATATTGCCGCCGCCGTTGCCGAAGAATTGCAGCAAAGTTTTGCCGGTAAAAGTGTACGCTACCTGGTAAGCGATGAAACCACAACAGGCCAACTTGCCAAAACCTTAGGCGCGGCCATTGGCAAGCCCGAACTACCATGGGTTGAATTTACCGATGAGCAAGCTTACGGAGGCATGACCCAGCACGGCGTACCCGAAGAAATGGTCAAAAACTTTGTGGAAATGGGCACCGCCATCCGCAGCGGCGCAATATGGGAAGATTATGATAAGCACCAGCCAACAACATCAGGCAAAATCAAACTAACCGATTTTGCCAAAGAGTTTGCAGCTGTTTATAATGCATAACACTCAAAAACAACAAAGCCGCCTAAACAGGAGGCGGCTTTGTTTAAAATTTGGATTTTTCCCCATCTACAGGTCGATGAGCAAAAAAGTCCTTATTCTTTAGTCCCAAAATCCAACAGTCCAAAAGTCTTAACTCTTGATTCTTAACTCTTGATTCTTGATTCTATTTCTTCCCCCAATAATAATTCACACCGAAACCAATATTGGTATTTAAGCCAACATTAAATGAGTTGGCTTTGGTTTGATAATCGTGCGTGTACATCAAATTGCCAAAACCAAGGTTAACGGCCAGTTTCGGGGTTGCAAAAAATACGATGTTGGGGTTGCCGCCAAGGTTTAATGAACCCGATTTGAGGTTATTTACATCGTTGGTAGTAGTTACGCCAAATTGCGGGAAAATGCCTATCCTATCGTTCAACATGCAATAATACCTGAAATGAATGCCGAAAGAGGCCGCATCGGTATGATAGTCATGATTATAAACATAGCTGGTTGTGCCGCTGCCGGCCAAAGCGGTATAGGTAGATGTTTCGGTACCTGCCGTACGTGAATAGCCCGGCTGGATACCTATCGACCAGTTTTTTGATAAAAACATGCCAAAGTCTGGATTGATCTGTAGGGTAGATATGCCGTGATTTTTGTAAACGGTAGTCCCCTCTGTATAATTGTAAGTATTGGTATAACCGTAACTATCATAGTTATAGTTAAAGCTGCCACCAACGTAATAACGACCGGTACCAATCTGTGCGTTTGCAGCGCCTGCTGCCATAGTAGTTAAAAGGATAATCAGTAAGATTTTTTTCATTTGTAAGTATATATGTTTATTAAAATATGGATACGAACAATGCCATCAAAACGAAACATGCGATTTGAAAACTACCCTTAAAATCCTCAAAAGCCTGTTTAATTATTTCACAAAGTCATTTCTCCATCCTCATTTAAACGTAAAACTTGCGCTTAAGGTTAGGTGCTAATAAGTTAAAATGGCCCGATAAAACAAAAAGCCTATCTTTGCGGCATGGGTGTAACTTTTGAAGAATTTAATTTTAACCGGCAAATTTTAAACGCGATAGCCGATGCCGGTTATACCGAAGCTACGCCTATACAGCAAAAGGCTATTCCACCTATATTGAACGGGCAGGATGTGATGGGTATAGCGCAAACCGGTACCGGTAAAACCGCTGCCTATGTTTTGCCTATTATCATGAAGCTAAAATACGCGCAGGGCGATAACCCGCGTGCGCTTATCATTTCGCCAACGCGCGAGCTGGCCATGCAAATTGAAGAAAACGTTAAAACCTTTGCCGCCAATACCGATTTGCGCGTGGTGGTTTTATACGGTGGCCTTGGTCCTAAAACGCAAATAGAACAAATTAATAAAGGGGTTGATATAATTGTGGCTACTCCCGGCCGCTTTATGGATATCTATCTCGCCGGCCACATTGTTACCAAAACCCTACAGGTGCTGGTATTGGATGAAGCCGATAAAATGATGGATATGGGCTTTATGCCCCAGATAAACCGTATTTTGGAAGTAGTGCCTGTTAAAAGGCAAAACCTGCTCTTCTCGGCTACCATGAGCGATAGGATTCATGAGTTATCCAATAATTTTCTGGAGTATCCAACTATTATAGAGGTTAGTCCGCAGGCTACACCGGCGCAAACGGTTAGTCAGCATTTATATCATGTGCCCAATGTTAAAACCAAAATAAACCTGCTTAAAAAGCTGTTGGATTTGGAAGGCGACATTACCAAGCTGATTATATTTTGTAAAACCCGTGTAGCTGCCGAAGATGTTTACAAGTTTTTGCAGCGTAAATACGGCGAAGCAGGGGTAAAGGTATTACACGCCAACAAGGGCCAAAATACCCGCATCAACTCTATCAACTCTTTTAAAAATGATGAGGTAAAAATATTGGTGGCTACAGATGTGGCATCGCGCGGTATTGATGTAAGCGATGTAAGCCATGTGATTAATTTTGACGTGCCGGTTGTTATTGAGGATTATGTGCACAGGATAGGTCGTACCGGCAGGGCGCTGCAATCGGGGGTGGCAATTACATTTTGCGCGCCATCTGAAGAATACTACGTACAAAAGATCGAAAAACTGATTAAGCAGAGTATGCCTGTAACACCGATCCCTGATGATGTGTTTATTGAGGCCACAGGCTACGATGAGCGCCAGGACCAAAATAAAGAGATTGATTTACAGAAACGTAAGGAAGATCCCGACTTTAAAGGGGCTTTCCATGAAAAGAAAACTGTTAATCAGCATAAAAAATTTGATGCTGCCAAAAACAAGGTGAAGTACGGCAAGGCTTATAAAATGGCCGGAGGGCAAAAAGGCAAATCATCGTCCCGTAAAAAGAAATAAACCATAAAACTCCAATAATACTTATAGATGAAATTGCGTATCACCCCGCTAAATTTTGCCACTACCTTTTTTTTAGTGGTAGCGGTTTATATATGGATCAATGGCGCCACAATTATAGGTCACCCGCTTGAGCACTTTAGCGGTACCATCAGCTGGATTTTTGTGCTGTTTGCCTTTGTGGTATTTTTCCTGGATCTCATCTTCCGCAATTTTTTTGCCGAACTAAAAAAACTATGGATCATTGAGTTATGCTTTATAGCCTTAGTGACCATCATATTCTTTCTTGTTAAATAAAATTTACATTTAAATTCAAATGAAAACTGCTGAAATAAAGCTGACCGTTACCCTTGATGATAGCAACGTTCCTGAAAATATCATGTGGGAATCAACCGATTCTCAATCAAAGGAAGCCTTGCCCGTAAAATCATTTATGCTGGCCCTTTGGGATCAAAGCTATAAAAACACCCTGCGTATTGACCTTTGGACTAAAGATATGCCGGTTGACGAAATGAAACGCTTTTTTTACGAAACTCTGCAAACCATGGGCGACAGCTTTTTACGCGCCACCGGCGAAAAAGCCATAGTAGAAGACCTGCGCGACTACTGCGCCCACTTTGCCGATAAAATGGAAATTAAACAATAGATTTTTTAGTAGTAAGTATCAAGTAGTAAGATTTTTGACTTTGAGACAGGAATTTGCTACTTTGACAGAGTTGCTTGATGAATGTAATTGCAGCGGTCTTGCTACTTACTACTAAAATCTTGCAGCTGTCTTACTACTTACTACTTGATACTTACTACTAAAATGAGACTTAGTTCAATTCTATCTTTCCTTGGTTTTGTGCTGCTATTTGCAGGTACTTATTGCCCTTTGTTACGCCCGTTAGGCTTGTTTAACTGGGATGTTTACCAGCTTAACCAGCCATATGGTTTGGTTATTTTGCTGGTTGCCGTAGTTGGTGTGCTTGCCTCTTTCCTTAATCAGCAAAAGTTAACGCGGGTTGCGGCCTGGGCGTCGCTTTTGTTGGTCGTGGTTTTGTTCGCTGCCGCTATCTTTAAAGTTCAAACTGCTTTTAGCTTTATACCTTTCAAAAAGTTTGATTCCTTTTTAACAAGGCATATCAAATTTAAATGGGGATGGTTTGTTTTATTTGCCGGGCCGGTTTTGGCGTTGGCGGGTTCATTAAGTGGCAAGGCCAAAGGCTATATTGCCCCGCCCGAAACCGTTTGAAGCTAACAAATTATTCTTTAAATGTTTATTAGCTGTTTACTTTACGTAAACAGCTTTTTTTTGAACATCTTTGTGTCAAGTAAATAAGATCTATAAATGTTGAAATTTTCTTTCCGTCAGCAGGTATTGACTGGCTTTGTGGTATCAATCCTGTTGGTTTTGGTAGTAGGTATTTTATCCTACACCAGCATTCGCCAGTTGGAGGATGATAATGTTTGGGTTGATCATACCCAAAGTGTTATCAAATCATCAAATAACTTATTGCAACATTTAATTGATGCCGAAACCGGCATGCGAGGCTATGGTGCTACGGGGAAAAAGATATTTCTTGATCCGTACAACGAAGCTTTGCCCCGTTTAGGAGTGGACTTGCAGGAACTGCGCGATCTTACCAAAGATAAACTGGTACAACAGCAACGTATAGACTCATTAACCTCGCTTGTTGCCGCCCAGAGGATCATCCTGAAACTAAACATCGATACCCGGGATAGTAAGGGGCTTGATTACATGGTTCAGAATGATATGTTTTTGAACGGAAAACATAACATGGATGAGATAAGGGGGATAATAGCACATATCATCAACACCGAAAATAAATTCCTGGCTGATAGAAAAGCGAGCTCAGAAAAGGCGTCCAACTTTGCCATTATCGTTATTGTTTGTGGTTCAATTATATTTCTGATCATTATTTTATGGTTGTTCGGGTACATACAAAAAACGTTTGATAAGCAGAAAAAAATTGAGGACGAAATTAAGATAGCCAATATTGAACTTGGCAAAGTATTGGCCGAAAACGAAGCCAAAAACTGGCTGCTTACCGGTACGGGCACTCTTAACGAAAAAATGCAGGGCCAGCAGAGCGAAAAGGAACTATCTCAAAATATTATTGCCGAAGTTTGCGCCTACACCAAAGCCGCCGCAGGTACATTTTATTTATACGATGATAAATTGCAGCGCCTTGATCTGTACGCTTCTTACGCGTTTCATAATCCCGAACTGCTTAAAAAAACGGTACAACTATCTGAAGGCTGGCTTGGGCAGGTTGCTGCCGATGAAAAGGCCGCCGTTATTAAAGGTAAGCTGAACGAAAGGCTGGAGCTATCTTCATCAATAGTAAAAGAAATCTTAACAGAAACATTTATCATTCCTTTCTTCTTCGATAAAAAGCTGAAGGGAGTAATGGAAATAGCATTTGCCGGCGAAATTGCCATTAATGATAATACTTACATTAAAGCTATTGCAAATGATATTGGTATTGCCATAAACACCGCGCAGGCCCGTACTATTATGCACGATCTGTTTGAGGAAACCCAGCAACAGGCCGAAGAACTGGAAGCGCAGCAGGAAGAAATGCGTGTTACCAACGAAGAGCTGATGAACAAAACAGAAATGTTGCAGGCATCAGAAGAGGAATTGCGCGTACAACAGGAAGAACTGCGTACCATCAATGCCGAACTGGAAGAAAAGGCCAGTTTACTTGAAGAAAAGAACCAGGCTATTGAAGAGGCCCGTGCCGCCATCAACGTTAAGGTTGAAGAACTGGAAACTACCGGCAAATACAAATCGGAGTTTTTGGCCAACATGAGCCATGAACTGCGTACACCGCTGAATAGTATCCTGGTACTGGCGCGTATCCTTAAAGATAATAAACCGCTCAACCTGTCAGAAGATCAGATTAAATATGCCAGCGTTATCTTCAACGCCGGTAACGATTTGTTAACGCTGATTAACGATATCCTTGACCTTTCAAAAATTGAATCGGGCAAGCTGGATATGCAAAATGAGGATATCAAAATTTCCGAAATTTTGGGCGATATGGAAATGCTGTTTGCCGAAGTAGCCAGCAACAAAAAAATTAACTATACTACCAGTATAGCTAAGACTGTTCCTGCTACGGTGTTTACCGATAAGGTGCGCGTTGAGCAGGTAATTAAAAATCTGTTGAGCAACGCGTTTAAATTTACGCCGGAGCATGGTTCTATATCTATCAATGTTGGTCCGGGTGCTTTGGATAAAACTATCGCCTTTGCAATCAAAGATTCGGGCATTGGTATTCCTGCCGATAAGCAGCGCATTATTTTTGAAGCCTTCCAGCAGGCCGATGGTTCAACCAGCCGTAAATATGGTGGTACCGGTTTAGGGTTATCTATCAGTAGGGAACTATCTGTGTTATTAGGTGGCCGTATAACATTAAGCAGCGAGCCTGGATTAGGCAGCGAGTTTGTGCTTACCATACCGTATGAAGCCAAAATAGTGCCTGTAGCTGAAGAAGACGTAGTGTTACCAACTGCGCAAACCTTCAAAACCGAAGCTAACTTCCTTAAACCTGCCAAGGCCCTGGTAAGAGAAGATAACCGCGAGCCATTGGTGGTTATTGTGGAAGATGATAAAAACTTTGCCAATATATTACAGGATTACGCCCGCGATCATGGTTATAAATCTATCATGGTTTATGAAGGTACCCGCGCTGTAGAGACTGTAAAGGAGGCCCGACCTGACGCCGTGATTCTGGATATTATGCTGCCTGGTAAAGATGGCTGGCAGATACTGAAAGAGCTGAAAGCCGATCCGGAAACCATGCATATCCCGGTACACCTGATGTCGGCTGGCGAGGCCGCGGCAAACCGCGTGCGTAAAGAGGGTGCTATCAGTTTCCTTAAAAAACCTATCAATACCGAAACATTGGATAAGCTTTTTGCAGATATTATGCTGCAAAGCGGTACCAAGTTTACACAGATATTATTGGTTGAAGATCATCGCGCCCAGAGCCAGGCACTTAAGGATATGATGCAAAGCCAGGGCATTACTGTCGACCAGGCTTTTGACGGCGAATCGGCGTTCAGGATGTTGCATGAAAATGAATACCAGTGTGTGATCCTTGATTTAAACCTGCCAGATATTTCGGGCCTTGATCTGTTAGATAAGATCAAGGAGGTTGATCGTTTCATATCATTGCCGGTTGTTGTAAATACCGCTATGGAGTTGGATAAAACATCGGTAAACAGGTTAATGCAGTATGCCAACGCTATGGTGATTAAAACCAATAAATCGGCCGATAGGTTGATTGATGAGGTTAACCTGTTCCTGAACAAAATAAGCGAGTCATCGGTAAATGTGCAGGCCGCGCCGCCGAAAGCAAAACTGCCATCAAAAGGTAAGGATGCTATTAAAGGCAAAAAAGTGCTTATTGTTGACGATGATATGCGTAATATTTTTGCCTTAAGCAGCGCCCTGCAAAGTTACGACCTGGTGGTAGAGATTGCCAACGACGGCCAGGAAGCGATAGACAAATTAGAAGAAATACCCAACATTGACATTGTGCTGATGGACATCATGATGCCTAAGATGGATGGCTATGAGGCTACCAGGTATATACGCAAACAAAACAAATGGGCTAAGCTACCTGTAATAGCTTTAACGGCCAAAGCGATGAAAGACGACCGCGAGAAATGCATAGCGGCCGGAGCCAACGACTATATCACTAAACCGGTTGATATGGACAGGCTTATTTCATTGATGCAGCTGTGGCTTGAAAGTTAATTTATGACCGATACTTCCGTTATTATATCATCTGTACAGATTACCGAACTGATAGACCTGGTAAAGAAATTTCATGGTTTTGATTTCTCGGGCTATACCAAAGCTTCGTTAAAACGCAGGATTACCAGGATCATGCAGTTAAAAAAGCTTAGCTTTTATGATTTGAAGCATACCCTGGTAAATGATCCGCATTTTTTCCAGGATTTTTTAGAGGAGATCACGGTAAACGTTACCGAAATGTTTCGTGATCCCTCGTTTTATAAAGCCCTAAATAACCAGGTAGTACCTTACCTTTCAACCTATCAGCATTCAAAAATATGGTGCGCGGGCTGTTCAACCGGCGAGGAAGCTTATTCCCTGGCCATACTGATGCGTGAGGCCGGGCTTAGCCAAAAATCATTCATCTACGGCACCGATATCAATACCGAGGTACTGAAGGAGGCCCGCCGTGGCATCTATAGTTTGCGTAACATAAAAAGCTATGCCGAAAACTACCAGTTTACCGGTTTAAAAGGTTCAATATCAGATAATTTTACGATATTGTATGATGCGGCATCTATTCATAACGAATTGAAGCAAAATACCCTGTTTTCGGTGCATAATTTAGTGTCAGATGGGGTGTTCAATGAATTTCAGCTTATTAGTTGCCGCAACGTGTTCATCTACTTCGAAACAGACCTTCAGGAACGCATCCTTGATCTGTTTTATAAAAGTTTGTGCCATTTAGGGTATTTATGCCTGGGTAGTAAAGAAACTATCCGCTCAGATGCTTTCAAAAAGAAGTTTAAGGTCATCAATCAGAAAGAAAATATTTATCAAAAAATTGGGGCCTGATAAAAATTTACTCGAACGCTGGCATGATGCCGAAATTCTGCTGTTAGGAGGATCGGCCGGGTCGTTCAAGCTGTTATTTCATATTGTTAAATCTTTATCGCCTGCCATCAATAAAACGGTAATCATCGTTATTCATCGCAAAAAAAATTTTTTTAGCGAGATAGAAAAACTGTTTGCCGAAAATAGCCGTATGTTGTTACGCGAAGTTGTTGATAAGGATACTCTTAATAAGAATACTATCTATATAGCACCTGCAAATTATCATACGCTGATAGAAAAAGATGGTACCTTTGGTTTGGATGTTTCTGACGCGGTGTGGTACTCAAAGCCATCAATTGATGTAACTTTTGAAAGTGCCGCCGAAGTGTACAAGGAACGCTGCATAGCTATACTGCTATCCGGCGCAAACCAGGATGGGGCCGAGGGATTGTTGAAACTGAAACAAAGCGGCGCGACAACTATTGCACAACACCCCGAAGATGCAGAAATGGACGAAATGCCCAGGGCAGCCATAAATATTGGCGCTGCTCAATACATATTACATACAGACGAGATTTTTAATTTATTGCAAACAGAATGATTCACCATACATTAATTAATATTACATGACCCCTGTAAATATTCTTATTGTTGATGATAGGGAAGAGAACATAATAGCGCTTGAGGCCTTATTAAAGCGCGACGATATCCGCATTTTTTCTACAACATCTCCCAACGAGGCTTTAAAAATAGCCTGGGAAACCCATATAGCCATAGCATTGGTTGACGTTCAAATGCCCGAAATGGATGGCTTTGAATTGGTTGAAATGCTAAAATCAAACCCGCGCACAAAAGATATTATGGTAATATTTGTTACCGCTATATCAAAAGAAACCAAATATGCCGTAAAAGGCCTTGGCACAGGCGCGGTTGATTACCTGTACAAGCCGCTTGACCCTTATATCACATCGGCCAAAGTTGATTCATTTGTGCAGCTTGCACGCACACAAGCCGAGATCAGGCTAAAAAATGATGAACTGCAAAACTATTCTATCGTAGTAAAAAACTCGGCCGATATTATCTGTTCTGTTGATGCGCAAACCCTGCGTATAGAAAACATTAACCCCGCTGTTGAACCCATTATGGGTTTTAAGCCGGCGGAGCTTTTGGGTAAAAGTGTTGTAAACCTGGCTATAGACGAGCACCAGCCCGCGTTTAGAAAAAAACTGGGCGAAATTATTAAAGATAACCTGCCCTTTGCCGTATTTGAATTTAGGTTTGAAAGGTTTGATAAATGCGTTATTTGGGTAGAGTGCCGCGCATCGTATCGCAATAAGGTGATCTTTATCAATATCAGTGATATTTCGCCACAAAAAAGTTACCAGGAACAGCTTATCAAATCAAAAGAACAGGCCGAGTATACTAAAAAGGTAAAAGAAACCTTTTTGGCTAACATGAGCCACGAGTTGCGCACGCCTATAAACGGTATTATAGGCATTACCGGTATGTTGCTTAAAACCAATGTTGATGAACAACAAAAAGGGATGCTGGATTTGCTGGAAACATCATCTAAATCGTTATTAGGTGTTATTAACGATGTGCTGGACATTTCTAAAATTGAAGCTGGCAAGTTTAACATTATCCGTACGCCCAATAATGTATCAGATATCATTAAATCGGTTTTTGATCTGCTAAAATACAGGGCCGATGAAGCCAACATAGAATTTTTATTGGAGATAGATCCTGATGTACCGCAAAGCCTGATGGTAGACTCGTTGCGACTTAACCAGATATTGATGAACCTGCTTAGCAACGCTATTAAATTTACCGAAAGGGGCTATGTAAAGCTTAAGGTATCGGTATTGCAAAGGCACAATGATAAAGTGAAATTAAAATACAGCATTGAAGATACCGGCATAGGTATTCCTGCCGATAGGATTAACCGGATATTTGAATCATTTGAACAAGCCGAAGAGGATACCGTAAGTAAATACGGTGGTACCGGGCTTGGGTTGGCCATTGTGAAAAATTTAGTTGAGTTAAAAGGCGGCGAGCTTACCGTAAGCAGTCAACTCGGCAAAGGCAGTACTTTTAGTTTCATAAACTGGCATACCATTGCCAGTAAACCGGTTGCTAAAGCCAATGCTAAGCCCGATAAGGCACTTACTCCTTTTGTAGGTGTAAAGGTGCTGGTGGCCGAGGATAATATGGTAAATCAATTTATGTTGTCTAAAATTTTGAAAGACTGGCAAATGGAAATTGATATGGTTGATAACGGACGCAAAGCGCTTGATAAGCTAACCGCCAACAACTATGATATTATTTTGATGGATACACACATGCCTGAGATGAATGGTTATGAAACAGCCCGGAACATCAGGGTTGATTTTGCCGAGCCTAAAAGGAGCATCCCCATTATATCACTATCGGCGGCATCATTTGGTCACGAGCAGCAGGAAGCGCTTACCGCTGGGATGAATGATGTATTATCAAAACCATTTCAGCCATACCAGCTACATGAAAAAATAAGTAAGCTGTTAAATTCAAATGCTAAGGCGCTAAAAGTTTAATTTAGTTTGTCCTACACCTAAAACGCGGGCTTCGTGCTCCAGTAGCCATTGTTTGCGCCAAAGCCCGCCCGCGTAGCCGGTTAAACTGCCATCGGAGCCAATAACCCGGTGGCAGGGCACTACAACCCACAAGTTGTTTTTACCATTGGCAGATGCTATGGCCCTTATGGCCAAAGGATTGTTCATCCGTTGTGATTGCTGCAAATAAGTAGTGGTAGTGCCGTATTCAATTTTCAGTAGCTCATCCCAAACCTGCTGCTGAAAACCGGTGCCAGGCTGTTTTATGGGGAAATCGAACGTTTTTCTTTTGCCATCAAAATATTCCTGTAGTTCATCAATAGCCATTTGCAACAGTGGAGTAGCGGGCGGCTCAATTTCATATTCCTCATCGCGAATAGAAATCCCCGAAATAAATTCATCATTCTGCGTTATGCGAACGATTCCTATTGGCGTACGGTAATAGGCTATGGGCATGGTAGTGTTAATTGGTTAGGCGGCTGATTAATCTTAAAGTTTATTCTACGTAAATGGTCGCTTTCTTCATGCCATCGGCAAGTCGGTGGATGGTGTCTTCTATTTTTTTAGCCTGATTAAATGACGGATGCTTTACGCCCGACGAATATTGCCTCAATAAGCCGGCATGAATCCCCGCGTATTTAGCTACTTTACTAATATTTAAAAAATCAAACTCGCGGAACAACGCATACATATCATATACGTGGTCAAATACCACTGTATCTGGGTTTAATTCTTCAAATTCGAAAAGTAGATTTTTAATTTTACTGTCTATTTCGGCAATGTTTTGCCCAAAATCTGTTATCAGGTTGTCGTTATAAGTAACGCGTCCCCATAGTCCTTCATCGCCTTTTTCGAGTATCAGTTCAAGCTTTATATTTTCCATAATATTTACTTTTAATGAGAATCAAACAGAGGGGCTATTTAAGCCCCGCCTGTTTGAATATAGAATTCAACGTTCCCCTTGGTATGTCTCCCGAATGCACAGGAACAGTAACCTTTCCGGGTTTTACTGGATGAACCATTTGTAAGTGACTGCCTTTTTGAGTTTTCTCAATCCAACCATCAGCTTTCAAGGTTCTTATCAGTTCCTTGCAATTCATATGTAAAGGTAGCATTTTTGCTACTTTATTCAAATACGGCGCACAAAATAATCGTCGCCTATTCACAAATTATTACCTTTGCCGCATGAAGCTTGTTAACGAAACCATCCATTTACTCAAAAAGGAAATTTTATTGGAGTGGCGTTCAAAATACGCTTTTAACGGTATTTTGCTGTACGTGGTATCAACCGTGTTTGTTTGCTACATCTCCTTTAACCTTACACCTGGTTTTAGCGGTAGCAGCGGGTACGCAGTGGTTTGGAATGTGTTATTCTGGATCATTATGCTTTTTGCATCAGTGAATGCTATCGCCAAAAGCTTTATGCAGGAAAGTAAGGGGCGCCTGCTTTATTATTATTCCATTGCCAGTCCGCAGGCTATTATTCTGTCAAAAACCATTTACAATATCCTGCTGATGTCGCTGATCAGCGTCCTGGCATTATTGGTATACAAGATATTTTTTGTAAAACCCCTTGGCGACTCTTTGTTTTACTTTTTAACAGTATTACTGGGTAGCATTAGTTTTTCAACGGTGTTTACCATGATCTCGGCCATTGCTTCAAAGGCCGGCAATAACGGCACATTAATGGCTATTCTCAGCTTTCCGGTCATCATCCCAGTAATATTAATTCTTATCCGCCTCAGTAAAAGGGCGATGGATGGTATTGACCGCAGTTTTAGCTACGGTGATATTGGTGTATTGTTTGCCATAAACGCCATCGTAATTACTACCGCTTTACTGTTATTCCCCTTTTTGTGGCGGGATTAATATCTGAAAACTAATTAGTTATATTTTATTTAGATTGATTAAAAACTTTATTTGGATTAAGTCTAAGTAACGGTTATTTTTGCTGCCACATTAAACTCTTGGCGATGCATGGTAAATTCTTTACTTTAGTTATATCTTCTCTTTTTATTTCGGGCACCTTATTAGCGCAACAACCTAATAATTCAACTGCCGAAGATTCATTAAATAACAATTCGGCTAAAAATTTCCTATCCAATACAACTATTGGTGGTTATGGAAATGCTTTTTACCAGTACAACAAAAATCAAAAAACGGCGAAGGTTGATCTGGAGCGTTTTGTATTATTCATCGGTCACAAATTCAGCGATAAAATTTCTTTCTTTTCTGAAATGGAACTGGAAGACGCCAAAGTAAACGGCGGTCAACCAGGCGGCGAGATCACTATTGAGCAAGCCTATTTAAAATTCAGCCTTAATCCCAACCATTACATTGTTGCCGGCTTGTTTTTACCAAGAATAGGTATCCTTAACGAAAATCACCTGCCCACCACCTTTAATGGTAACGAACGTAACTATGTAGAAACACTGATAATCCCGGCTACCTGGCGCGAATTGGGTGTTGGGTTTTACGGTAGATTAAATAACCTGCCTGTTAATTATTCGTTAGGATTAATGAATGGTTTAAGTGCTGGCGGTTTCACACATGGAACCGGAATTGTAGACGGTAGGTTTGAAGGTCGTAACGCAACAGGTACCAACCTTGCAATAACAGGCGCTGTACAATATTACCAAAGCGGCTTTAAAGCTCAGGTATCGGGCTACTACGGCGGTACAGTAGGAATCAGGAAAACAGAGGCCGATAGCCTTGGCTTAAACTCGGGTGTATTTGGTACCCCGGTGGCTATGGGTGAAGGTGACATTCAATACAGCAACCAGGGTTTCCAGGTAAAAATATTAGGAACGATTTTATCTATCCCCGATGCTGATAAAATAAACAAGGCCTACGCCAGCAACACCCCAAAAACTGCCTATGGTGCTTATGCCGAAATTGGTTACGACCTGCTTTATCGCCAGGGTTATGGTAAAGCGAATCCTGCACAACTAATTTTATTTGTACGCGATGAAAAGTTTAACCTTAACTCCAGCATCCCATCCAACGGTATCACCGATCAAACTTTAAATCAAAACCATGTGGTGGCAGGCTTTACTTATTTGCCACTACGTAACGTAGCCGTTAAGGCCGATGTAAGGTTGATACACGGCGGCGCGCAAAACCCGGCGTTGGTAATAAACCCAAGCCCGGTGGCTTTACCTTACCAAAACAACAACGCCCTGATAAACCTGGGTATAGGATATTCATTTTAAGCTGATTGATCAAATGGACAGAAGGAAATTTATACAACAGTCGTGCTCATTGTGTGTAGCTGTTGGCGCGGGTATGGTGATAGGTTCATTGGAAGGTTGCGCTACGCTGCCGGTTTATAAAACCGCGGTTGCCAATAATGAGGTGAGCGTACCTACGGCTATATTCGCTACCACCAATTTTCAGCTCATCCAACCCAAAAATCAGTATTACAATATAGGGCTTAAAAAGGAGGCCGATGGCACCTACACCGCGCTGCTTTTAAAATGTACACATGCTGACAATCAATTAACCCCAACCGGTAATGGTTACAAATGCGATTTGCATGGCAGTACCTTTAATGCCGCCGGTAAAGTAACTATCGGCCCTGCCGAACGTCCGTTAAAAAAATATGCCACAGAAGTACAATCAGATCAAATAATTATCCATTTAAGTTAATCTACCTATGAAAAATACATTACTTGCGCTATCAGGCGCTGCCCTGCTTGCCTTAAGCAGCTGCAGCACCAAAAGCACGCCAACCCCGGTAACTACAGATGCCGAAGCAACAGTTATTACTCAGTTTGTAAGTGTTGTTGCCAACCCTAACTATGCTTCAATTAATGATAACGCTGTTAAGTTACAGGCAGCGGTTACGTTGTTAATTGCCACCCCTAACGCTGCCAATTTAAAGGCGGCCCAGGATGCCTGGAAAGCTACCCGCGAACCATGGGAATCATGCGAAGGCTTTTTGTTTGGTCCGGTAGAGGATAATGATTACGACCCTACTATGGATAGCTGGCCTTTAAATAAAACAGATGTTGATGCCCGTTTAGCCAGTGCTGATGTGTTTTCTGCATCGTACATTGATGGGCTGGATGGTACAGCCAAAGGTTTCCACGGTATTGAGTACATCATTTTTGGTGAAGGTGGTACAAAAAAAGCCACAGACATCACCGCGCGTGAAAAACTTTACCTGGCGGCAACTACTACAAGTTTAGTAGCTACCACACAAGCGCTTCGCGATAGCTGGGATACTGCAAAAGGCAATTATTCTACAACAGTAACAACAGCAGGTAGCGGCAGCACGGTATACAAAACCCGTAAAGACTTGTTTAAAGCAATGGTTGGCTCAATGAGCGATATTTGCGGCGAGGTTGGCACCAGCAAAATGGAAGATCCGTATTCGCAACGCGACAGTACATTAGATGAATCATCGTTTTCACACAACTCAACTGTCGATTTTACAAACAACATTAAAGGTATCCTTAACGCCTATACCTGTACTTATGGTGGCAAAACCGGTACTGCAAGCTTAAGTACTTTGGTAGCTGCTAAAAACGTATCGTTAGATGCAAAGATCAAAACTCAATACAACACTGTATTGGCACAATTTGCTACTATCACTCAAACCTTCGAAAAAGCGATTTATAACCAGCGCGCGCAGGTAAAAGCAACCCAGGATGCTATCGCCGCATTGCAAAGCACATTAGATGTTGATTTAAACGCTTTTGTTGAAGCAAATATTAAAGACTAAGTACACAGGTGAAGAAGTTATCAGTAGTAGGCGTATTAGCAATTTTAGTGCTTGTTTTGTCGCAATGCCAAAAGGCGGCAACTTTTCCGGATACAGGTTATGACGCGCGTTTATCGGGCGGTGTAGCAACCGTGTTTGATATTACATCGCACGCGTTCAGCAATATGTTTCCGGGATTGTCTGATCGTGATCAGATAGTGCACGCGTTTGGCGACGCGGCTTTCAGCAAAAATTTTGTTACCGCGCCTGCTCCTATTAACAGTGGTTTAGGACCTGTTTTTAACAATAACTCCTGCATATCGTGCCACCATAATGACGGCATTGGCTTACCCACAGCCGGCGACTCACGTTCTTCATTATTGGTGCGGATAAGTTTACCCGGTACCGATGCCCATGGCGGTCCGGTAGCGGTACCCGGCTACGGATTACAGTTACAGGATAAGGCTGTTTATGGCAAAGTGCCCGAGGTTAAAGTAAATATCAACTACACTTATACCACCTACAGTTTTGCCGATGGCGAAACTTACGAATTGAGGGCACCAACATATACCTTAACCAATTTGTACGCTCCTATAACTGGCAACTACATGCTTTCGCCACGCCTGGCACCGCCTATGTTTGGTTTAGGTTTGCTGGAAGCCGTTCCCGAAAGTGAAATTGTTGCTATGGCCGACCCCAACGATGCCGACGGCGATGGTATAAAAGGCAAGCCAAACTATGTTTGGGATGTAGCCACGCAATCGCGCCAGTTAGGGCGTTTTGGTTGGAAAGCTAATACCGCGTCTATATTAACACAGGTTGCCGCTGCCTATAACCAGGATATTGGCATCACCAACCGGATTTTCCCGGTAGAGAGCAGCTTTGGCCAAACCCAGGACGATGGTTTGAAGGATGATCCCGAATTACCGGATAGTACCTTAAACGCCGTACGCTTTTATGCCGCCACGCTGGCTGTACCGGCCCGTCGCAGTGTTACTGATGCAGACGCGCTAAGAGGGGAGGCGTTATTTAAAGCGGCCAAATGTGCGGTTTGCCACAGGCAAACGTTAACTACAGCTGTTAATGTATCTTTCCCTTCCATATCAAACCAGGTGATACACCCCTATACAGATATGCTGGTACATGGCATGGGCACAGGCCTTGCAGATAACCGCCCCGACTTTTTAGCCGGTGGACAGGAATGGCGCACCGCCTCCCTTTGGGGCCTTGGCTTATTTGAAAAAGTGAACAGTCCCGGTTATTACCTGCACGATGGCCGCGCCCGCTCCGTAACCGAAGCCATTATGTGGCATGGAGGAGAGGCCGAAGCATCGAAGGTATATTTCTCCAAATTATCCAAATCAGACAGGGCTTTGGTGCTGAAGTTTTTAGGAACTCTTTAGGGGAGGAGTCAAGAGGTTAGAATGAAGAATTAAGACAGGGTAATTTTATCCTGTCTTTTTTTATAAGCTACTTTTTAATCCTGCTTTGCAGCAATTCAAATACTTCATTAAACTCCGCGTCGCCAAGTTCTTCGCGACTAAAGAAAAACATTACGCCCGCAGATTCTTTAACCAGAATAAAAAGAGTGTCTTTATAAATTATGGCGGAGTTAAAAAGCGACCAGTTCAATTGCAAACGCTTTTCCTTATCCCGATAATCTATACCCTCATTATTAAAGGTAAATGTACAGTCCATCATTTCCTTTTCAAGCCGCTCCGCGCGGGCTTTGTTTTTTCGGGAAAAGCGAACCCATCGTTCTATAAAAGTTAACCACCATAAAAACAGGTAAAATACCGAGCCCCCTTCAATAATCTTATCGATTGGAAACCGGTTGCTGGTATCGCCGGAAAATACTGCTGCTGCCACAATCATAATTATTAACGTCAAAATAAAATAACGCTTCATTATTTTAGAGTTTGATAACGACCAATGAACGCGCTGCTTGTTTAAAAAGTAGGTTCGATTAAATGGGATATGAATAGTTTTTTCCTGCATGGTGTGATAGTTACCGCAATAATAGAAAGTATTTGTATAAACAGTTTGTTGTTAAAACATCTTTTTTATTTTTACCTCCAAAATGAAAATTTATTAGTTAATGCAAAGCCAGATATACAAAATTGACGAAACTCAGATCGACACACTTGTTAAAAGATTGGCCTTAAAAAACATTATAATTTTGCTGCTCGTGATGGTCTTTGTTGTAGGATCTCAATACTTAACCCGAAAGGAGAGCGATATTCAAAGACTTTTAATGAGCCAGCTTTTCATAATTCCTATCTTGTTTTTACCTATTTACCTGGCGTCTAAACGGGTAAAGAAAAGTTACAAAACACAACAAATAATGCTTAGCGATGCCGGCGTAGAGTCAAAGGCCGAAATGATGCCTTATAAAAATATCTCCTGGGATAATTTAATTATTAACGAAAAGCCAAACGGTACCATCAACCTTTATGATAAAAGTATTTCTGCTTTCTCTCGGAAAATGAATGGTCGGGGATGGATCATCATTCACCCAGAGATTTTGAACCGGGAGCAATTGCTGACGGAGTTGTTGAAATATCAAAGGAATTAACGTTACAATTAATTTTCGCATCCCCTCCTTTGTAAAAATCCTATATCACAAAATAATTATCAGCTTAATTCATCGTGCGTTCATAAAAAATGTGTTTTTTTGGTAGCTTGGAATAAATTTGAGCATTTTACAATATCGATGCGGCTGTACCGGTTATCCCTGATTTTATTTTTACTGTTCCCCTTTGTTGCTTTGGCGCAAACCGCTACCATTACGGGGAAAGTGATGCACGGCGAAAGTAAAGCCCCCGTTGCCAATGCCAGCGTGTTTTTAAACAATGCTACTTATGGTACATCAACTGCCGAGGATGGTTCGTTTACGCTTTCGGGTGTGAAGCCTGGTCAGTATGAGCTGATTGTTACGGTGGTTGGTTATGAAGATTATTCGCAAACGGTACAGGTAGGGCATGATGTAATCAAGCTGGATATCTCGCTTAACCAAAAGGTACTCATGCTGCGCGAAGTAGTCATCAGCAGCAATGCCGACTGGAAAAAAAACTACGAACAATTCAGGCGGGAGTTTATTGGTACTACCAAAAACTCCGAACTTTGCAAAGTACTTAATCCGCATATCCTAAACCTGGTTTACAACCGTACTAAACAACAGTTATCGGCCGATGGGGATGAATTTTTAGTGGTGGAGAACCGTGCGCTGGGTTATCGTACCAAATACCTGTTGAAGAATTTTGTAAGCGATGCTATTGAGCATACTATTCAATATACTGGTCGCGCGCTGTTCGAAAGCCTGCCGGGATCGCCCGAGCAAAAGAAGCTTTGGAAATTGAAAAGGGAAGAGGCCTACTATGGTTCGCCACAACAATTTTTTAGGGCTTTGTATAAAAATAAGCTGCAGGAAGAAGGCTTTGAAGCCCATGATTTTACCCGCACACTGAACAGGGAACGACCGCCCGAGGAAGTTATCCAGCAAAAGATAAAACGTTATAAAGAAACCAACCGCGATTCGCTGATTCATTGGTATCATATTGCCAACTACACCAAGTGGAATAACGAGAACGTGGTGAAAATTCCATATCAGTCTTTAGAAATTCTGCGCCAGACGCAGCAGGCCGGTATTTATGCCATTACGTTCCCGCACTTTTTATATGTGGTATACACCAAAAAGCATGAGCTTACTGAGTTTAAAGATGTATACCGTCCGCTGGATATGGAAAACTTTGAAACCAGTATCATAACCCAGTATGGTGGCTATACCGCGTTTGATCAAAACGGCATCGTGATATCAAATCCCGCCCCACTGTACGAAGGCACCTGGTCAAAAGCTAAACTATGCGATTTATTACCGGTAGACTACGAGCCGGGGGATTAGCTTTGCCGTCATTGGTCATTTCGCTTCGCTGTCATTGGTCATTAGTTTTTATTTGAAAATTTTTAAAACAGCTTTTGAAAGCTCGACTTGCCTTAATGACCAATGACCAATGACCAATGACCAATGACCAATGACCAATGACCAATGACCAATGACCAATGACCAATGACCAATGACTGCACAAAAAAACTAATGACCAATGACTAATGACCAATGACTAATTGCTACCTTTGTTGCATAATATGAAGTTTATTTATCAAACCTGGTGGAAGGTAGTAACCGTAATTGTAATCATTTACACTTTGATTGCGGGCTTATTACTTGGCGTGCCAGCCATGCCCATCCTGCACGAAACTATCCGTAATACTTATTTCCATGTCCCTATGTGGATGGCCATGTTCACGGTGTTTACTATATCTGTTTACTACAGTATCAAATACCTGCAAACAGGTAAGGAGGAGTACGATCTGATTGCTGTTGAAAGTGCCAATACCGGTATTTTCTTTTTTGTTATTGGGCTTGTAACCGGTATGCTTTGGGCCAGGTTTACATGGGGAGCTTTCTGGAGTAACGATCCTAAACAAAACAGCGCGGCCATAGCCTTTTTGTTATATTGCGCTTACTCGGTATTACGTAATTCTATTGATGAGGAGCAGAAGCGGGCCAAAATTTCGGCTATCTATAACATCTTCGCTTTCCCTATTATGATCGTGCTGATTATGGTGCTGCCCCGCATGACGGATTCTTTGCACCCCGGCAATGGCGGTAACCCCGCTTTTGGCAAGCTCGATTTAGATAACCGCATGCGCATTGTATTATACCCTGCATTTATTGCCTGGAGTTTTATGGGCGTTTGGATAGCATCGGTACGTTACCGCATCCGTTTAATTGAAAACAAAAAGAATCAAATAAATTAATGAAGAAGTTAACATTAATGTTAATGTTGTTGCTGAGCTTTGCTACCGCGTTTGCGCAGCAAAACCAGCCTGTTGAAATGGCCGACGCGTTACGCGGTTCGGGGAAAATATATGTTGTGGTGGGGACTATTGTAATCGTTTTTGTGGGTTTGGCCATTTATCTGTTTTCTATAGACAGAAGGCTGAAAAAAATCGAAAAAAACGGCTAACAAAAAAACATGGCCTATGTTGTTTAAACACTGATTTTACTATGCATGCATAGTGTGTAAGCACTACACTAACTATAATATATTTGCAATATTGATAAAAATTGTACCAAATTTGCTCACTTTTTTAAGAGTTTAATATTTATACAATAATTATGGATACCAATATTTTGGTTGCTGACGAAGAAACACACTTTTTTGGCGACGTATGTAAAAACTTTGATTATGCCGCTCAATTTACCAAACACGATGCCGGCCTGCTTGATCAAATCAAATCATGTAACAGTGTTTATCGTTTCCGTTTCCCAATCCGCAGGGGTAATGGCTTCGAGGTAATTGACGCTTGGCGTGTAGAGCACTCGCACCACCAATCGCCAACCAAAGGCGGTATCCGTTACAGCGAAATGGTGAATGAGGATGAAGTGATGGCCCTGGCCGCGCTTATGACCTACAAATGCGCCATTGTAAACGTACCCTTCGGTGGTGCAAAAGGCGGTATCAAAATAAACCCTAAAAACTACACTGTAAGCGAGCTGGAAAACATTACCCGCCGTTACACGGTAGAGCTGATCAAGAAAAACTTTATTGGTCCAAGCATTGACGTACCCGCGCCCGATTACGGAAGCGGTGAACGCGAAATGAGCTGGATTGCCGATACCTATGCCACCATGAACCCTGGTCAGCTGGATGCTATGGGCGCGGTTACCGGTAAACCTATCGCCTTGCATGGTATTGCAGGCAGGAGAGAAGCAACCGGCAGGGGCGTGGCTATTGCCATCCGCGAGTGTGTAAGCTTTGGCGATGATATGCAAAAGTTAGGCTTACTGCCAGGCCTATCAGGTAAAAGAGTTATTGTACAGGGTTTGGGTAACGTGGGCTACTATTCGGCTAAATTCCTGGCCGAGTTTGGTGCCATCATTGTTGGTTTATGCGAGTTTGAAGGCGCTATTTACAATGAGAATGGTTTAGATGTTGAAGCCGTATTCCAACACCGTAAAGCCAGCGGATCTATTTTAGGTTACGCCGGTGCTACCCAGGAGTTTAAAAATACCATGGAAGGTTTAGAGCAGCCATGCGATATTTTAGTACCTGCAGCGTTAGAAAACCAGATTACCGAAGCCAATATCCGCAACATACAGGCAAAAATTATTGCCGAAGGGGCAAACGGTCCAACCTCGCCCGAGGCCGAAACCATATTTTACGCGAACGGCGGTTTGATCATCCCGGATATGTATGCCAATGCCGGCGGCGTAACCGTATCATACTTTGAGTGGTTAAAAAACCTGAGCCACGTAGCCTTTGGCCGCATGAACCGCAGGTTTGAAGAAAACTCAAACCTTAACCTGGTAAATATGGTAGAAGGTATCACCGGTACATCTTTAACCCCAATGCAACGCTCAACCATCATAAAAGGCGCGTCAGAGTTAGAGCTGGTGAACTCGGGCTTAGAGGATACCATGATCCGCTCATACCACGAGATCAGGGAAACTTACAAAAGCAACCCGGCAATTGATACCTTAAGAAGCGCTGCCATGGTGGGTGCTATTAATAAGATCGCAGTTAGCTACCAGAATTTGGGTATCTGGCCGTAATCTTTAGTCATTTGGCTGCGCCGTCATTGGTCATTTCGCTTCGCTGTCATTGGTCATTGGGGTGGTGGGAAACAACCATATGCTTGTGGCTATCTGAACCGAGGACTTTAAAGGCAGAAGTGACAAAGCGACGAAAAACTTACGAAGTTTTTAAAACTTCGTAAGTTTGGATCTACAACTTGTTATGGTAGGCCCGAAATAATCTAATACTGTTAGGCGTCACTATTGAAAATATAAAAGAGGTAAGTTTAAAAACTTGCCTCTTTTTGTTTTTTCGGGCGTTTCCTTTGGGCCGTGCTATCCGCTCATACGCGCACAACGCATTAAGGGATTTATAGGATTTGCTTTCAGAAAAAAACTAAACATTGAATAAAATCCTGAGAATCCTTTAATCCAATAAATCGTGGTTCAGACAAAATAGCTGTAAACGGTTTACTATCATTCAAAAAAGTCCTTACTCCCTCATCCTTACTCTACTCTATCAAGAATAATTCTAAATAACACATATCCCCCGTAATAAACATTATTAGCTATACGTTTTGTATTTTTGCAAATCGATTTTTATTTTATAAACCGCAGATGAAAAAAAGTTCAATTTTTGGCCTTGTTGTTATAGCTATCGCTATAGCGGTTATCATAAGTGTATACGCTAACTCAAGTACTTACGGGTCTTTTAACGATGCTACCAAAACTACCAGCGAGTTGCATATTGTTGGTCACCTTAATAAAGCAAAGGAGCTGTATTTTGATGCTACTAAGGATGCCAATTACTTTTCGTTTTATATGAAAGATAACAAGGGTGAAGAACGTAAAGTTGTATTTACCGGTACCAAGCCAGAGGATTTTGAGCGTAGCGAGCAGCTGGTACTTACCGGTACTATGGTAGGCAACGAGTTTCACGCGTCGGCTATCCTGATGAAATGCCCATCCAAATACCAGCAGGGCGAATTAAAAACTACAGAACTTAAGGCTAAATCGGCCAGCATATAAAACCATTTTGATGGATATTCAATTTAAAGGTGAACACCTTTTACCGGGGCAGATAGGTCAGTTTTTTATTGTACTTTCTTTCGGAGCCGCTCTTTTATCATGTATCAGTTATTATTTTGCCACTACCGAAGATGCCGGTAAAACCGATAGCTTTTGGCAAAAATTAGGTCGTATAAGCTACTTTGTTAACGCGGTAGCTATCATAGGGATAGGCACCTGCCTGTTTTACCTTATTTACAAACACTTTTTTGAGTATCACTACGCCTGGGCATATACTTCGCGTTCGTTACCTATTTACTACATCCTGTCGGCCTTTTGGAACGGACAGGAGGGTGGCTTTTTGCTTTGGTTATTCTGGCAGGCGGTATTAGGTATTGTACTCATCTTCCGTTCAAAATCATGGGAGCGCCCGGTAATGACTATCATCGCGCTATCGCAGGTAATGTTGGCTTCAATGGTATTGGGTGTTGAAATATTTGGTCAGCGTATAGGCAGTTCGCCATTTTTGCTATTAAGGCAATCCATGGAAGCGCCAATCTTCTCTAATCCCGATTATCTTTCTTTTATCAAAGACGGGCAGGGTATGGTGCCATCGCTGCAAAATTACTGGATGATTATTCACCCGCCAACCCTGTTCCTGGGCTTTGCCGCAATGGTAGTGCCGTTCGCTTACGCGGTGGCCGGGCTTTGGCAAAAAAAATACAAAGAGTGGATTTCGCAGGCTATTCCTTACGCGCTGTTTGCCTGTATGATATTAGGTACTGGTGTGGTAATGGGATCTTTTTGGGCATATGAGTCGCTTAACTTTGGCGGCTTTTGGGCCTGGGACCCTGTTGAGAACGCTTCTATTTTCCCATGGATAGTATTGGTAGCGGGTTTACACGTGATGATCGTTTTCAAAAACTCAGGTCATTCGTACTTTACCGCTACATTTTTGGTATTGCTGAGCAATGTGCTTACCTGGTATTCATCGTTCCTGAACAGGAGCGGTATTTTGGGCGAAACATCTGTACACTCGTTTACAGATCTGGGCATGTTTTGGCAGCTCATCACAGGCATTATGCTGTTCCTGGTGTTATCGGTAGTATTGCTGGTACGCAGGTACAAGGAATTGCCCATCACTAAAAAAGACGAAGAAACTTACAGTCGCGAATTTTGGATGTTTGTTGGCTCGGTATTTTTAGGCCTTTCGTGCTTTCATATGCTGGTGGTAACATCGGTGCCGGTTTGGAACGAGATGTTTAAAACCAAAATGGCGCCGCCATCAAATATCAAAGAACACTATAACGTGATCCAGGCCTCGTTCGCGTTTGTGATCGCGGTGTTAACAGGGATTGCCCAGTTTTTAAAATATAAAAAGACGGATGTTACCCGGTTCTTTATTACCACCGGCTCTTACCTGCTTATGGCAGCTGCGTTAACGGCGTTATTCGCTTATTTAAGCGGCTTGTACAAACTTAACTTTGTATTTGTGCTGTTAATGTGGGGCTCATTGTATGCAGTTATAGCCAACGGTAAAGTATTGATTGACGCTATCAAAGGCAAGTTTAAACTGGCGGGGTCGGCAGTGGCGCACATTGGGTTTGGCTTGTTGTTGCTTGGCGCGGTGATATCGGCGGGTACACAATCGGTTATATCTGTTAATAATACTGGCGAGGCTTATTCTGCCGAATTTGCCAAAGAAGAAAACCCACGCGAAAATATCACGGTATACCGTAACCAACCCATCAAAATGGGCGACTACATGGTTACATACCTTGGCGATTCCATATCATCGCCCAACCATTTCTTCAAAATCAACTACAAAAGAGTGGATGCCGCGGGTAAAGTAACTGAGGAGTTTACGCTGAAACCAAAAGTACAGGTTAGCAAAGGTTCATTGGCCGCGTCGCCAGATACAAGGCATTACCTGTTTAGCGATATTTATACGCATATCACCCTCACCAACGCCATTACCCCAGTTGAGGCGGGCAGCGAAAGTGCCGAGGCAGCACACGATGCCGATAACGACGACAAAAACTATGATGCGCCAATAGCCCACGAGGTTAAAGCAGGCGATACCATCAAATATCGTGACGGTTATATTGTGTTGAAAGCGCTTAACAAAGAAACCAAAGTACAAAATATCCCGCTTACCGATAGTGATGTGGCCATTGGTGCCGATTTGGAAATTGTATCAAACGGCAATAAATACAGCGCCCGCCCGGTTTACATGATCAAAAACGGAAACGTATTTGATTTTGCCCGCAAGGTTGATGACGCTGGCTTAAAGCTCCGTTTCAGCAAGGTGATTCCTGAGCATAAAACGGTAGAAATTGTGGTGTTCCAACAGCCTGAGAGCAAAAAGAAATTTGTGGTAATGAAGGCTATCCAGTTCCCGTATATCAACTTGTTCTGGGGCGGTAGCATCATTATGGTGATCGGTTTCTTTATGTCGATACTGCGTCGTAAAAAGGAATTGAAGGTAGTTTAAGTTTAATTAGATGGATAACCATTTGAAAAAGCATCAGCAAGAGATTTTAAGCGATGGTTTTACGGTTATCAATGAAATATATACTCATGCCGAGGTTAAATGCATCCTTGATGTAATAGCATCGGCCAATCAAAATAATCCAGCCTTTCGCAAAACAGATGATCTGTTTGCCATAAGGCAATTTTTAAAGGAATTACCGCAGGTAGTTCCTTTAATTTTTAATGATAAACTGAAAGCGATAATCAACACGCTTTTCCCCGCGGGCTATTTTGTTTCCAAATCAATCTACTTTGATAAACCCGAACTAAGTAACTGGTTTGTAGCCTGGCACCAGGATTTAACCATTGTAGTTGATAAAAAGGCTGATGTGGAAGGCTATGGCCCCTGGACGGCTAAACAAAATCAATTCGGGGTACAGCCGCCATTGTCAATTCTACAGGATAACTTCACTATTCGTATCCACCTTGATAATACCGACGAGGCTAATGGGGCTTTAAAAGTGATTCCTGGCTCACATACCAAAGGAATCTATCGACCTGAAACCATTAATTGGGATATCGAAACTGAAACGGCCTGTAATGTAGAAGCAAGCGGCTTGATGGTGATGCGCCCCTTGCTACTCCACGCATCAAACCGAACTACCAATAACAAAAAGCGACGAGTGGTGCATATTGAATTTAGCAGGGCAGATTTGGATGGTGGATTGGAGTGGGATGAGAAGCTGGTAGTTTAATTGTTATTGCCGGTTTTCATTTTTCCGGGTGCCAAAATCAATCCCCATGCTTTTAAAATATTTTCGCAATATCTCATATTTTTGAGTACACTCGATACCAACGTTCAACCTGCCAGATTTCGAGGAGTAGTGCTTGCAGGCAAAACAAACCTCGAGATAATCGTAAACTTTCCCTTGCTTATTTACAAAAATAAGCGCGTTACGTGGTTCATAGCATGAGGCACCTCCTATAAGGTTATAACCAGGTTTTTTAAAACCAGTGTTGTAAAGGACGGTGGCTAAACGCCTTATTTGATTATTGTTTAAAGTTTTCCATTCCATCAGCGTTGAATGGTCAAGAGTGTCTGCCTTTATTGAAAAGCCGCCTTGCAATAATTTATCTTTTGGCGATAAAGAATCAGTAGTTAAACTATCGTTTTTGCCCGCGGTGGGATATTCAAAAACGTGGTAAGATATAGCAAGTATTTTATCGGCCTTTGAAAACGGGTACTTTCTTAACCGTTTAGTTATTGAATATTTGCTTGTAAAAACACAGTCGCTATACCAGGGTTTAAACAAGCGGTCAAACTCTACAAGCGATTTGGGCTGAGGTAGATAAGCTGGTCTTTTAATTTGCCTTGTTGTATGCCGCCGCGTTGTGTCAATACTTGTGAGGTATTTTTGTGCAGCAAAACAACCAATGTTTATAAAGACGGATAAAATAAATGCTAAAGTTAATTTCACGCCCATTAAATTTAATTTAAAGGGACAGCTTTATCCGACCCATACCTTATCCCCGCTTTTATAAAGAATTTCGTCAACATATCAAACTTCTGAGCGCACTCTGTTCCTACATTCAATTTTCCAGATGCTGAATCGGAGCGATGGCAGCTAAAGCAAATGTCGAGGTGATCAAATATCTTCCCGTTTTTATCAAAGAAGATGACAGAGTTGCGGGGATCAAAACATGCCGCTTCGCCTGTCAATGTATAATCCCTCATGCCGGTATACTCATAATTGAAAAGTATATTGGTTAGAACGTCAATTTGATGACGATTCAAAACTTTGGTTTCTATTAGGGTGGAGTAATCCAGTTTTTTGTGTTTTATTACCAGGCCTTCATAGTGTTGTTTTTGTTTGTAGGTTAACTGCTTTTTGGCCGGCGTATCAGAGTCGAGACGAATCTCTTGATTAGGCATCCCTCCTCCAAAATAAGAAACAATCATTACTTTTATTGCTTTAGAATAAGGGTACATTTTCAACCGTTGGGTTAAAGTATATTGATTGGTAAAAGAGCAGTTGTCGAACTTTTTTTTGTAACCTTTGATACTACTTCTTGGATACAGTATATGCTCTTTCGCGTATAATTTTTTTCCTTGCTCGGCGGTAATTTGTGTGTCGGGTTTAAAAGTGGTGCTACGTGCATAGCAACTCAAATTCAATAATAAAAACAAGGAGAATAATAATTTAGGTTTCATTTTTCAAGGTAGTAAAAGGTTGTTGATTTTTAAAACGACCATGCACACTTCCTGATAAATAAAATTGATACGATTTTGCTAACTATTGATACGCTGATACTCAGTGATTTCAAATAAATAAGCTTATTTGCTTGCTTATTAAGCAAACCATCGATGGGGCTTATTACACCAATTAATAAACAGTAACTATTGCTTAAGATCTTCCTGGTTTAAATCCGCTCGCGTGTTTAAAAGGCTTTTTTATAGGGCTCATTTTATAAAAATGACGCCCGTGGCATTTTATAGTCTATAAAATAACAACGCGTTTGGGTAAATGAATTATGCTGATGCCAAAGTAATGTTGCCGAATTTTTGAGAATGCAAACCAAAACCCAAAAAATGAAAAACAACTTCTTTTTTCTTTCGGTCGTTGCGTCGTTGTTATTGTTTAATAGTTGCCAAAAATCGGGCAATAATATAAAGACTAACGCGGCTGCCGACACTCAAACTTCATCAAAGCAAACTGTTAACAGCCTCTCGGCAATTTTCACCAACGCGCTGCCCTCTATCGATAATGGCAGCTATTATGATCCCTGGGTTATAAGGGTTGGTAGCTATTACTATTATTGCGGCTCGGATGGTGGCAGGCTTTGGATAGCCAAATCAACCACGTTGCAAACTGTTTTACAACAAACCAAAACCTACATTTTTACACCACCCGCGGGTACCAGTTATTCCAGCGATTTATGGGCACCAGAGCTTCATTTCCTGGGCGGCAGATGGTACGTGTACTTTGCTGCTGATGATGGTAATAACAACAATCACCGCATGCACGTGTTAGAGGGCGGTGCCGATGCTAATGACCCTTTAAACGGAGGTTATGCTTATAAAGCCAGGTTAGCTGCCACTACAGATAATTGGGCAATTGATGGCTCACCCGTTGTTTATAACGGGGTAACGTATTTCATCTGGTCGGGATGGGAGGGTACTACCAATGTATCGCAGTATTTGTATATCGCTACCATGAGCAACCCTTACACCATCAACAGTGAAAGAGTTGAAATTTCGCGCCCCGACTACGCCTGGGAAAAAGTGGGTACGCCAACGGTAAACGAAGGTCCGGAAGCTTTGGTAAGTAACACAACTGTGAGTGTGGTTTACTCGGCCAGCGGTAGCTGGACAAACGATTATTGCCTTGGCCGCATAACCTGTACTAACGGTAATTTAATGTCGAAAGCATCGTGGACAAAGCAATCTACCCCGGCATTTTCCAAATTTGGCAATGTGTTTGGTCCGGGTCATGCATCGTTTGTTAAATCGCCCGATAATATCCAGTGGTGGATAGTGTACCATGCCGCCAATGCGGATGGCTCTGGCTGGGACAGGCGCATCATGACCCAGCAATTTACCTGGGATGGCGATGTGCCGTTCTTCGGCTACCCGATTGAAAAAGGTATACCTATTGCGGCCCCCGCTATTGGCACAAGCTATAGCATGCCTATAGCTAACGGTACTTATCGCATCAAATCAAAAGTAACGGGGCAATGCCTGGATGTGCCAAGCGGTTCAACAACACCAGGTACGCAGCTGCAGGAATGGACCGATAACGGCAACATAGCGCAAAAATGGGTATTTACCAGCCTGGGCAATGGTTTTTACAAAATCAAATCGGCAGCCAGCAATTTATGTTTGGATGACGCCGGCAATTCATTAACTGCCGGTAATATTTTGATAGAGTGGAACGATGTAGGCGGCAACGCGCAGGAGTGGCGTGTGCAGGATATGGGCAGTGGCTATTTCAAAATAGTTAGCCGCCGCAGTTTGCTTGCCTTAAACGTACCCAACAGCAATACCACACCCGGTACTAAGCTGGAGCAATGGTATGAAAATCAATACGATGCCGAATTATGGAGCGTGGTGCCATAAGTTCTTTTTGTATCGGCTAAAAACAGAAAGACCGGTTTTCGATAAGGAAACCGGTCTTTTTATTGGATAAATACGGATGCTACCCCTTCAAAAACGCCGCTATCTTCGCATTAACAGAATCAGGTTTTTCTAAAAAAGGCAAATGACCGGCGTCTGTCACCGGGAAAAAATCTACTTTTAACACACTCCGTATAGAGTCACTAAAGCGGAATGGCACGGTTTGATCATCCTTACCCCATATCAGCAATACTTGTTTGTTTTGCGCATTTAAACAGGTATTACTTTCGCGGCCCTGCTCGTTATAATCATACATGGTTGATATCAGCGCTTTTCTGAAACCCTTAAAGCGCATTTGCGGCAAATAACGTTTTTCCCAATCAAGGTGTTGTTTGGGGTACTTAAAATCGGTAGCCTGTCCTTTGGCCCGTTTTTCTGAGTTAACGGCTTCGTTGTAAATGGTAAAAAGCCTTGGCGCGTTTGGGTTATCGTTTTGGTAAGCCGGATCAATAAGTATAACTTTGTTCACAACATCGGGGTGGGTGCAGGTAAAGTTGGTTATAATAGCGCCTCCAAATGATACACCGGCCAGGTTAATTTTACCCTGTAGTTTTAACCCGCTAATGAGTTCAAGTAATTGATGGTTGTAAAGTTCTTTATTATAAGTAACATCGGGCCTGTCAGAATAGCCGCGGCCGTAGGTATCGTACCGTAATACCCTGTACCCTTTATTAACAAGGTATTCATAGGTGCCATCCCAAATATAATACGGTACGCTAAAGCCATGAACAAGTATTACAACTTCGCCATTTTCGGGACCGTTAAGTTCGTAATGGGTAATACCCTTACTTAATTTGATGAAACTACCCGGGATATTTTTACGATCGGCATCTGTTAATACTTTCTTCTCTTTATTGTTGGCTTCGTAAAATCCGTACAATATCAAAGAGGCCGCGCCGACAAGAAATATCAAAATTATTATACTTACTTTAAGTATTTTCATAAGGTATTAGATGATGTTCGCTAAAATACTGAAATATTTAATTGGTAATTAGCCAATTGAAACATTAATTAAAAAATTATATGCGCTTAACATTTATAGGATCTGGTAATGTTGCAACTCATATGGCGGCTGCTTTTAAAAATGCCGGCCACCGTATTGTACAGGTTTACAGCCCTAATTTGCATAATGCTTCTTTACTGGCTTACCATGTGGGGGCCGCTGCTACAGATAACATAGCCGATATCAGTGCCGATACAGGCCTGTTTATCATTTCTGTTAAGGACGATGCTATTGAACAAATTGCCCAAACGCTGGCCAGTCATCAAAAATTAATGGTGCACACATCTGGCGCAACAAGCCTTGATGTGTTGTTAAAATATACCGATAAAGCCGGTGTGCTTTATCCGCTGCAAACTTTTAGCAAAACCCGTGAAGTTGATTTTCTCAACGTTCCGCTTTGTATTGAAGCCGCAAGTGATAGTATTTATGCTGATTTACAGCAATTTGCAGCAACGGTTAGTAACAGGGTTTACAGCATTAACTCTGCCGGGCGAAAAATATTGCATCTCGCCGCGGTTTTTGCATGTAATTTCCCCAATTATTTATACGGCGTGGCCCAACAACTGCTGGCACATCATCAGTTGGACTTTAATTTACTACGACCATTGATATTGGAGACAGCCGAAAAAGTGCAGCAGCAGGCCCCTGCAAGTGTACAAACAGGCCCGGCGGTGCGTAATGATCAGTCAACAATGGCGGCTCATTTGCAATTGTTGCACGATGAACCTCAAATGCAGGCTATCTATACGTTATTAAGTCAGGCCATTATCAAAAACAATATTGATGGGCGTGGGGATAAGTAATTTTGTTACTTTTGCCTAAATGAATATTTTTAAAGTAAAGATAAATTTCGAGGAAAAAGATCACGAAACTATCGAACTGCCAATAGCTGAGGGAGAATCTGTTTTAGACGTATGCCTGGAAAATGGCATTGAATTACAGCACAATTGCGGTGGCGTTTGCGGATGCAGTACCTGCCATATTTATGTAAACAAGGGGATGGATAACATCCAGGAAATATCTGATAAGGAAGAAGATTTTATCGATAGGGCTGTTAATCCGCGCATTACTTCGCGCCTTGGTTGCCAGTGCGTGATTATTGATGGCGATATTGAAGTAACCCTGCCAGATCAGTCGGGCTTTATGGGCCACTAAGCGGCCTTGCATTTTGTGAGGTTTTACGTAGTACGTTATACGTGGTACGTAATTTTAAGACCAATAAATTTAAACTCAAATAAAAACGTATAACGTAGCACGTACAACGTATAACCCAATAAGATGAGCGACAATAAATTTGCCCTGCCAATTCACTGGAACGATTATGAAGACATTGCCATGGAACTTTACGAAAAGTTTGGCGATGATTTTAATGAATCGAAAATATACCGCATCCGTTTTACCGAACTGTTGGAGTGGGTATTAAGCCTCCCTAACTTTGCCGGTACAAAAGAACAATCAAACGAAGGCCACCTGGAGCAAATCCAATCGGCCTGGGTTTATGAGTGGCGGGATAACCAATAGGGTTGTGAGTAGTGAGTGGTGAACGGTGAGTAGTTTACCTTCAATCATTCTTACATCAGTACAATTGCAATAAAAATCAGTGTAATCGCCTTAATCGGTGAAATCAAAACACATTTAATGGAGTCATTTTTACATAAGTTAAAAGATATAACCACGTTTATTTTTGATGTGGACGGCGTGCTAACCGATGGTTCTGTTTTTGTGACGGATACCGGCGAGCAAAGCCGTGCTTTCAATATCAAAGATGGCTATGCATTGCAATTAGCTGTTAAATGCGGATACAATGTTTGTGCTATATCTGGCAGCAGGTCAAAAAGTGCTATTTACCGCTTAAACAGCCTGGGCATACAGGATGTTTACATGGGTACACATACCAAATCGCAAAGGTTTAAAATTTACCTCGAAGAGAAAGCTATTATAGCCACTAATGTTCTATACATGGGTGATGATATTCCCGATCTGGAAGTAATGAAACTGGCCGGCTTACCCGTTTGCCCCGCCGATGCTGTTGAAGAAATAAAAGCAGTAAGCGCCTACGTATCGCCATACGGCGGCGGCAAAGGCTGCGCCCGCGATATCATCGAAAAGGTACTTAAGGTACAAGACAGATGGATGAGCGAGGAAGCCTATAGCTGGTAGATTTCAAAGTCAAAATTCAAAAGTTAAAATTCAAAAATCTTTCCTCTTTTGTCCAATTGTCTCAAAGTCCGCTAATCCCATAGTCCCAATGAACATTCCCAAAATCATTCTTGCATCTAAATCGCCGCGCAGGCAGGAGCTTTTAAGGTTGATGGATCTTGATTTTGAGGTTGTGTTGAAAGAGGTTGACGAATCATATCCCGATGGTTTAACGCCTCAGGAAGTGGCTGTATACATCGCCCGCAAAAAAGCCGAAGCATTTGACCAGGAGGTAGGGGATGAGGTAGTACTCACCGCCGATACCATTGTTTGTGTCGATGGCTTGATTCTTGGCAAGCCCGAAACGCCGCAACACGCTATCGAAATGCTACAAATGTTATCCGGTAAAATCCATTTGGTGGTTACCGGGGTTTGTATTTTATACAAGGGCAAATACAATAGTTTTTTTGATGTATCTGAAGTGTTTTTCAGGCAGATGAGTCTGGAAGAAATAAGCAGTTATGTTGAACAATATAACCCCTTGGATAAAGCCGGCTCATACGGCATCCAGGAACGGATTGGCCTTATTGGCATACAAAAAATACAAGGTTCATACACCAATGTGGTAGGGCTACCTACCGAGAAATTATATGCTCAATTAATTAATTTAAATAAGTAATTTTAAATTAAACCTTTCGTTTTTCGGTAGTCTAACAGTTAAATATATAAGGGAGCGAATTTGTCATGAAAAAAATTATTAACCTGGGGTTGGTGGTATTGTTGGTATCCGCCCTATCTGCTTGCAGCAGCTACAACTATTACACCGCGGCAAGAAACAAAACCGATCTTTCATCTTACCGCACCTTTACCTGGCTTGCACCCGATATGCAAACCGATAAGGCCGGCGCTATGGTGAAAAAGGAAATTGGTGACGAAGCTGTAAAAAGCGCTACCATTGCCGCTTTACAAGCCAAAGGACTAAAATTGGTGGATAATAACAGCAATCCAGATTTGATTGTTAGCTATTCAACCCTCACCGGTCGTGGTATGAAAACCGAGTTTTACCCATCTTACTATGGTGGCCTTTATACCGGCTGGGGCTGGGGAGGTTACGGTGGCTGGGGTTACCGTTCGTTTTATGGCTACGGTGGTTTTGGCTACGGACCAGGCTGGGGCTGGGGCGGTTATGGAGGCGGTTCATATGCCAGGGTACCTTACAAAGAGGGCACATTGATTATTGATATGATTGACCGTAACAGCAGGCAGCTGGTGTGGCGCGGCTTTGGCGTAGGCGAACTGCATAACCCTAAAACAACCATCAAAGAATTACCCAAAGTAGTAAACGGCGTAGTTGCCCAATTGCAGTTAACACCGGCACATCCTCAGCTTCCTGCTCCTAAAAAAGGCTAAGGCGGTTTCCTGTTAATAATTGAATTAACCTACATGTCATAAAAAAACCTTTGGGCTTGCCCAAAGGTTTTCTTTATCCTTTATCCTTTATCCTTTATCCTTTATCCTTTATCCTTTATCCTTTATCCTTTATCCTTTATCCTTTATCCTTTATCCTTTATCCTATTCTAAGCAGCTTTTTGTTTACGGTATAAATGTATTGTGGTTAATGCGCCTGCAGTTATTGCTAATACAATAACCCAGGTATCAAGAGGGCAGGCGTTATTGAATGGATCTTGCCCATCGCCACAATCGATAGAGGTTTGAGCCTTTGATATAATTGGCAAAAATACAGTCGATATAAATATCAATAAGGTAAACAATAATCGCCAGCCCAATTTAAACATCACTTTCTTGTTCATCTTAAATTTATTTTTTTACAAATTTAGCTTTTCCTAACGAACTTCCGTTATTATCTTTCAACTCAACAATATATATGCCCGGATTGAATTTCGAAACATTTTCGCTCCAGGTTGTATTAACTGATGTTTTTTGCATTACAAGTGAGCCGGTTACATCATAAATGTTTAGTTTATACGTAGCCGCTGTGTTGTTAGTTTTGCCAAAAGTTACATTGACGTGCAGTGTTTCGGCAGTAGGATTGGGGTAAACCACAAAAAGATCTGAGGTGCCGGATTGATCGTAGTAAACGCTAACGGGCCCTGCGTAAGTAATGTTACCAAATAAATCAACCTGTTTTAGCCGGTAAACGTTGTTTCCTTTAAATGGTGTTTTATCGGTATAGGCATAATTTGTACCGCCGTTGCTTTGTAAATTATAAACCGGGACATAATCAGTTCCGTTAGCGAGTTGTTTTTCTAAAGTAAAGGAATAATTATTCCCTTCATTTAATGTTCTCCAGGTAACCAGTATGCCGTCATTGGCTTTTTGAGCGTTGAGGCTTGCAAGTTTGTACTTGGCGCTTGCTGCAAGTGGTTCAATGGCCAGCTCAAACCTTTTGCCGCCAAAAGTATTGGTGTCGCTTTTTAAAATATTGAAAGCATATTTCTTGTAACGGCCAATATCGAGGGAGTCATTTTTAAAATGATCGAGCAGGTTAATTTTATAATTATTGGTATCGATGTTGCGTATACCTTCGATACTCAAAGTATACATTCCATCTTTTTGTCCATCTGCATATAATTTAATACGCGAGCCATTTTTGTAATCCGGGAAATGCTTAACTGCAGAAATTACGCCATCGGAAGACAGGCTTGACATGGATACATAACCGGCACCTGTATTGATATCCTTAGCGTCGCCTTGCTGAAATTTTGCAGACCATTGATCACCGAAATAAATGCCGCAGTAATTATAGTTGATGGTATCGTGTTCCATCTTCATGTAAAATCCGGTTAAGGCGTTGTTAGTTGATTGCGTGTTTTGAAGGGTGAGCATGGTTTTAAAGTTGCCGCTGGCTACGCCACCGTTTGCCGTAATTGTTTCTCCCTTTGGAGCCGACATGATGAGTGCACCCCCTGTTAGCTGAGTTGTCGGCGCTTTTTCATTTTCATTAAATGTTAAGGTTTTACCAGTTCCAATGGCATGCACAAAAAAGCCCTCGCCACTAACGGCATATCCGGTAGAAGGACCCGATGTTCCGTTTGGTGTATAAGCAATAAATGACTGATAAGGGTATGCTCTGGCTGATAGCACATAAATATTATCGATGCTTGCCGAGTTATCATTCAACACAGTTTGAAGGTTAATTGTAGAAGCGTACGGATTTCCCACCATATTATAGCCGGCATTGGTAGTACCCAGCGAGCTGGTATAGGATAAATTTCCTGAAACACCGCCGGTTGGTGTATGCCACAATGCCACGGTAACGTTTTTCTGGTTAAGATAACCGTGAGCAGTAAGCACTGCATCCTGTGGAGCCACGGATGCTAATGTGTTTGTGCGGCTGCTTGGCCCGATAAAAAACATCTGGAATGAATTACCTACTGGCAATGATAGTCCGGTGGTTCCGTCGGTCAGATCGATGGTATTTGTAGTAGCCGGAGTGAAAACGCCGTTGGTAGGCGTAACTTTGGTAACCCCGATGTTTTTACCGGCAGAGTAAGCTTTATTGTTACTTACCTTTCTTTCATCAAAAATGGTAATTGTAGGGCCTACACTTGTAGTGCTAAATCCTGCGGAAGTACCTGCGGTTCCTCCTGTATAAACGCCTGTATAAGCGATACCATTAAAAGTGTGATCTTTTAAATAAGTTAAGCCAAACGTATTGGTTAGTGCCGAGGTGGGGCTTGTTTGGTTTACCGGCGAACTTACCATGCGGTAACCGCGATTGTTATTGGTGCCGCCACCCGTAATAAAACGTTCGACATTTACAATACCAGTAATGCTACATGCGGTTGGTATTATGCCCACTGCTGCCGATTGAGTGGAACTGCTTTTTAAAGTTAGCGTTGCTGGCGATGTTACAGCAAGGTTACCGGTTGTCATGTTAAGGGCGTAATAAACATCAAGGCTACCGCTATTTACGGTTATAGTTCCAGGAGTTGCATTTGTGTTAGCAATTGTCATTGTGCCTACCTGCGTTGTGCTGGCCGTAGTACTTCCTGTAAAACTTTGGTTTGATACACTGCCAGCCCAGTTAATACCCGAAGAGTTGTTTGATGAGTAAAGAATTTGACCACCCGAACTGTTGAAAATGTTACAGCCAACCGTTAACGTATTGCCATTTAGATTTAATGAGCCTCCGCTATTAATGGTTAATGTGTAAATCTTAGTAGTTCCTGTTAAAGCCGGATAGAAACTTAAACCACCTGGTATAATTATATTTTCGGTGCCGTTAAAGGTAGGGGCACCGCTGCCAGCCGTTCCAACAATCCCGGTTGATGTATTGGTCCAGTTTAAGTTACTGGCAGTGTTTGTACTGCTATTGGCGCCTGTCCATGTATATGTCTGTATAGCTGGAGTAACAATTGCTGTGCTTTGTGTACAGCCGTTAACGGTGGTTGTAAGGGTGTAATTAGTTGCGGTTGCATTGCTAAACGTCACGGGGTTGTTGGTGCCGGTAATTGACGGCGTAGCATTATCAACCCAACTATAGGTAGCACCAGGAATGGTTTGTGCTGTTACCGTTAACGGGTTGTTGGCACAATATGCACTCGAAAAACTATACAGGTTCATATCGTTGGATGCTGCTTCTGTAGGCGTCAATTCATGGTTATAAATAGCTACATCATCAAGTGTACCAACAAAATAGTCATTGGTAGGTCTGCTTGGCCATCCCGCAAGGTTGTCGCCACCTATTCTCCAGTATTCATTAATCTGTTGGGGTATGGTATAGGTGGCTGTAGATGCCTGTAGAGTTCCATCTACATAAATTCTCATACCATATGTTGGGCCGTCTGTAACCACCGCGTGGTGCCATAACCCATCTATATATGTTGTAGTTGTATTAATGGATACTGTACCACCGTTGTACACACCATAAAAAAGTTGCCCTGTGCTGCCAATATAAAGGTTACGATCTTGCGTAGCATTACTTCCGGTTTGCGCACCGCCAATACCTATCAATTTACCACCTGCAGTAGTGGTTTTAAACCAAATACTATAGCTATAAACTAAAGGATCATACTGTGTTGTTGTAGAAATGTATTGCGGACTGGCGTTAGTACCGCTAAATTGATAAGCACCGTTGGTAATGCCATTTCTATCGGCCGTAGCTACAGGTAGCGTATTGCCCTGTAGAGTCCCGGTATTAGCAAGTCCAGACCAATCTGTTAAGCTGCCACTCTCAAAAGGATAGCTAAGCATGGGCGTATTTATTGAAGAAGAAAATTTTTGATTAACGGTAACTGTTACAGGCGTGCGTGCGCTTATACTTGCACCAGATGTGTATGAAACATATAATGTAGTAGTACCCCCCATAAACGGAGTGTAAGTAGCTGTGCTGGCAACAGCCGTACCTCCCGTAGCAACGGTATACCAATTATAAGTCCCCCCCGACGGCAAACCACCAGAGGCGGTTAAGGATGTTGTTTGGGCTCCGCAAAGTGTTGTTGTACCCGCTACAGTTGGGGCTGTAGGGTTTACTATTATAGTTAATGTTGTTACACTGTTGCCAGCACTGTTATATCCCGTTACGGTTATTGTATTACCGGTTGCAGAAGTAACAGCTGTTGGTGTACCGCTTACAGTACCCGTAGTATAATCGAAACTAAGACCGGCAGGTAGGGTACCGGTGTAAGTGTACCCTGTTAAAATTTCTTTAATTATTTTATTATTTCCCGAATCTGCGATATATAAACTCTGACCGGTAGGGTCAAGGGCTAAACCACGAGTACTATTTAAGCCTGTTAAAATGGCAACCGGAGTACTGGAGCCCGCCGGTATTTCTCTTACCGCGCCATTACCAGCAATTCCCAAACCGTAATCGGCCACAAATATATCACCTGCTGCATCAATTACAACTCCGCTTAGACTGCCAAAAGAAGCTATTAATGTTTTTGTTGTACTATTTATAATTTTATAAAGACCTCCTCCGGTACGTTCGGAAACATATAAATTTCCTGCCGGATCAAACGCCAGCCCCCAAGGGCCATTAAAGCCTGAGCCAACTAAAGTAAGTGTTGTTGTGCCGTATGGAATTTCGTAAATATTACCTGTTGTAAAAGAAGCAAAGTATAAGTTTCCTGCATTATCAAGTATCGGACCATATGGGGAATTTAGCGAAGCTGACGATATGTAATTACTAACAACCCCTGCTGGGGTTATCTTATAAATGACGTTAGAAACGCTACCAACATATACGTAGCCTGAGGGATCTACCGCAATGCCTGTTAAGGTACCGGCGGCGAGGCCGGTCGCAAATGTTGTAACGACTCCTGCTGGCGAAATTTTTAAAATATTTCCAGTGGTATTATCAACTTCATATAGATTACCTGCAGCATCGAAATCAAGGTTGAAAGGTTGACTTAAACCCGAAGTTACGAAATTACTTGTAGCAAGATATGTTGTCGCCGGCACTGCACCTCCCGTATTGGTAGGTGAAAGGGGAGTAATTGCTGTATTTACTGTATAAGTCTGGGGCGTAACATAGGCGATGTTGGGCGCCGCCAGTGTGGTAAATGAGGTAGCGGCGCCATACGACGTACCTAGTGAGTTTATAGCATATGCTCTCACGTAATAGGTTGTATTAGGTGCAAGGCCCTGTAAAGGAGCCGAAAATGTAGTAGCTGTTGTAGCGCCAGATCCCATTATAAATTTACTGTTTGCAGTAGTTGGGGTTGTCGCGCTTGTTGAATAAACAACCCCATATTCGGTAACTGTACTGCCGCCAGTTGAGGTGATACTGCCGCCAACTGTACCTGTTCCACCGTAAATATTAGTTACTGGTGTTGTGGTTGTAACGGTAGCTGTAGTTGGACTGGCAAAAGTGATCGCTGCGGTTGTACCCGGGGAATTAACAATAGTAGCGGCTGATGAATTACCAGAGGCTTTTACTTCGTATATTGATGAGAAGCCGTTGTATGTTAAAGTTGAACTTGTGTTAACACTTGAATTAAGGGTTGCTGTAATAAAATAATACCCCAGATTAGTGGCGCTACCATCAGTATTCCCGGCGCTTACATACGTATCACTGAAGGAAAAGGTGTTTTGTGTGCCGGTGTCATATAAACTAAGTGCATTGTTTATTAAAGTTGAACCACTTACTGCAAATACGCTATTAGTTGTACGGTAAAGACTTGCGTTGCCTGTAAAATTGCCCTGCGCGCTGTTGGTTCCCGTACTTGTAAAGTATATTTGTGAACCCATTTCATAGTTGCCTCTTGATTGTATTTGCATGCCATATAATATGGCCGTGCCCATCCCCGCGTAAAGTGGCGATGGAGTAATACCGTTAGCAGTGCTTGTTATTCCGGAATATTTTAAATATCGGGTATACATATGCATTTCATCAAACTGAAACGCCCCATCCGAACCGAATGAATTTTCTGCCTCCAAATAAGATGATCCGTAGGTAAGAGAAACAGCTTGGCCGTCGCTCGCATTCGTTCTTGAAGTTTGCAGCGTTTGAGCTTGTGTTACTGTAGTTGTAAGTGGATCTAAGTACATTTTCCAGTACCCACCTGCATTTCTCTGTATTTTTATACAATATGAAGTTCCGTTATTGAGTGCGGAGTTGCTGACAAGTAATTGATAAGCAGTTCCTGATTTTACAACATAAACGCGTAAAAAACCGGATGCGTCTTGCGTTAGATAAAAACCATCCATTGATGTTGAAAATGTACTGCTTGATGCGCTTAGCCAATACCGCCAAGAGTTTGAACCGGCTGTTAAATTTGACCCTATTGTAGTTGATGGTGTTGATGGTCGAAAAAAACCTAAATTACAGTTATATATCAATGACCATTCCCAATCATTATTATTTAAAGATGTTTTAAATGATGCATCCGCAGCATTGGGAATGTAGTTTACTGCGAGCCCTTTTGGCGTTGCCTGGTATTTGGACTGTAAACAACGGCCTGATGCTGCTGCAAGATTATTTGTAGCAGCCCCAGAAACAATTACTGATGTATTATTGGTTGCTACGTTAGGGTCTGGTAAAAAACCTGGAGCATAAACGCCACTTGGGTTGTTATTATTGGTATTGTCTACAGTGTTGCTGTCAAAATAGTTATAACAGGCGTATCCTATACTGTTAGTAATATACCGCTGTGCCTTAACTGAGTAAGTAGAACAGCATATTATCAGTATTGCTAATAAATATTTAAGTATACGTGTTTTCAAACGAGTAAGATTTGTGAAGGTTACGCAAAAAATGTGCTAATGAAATTTAAACCCTTAAAATTAGCCAAAAAACTAACAATTAAAGCATTTACGTAAAACAATGGTAACAAAGTTGCGTTTTTAGCGAAATATTTTCAATAAACATATTCCTATAGGTTGTGACTTTTTTTCCGTGATGGGGAAAAATTTCCTTTAAAATAATTGTGCTTAAGGTGCGCGTATTTTGAGGAAAATTTATTTAAAAAAATTACTTTAGTTAACTGAGGCGATAATTTCAATGGTCGGATATTGTGTCCGTTATTGAGTAGTCAATTTCAGGAAAATCAAAGCAGGAGGTGTACCTAACTTTTTTGATTAAAAAGCTCGATAGCTCGAAAGAAAAGATTGAAAGAAGGGGGAGTATTACCGTTTTAAAAACTTAGCCTGCCCCAATGAATAACCATTGGTGTCTTTCAGCTCGACAATATATAGTCCCGGTTTAAATTGCGATACGTTTTCGCTCCAGCAGGTACTGGCCGCGTTTTTTTGAATGATCACGGCACCTGTCGCATCGTAAATTTTAAGATTATATGAGGGCAACGCGTTATTGTTTTGGTTGTTGGTTACGTTTACGGTCAATTGTTCGGCAGTAGGATTGGGGTAAACCACAAAAAGATCTGAGGTGCCGGATTGATCGTAGTAAACGCTAACGGGCCCTGCGTAAGTAATGTTACCAAATAAATCAACCTGTTTTAGCCGGTAAACGTTGTTTCCTTTAATTGGTGTTTTATCGGTATAGGCATAATTTGTACCGCCGTTGCTTTGTAAATTATAAACCGGGACATAATCAGTTCCGTTAGCGAGTTGTTTTTCTAAAGTAAAGGAATAATTACTCCCTTCATTTAATGTTCTCCAGGTAACCAGTATGCCGTCATTGGCTTTTTGAGCGTTGAGGCTTGCAAGTTTGTACTTGGCGCTTGCGGCAAGTGGTTCAATGGCCAGCTCAAACCTTTTGCCGCCAAAAGAATTGGTGTCGCTTTTTAAAATATTGAACGCATATTTCTTGTAACGGCCAATATCGAGGGAGTCATTTTTAAAATGATCGAGCAGGTTAATTTTATAATTATTGGTATCGATGTTGCGTATATCTTCGATACTCAAAGTATACATTCCATCTTTTTTTCCATCTGCGTATAATTTAATCCGCGAGCCATTTTTGTAACCCGGAAAATGCTTAACTGCAGAAATTACGCCATTGGAAGACAGGCTTGACATGGATACATAAGCAGCCCCCGTATTGATATCCCTGGCATCACCTTGCTGGAATTTTGCAGACCATTGATCACCGAAATAAATACCGCAATAATTATAGTTGATGGTATCGTGTTCCATCTTCATATAAAATCCGGTTAAGGCGTTGTTAGTTGATTGTGTGTTTTGAAGGGTGAGCATGGTTTTAAAGTTGCCGCTGGCTACGCCGCCATTTGCCGTAATTGTTTCTCCCTTTGGAGCCGACATGATGAGCGCACCCCCTGTTAGCTGAGTTGTCGGCGCTTTTTCATTTTCATTAAATGTTAAAGTTTTACCAGTTCCAATAGCATGTACAAAAAAGCCTTCGCCGCTAACGGCATAACCCGATGAGGGAGCGGAAGTTCCGCTTGGTGTGTAAGCGACAAATGACTGATAAGGGTATGCCATGGCTGATAGGATATAAATATTATCGATGCTTGCCGAGTTATCATTCAACACGGTTTGAAGGTTAATTGTAGAAGCGTACGGATTTCCCACCATATTATAGCCGGCATTGGTAGTACCCAGCGAGCTGGTATAGGATAAATTTCCTGAAACACCCCCGGTTGGTGTATGCCACAATGCCACGGTAACGTTTTTCTGGTTAAGATAACCGTGAGCAGTAAGCACTGCATCCTGTGGAGCCACGGATGCTAATGTGTTTGTGCGGCTGCTTGGCCCGATAAAAAACATCTGGAATGAATTACCTACTGGCAATGATAGCCCGGTGGTTCCGTCTGTCAGATCGATGGTATTTGTGGTGGCCGAAGTGAAAACGCCGTTGGTAGGCGTAATTTTGGTAACCCCGATGTTTTTACCGGCAGAGTAAGCGAAATTATTATTTACCTTTCTTTCATCAAAAATGGTAATTGTAGGTCCTGCACTTGTAGTGCTAAATCCTGCGGAAGTACCTGCGGTTCCTCCTGTATAAACGCCTGTATAAGCGATACCATTAAAAGTGTGATCTTTTAAATAAGTTAAGCCAAACGTATTGGTTAGTGCCGAGGTGGGGCTTGTTTGGTTTACCGGCGAGCTTACCATGCGGTAACCGCGATTGTTATTGGTGCCGCCACCTGTAATGAAGCGTTGAACATGCACCACACCCGTAATACTACAGCCGCTTGGTATTGCCGCTACAGCGGCTGTGGAATTGGCATCAGATTTTAATGTTAGTAAACTATTGGCGTTTAAAGTAGTTGATGATGTTGTAGCCATAGTTAAAATACCTGTGCTTGATACCGCAAAGTTGCCCAGGCTAATTAACTTGGTGCCGCTTACCTGGAAGGTTATGTTTTTAAATACCACACCATTGCCCGAGTCTGAACTGGTATCAGACAGGTTTTGCGCAGTGCCCTGGAATATTACGGTTGGGTTGTTACTTACCACATCAACTTTGCCGCCGGATGACGCCCAATCGCCAGCAATGGTAAGGTTGCTTGACTGCGCGTTTTTTTGCCCAGTGCCGGTAAATTTCACGGTTTGATACACCGATGGCGATGTATTTAAATAGGTATTGGTTGAATTATCGGTATAAACGGTTTGGCTTACGGTTCCGTTGTATTCTACCGTACAGGTGCCGCTGCCTGCATAAAAGTCAATAGAGTTACTTAGGCTTGAGGTATTAATAGGGGTTGCGCCCGACAGTCGCAAAGCCGCGCTGTTGCCTGTGCCAGGTTCTATATAAAATGTGGGTGTACCAGCCACCGATGGGCCAAGACCTGTAAAGGTACTTTGTGTTAATATTTTACCGCCTACAGTTGTGGTGCCACCTTGTAGTGAAAATGAACCGTTTATTTGCCCGAGGGTGAGTGTCAATATTATATTTACGCCTATAACAGTTGAGTTAACGGTTACATCACCAGCTATATTAAAGTTGGTAATGGTTGATATCATTTTTAAGTTGCTGGTTAGGTTAAGTACAGAAGAAAATGTAGTATTATCAGCAATTTGTAAATAGCCACTACAAATAAGGGAACCCGTACCTGCAATAGTAGTAGTGTATGTGGTTAGTAATGAAGATGATTGAATAATGTTGCTACTTACGGTTAATTTCCCATTAACAGTTAATAAAAGCGAGCTTAACGGAACCAAGGCACCGAAAGTGATAGATTTGCAGGATAAATTATCGGTAGATGCCACCGTTGGCGGATTAGTGAACGATAAAATTAAGCCGATATTTACATCGTCTCCAGTAGCCGGTACACCAGATGGCGACCAGTTACCTGCTGTGTTCCAGTTTGATACCGCTCCGGTAGTGCCTCCCACCCAATTTTTTGTGCCGGCATTTGCCAAAGATATTTGTAAAACAAGCAGTAGCAACGGCATAGCCATGTACACTATTAGCTTTCTCATAACGCAAGTAAATTAAGTAGTATTTTATTCCTATTGGTTGTTGGAATAATACATGAATTTACCTCTTAGTACGAGTGTTTTATAATTATGACGGCCTTTTTCGGATAATGAACAAAGTGAATAGATTGTTTATTTTGTAGTTATTAAATATTATAAATATATATAATAATTATGTAGCGGTTTGGGTTTAGTTAAACTACTCTACCGTTCTGTAACTGAAGCACTTTATCAACGCTGTTAGGTATTTCATGCTGATAGTGTGTTACATAAATAAGGGTTACATTGCTGATGCGGCAAAGGGTATCAACCAGGTTTTTAAAATGTAGCTGCTGGTGGTCGTCCATTCCCTGGCATGGCTCATCAAAAATAAGAAGCGCAGGGTTTTTAATCAGGGCGCGGGCTAACAGGCATAAACGTTGAGTGCTGGCCGGTACATTTTTAAGTAGGATTCGCGCATATTGGTCAATCTCAAGAGTTTTCATCCAACGCAGGGCTATGGAAGCGCGCTCTTTGCTGCTGGGCCTAAACAAACCTAAGGTATCATAATAGCCAGATTCTATTACCTGTAAGCAGCTGTTGTCCGTTGGGAAATATTGATGCAGTTCTGGCGATACAAATCCTATTTTCTTTTTAATATCCCAAATGCTTTCGCCGGTGCCGCGCTTTTTATCAAACAAAATAATATTATTGGCATAAGCCTGAGGGTTATCACCATTAATTAAGCTAAGCAAGGTTGATTTGCCCGCGCCGTTCGGCCCAAGCAAAGCCCAACGCTCGCCCGGATTAACTTCCCAGTTTAAATCATCCAAAACCACTTTGCTGCCATATTGGATATGTACTTTATCCATTTTTACAATATGGTGGTAGTTGGTGGTATTTGTATTAATGTTAAGCAGGGCGCTAAGTTCGGCAGCATCTAAATAATCTTCGGTACCGGCGCTAAATAATTCAGCGTTAAATTTGGCGCGGGGTGTTTCATGCACAATAGTGCCTTCCTTTAAAACTGCCACGTGCGTAATTGCATCCGGAATTTCATGTGCCGAGGTGGCTATGATTAAGCTTATGCCCGATGCTATGATCTGGTTAATGATCCCATTAAACTCCTGTCTTGTTTTTATGTCCAGTCCCGTTAGCGGATTGTCCAATAATAATAATACCGGATTTTTGAGTAGTGCCGCGGCCAGCATAAGGCGTTTGGTTTCGCCGTTTGATAATTTGATTAACTGTTTATCTCGTAGCTGGTGCAGGTTGAGTAAGGTGAGTACGTTTTCTGTTGTCCACCTGGCGGCTGTTATCTGCCCTGTATTTACAGATGCCAGGTAATTGTCAACTGTTAACGCATCTTCAGAGTCAGAGGAGTTGTATCGTTGTTGATAATAAAAATCACTTGTGTTTGATAAATTTTTGAAATGATGGCGCGGCTCAACAAGTGCAATTAGCTTTGTTTTGGCGCTTACACCATTAGTATGGGGCAGGGTACTTAAAAGCTGCTCATCAAAATGATAATTGATCTCGCCCCCGGTAATATTAAATCTCCCTGCTATTGTTTGCAGCAAGGCGCTTTTGCCAGAACCACTTGGACCGATGAGTGCCCAATGTTCATTTTGGTTTATTTTGAAAGTTAGATTTTTGAACAGCGTATTGTTCAAAAATCTAACAGTGGCATTGTTTATAGAAAAATAGTTTGTAGTCATAGCTTGTTCTGTAGTGGCAAAATTAGTCATCTACATGAAAAAGCGCTTCTATCAAGTATTATTTAAACATAAAAGTTGATTTATCTTTAATTATGCGGTTCTCTTTAACGATTGATTTGGGTTTAATTGCGCGTTGTTTTTGTTTAGCCTGTTCCAGCCTGCTATATTAACCATTTCGTCCTTTACAAAATTATTGCATTTCTTATTCGGGCAGGCAACAATCCAGTGTTTTTTTACTTGCTCAACCTGAGGTCTGGTTCCACATTTGATGCAATTCTCGCATTCAATGTTTGGTTGTATTTCGATAGTCATAATAATGTATAGTTATAAATAGAATTTTCAAAATTACTAAAACTGAACAGTACTTTTTAATATTTAACAAAAACATGCACTATTAGTATGTTAATGTATATACAGGGGATAGTAAAGTACTGTTGTTGCAGGCTTTTGAAGTTTGTAATAAATTTTAAAACGCATGGGCGATGCAATTGTTTTTTAGTTAATCAAAAAAATAGTTATTAAATGATTGATTAATTAAATCTCTCTAAAATGCCCTCTGCTATCATTTGAGCTATGACTTCAGAAAGTTTATTTAGTTTAATGCAATGTATAACTTTCTGTACATTTTTTTGAGTTGATAACAAACATGATACACTTAAAGGTTGAGTTAGCGCTATAAAATGGCCATTTTTAAAGTAGGTCTGGTTATTGTATTAAGTTTAACAGCACAGAAAAAAATTGAACGCTGTTGCTAATTCTATCTAAAAAAAACCACTATGAAAAACCTAAATTTATTGTTGATCGGAATGATCATGTTAACGCTAAGCAGTTGCTCTGTAATTTCAGGAATATTTAAAGCTGGGGCTGTTGTTGGAATTATAGCCGTTATTGTTGTAATCCTTGTTATTGTTTGGCTTATTTCTCTTTTTAGAAAATAGATATATTTACTATGGGGATAATTATTGTATTTTTAATTAAACAATCCTTTGCTTCTTGAGTTGTATTAATAACAAAAACATAATTTACCATGGAAAATACGCAAGCAACAACAGAAGTACTGAATGATCTGATTCAGATCAACAACGACAGAATTGAAGGATATAACCGTGCCTTAAAAGATTTGAAAGACGGAGAGCCCGATTTGAAATCTCTCTTTTTAGCAAACATTGATGCCAGTAACCGTTATAAAAACGAACTCGGAAAAGAGGTGGAAGTGTTAGGTAAAGATATTGACACAAGCACCACCACCAGCGGAAAGATTCACAGGGCCTGGCTCGACGTTAAGGCGGCCTTTACGGGTCACGATACGCACAACATCCTCGAAGAATGTGAGTTTGGAGAAGATGCTATAGTGAAGGCCTATCGCGCAGCGTTAAACGAAGAGTATGTTCCCGCTTTTTTGCGTGACCTGATTACCAGGCAGCAAGACGAAATTCTTGATGCTCACGATGAGATCAAAGCTTTACGCGATAGCGTTCATTGATTTGATTTTAGTATCAAGTAGTAAGTATCAATACAAAAAACAAAAAGGTCTGGCGCAGAGAACGCCAGACCTTTTTTTTAAGCCAGGCCCTCCTTAAAAAACAACTTTACAAGTAATCACCACGCACTACTGACCGCTCACAATTCATCCTTTACTGCCCGAGACTAATTTCCTGAACTTGCCAGCTGTTTCGTTCAGACCAGTCGCCGCCTTTGTATGTCATTTTGATGGTCCAGTTTGATTTTGTTGTTTGGCCGTTTGCGTCAATAGACTTTACGGTAGATTTAATTTGATAGCTGTTTGTAGTGGTATCAATAACCGGACTGAAGTTGTTATCCGGAAAACTTGCTGTGCCTGGTTGCTTTAAACGTTCGCGCACAAATATTTTTGCACTTTCGAAGGCTTCTTTTGAAGTAGGCTTGCGGTTTATATGCACTACGCTGTTTTTGCTAATGCCGAAAATTATAATGATGGCGGTAACAAAAAAAGCAATGCTATAAAGAGTGGCGGTTTTAATATGAGGATGCCGGTGCCAGCCAATATTTTTACGCTCTTGGGCAGATAAATTTTTCCAGTCGGAATATTTCATAGATAGATAATTTACCCAATTAAACAATGGCGCTTTAAATTGTTTTGGGAAATTGATAGCACAAAAAAACGCTTCCGAAACCGGAAGCGTTTTTAGCAATCTAAAAAAAGTAAGATTACATTTTTTTAGCTGTGTCTTTTTTAGCTGAATCAACTTTAGCAGTATCTTTCATTGCGCCCATTTTAGCAGCAGTATCCATTTTAGCTGAGTCCATTTTAGCTGAATCTTTTTTAGCTGAATCTGCAGCAGAAGAAGATGAAGCACCTTTACAAGCTGCAAATGAAGTAGCGATAGCTAAGGCAACTAAGCCTAATTTGAATGAATTTTTCATGTTTAATTTTTTAATAAATGATTTAATAGTTTTTCTGTTAATACCGCAAATGCAAAAAGGTAACCCATAATTTTCAAAAAAAAATTAAGAATTACCTTTTACGTTGTAAAAAAACTAAAAAATCAATAAAAAGGGATTAAGGTTTATACCTGTGCTCCCTTTTTATAAATATGTTTCAGCAATTACTTTTTAGCTGCTGTGTCTTTTTTTACAGAGTCAACTTTAGCTGCACCAGCTTTAGCAGTTGAATCAGTAGCTACTGTTGAATCTTTTTTCACTGAATCAACTTTAGCTGAATCTTTTTTAGCTGAATCAGCAGCGCCAGATTTAGCAGCACCACCACAAGCAGAGAAAGAAACAGCAATAACTAAAGCAACTAAACCGGTTTTAAATAAATTTTTCATTTTCGTGAGTTTTAAATGTTAATGTTTTTTGATCGTTTTCGGTAATTAATACCCTATTCTAAAAAAGGTAACCCATTAAATTGAAAAAAAAATTAAATTCTATAGAATTGGTAGATTTTATAGCTCTTGGGAATGTTTTGCCTGCCGTTTTTTTATCGCAGATTTGCAGGTGTAATTATTATTAACTCCGGGTTACCTTATTTGCGTTTGTGGTATTAATTTAGGGGCGTAGATAAATGGACGAATAGGTACAAGAGAGGCAAAATAAAATAGCGATTCTCTTTGATTCTTGACTCTTAACTCTTGATTCTACTTTTTTTTTAAACGATGGGTTACAATTTTGTATAAACAGTATTAAGAGTGAATAAAGATATAAAAGCTTCGGCGCCAACAGATAGTGAAATAGTTCTGGGGATACTTAACAATTCGGAAATTGTATTAAAAAGGTTATATACTACCTATTTTCCGATGATATTGCAGCTAATTATCAACAATAACGGAAGTGAGGATGATGCCAAGGATATATATCAGGAAGCAATTATTGTTCTTTATAACAAGGTAAAATCGGGCGAGTTTGAATTAAGCAGTAAGCTTAAAACATATATCTACTCGGTTTGCCGCAGGCTTTGGCTTAAAAAGCTGAGCCATATGAACAGGTACGGAGGGGATATAAGGGATTTTGAGGAGTACCTGCCTGTTGATGATGAGGTTGAAAAACATAATGACCGGGATATTCAGTTTAATAAGATGGAAGCAGCGCTTCAGCTTTTAGGTGAGCCCTGTAAAACCATTATGGAGGATTTTTATATAAACAACAGATCTATGCAGGAGATTTGTGAACGTTTTGGCTATACCAATGCAGATAATGCCAAAACACAAAAGTATAAATGCCTGCAAAGGCTGAAGAAATTATTTTTTCAGCAGAAGTAAAGGAGGGTACATAAATGAGCGAGAATCAACTTTTAGAAACAATTGAACGTTACTTAAATGGCGAAATGACTGCCGAAGAACGTAACCAGTTTGAATTGTTGCGTAAAAAAGATGCCAATGTTGATAGTAAAGTAATTGAGCACAAATTGTTTATTGGTTTAATAAAGCAATATGGCGAACGTATTGAACTTGAAAAACGCCTTGACGCTATCCACAGCGAAATTGATGTTGATGCTTTGAAAGAAGAACTGCTGATAAAACCGAATTGGGTAGTAAGCATGTGGAGGCATCACCACTCCAAAATATCGGTAGCTGCTTCGATAGCTATATTTGCTATTTTGAGTACATTGTTCTTTACCGGCAAGTTAAATAATCAGGATTCTAACTTTGTATTGTTGAAGGACCAGATAAAGCGCGTTGAGGATAAAACAAAAAAAATAGAGAGGACTATTAATAATAATCGAACTCCGCTAAAGCCAAGAATTTCAAGCCCCGGTAAATACAGAGGCACAGGATTTGCATTATCATCAAATGGTTATATAGCTACAGATTATCATGTTATTGATGGCGCCGATTCGATCTACGTACAAAACGCTGCAGGGGAGTCTTTCCACGCGAAGGTTATTTATACCGAACCTGTATACGATTTAGCGATATTGCAAATTAACGATCCAGCGTTCAAGGACTTAGGTAACGTTCCTTATAACTTCAAAAAATCAATAAGCGATCTTGGCGAAAATGCTTACACCTTTGGTTATCCTGGGGGCGAGGAAGTTTATAATCTTGGCTCGGTAAGTGCTATTAACGGGCATTCTGGCGATACTACAGAATACCAGGTTTCTATACCGGTTAACCCGGGTAATAGCGGCGGCCCGCTGTTGGATGACAAAGGCAACCTAATAGGTATTATCAGTGGTAAACAACCTGATATTGCAGGTGCTGCCTTCGCCAAAAAATCAACCTACTTGTTAAAAGCGATACAAAATATCCCTGCCGATTCGTTAAACAAATCTTTAACCATTAGTACTAAAAACACACTGATAGGCTTAAGCCGACCACAACAGCTTAAAAAGCTTAAAAACTATGTGTTTATGGTTAAAGCTTATTAATAATGCCCAAATACCAATAAAAATTAATAATTAAAAAGAGACGCCGGAAGGCGTCTCTTTTTTTTGAGCAAGGATTTTTGGACTATTGGACTTTGAGACTTTTAGACAAAGGACTTTTAGATAAAGGACTTTTAGATGAAGGAGCAAAGACTTTTGGACAAAGGATTTTAGAAATTCTGCTAATTCTTTAATTCTAAATACTGGGGTTCAGACAATTGCGTTAGGGATCGGCGCGGATACCGGCCAATGTGGTTAAGGCCTGTGGAGTATGAGCAAAGAGCCCGGCCGTAGGCAACGCCCATTTTGGGAGTAAGGAGTAAAGACTTCGGGACAAAGGACTTTTGAACAAAGGATAAAAAGCTTTTTAGGTAAAGGAGTTTTTTTATTCTGTTAATCCTTCAATCCTGAAAATTCTGATTCAGACAGATTACCTATCCACTTCGCCTAACACAAAATCAATAGAGCCTACAATGGCTATTAAATCGGCAATGAGTACGCCTTTTGAAAGTTCGGGGAGCACCGATAGGTTGTTAAAGCTTGGTCCGCGGGATTTTACGCGGGTAGGGATCTCTGATTTACCATCACATACAAAATAGAAGCCCAATTCGCCTTTTGCCCCTTCGCAGCGTACATAGTAGTCTTGTGCCTTTGGGATAGTTTTGCGGGGCATTTTGGCACGCGGATCGAAGTCTGGCGTGCGCTTCAGTTCTTTTTGCAGGCGATCAAGACACTGTTCTACAATCCTTAGCGATTGTTCAATTTCATCAACCCTAACTTTATAACGGTCCCAGCAATCGCCAACCTTCCCCATCAGGCCTGTACCTACTGGTATTTCAAAATCAAGTTCGGGGTAGGCCGAATAATTATCAATACGGCGTAAATCCCATTTTAAGCCAGAAGCACGCAGCATTGGGCCGGTACAGCCATAGTTAATGGCAACATCAAGCGGTAACACGCCAATATTGGCTGTGCGCGATATAAATACCTGGTTATCTGTTAATAGTTGATTAAGCTCAACCATTTTGGGTTTAAAGTATTCCACAAAGTCGCGGCAGCGTTCTTCAAAGCCAACCGGTAAATCGTAAAATAAACCGCCAACCCAAATATAGTTATACAGCATGCGTGAGCCCGAGGCCCACTCCAGCATACCCATAATGTGCTCTCGATCTCTGAAACACCATAAGAAAGGGGTAAAAGCACCAATATCAATGCCGTAAGTTCCAATAGCTATCAGGTGGGATGCAATGCGGTTAAGTTCGCAAACCAGTACGCGAATGTACTCCACTCGTTTGGGGATATCTTTATCAATACCCATCATTCGCTCAACACCCATTACAAAAGCGTGGCTGTTATTCATAGAGGCCAGGTAATCCAACCTATCTGTAAAGGGGATGGTTTGCTGGTAGGTTAATGATTCGGCATGTTTTTCAAAGCAGCGGTGCAGGTAACCAATGTGGGGGATAACTTCTTTAACAATTTCGCCATCGGTTATCAGTTCCAGGCGTAAAACGCCATGGGTTGATGGGTGCTGCGGCCCCATGTTAAGCACCATATCCTCAACGCTGGCATCAGCAATTTTTTTATTGTAATTAATTAATGCCTCTTCGTATTTGGAATTAGTGACCACCATAGTTAAACGCTGTAAAATATAAAAAACCCGACCTGTCAGGTCGGGTTTCAAAAATCAGTTTTTTTTCTGTTAATCCGGCTAAATCAATAAAATTTAGTGCAGGATATTAATATTTTTTACCTGACAATGTTTCGCCAAATTTTGAACTTTGGGTAGCTAACCAGGCGTAGCTATACATGGCCACGGCCTTTAGTTTACTTTGACGGCTTTTAAAGGTCCAAACGTCCTGCATAAACTCTTTATGGTTTTTCTTATTCAGAGTATCAAACGCTACCGAAATTGTTGGCGTAAGGGAGTATGCTGTATGCCATGTACCAAAGGGTATAAATAAAGTTTCGCCGGGGCCAACCACAAAGCTAATAGGGGTTGCTTGTTTAAACAACGGGTGTTTTTCATAATCAGGCTCAAAAACATTTACTTCAGAGCGCCACGGATCGTCCGGACGAGGGTAAAGTAAGTGTTCCTGTCCGCGTGGGAAAACGGTGAAACGTTTTTCGCCATAAAGTTGAGTGATCCAGGCATTAAGATGATAATAATCAATGTGCATATATGGGAACCTGCCACCAGGACCGCCTATAAACATTTCTGTAGCACCTCCCCATTTACCTAAACTGAACATTTTGTTTTTTAGCCAGTTTGGCGATGCGTAGTTTAAATCCAGCGGATCTATCAAAGGCATCAGCTCGGGAATGGTTGCCGGGATATCAAAAATAATAGGGTATACGGCCGGCTTTTCTTCGGTACTGGCTTCAACCATATCCATTGCTTCTTTAATGGTAAGTGTTGTACCGCGCACGTCGGTTTTACGGTCGGGGTAATTTTCACGGAACCAATCGGGGGTAAACAGGCCATTTGCTTTCCAAACTTTGGCGGCATTGGTAAAAACCAGGGGAATGCCCGGTTTATAATGCTCTTCCATAAATTCTTCGTACGTAATGTTGTCTCTCCTGATGATGTCCATGTTTAAGCAATTAGGTTTATACAATCTTAAGTAAAATATTTAAGTATATAACAGCTGTTTTAGGTGATATTTTACTGTTTCCTATAGATAGATTTTTACGAAAAATAAACTGCTAAGGTTATGTTATAAAATTGCGAAGATAGCCCGGCTTTAAAGTTGCGTACTAATACTTTGGGTTTGCCCGGTGTAGTAAAAAAACTTTTGAAGCACCAATAAAGAGATCAAATCTTCCTGCGATTTATTCATAAACTGCCAAACGTGAGCATTGGCGTTTTTGATGATAACAAGGGCTTTATCGGGATTGGCTATATAGTAATGAAGCTTGGCCTCCAGGTCAGAAAAATCATCTTTGATTTGGATATAGTGATAATCGGCCATCAACCGGCCTTCCATAAACCAGGTTTCGTATTTAGGTTTGGGCATAACAGCTATGGAGTTTGACGACATGATCCACTTTAAATTGGTGGCTACATCATTCCCCTCCAGGCTCAGGATAAATTTATAATCAAGGTGATCAATAATATTGATCTTCGGTTTTATCCAATCCGGATTGCCACCACGCTTATTCACCTGCCCTAAGTCGCAAAGGGGATTATCGAAATACATTTCCATAAACCTGATCCTATGCGGCTGGCTCATCACCCCGCGTCCGATCAGCAAATTCTTTTTTGCTGCAAATATTTTGGTGTCTTTTACAAAAAGGAAATGCCTTTTCTTATCCAGCTTAAGCAATATGGCGTTCTGGTTATCATCCCCAACAGGTCGGCTTTTTTGGATGGTGGGTTTAGTTTCTACATGGGTGATATCGCCTAACAGAAAATTCAGCTTCAGATGGTGACTAAAATAGCGCCAGTATTCAAAAAGATCAAAGTTGTAAGCCTTAGGACTATTAAAAACCTTAAGCTCTTTTATAGCAAAAGCGTCATCATTAATAGGCGAAATTGTTTGCAGCTTATTGTAATAATTCACTCTATCAATCACCGCGGCTTCATCGTGTTTTTTGATGGATTTAAGCTTTCTGTTTAAGGCCTTTTGATAAAGCGATACAGGTACAGCCTGCCTCAGGATGTTTACAACATAATAGGGGATCTTATTCTTTTTTACGTCGATATATAAATTCCTGAAACCCATATGTTGCTTTACGCGACAAAGCTACAAATTCTTTGCTTCGCAGTCATTAGGTCATTGGTCATTTGCTTCGCGTCATTGGTCATTTCGCTTCGCTGTCATTAGTCATTAGTTTTTATTTGAGAATTTTGAAACAACATCAGCAGAATCAACTTGCCCTAATGACCAATGACCAATGACCAATGACCAATGACCAATGACCAATGACCAATGACCAATGACCAATGACCAATGACCAATGACCAATGACCAATGACCAATGACCAATGACCAATGACCAATGACCAATGACCAATGACCAATGACCAATGACCAATGACCAATGACCAATGACCAATGACCAATGACCAATGACCAATGACCAATGACCAATGACCAATGACCAATGACCAATGACCAATGACCAATGACCAATGACCAATGACCAATGACCAATGACCAATGACCAATGACCAATGACCAATGACCAATGACCAATGACCAATGACCAATGACCAATGACCAATGACCAATGACCAATGACCAATGACCAATGACCAATGACCAATGACCAATGACCAATGACCAATGACCAATGACCAATGACCAATGACCAATGACCAATGACCAATGACCAATGACCAATGACCAATGACCAATGACCAATGACCAATGACCAATGACCAATGACCAATGACCAATGACCAATGACCAATGACCAATGACCAATGACCAATGACCAATGACCAATGACCAATGACCAATGACCAATGACCAATGACCAATGACCAATGACTAATGACTAATGCGAAGCAATAACCACCGATTTCATCCCCTCTCGCCCATAAAATACCGGGAAATACATCATTTCTGCCTTGGCCGGGTTTAGGGTGTATTTACCATCATATCGTGGTATAAGATTAATGCTGAAAGTATATGTTCCCTGTTTAAGTTTACGGCAAAATATGCTTACTTTTTCTTTAAAGTATTCGCGGTGTACTTCGTTATTGGTCCAGTTTTGTTCTTTACTTTCGTACGAACACCCGGCAGGGATAGGTACCTCAATCATTACAAAATCGGCATCGCCTTTGGCTGTTACCTCGGCTTGCAGGTTAACTACTTCGCCACCTTTTAATTGGTTTGTTTTTTTGCCCTGGTGTTCAAACCTGGTATTTACTGTGAAATCTTTACTTACCTTTTCTGGTTTTGCATTCCAAAACTGTTGGTAACCTGTAATGTACACAGGTAAATCGCCTGTTTTGCTGATGCTTAGGTTTCCGGCATCAAGTTTAGCCGAATAGGGGAACTGGGTAATAGTTTCGTTTTTTTGACCTTTTAGAGTGATTGATGCCGGTTTTATGGGTTTGTTGTTTACAAGCAAATCGGGCAGAATGGTTTCCAGGATGAGGGCCGATTCATAAGTATTGCGCCAATCACCATGGCCGCGTTGTTCCAGGAAATAGCCACGGATTTTTTGCAATAGCTCGGGGTGTTTGCCATCGTTTTTGATGATGTGGTAGGCAAGCACGCTTAACTGTATGGAGTTGTCGAAGAAACGGTAGCTATCCTCGCCCCAATAAACGTTGCCAAACAACGTGTGGCGCTCTTTTGCCAGTAAGCTATCCAGCTTAATGGTTGTTCCGGTTTCTTGTTTAATTAGCATCAACCTCAATTTATCGTAGTTTGATAGCGCGAACCCGGCGTTTAATTTAACCACCTTATATTCTTTTTCAACCAGGCCTGCATATTTGGCATAATCAACCTTGGCCTGTAGTTTATGCAGTAACTCCAGGCAGGTGAGTTTATCGGCACCCCGGTAGCTTTCTAATTGGTAAACCAAATAATCAATTAATTTTTGTTGATCGAGCTGAACGGCGTAGCCTTCTTTTTGGGCATCCAGTAAAGCTTCAACAGCGTGCAGGCTAATCCAAAGTTCTTCGTCGGTATCTTTCCACCAACCCCAGGTTCCATTGGTTTTGCGGTTTTCCTGTAGCTTTTTAATAACCGCTTTAATGTTTTTATCATACTTAAATTCTTCCCCCAGGAACTTTTTAATCCTGCGCTCGGCAAGCAGGCCTTTTAGTTTGGAAGCCAGTTGTTCGTTACACAAATATTTGTATTCCCTTAGCTTACGGCTCTCCTCTATAAGCGTAGGTAATACAGAAGCTTCTGCCCTGAAAGTTACCGGCCCCATTGCGGCATCAAATTTCAGGTTTACGGTGGTATCGCTGTTCAGCGCTTCAAAAATGCCCTTGGTTTCTTCAACGCCTTGTTTTATTACCGGTACTTTACGTTCCTCGCCATCGAAATAGCCCTTATCCTGTTTAAGGGTATATTCAAACGCCAGGCTGTCTGTAGCTGATGCGATAATGTTTAGCGTATCAATTTTGGAGTTATCTACCAATAATACATCTTGTTTAAGTTGCCGGCCATTATAAGTAAATGTGCGGGTGAGTGTAGCCGGGGTGGCATTGTAGTTTAATACCTTACCTATCAGTTTCATCTCATCGCCGGCAACGGCAAATTGGGGGGCAATGAAATTCGCGCTGAGCGGTTTAAATGATTTTATTTGGTTTTCTATAAAACCGGTTTGTTTATGGTCCGTCACTCCGGCTATAAACGTACGCCAGTTGGTTATGTCATCCGGGAAGGTAGCTGTAAAACTAACTTTGCCCTGCGCATCGGTAGTCAGTTTGGGCTGCCAGTAAGCATAATCGGTAAAGTTTTTACGTAAGGTTTGTTCGGTTTGCTGTGCCTGGGAGGGCGCCGTTGCATCCTGGTTTTTCTTTTTCGTGGTGATGATGATAACGCCATTTGCAGCACGGGCACCATACAAGGCTTCGGCCGCCGATGATTTTAAAATGTTAAGGTCATTTATATCGTTAACGTTTATGCCAGCTATGTTAGTTACTATTTCGCCGTCGACAATATAAAGTGGACTGCCGCCTGCTGGTGATGCTGTGCCCCTGATAAAAATTTTATCTGTAGAGCCGGGTGTGCCGGTGTTTACTACTTGTACCCCGGCAACCCTGCCGGCCAAAGCGTTGCTTAGATTGGTTGATGGCATATTTAAATAACCCGCTTTAACAACACTTACCGATCCCGTAAGTTCGCGTTTGCTTTGTGCTCCATAACCTATTACTACAACCTCCTGCAAGTACTTAGCTGATGCAGCGAGCGCAACGCTCACTTCGCTTCCCGCGGTAATGCTTATTTCATCGCTTTCGTAACCAATGTAATTGAATACTAATTTTCCGTTTGCCGGTACTTTTAACATAAATCGCCCTTGTGCATTGGTTACCGTGCCGGTTGTAGTACCTTTTATACGCACGCTTACACCAGGCAGCGGCGATTTGTCTTTTTTATCAACTACCACTCCCGTCATGATATTTTGGTAATTACTAACCGGGGTGTATTTGTCATTAAAAGCCTCTTTTATTTTAGTTGCGTCATCGTCCTGATTAAGACCCCCATAATACCGGTTGTCCGGGCGGCTATCTACAATATTAATTATCTTAATACTCACCGAATCGCGGGGATGGGTGGGAGTGATATAAACTTTGTAAAAGTTGGTTCCGTAGGGTTTGATATTCACATTCTCTAAAATATCGTACCTGCCCCCCTGCATCAAAAACATTACCCTGTATTTGCCTTTTTTAAGTTGTCCCAGGTTGGTGCTATTCCCCGGGAAAATTCTTAGAAAGTCGGGCTCGTTGTATCTGTAAATGATGATGTTCCTGATAAGGACAGGTATTTCTTCTTTCCGTACCTCCCTTTCAATGATTAGTTTACCCGTTTCACCATCAGGCTCAAAGTTGTTTCTAAACAGCTCGGTAGTATTGGCCCTGTTATCAAGATAGTTTTGCCACAGGCTATCCGCCGCATGCCAGGTAAGCACATATTGGGTGTAGTCGGTAGTGGTAGTCGCACCAGAAATTATCGGATTAAAAGGATACTTCCCTGGAACACTTTTTTGTTTAAGTAAGCCCGGCTCAAACTGGTATGAAAAGCCGGGTTCGGCAACAAACGTTTTTGGTTCCTGGGTTTTTACATCGAGCGTAACAAAGTTTGAAGGAAACGGGCCGGTAAGGATTTGGCTACGATTTTCGCTCGCGGGATTAAGGTAATACAAAAGCTTATCCTGGCTTACCAGCGCCATTTTATGATCAAAGTTGTTAACTATGGTCACAAAATAGTTATTGAGCAGGTTTGCCTCATAAGTACTCAGTGTATCTGTTACTTTATCGCCACCAAAGGCATTTTCATTAACACTGAGGATTAGTTTTTTGCCGCGTGCTACAATTATACTATCTACTCTGAAATTGCGGTTATTGGTCCTGAACCTTAACTGGTGCCGCCCTGCACTAACCTCAAAGCTATAGCGATGTAACTGCTGAGCCTGGCTAAAATATACCGGCTTTTCGTCAATGTATAAAATATGTACAGGTTCAATGTTCCCGTTTTTTACCACGAATGGGGCTATTTGAGTTATGGTATCAATGCCTTGCTCTTCAATAGTATACATTTTTTTAGGATTGGTAAACTTGTAGTATTCAATGCTATCAAGCCCCATTTCTTTGCTCCAGCGTTGCCAATTCAATTTGTTTGAACCGCCCGCGTCTGTTTTTTCTGTATCGAATGGTTTAAGTGTTTTGCGGTATTTGAATTTGTAACCCAGGTATGGTAAAGTTGGTGCCCGGTAGCCTTCAAATTTGCCCGTAAGGCTCCACGCGGTAATATCAGCATTGGCAACCGGTTTGCCCGCGTTATCGGTAACTACAATATCTGTAGTTACCCGCTGCCCCGGATAAACTGTTGTGGGTTGTTTTACATTAATTGTGAGTAAATCTTTACGGTAAAGTAACCGGGCCTGCTCACTATGATTTATTCCGCCCCATATGTAATTTACCCAAAAAGTAACCATGTTTTGTCCTTGATATGCTTTTTTGTAGGTTAAATTATCTGCTTCGCCAGCATCTATCAGTTTATTGCCTGCAAAAACGGAGTACCAAAAATGCAGCTTTCTATCATTAATAACCTTTACAAAAATAGAGTCGGCAGTTCGGTCAGATTCCAGCGAGATACCGCCATTAAAATCTTTTAATTCTACATCAGTATCTGTACTATCTGCTTCAATATTATAGCTGTAAGCAGCCGGGTTAATTATAATGTTTGCCGGCAAGTTTACTTTTACTTTAGATATGGTATCCTCATTGCCATCAAAGGCGCTGATAATTGCGGTGCCCTTTAGTTGCTTCCCTAACTCCTGTAGCTGCGCTTTCAACGTATCGGCAGTTAGCCCGGTGTTGATATTAAAGCGTTTGTTATTAAAATTAAGGTATTTGTATTGGGTGCGCTCCTCATTGGCCGAGTTTAGGAAGCGGGCATTTAACTGATAGCTTATATTTGCAGACGGGAAAATAGAGTCGGGAAGCATTATTTTAGTTTCACCAACGGGATCGAGTGCGATTTGTTTAGTCCAAAGGGTATCGGGCACAAAAACGTTTTTTTCATTATATGCGGATGCCGAACTGTTGGTTAAAGTAAGCGTGACGCGTCCATCTGGCACCGGTAAATCATTCTCGTCGGTAGCTTTCAGATAAATCGCCAGGGGGTTGCCGCGCCAGTGTTCTTTTTTATCGGTTCGTAAGTTAAATTTAGTCGATTTCAACTCATATTCTTCGTATTTAAACCCGCCATAGGCCACAACTGCCGGATCGTTATACAAACTTTCTTCCTGTTCAGCATCTTTCTTCGCCCGTTTATATTCCGGGTCAATCAGCGCGATGTTGTAATATTGATCAAGCCGGATGCTATCGCCCAGTACAAAGCTATACTCAAAACCGCCGGGACGATAGCTATTGACGGTGCCTATCTTTTTACCACGGCTGGTGTATGATCCTTCGCAAAGTAATACGTCCAGTTTCTTTTGAACAATTGGGAGTTTCGATTTTGAATAAAGTATAAAAGCCTTAAATCTTAGGGTATCGTTTGGTTTGTATCGCGGTTTGTTAAATATTACAAAGCTGTAGTAAGGTTTAGGTTTTTGGGCATGTTGTTGATACCGGTCGCGGCTGTTATCATCGTTACCTTTTGAAAAGATGTTTTTGATTGATTTCCAAAAGGATGATAACCAGCTAATTTTATCATTATCAGGCTCATAATCTTCTTCTTTCAAAGTGAAAAAGTTGGCTACACCATTAAAATCTACCTGTATAGTGCTAGCTTTTTCTGTGTTTTTACTGTGCCAGGTGCCACTTTTGCTATCGTAATTAAGTGTTTTGCCATTATACAATACTGCGGCATTTTTGATAGTATTACCCTGTTTATCCCAAATAATGAAACGATGGTCATAATCATTATGCAATACCTTTATAAAAGCCGAGTGATTTTCTAAAAGAGCATAGGTGAGCCTGTTTTTATCGGCAGCAACTTTTAAATAGTTGCCTGCTGGTAAGGTGTTTTCCCAGCGCGTGTTGGTTTTAAATGAATCAATAGGGTGGTGAAGGATGTTTTCATTAAGCGAATCATCGGGATGGGTATAAAACCTGGCAACCTGGGCGGTGGTAAGTTTATAGATGTAGGTGTAATAACTATGTTCTTTACTTGAGGTAAGCGGGCGCTGCGCAAAAGCAGCCATGGTAAACAAGCATGATAAAGCCGAAAGTGATATTGCTCTTTTGTAAAATGATAACATATGTAGGTAAATTGTAGCTGTTAAGCCTCGGTTTAAATATAAATTTTAATGATGTTTTGCTTATATGATGCACATCTATTTAACTTTCCATAAAGAAATATCAGTTTATAAAAACTATTTTTGGACAATAATCCCGCTAAGTATACCGGATTAGTAGAATTTAAATTTATGTGGTATAACAATATATTGGAAACCATTGGCGATACGCCCCTGGTAAAGCTGAATAAGGTAACAAAGGACATTCCTGCCACCGTTTTGGCTAAAATTGAAACAACCAATCCCGGTAATTCCATAAAGGACCGTATGGCCCTTAAAATGATTGAGGATGCCGAAAAGAGCGGTAAGCTTAAACCCGGCGGTACCATCATTGAAGGTACATCGGGTAATACCGGTATGGGCCTGGCCATCGCCGCTGTTATCAAAGGCTACAAATGTATTTTTACCAGTACCGATAAGCAATCAAAAGAGAAATTTGACGCCCTGCGTGCCTTTGGCGCCGAGGTAATTGTTTGCCCTACCAATGTAGAGCCTGAAGATCCACGGTCGTACTATTCCGTTTCGTCGCGTTTGGAGCGTGAGGTGCCTAATTCGTGGAAACCCAACCAGTATGATAACCTAAGTAACTCCCAGGCGCATTATGAGCAAACCGGTCCCGAAATTTGGGCGCAGACTGAAGGGAAAGTAACTCACCTGGTCGCTGGTGTAGGTACAGGCGGTACCATATCAGGCACGGCACGTTACCTTAAAGAGATGAATCCTAACATTAAGGTTTTGGGAATTGATACCTATGGTTCGGTATTTAAAAAGTATAAGGAAACCGGCGATTTTGATAAAAACGAAATTTATCCCTATATCACAGAAGGTATTGGTGAAGATTTTTTACCGCAAAACGTTGATTTTAGCCTGATAGATCACTTTGAAAAGGTAACCGATAAGGATGCGGCGCTAATGACCCGCGAAATTGCCCGCAGAGAAGGGATTTTTGCCGGTAACTCAACCGGATCGGCAGTGGCCGGCGTAGTGCAAATGAAGGATATGTTTAAAGAAGGCGACGTGGTGGTAGTGATCTTCCCCGATCACGGTACCCGTTACCTGGGCAAAATGTATAACGACGACTGGCTGCGCGATCGTGGTTTCCTGAAAGATGGTAAACTCACCGCACTTGATATCATCAGTAAAAAAGAGGCCCAGGAAATTGTGACCATTGATTGCGAAAAAACGGTTTTAGAAGCCATCAACACCATTAAATCGCTCAATATTTCGCAAATTCCGGTTACGCAAAAAGGTATGGTAATAGGCAAAATCACCGAAAGCGATATCTTGAACTCGCTCTTAGAGAACCCATCTATCAAATCGCAACCGGTAAAAAACATCAGTACCGCGCCATTCCCGTTTGTGGATCTGAATACCTCTATCGATAGGATTTCGGGCATGATCAACAAAGAAAACATAGCTGTATTGGTTGAAGACGAAAACGGTAAAATTGAGATTATTACACAGTATGATATTATAAATGCGATATCAGCTTAGGAGAAGTAGCAAGTAGTTAGTATCAAGTATCAAGATTTTTAGAAGGTGTTTTGCGTGAGCAGGGCACCTTTTTTATTTACATTTGAATATGAAGAGTAATGCGTGGTTTAAATTGTCGACTATAATCATATTGAGGCTCTTTTTTATTTCGTGTGATTGTGTACAGCATGTTAAAGGTAATGTTGTTGATGAAGCAACGGGGAAGCCCGTCGCCAATGTTTTAGTAAAAAAGCAAAACGGGTTTGCGCGTGAAATGTAAACCGATTCAACTGGTGAGTTTGAACTGTCCGGTATTTCCGGTGGTTTATTTGGACGCCCCAATATGGATATATCAGCTTTTAAACCAGCATATAAGATAGCTACTGCCTCCGTACCGGCCGGTGGTGAAATAAAAATAGAATTAGAGCGATGAAAAAATTAGGCATATTTAAAAACAACCTGATGATGATATGCTTTTTTTTGAGTTTTTGCTCTTGCACCAAACATCAAAAATTAGGTTTACAGGTAGCGAAAGATGAGCTTAAAGGCGCATTGCTTTACAAGGAGAACCGAAAACTTAATTACGGCAATCTAATCACTACCCAAGAGGCAGCAATAGCAATAGCCGAACCAATATTGTTTGAGGTTTATGGGAAGCAAGAAATTTTGCAGGAACGCCCTTATGAAGTATATTTTATTGACGGTTATTGGGTATTAAACGGAACTTTGCCAGAAGGATCTCATGGCGGCGGCTTTTTAATTATCTTATCTGCAAAGGACGCGCAGGTTATAAAACTAATTCACTATAAGTAACCTCATCAGTCATATTCGGTAATTTTTCTCCACTCACGGTTTTTGGCATTTATATCGTAAAAGTTGAAGCCGATATCGATGGTTACGGGCTTGCCGTTTTGGATAAATGTGTAGTAGCGGCCATCCGTATCAATATCATAATAGGGAAAACTGCTTAATTCAATGTGTAATTTAAAGCGGTTGTTAAATTGGCAATTTACCTGTTTACCATTTCTTAAATAATCAAATAATAGAAAAGTTTCTGACTCGGTATGCGGTGCCATACTACCATCTTTTCTAAAACTTGAACCTCTCACCTCGTTAAAACGTGCAAAGAAAACTGGTGTAGGGTTAGGTTTTAATTTGATATGCTGATATAGATACCGCAATGGTATATATGCCCATGTAAATTGGTAAGGCGCTTGTCGCCCATAATCATCCACCGTTTTATATATTTTACCGTTTTTTACAAATGTCGTACTAATGGTTTCATCATCCGTCCACCCAGCCCGGTAGAAGTTTTTTAATGAGTCGATATTGGTTTTAAAGAAGTTATTTTGCAGTTGTTGGAATTCCTCTTTAGTTATTTTACCAACATAGTCGCCTTTTTTTCCAGTGTGTCCTAATCCTCTAAATAGTACAGTGCCATCGTTGTTAAGTATAATACTCATAATAGGGCATGAGCCATAGCAGCCGGATGTTGATAGGATTATCTTATCAAAATTGATAGATTTATAGGTGTTTAGCTTGTAATGTTTGAAAGTTGCTAACCTATCCCGAAGGTAGAATTGCAAAGTGTCGGGTGTTAGTTTGAGGAGTTTATAACTTTCCCATTTGCTATTGTCCGGGTTCAGTATATATAAGCTATCAGCAGAGATCCGATACTTTGAATGATTACCAAGGTAGATGGTTGTGCTGTCCGTCCGTTTTAAATAACCCGTTTTGTTGTTGCAAGTACCATTGGTAAAAAAACTAAAACCGGCCCTTTCAAAATCAGGAAACTCTGAAACAATGCTGTTTTTGTTTTTTAATTCGGGATTTCTGACTTTTACCCAATCCCCAAGTATATTTTTTTCATTTGCAGATTGTAATTTGCCCTGTTTGCAGGAGTAAAAAAACAATGTAATCGATAAAACACCTATAGAAATGCGGTTCATATTATACGATAGGTTTTAGTTACAAGCTAAACGATAGCACTAAAAGGGTTATTTTGTGGTCTTTGCATTATTCTTTACCGCCGAAAAGTTAGAAATTCATCCTTTAGGCGAGATTTAGAGGGGGATTCTCTTACTCCAACCTCTTTCTAATCAACTCTTTCCTATACCTTTCCTTCAACGGAAACTTAATATCGGTTAACAAATAAATAGCCGTGCCTTTTTCTCGGGCCAGGTAATATTCAACTTCGCCTATCTTTTTATAGGAGCCTATCATGTTGCCGGCCACAAACTGGCGGATGTTTTCGCCATTGCTGTCATCAACGTAGATCATGTATTTGCAGGCAAGGGTATCTGGTGCCCAAAGGGTGAAACTACTGTTTAGCGATGCTACATCGGGGTAGTTAAATTGCTTGCGGTAATGGTGCAGCGCGCCTGCCTCGCCGTAGTTATCGGCGTAAACTATGGTTTGTTTTTGCTGTTCGGGTGTGAGACTGTTGTACGCCTGGCCAACTTTTTGGGCCATTTCGTCCCAGCCGAGCATATCGGCATAGTCCTGCGTGGTGGGGTGCGTTTTTTGATCTTCCCAGGTTACAGCAAATTTTAATGCATTGATATGTCGGGTGGCGTATTTAAAGCACGCTATAGTTTGCTCAAGCGGTAGGATGGGCAAAAACAGCGGCAATAGTAGCATATTGGGCAGCGTAAAAAGTGTTACCGTTAAAGTGCGTAAAACCAGGCCGTTTGATTTAAGCCATCTTTCAAAGCCAAAACCACCGGCTGCAAAAAGCATGGGATATGCTCCAAACAGGTAATAGTTTTTACCATCCATCTCCAATAAAAACAGGAAGATAAGCACATAAGCTATAGCCAGGAATTGAAAATTACGCAGCCTGAACGAGAAAATAAGAAAAGCAAAACCTGTTAGCCAAACAAACAGCGCCGCGCCATGCACGGTGATTTGCTGTTTAATGAAATTACCGGGTGTAATGTAGTCAAGCTGCTCTTTACGCAAGGCTGCCATGTGGGTGATCACCGGGAAATGGTGCGTTACCTGCCAGATAAAATTGGGCAAAAATATAACCATGGCAAGGGCCATAGCACCTAATATATGCCAGTTGAACAATAACTTACGCTGCTTGCTGATAAGTACACCGATAATAAGCGCTACGGTAAAAAACAGCATGGTATACTTGGTGAGCATCCCGAAACCTACCGCCATACCAAGCCAGTAAAGGTACCTTACATCGGTTGTGTTGAGGTATTTGATAAACAGCCAAACGGTGAGCACCCACCAAAACTGATCGAACACAACGGGCTGAAAAAGGTAATCGCTGGCAGCGAAGGCAGGCGAAAAGATAAGCGTTAAGCAAGCCAGGGTAATGGCAAACCTGCGCCCGCCAAATTCAACTACGATTCGGCCGGTAAACCAAATGATGAGTCCGGCAAAAATGGTTGGGAAAATGCGTGCCGCAAATACCGAATTACCGAATAAAGTGATGGTGATTTTAGCTAAAAGCGCTATAAAAGGAGGTACCTCCTTATAACCCCAATCCATATGATCGGCTAATACCAGGTGCAGAAATTCATCGCGGTGAAACCCAAAATGACCAATGGCAAACAGGTTGATTACCATTTTGATCAATACAAAAATCAGTATGAAATAAACGTATGTCGACTTCCGGTTTTTGTAGGGCATGTTCAGGAGCTTAAGGCTGAAAGCAAAAAGCCCAAAGCTTAATGCCAAGGGCTAAAGATAGTAAAGAGAGGTTAAAAACCAAAGGTAGGTAAAAGGTTAAAGGCGAAAGGTAAAAGGTTTGCATGGCAACTTTTGAAGCTACCTTTGGCCTTTTACCTTTAGCCTTTCGCCTCCAATAACGCCTTATATCCGGGTTATATCTGCACCTAAGGCTTTAAGGCGGGTATCGATATTTTGATAACCACGTTCAATTTGTTCGATGTTGTAAATGGTTGATTTGCCCTGTGCTGATAAAGCGGCGATAAGCAGGGAAACCCCCGCGCGGATATCCGGCGAAGTCATGCTGATACCGCGCAGCTGCACCTGTTTATCCAGGCCGATCACGGTAGCACGGTGCGGATCGCACAGGATGATTTGGGCGCCCATATCCAATAGTTTATCTACAAAGAATAAACGGCTTTCAAACATCTTCTGATGAATTAACACCGATCCTTTGGCCTGTATGGCTACTACCAGCACAATACTTAACAAATCGGGCGTAAAGCCAGGCCATGGAGCATCGGCAATGGTCATGATGGAGCCATCGATGAACGTCTCAATTTCGTAATGGTCCTGGGCAGGGATGTAGATATCGTCGCCACGCAGCTCCAGTTTGATGCCCAGGCGTTTAAATACATCGGGAATCATGCCCAGTTCTTTGTACTGCACATCTTTAATGGTGATCTCGGAGCCAGTCATCGCCGCAAGACCGATGAATGAACCAATCTCGATCATATCCGGCAGCATCCTATGCTCGGTACCGCCAAGTTTGGTAACCCCCTCAATAGTAAGCAGGTTTGACCCTATACCGCTGATTTTGGCACCCATGCGGTTAAGCATTTTACAAAGCTGTTGCAGATATGGCTCGCAGGCGGCGTTGTAAATGGTGGTGGTTCCTTTTGATAGCACGGCAGTCATTACAATGTTGGCTGTACCGGTTACGGATGCTTCATCGAGCAAAATATAGGTACCCTGCAGGTTGGAAGCATCTACGTTGAAAAAGCCGTCCTCGGGATTGTAATTGAACTGGGCACCCAGCTTCTCGAAGCCTAAAAAGTGCGTATCCAGCCTCCTACGGCCTATTTTATCGCCGCCGGGTTTTGGGATGGATGCCTTGCCGAAACGGGCCAGCAACGGCCCCACAATCATGATAGAGCCCCTTAAGCCGCCACCTTTTGATTTAAAGGCTTCCGACTGGAAAAAATCCTGGTCGATATCTTTGGCTATGAACGTGTAAGTAGCATCGGCCACTTTTTCGGTGACAACACCCATATCGCCCAGTAGTTCAATGAGTTTGTTAACATCTTTAATATCGGGTATATTGCTGATGGTAACTTTTTCTTCGGTAAGCAATACCGCCGAAATTACCTGTAGTGCCTCGTTTTTTGCTCCCTGCGGAGTGATTTCGCCTTTTAGCGGTTTCCCGCCGTTGATCACAAATGCGTTAGTCATAGGTGCTTATAATTGATATATCAATGTTTCAAATTGTTGAACTCCAACTCCACCAAAAGAGTTTTAATTCCCGGCAAAGATTATAATTTTTTTTCACCTTTGGTTCATTAGTTCAGTGGTTCATTAGTTCATTGGTCTTTTATAGTTTGTCGCTTTTTGAAATTTGAAAATATCGACCTAAAACTTCTTAAACTTTGTTTTTTGTGTTAAAACAGGCCTTTTAATATACTTGACAGCTCCCTGCAAACACCTTTTGAAGTATCTTTCCATATCTTTTAATGCACCTTTCTTATACCAAACTCATCCTTTAAAAAGTCTTTAAAACGAAAATAGCCCGGCTCTTCATCACAAAGAGCCGGGCTATCAGCTAAAATTTTTAAACAAGTTTAGCAATTCATCCTGTCACCTAATCCATCAGACGAGACCAATGAACTAATGAACAAGTGAACTAATATTTTTTGCCACCATTGTTACGGTTGCGGTTGTTTTGGTTATTGTTGTTATTACGCTGACCGCCGCCATTGTTGGTACGGGCACCGCCACCACCACCGCCACGGTTATTGTTGTTTTGGTTATTGTTGGTACGCCCGCGATTGTTGTTATTGTTGTTTTGCGGATGGTTGTTTGGCCTAAACTCAACACGGTTAAGGTTCACGTTTTCGTCCAGTTTTAGGGTGCCGCCAGATAGGGCGTACAAATCGGCAATAATGCTTTCGTCAGCTACCGAATCTTTGTTCCACTGTACGTAGGCCATTTTCATGAAGTTGGCAACGGCTTGCACCATGTGGCGTTTACGTTCCGGCTCTTCAATGCTTTTCGCTTTTTCAATCATCAGCTCAATGGTTTTGCCATAGTGCTTGTATTTGATACGCTGATGCGGGTAACGCAAAGGCGCGGGCTTCAGGTGAATTTGTTCTGGGGATGGTTTTGGGTACGGTGAGTCAACATCAATCTGGTAATCAGATATGATGTGCAGGTGATCCCAAAGCTTGTGCTTAAAATCGGCCACATCGCGCAGGTGCGGATTTAAAAAGCCCATCAGGTCTATCACCACCTGGGCGTAACGGTTACGTTCTTCTTTAGTAGGCAGCGCGATAATGTACTTAACCATGTTTTGTACATTGCGGCCATATTCTGTCAGGATCAGTTTATTCCTGGTTGAATTATAGTCAAATTCAGGCGTGTTATTTAATGCCATGCAATTATTAAATGTTTTAAGAAAGTTTTAAGTTAGCCGTGCATCTTTTCCCTGCGTAGTTGAGGGCCCAGGAGGCTAAAATTGAATTGTTATTACTGTAGTAACGCAAATATAACTTAAAAGTGTTATTGTGCAAATTTCTGGTAGTGTCTCAGTTTGAAAATTAAATTTATTTTTTTATTTCTTACTTTTGTTTCATGTCAAAGGGAGAAAAGAAAAAAAAA
>NZ_JAUFPS010000014.1 GCF_030409315.1 Mucilaginibacter flavus | reverse complement strand
TTGCATGCCTTTAATTTACTAAAAAGCACTGTTTTAATCAATATTTCAAAGAACTTTATTGTCGAGTTGCGCAACAATCACCGAAGTCGGAGAGAGGGGCAGACGGGCGAAGCCTCGTCGGGGTGAGTCGTCCCTTGGTTAGTTTACGTCATGCCCCTCCTCATAAGCCCCAGTCTCCCCTACATCCCCACTCACCCACAACTTTAATTTGTCTCTACAATTAAACTTAAAATTAAATTTTACTATCTTGTGTTTGCATAAACAATTATGCACGTACCTAAACGCCTTTTACTGCCGACCTGCAAAATCCGGTAAAAGCACTTATTGCCCTAAACTATTTAACCAGCCGCGGTTAAGCAGTTGCCCGTTTTGTATTTTTTTACCCTGACCTATAAGCTTATGAAACAAAAATTCTACTCAATTAAACGCTATTCTTTTTTGCTGTTTCTTGTATCGCTGCTATTAACAGCTGGTACGGCTGTGGCGCAAACAGCTATTACCATCAAGGGAACCGTTACCGATGCCGTTACCGGCCAAACCATGCCCGGTGTAACTGTTGGGATTAAGGGCAACACCTCTGGCTCTTTTACAGATACCAATGGTGGTTTTACACTTAGTGTGGTAACCGGCTCAACCCTTAGTTTTAAATTTATTGGTTATAAAACTGTAGAGGTACCCATAAACGGCAGTCAAACAACCATCGCCATAAAAATGCAACCCAATACGGAGGAATTGAAGGATGTGGTGGTAACCGCCCTGGGTATTAAAAAGGAACGGCGGGCCTTAGGCTACTCCCAAACCACCGTAAAAGGTGCCGAACTGACCGAAGCCCGTGAAACAAATTTTGTGAACGGCCTGGAAGGTAAAGTTGCGGGCGTTAACGTAACCAATGTGGCTACCGGTCCGGGTGGATCGGCCAATGTGGTGATTCGTGGTATATCTGATATTACCGGTACAAACCAGCCTTTATATGTGATTGATGGTATCCCCATGCAAAACAGTACCTACCGCCAAACCGATGTTGGCGGTGGCTACGGTGGTGCCGATGGCGGCGATGGTACCATTAACATTAACCCCGATGATATTGAAGATGTATCCGTACTAAAAGGTGCTGCCGCTACCGCCCTTTATGGTTACCGGGGCAGCAGGGGCGTTATATTGATCGTTACCAAATCTGGCAAAAACGCCAAGGGTATAGGAGTGGAGCTAAACTCCAATTTTGTAGTAACCAACGTAATTGATAATACCGATTGGCAAACCACTTACGGCCAGGGAAGCCAGGGCCAAAAACCAATTGACGGCTCAAGTGCTTTTGAATTGGGCCTATCCAGCTGGGGAGCCAAACTTGATGGTAAACCCGCTTACCAGTTTGATGGCGTACAGCGCCCCTACAGCGCCATGACCGGCAACGTTGGGCGGTTTTATAAAGATGGATCGGCCATTACCAACACCGTGTCATTTAGCAAAGCCATTGCCGATGATGGTAGTGTGCGTTTTTCGGTGAGCGATTTGCATAATAACAGCATTATTCCCAATGCGGGGTATAAACAACAGTCGTTCTCGTTATCAACCAATTATAATTTAGATAAGCACCTGGCATTGCAATTAAAGGCGCAGTACATTAATGCATTTACCCACAACCGCCCAAGTGTATCAGATGCGCCTGGTAGCGTGAACTTTGCAACCTTATTTTTACCGCCTAACGTCAATATCACTTCGCTGGCACCGGGGTATAAGGCCGATGGATCTGAAAACCAGTTTTTGGATGATGCTTATACTACCAACCCCTACTTTGCGGCTTACAAGTTTATCAACAACACCAGCCGTAACCGCTTCATTGGTTCGGCCGATGCCAAGTATACTTTCGATAATGGCTTTTACCTGCAGTTTAGGGTAGGCGAGGATTTTTTTGAAGACAGAAATACCATCATTACCCCCAACGGTACCGCTTACCAAAGCGATGGCGCCATGATGGAAGAAAACATTAAATCAACCGAGTTAAACATGGATGCCATGCTGGGTAAAATGTTTAAGGTGAATAAAGATTTTAGCGTCACCGGCTTGTTAGGTGCCAACTCCCGCAGAGCGGTTACAGATCAAATTGACGCATCGGGTACTACTTTTCAAACGCCTTACCTGTACACCATTGGCAATCTGGCCAGCCCCGTTGAAACCGAAAGTAACCCGGTGGTAGTTAACAAATCCATTTATGGAACTTTAGATTTTAATTTTAAAAGTTACCTGTACCTGAGCGCAACCGGTCGTAACGACTGGTATAGCACCCTGGCCCCGGGTAAAAAGATAGATTACTTTTATCCATCTATCAGCGGCTCGTTTGTATTCTCCGATTTTTTCCACATCGCCCATATGGATCTGGGTAAAATAAGGGTAGGTTACGCTAACGTAGGCGGCGAGGCCGATTCGCCTTACCAAACCCTGCTTGGGTATAACAATATTGGTAATTTGAACGGGCACCCGGTTGGTAATATCTCCAACGGCAGCACGGTACCAAACGCGGCCCTGGAGCCATCATCGGCCAAGGAGTTTGAAATTGGTAGCGAGATCACCCTATGGGGAGGCCGTTTACACCTCGATGCATCTTATTACGATAAAAAAATAAGCAAGGAGGTAATCCCGGCGGTAACGTCCGAAACATCGGGCTATAACGCCGTATTGCTTAACTCTGGTGTTATTCAAAACAAAGGGGTAGAGTTGCTGCTTTCTGGTGTACCATTCAAAACCGCTAATTTTAGCTGGACGGAGACGGTCAACATCACCTATAACTCCAACAAAGTGCTGTCGCTTTCGGCGGGCTCAGCCAATTACCCGGTTGGATACTCAAGGGCAGGTGAGGATGAAGGTTTGGGTGTAGCCTACATGTCTCAAACGGTAGGTAAATCGGCGTTCCAGATTTACGCGCTTGATCCGGCACGTGATGCCAACGGAAAAATTATCATCGATCCGGCAACCGGCGCTCCCGATCCCAGCCTCGCAACTTACAAAGATCTTGGTTCGGGAATTAACCCATGGACAACCGGTTTAACCACCGAGTTTCGCTACAAACACCTGAGTTTGTCGTTTTTGATTGATGGTAAGTTTGGCGGCAAAATTTTCTCGGGCACCAACTGGTATGCCTACAACTACGGTCTATCAAAAGAAACCTTACCAGGCAGGGATAAGCGTTACGGCACCAATCAGCTTTATGCCCAGGATTATTATGTAGCCATGAGCAATAACGCGTCGATGTTTTTGTATGATGACAGCTTCATCAAATTCAGGCAGATTGTTTTGGGTTATACCTTCCCGGCCAAAATGTTCAATAACAAAATACAGGGTATCACCTTGAGTGCCGTGGCCCGCAACGTGTTCACCATCATGAAGCATACACCAAATATTGATCCCGAATCAAATTATTCAAACGGTCCGCAGGGTATTGAGCAGGCCGGGGTACCGTACACCCGCACATTCGGACTTAACCTTAACGCCAAATTTTAAGATGATCATTATAAAATTTAAAACGCTTAACATGAAATTACAATCAGCATATATACTGGCAAGCGCTATGATCATCATGGCCTTTGCATCATCGTGTAAAAAAGACCTGCTTAAAACCAATACCGACCCAAACTCGGTTTCGGTTGATGTTTTTGATCCTAATAATTTACTAACCACCACCCAACTTTTTTATACAGGCAGTACCGATAATGGCATCGAAATAGAGGAAACCGAACTACAGGGCGCGGGCTGTTACATTCAACATTTCGCATCGCTATCCGGTTATTATTTTGGCGATAAATACCTGCTGAGCTACGGCGGCTGGGGATCATACTTTGATCACGCCTACACCAACCAGGTAAAGTACGCCGTTGATATGTACACTACTACAACCGGCAAGGCGCAGTACAAAAACCTGCACCAGATGGCCCGTATTATGAAAGCCCTGGTGTTTGAACGCATTACCGATATTTATGGCGACGTGCCTTACTTTAATGCAGGTAAAGCTTACATCAGCAAAACATATTTTCCCGCATACGATAAGCAACAGGCTATTTACACCGATTTGCTGAAAGAAGTATCGCAGGCGGTTGATAGTTTGGATGACAAGGCAGATAAGCCCACAGGTGATCTTTACTTTTCTGGCCAGGACGATCAGATAGCCAAGTGGAAACGCTTTGGCAACAGTTTGCTGCTGCGCATGGCCATGCGCCTTACCAAGGTTGATCCGGCTACGGCCAAAACCTATGTAACCAAAGTGATTGGCAAAACCATGGCCAGTAATGATGATAATGCTATAGTACCGCACGGTACCGACCAGGTGACCATTAACAAAGCATGGCGTGGTTTGGGACTGGATGGCGACATCGCCTTATCAGGCCAGCTGAGCAAAACTTTTATCGACTTTTTGAAAAACAACGGCGACCCGCGTTTACCGGTATTGGCCGTTGTTGATAGCACCAGCTCATCAAATGCTGTCGACCAGGTAGGTTTGCCAAACGGCTATGACTTGGGTAATACTAAATATGGCATTATCAATTACAAAGGCCCTAATGGCGAAACTTATTTGGGGCACCTGAATTTATACTCAAGGCCAAGCCCTATTATATTTAACGCCACCGCGCCAACCTTTGTGCTCACCTATGCCGAATCGGAATTGTTATTGGCCGACGCCAACAAACGCTGGGGAATAGGCACCAGCGCCGAAGCACATTACAACAACGGTGTATTGGCCGCCATTACCGAACTTACAGCTTATGGCGCTGCGGGTACCATAAGCGACAGCGACGCGCAAAGTTACCTTGATAACAATCCCTACGACGATAGTAAGGGACTGGAAATGATCAATACCCAATATTGGGCCTGCAACCTGTTTAACGAGTTTGAAGCATGGAGCAATTACCGCCGTACCGGCTTCCCGGTTTTAAACCCGGTAACTTACCCGGGCAGCCAATCGCCGGGAGCAATACCAAGGCGTATGGCTTATTCAACGGTTGATAAACAGGTAAATACGGCTAATTATAACGTGGCAGTAGCCAACCTTACCGGCGGCGATAAAATAACCAGCAGGATATGGTGGGATATGAAGTAGAATCAAGAGTTAAGAGTCAGGAATCAAGACAAAAAGGAAAAGCGGTTTAAAGGCTGGGTCAATCCTGAGCCTGTCGAAGGACGCGCGTAGAGGCCTTTGCCCGCGTGTTTCGACAGGCTCAACATGACCCCATTTTTTTATTTGTTAGCTATCTAAACGCGGGCCACAAGGCAGAGCCTTGCGGCAGCGATGGGATAAAACTCCGCACCCCGAACCTGGCTCCCCGCACCGGAAACCCCAGCACCTCAAAAAAAACTACACTTTCGCCAGGTACCAGTTTTCTAACTTGTGTACCAGGTCGTCTACCTTTATGGGTTTGCCAAGGTAGTCGTCCATACCGGCGGCAAGGCACTCCTCGCGGTCGCCTTTGAGGGTGTTGGCGGTAAGGGCTATAATTATGGGTTGTTTAATGTTGCGCGCTCTGATCAATTGGGTGGCCTCAATGCCATCCATCACCGGCATTTGCATATCCATGAGGATGAGATCGTACGAGTTTTGTAAAGTGAGCTTTACGGCCTCGCTGCCATCGCCGGCAATAGCTGCCTGGTAACCCATTTTCATCAGCATGTGCAAAATCACCTTTTGGTTTATCACGTTATCCTCGGCAACCAAAATATTTAAAGGGTATTTGTTACCAAGATCAACAGGTATTTTATGCTGGGCCGCACCCGCGCCGTTTTCCTGCTTTGGCTGCAGGCTATGTAAAATGTATTTGCTTAAGGCGTGCTGCTTAATGGGCTTGGTAAGTATAAAACTAAAAATGTTGTGCTGCTTGTTTTTCTTTTCATCGCCAATGGAGCTAAGTAAAATAATAGGCAAACCGGGGTACATCGCCTTTACCTGCCTTGCCAGTTGCACACCATCCATTTGTGGCATTTGCGCGTCGGTGATCATGAGGTCGAAATCCGGATCATCCTTTAACAGTATCAGCGCTTCTTCGCCCGATGATACCAGTTCGGGTTTCAACTTCCAGTTTTGAAGTTGAATTTCGAGGATGTTGCGGTTGGTTAAATTATCATCTACTACCAAAATGCGCTTACCCTCCTGGGCCGACATATCATACTGACGGTAAGGCTGTAATTTTTTAAAGCCCGCGCTGGTTACCATGGTAAATGAAAAAACAGATCCGCTGCCGCTTACGCTGCTCACATTAATCTGGCCGCCCATCAGCTTAACCAGTTTTTCTGATATCACCAGACCCAGCCCGGTACCGCCATATTTGCGGGTAGTTGATGAGTCGACCTGGCTAAAGGCTTTAAACAGGCGTTCCTTCTTCTCTTCGGGGATACCAATACCGGTATCACGGATCTCGAATTTTAATACCAGGTTATCGGGACTGACGTCATTCAACAGGCTTACAAATATCATCACCTCGCCCTGGAAAGTAAATTTCACCGCGTTGCCTACCAGGTTAATCAATATCTGTTGCAAGCGCACCTTATCGCCAATAATCTGTGCCGGTATGCCCTCTTCAATAAAATAAGCAATCTCGATACCCGTTTGGGCCACTCGGGTACTAAATATATCCAGTACCTCCTCAATAGCCAGCCGCAGGTGAAAGTCCTCATGCTCCAGCTCCATGCCACCGGCTTCTATCTTCGAAAAATCCAGGATGTTGTTAATTACCGTTAGCAAACTTTCACCGCAGTTGGTGATGGTTTCGGTATACATGCGTTGCTGATCAGATAAGGCGGTTTCTGCCAGCAGGGTCGACATGCCGATCACCCCGTTCATCGGCGTACGGATCTCGTGGCTCATGGTTGCCAAAAACACGCTCTTGGCCTGGTTAGCTTCCTCGGCCTCCCGGCGCGACTCATCCAGCTGTTGATTAAATTCAACCAGTTCGTGGTTTAATTTTTCCAGTTTTTCCTGGTTTTCTTTACGCTCCTGGCTTAGCATAGCTTCCTGTGCCAGCTCTTTCATTTCAATAGTGTGTACCACCTGCTGCTCGCTTGCCCGGTTAAGCTGAAAACTCCATAAACCACACACAAAGAAAATAACCGTGGTTAGCAAAATATGGATTATAAAAGTTTGCACATCAAAATAGGCCAGTTGCGTAAAAAAAATGCCATTAACGCCCGAGTTTTGAAGGTAAGCAAACAAGGCATGATGTATGCCTACTACAATTAACATGGGCAATTGCAGTTTCCAGTTTTGGTAGGTAATTAAAATAACACTGCCTATAAACGCGAAGAAGTGCATTTCAAACAAGCCATGCATTTCATATATATACTGAGCCATAAACACGGCCATAACGCAGCTTAAAACATATTGGTACAGATCAGATTCGGGCAGTAAAAATTTGGTAGAGTAATATGCCAGTAAGGATAAGCCGCTTATGCTGATAGCGATAAGCCACGTATCATAAAACCCGGCCAGCAACAACCCTATAACAAAATACGCGGCCATAAAGTAGTCCATCAGCCTGTCCGACCGTTTTTTTACTTCGGCCTTTATGGTGTTGCTGTAAAGTTGATATTCAAGATCTCGGTTTTCCATGAAAAGGTAGGTTATTTGCTACAGCCTGGTAGGCTGCAACCATAGGCCCTAAGAGCCAGGGGATTAAAAGCGATGGGTTGGCTGTTTTGCAGCAAGGCGGTTAAAGCCATGCGGGCATATTCTGTTTTGGCGTTGGTGCAGTAGCGGCTGCTGTTATAATTGCCCCGGTAATACAGGTTACCGCCGGTGTTTAACAATACCGCCTGCGGGGTGGAGTACACGCCGCACTTAACAGCCAGCGCAGGGTCAATAACCACGGGTACATCAATATCAAACTTTTGCTTAACCTGGGCGGCGGTATAATATTTATCGGTCATCAATATAACAGCGAAGTTGGCCTGTTTGCCATACTCCTTTACCAGGGTTTTAAAATGCGCTATGTTGAACCGCGAACACGGGCAATCGGGATTGAAAAAGTGCAGAAACACAGGCTTTTGATTGCCAAACTTCAATTGCTGCGGCATATCAATATGCTTGCCGTTAGCTACCGCGTGGTAATTAGCGGGCACAGGCGTTGGCAGGCTGTAAACATAATCGTTATACCAAAAAATGCCGCCAATGGCTAAACATAAAATACAAAGCCATCCAATAACCAGTGCTTTTTTCATTTAATCAGTAAAGTGCTGCCTTTTAAGCTAAAGTTTTAAACCCCGAAAGTTAAACATTTAGCATTATTAACGAATAATTGTACCTGCGTTTACTTTGTTCAAGTACCAAAAATAACATTCTGTAGCTATAAAATGTGGCTGTTTACGCATAAAAGCCCCCATTGTTTCAGTCTGAGAATTAATTGTTAAAACTACAAGTTGTAGGGGAGGGGATTAGGGATTTTTGGATAAAGGAGGAAGGGACTTTTTGGACTTTTAGATTTTAGGACTTTGGGACAAAGGAGTGAGGACCTGGGATGAGAGGTATGATGTGCAGGAGAAGCTTTGCGAAGAGTTTATAGATGCCAGACTTCCGAAGTTTTCAAAACGTCGGAAGTCTTTCTTAGCGTGTTGGCATTCGGAGTTTAACCGTATTATAATTTCTTTGCTCTTCATCGGTGATGTGGATTTCTACAAATTGTAGTCGGTAGTATGGGATACATCAGGGAAATCGCTTTTAAAGATTTGCGCGGTAAAAGGTAGCTCCTACGGAGCAAAAAAATAAAATATTTGTTCTACAAATAGGTAGCCGCGATGCGGCAATTTTTGTTTTATCAAATATTCAATGCCGCATAGCGCAATGTCATTAAGTTAAGGATTTAATGTTGATTTTAATATCGAACATTGAATGTCCAATATCGAATAATGAAGTAAAACCCTTCGATGTTGGACATTCGAAATTCATTATTATTTCTAATTCTTTTTTCCCTAACTTAATAACATTGCGCATAGCGGCTACCTGTTGTCCGCTAATTGAAGGATTTCTCCTTGTATGAAAATGTTAAAAACGATTTTCCTGCGGGATACACGCGTTGTAGAATATTAATGGTTTAATATTTTTAACTTACCTCAAAATCATCACCATGACATTCACCTTAGGCCAGTTTTTCCCAAAAAAACAAATCAATGAACCTTACCTTCAATTAGACGATCCGAGGTGGGCCGACCTTGAAGGAGGCTATAAAAAAAGCACTTATGATGCCTCGGTAGCTTTGCTTAAACTTGAAAAAGCTACTACGCTTGCCGAAGTAAACGTTATATACCAGGAGCTTTGGGATGAGTTACACCACCAGGGCGATGTGAGCTTTGCATCCTATTATGCTGTACCTCATTTAACACGCATAGCCAAAGAAAAACAGCTGGTAGATTTTAATGTATTAGGTATGGTTATGTTGATTGAGATTTGCAGGCACAAAAATAATCCACCATTACCTAAGGCATTATTGCCTGCCTTTCAAAACGCCATTACTGAGCTTGGAGAATTGGGTGTCCTGGCAATCAGTAAACCATGGGACTTGTCGTTGGCAAGTTGCGCCCTTGCTTCTATAGCCTTGGCTAAAGGGCAAACTCAGCTTGCCGAAGCAATATTTAACTTGGATGACGATGGGGTGATTGAGGAGTTTTTGGAGGGGGGGTGAAGAAGTTGATAAAAGTGACCATATTTAAGTTCAATGGTTTGGGTCTAAGTAACCTTCTTTAGGACAAAATATTCATATTATTATATTAGGGTATACAATTGATAATTAGCTATAAATAATTGTTTATATTAGTATATGCCAACCAAAAACCTTTTTAGGAAACCTTTTGACGAAGGTACCAAAACAAAACTTACCTTATTTGAAAAATACCTGTTAGAATGGTTACCTGTTTTTCTTTCACCCAATAAAATAATTTGGCCTGAGATTAATATTTTTGATTTCTTTGCAGGAGAGGGATTTGATTGCATTGGAACTAAAGGCAGTCCTATTCTTATCTTGGATAATATTAAGAAATATGAATCTTTAATCAGAAGTAAAAATTTAAAAGTTAATGTTTACTTTAACGAGTTTACTAAAACAGCATATGATACACTTGTTGAAAATTTGATTCCGTTTGAAAAGGAAGACTACATAAAAATTCATCATTATAACGAAGATTTTCAATTAGTTTTTAAAAGGCTATATCCACAGATAAAAGCAAGTAATACCGCAAACTTGATATTTTTAGATCAAAATGGTATTAAACAGATAAATGAAGATGTCTTTTTAAAATTAATTACGGCCAATACCACTGATTTTCTATTTTTTATATCCTCTTCATTGTTTACTAGATTTTCTGAACATGAAGCTTTTACAAAGCATGTTTCCATCAATAAGAATGACTTATTAAATAAGAATTACTACAACATTCACAGAACAATATTTAATTATTATAAATCATTAATTCCATTTTCGAAGTCATATTATTTAGCGCCATTTTCTATAAAAAAGAACTCTAATATATATGGTTTGATTTTTGGCACTCATCATACATTAGGGATAGAAAAGTTTCTTAATCAAAGTTGGAAATTGGATAAAATAAGAGGTGAGGCTAATTTTGATATAGACAATGATAACCACACAATAGGGCAAGTGGATTTATTTAGCAATAAAGTTTTGGGTCCAAAGAAAACCGAGGCATTTGAAAGTGATTTAAGGGCTTTAATAATTAATAAAACTTTAAAAAGCAACTATCAGGTTTATGAGTATGGTTTGACTAACGGTTTCTTGCCGAAACATACAAACGTGATATTGAAGAACCTGAAAACGGAAAAAATTATAAAAAATGATTACGTATCTTTAAATGGCGACATCCATAAAATAAAAGATATAGACAAACAGACATTAATAACGATCTAATTTATGGCACAGTCAAATATAGAATGGACAGAACTAACGTGGAATCCTGTAACTGGCTGCACTAAAATCAGCCCTGGTTGTAAATTTTGTTATGCAGAAGTAATGTCTAAACGGTTGAAGGCTATGGGGATTGATAAATATAAAGATGGGTTCAATATTAGGACACATGCGGACTCATTAAATATTCCCTTTACCTGGAAAAAATCAAAAATTGTTTTCGTTAACTCAATGAGTGACCTTTTTCATCCTGATGTACCGGCCGATTTTATTAAAGCAGTTTTTTCTGTAATGAATAGTACCCCTCAGCATATATATCAGGTTTTGACCAAACGCTCAGAAAGATTACTTGAGTTATCAAAAGAATTAAATTGGAGTGATAATATCTGGATGGGGGTATCGGTAGAGAGCGACCAATACACGTTTCGTGTTGATGAACTTGCTAAAACTGAAGCAAAAATTAAGTTTTTATCTATAGAACCTTTGATTGCTCCCGTAAAAACCTTAAACCTAAAAAAAATAGACTGGGTTATAGTTGGTGGTGAATCGGGGCATAAAGCAAGACCAATAGAAAAAGAATGGATTGACTTTGTGAAAAATGAATGCAATAAAAAAGGGGTGGCATTCTTTTTTAAACAATGGGGGAAGCCTAAATTTAATATTAATCCTCAAGACCCAACTATACAATCAGAACATCCACAGCATGCAAAAGGAGGATGTGAACTTGATGGGAAGATATATAGGCAGATGCCCAATAAAGCAGCATAAATGACGTCAAACTTTTCGCTTCCCGTCAGCAGATAAGTTTCGGGCGAAAACGGGCAGAACAATGGTGGGTTGTGCGGCTGTGGGCATAGCAAGTTTTGCGAAGCGTAGACCACAGAGGGCAGGGGCAAATAATTGCAGCCCTGGTTCTGGCCGTTTTGCAGGGCAATGGCCCCGTGCGGCAAAGAAACCTCTCTGCTGACAGCCGTTTTGGTTACTTTTGAGGCTCCAAAAGTAACAAGCCCACCCGCGGCGAATGAGCGGGCCGATTGTAGTCGCTTTTACAAAGTATAGTTGTATTGATAAAAGAGTCACGAGTACTTCGCCCACTTCTAAGCATCCCCGTAATCTATAAAGGTAGTTCGCCCCGTCACTTACCCACCCAACACAAAATCTGACTATTTAAAAACAAAGGTTACCAGTTGGTTACCCAATGGTATGCATTTGGTATTTAGGAGGTGCTTATTTGGTATGCCGGCGGTCGTAGTTAAGTGCTTAATTGGTATGCTTTTAAGCAATTTTGAGGATGTATTTAATGAAAAGTACCCCTCGTTTTTGAGGAAAAATCGCACCTGCTAAAACTCTGGTTCGGACGACCAAACTAACCGTTCAAAAAAACTATCTTTGCCCCCATGAATATCCTGATCCTCGGTTCGGGCGGAAGGGAAAGCGCCTTCGCCTGGAAAATTGCGCAAAGCCCTAAATGCCAAAAGTTATTTATCGCCCCCGGCAACGCCGGTACTCACCAATACGGCACTAACGTTAACATCAAGGTGACCGACTTTGAGGGTATTAAACAATTGGTTATCAGTGAGGCTATTAACCTTGTACTGGTAGGACCCGAAGAGCCCCTGGTAAAAGGTATTCACGATTTTTTCCTGGCCGATGAGCAGCTGAAAAGTATCCCGGTTATTGGTCCGGAAGCCCTTGGCGCTCAGTTAGAGGGTAGTAAGGATTTCAGTAAGCAGTTCATGTTAAAGCATGGCGTGCCTACAGCAGCCTACCGTACTTTTACTAAAGATACACTGCAAGAGGGACTTACCTACCTTGAAACTGCTGGTTTACCTGTAGTACTTAAGGCCGATGGCCTTGCCGCCGGCAAGGGGGTACTCATTTGCACTACTCTGGAAGAAGCCCAGCACGAACTTACCCAAATGCTGGCCGAAGCGAAGTTTGGCGATGCCAGTTCAAGCGTGGTAATTGAACAATTTTTGAAAGGTATCGAACTATCGGTTTTTGTAATGACCGATGGCACCAACTACAAAATTTTACCCGAGGCAAAAGACTATAAGCGTATAGGTGAGGGAGATACAGGTTTAAATACCGGCGGTATGGGCTCTATTTCTCCTGTTCCGTTTGCTGATGCTGCCTACATGAAAAAGGTAGAAGAGCTGGTGATTATCCCAACTATTGAGGGGCTTAAAAAAGATAATATTCCCTATAAGGGCTTCATTTTTATTGGCTTGATGAATGAGGGCGGTCAGCCATGGGTAATAGAGTACAACTGCCGTATGGGCGACCCGGAAACCGAAAGCGTAATGCGCCGCATTGAAACCGACTTTGTAGACCTGCTACAAGGCGTTGCCGAAGGTAACCTTAACGAAAGAGAACTAACCATCTCCCCCAAAACAGCGGCCACCGTAGTAATGGTAGCAGGCGGTTACCCGGGCGAATACCTTAAAAATAAAGTAATAACCGGCACCGAAAACGTGCGCGATTCGATTGTGTTCCACGCCGGTACCAGCACACAGGGCGAGGATGTGATTACCACAGGCGGTCGAGTTTTAGCTATAACTACCCTGCAAAACGATATGTTTACCGCCCTGCAGCAAGCCACAGCTGATGCCAGCCGCATCTATTACGATGGCATGTATTTCAGGAAAGATATTGGGTTTGATCTACTGTAGTTCATTGGTTCACTGGTTCATTCGTTCATTAGTGGAATAGTTTAATAGTCAATTACATCGCACAAAAAAGCCATGTCAAAAGTTAATCGACATGGCTTTTTTATCAAACAGTTCAACCAATAAACTAATGAACCAGTGAACTAATAAACCAATTATATCTTCCCGAAAATCTCGGCTAACTTGGCTTCTAAATCTTCGCCGCGAAGGTTTTTGGCGATGATTTTGCCGTTGGGATCTAAAAGGAAGTTTTGAGGGATGCCACGTACCGCGTACATATCGGCCGCTTTGCTATCCCAAAATTTAAGATCGGATACATGGTTCCAGGTAAGGCCATCTTTGTGGATGGCAGCCAGCCATTTATCTTTGGCGGTTGGTTTATCTAAAGATACCCCTAAAATGGTAAACTTCTGATCTTTATAGTGGTTGTAAGCTTTTACTACGTTAGGATTTTCCCTGCGGCAAGGCCCACACCATGATGCCCAAAAATCAATCAACACATATTTACCACGGAATGATGATAGCGCTATCATTTTGCCGGCGGTATCAGCCTCGGCAAATTCAGGAGCGGTGGCACCCAAAGCAACAGCTTTTATTTTAGGCATCCTATCGGCAAATTTTTTGCCGTCTTCAGTACTTTTAATGGCTGGGGTTAGCGCATCAAATAGTGGTTTAATATCTACGTAATCGGCGCTATAGGCAAAAGATTCTAATGCGTTTAAGCTAATGTAAGAGTCGGGATGCTCGGTGATGAATTTTTTATCGATAGCCGCACTTAGCGCGTCGGCTGCTTTCTCGTCGGCTTTAGCCTGCTGTATAAATTCCGGCGAAGCCTTTTGCTGGTCGGTAGCTGTTTTTTGCTTCTCCTCCATAGCCTTATAAGCGTCGCCAACCGGCTTTTGGGCAATTTGGTAGGCCTCGTTATCCTGGTTGGTTTTAGGGCCATCTACCTTAGCGTTGGCAAGCAAATCGGCGGTGGTAATGTTAATCACTCCCGGTTCAAGATAAATAGAGCGGTAGTCTTCTGCCTTGGATGTGCCTGTGCCATTGGGGTTATACAGTAGGTAGGCGTTAAGGGGGGCTGCCCCGGCTTTACCGCTAAACTCAAATTTGCCACCCACAACGGCAGCCGAATCTGTTTGGGATTTGCCCTTGGCTATCCTGTACTCCAGGTAAACCTTAGCAGGCGCGCCTACGTCGCCAATTTTTCCTTTAATGATATATTTTGCATCCTGTGCAAAAGAAAAGGCCGGCAAAGCGGCCAACGTTAGTAATAATGCTTTTTTCATGTCAGTAACTTAATACCGCAATATAGGGAATTTGGTTGATTAGTTGGGTTAAGTTGATTGAGTTAAGTGGTTGATTGAGTTGATTAGGTTAAGTGGTTAATTATGTTGAGTGGTTGCCAACATAATCAACTTATTCTAACTCAATCCAACCCAATCAACCACTCACCAAACTATATCTTCCCAAACAACTCGGCCAGTTTGGCGTCCAAGTCGGCGCCGCGTAGGTTTTTGGCTACTATTTTACCATCGGGACCTATAAGGTAGTTTTGGGGGATAGAAGTGATAGAATAAAGGGCGGCCACATCGTTGTTCCAAAATTTAAGGTCGGATACCTGTGTCCACTCTAAGCCGTCGTTTTTTATGGCGGCCAGCCATGCAGCTTTACCATCGGCCCTATCTAATGATACGCCTAATACCGTAAAGTTTTTCCCTTTGTATTTGTTGTAGTTACGCACCACATTAGGGTTTTCCTGCCTGCAAGGGCCGCACCATGATGCCCAAAAATCAAGCAAAACATATTTGCCCCTGAAAGAAGAAAGCTTAACAGGTACGCCGTTTACATCGTTTTGAGTAAAATCTGGGGCTACAGAACCAATAGCCGTAAACTTTAAAGCATCAAGCTGTTTTTTTAGCACTTTTCCCGCTTCTGTTGCGCGCACTTCAACCGATAATGAATTGAATAATGGCTCAATCTCCTGCGGATCTGGCGATGGGCCACCTACCGAGCTCAGTGCCAATAAACTCAAATAGCTGTTGGGATTATCGGTAATAAAGCTTTTTAGTGTGAAGCTCTGTAATGTTTGCAGGGCTTTGTATTTAGCCTGGATGCTGTTTTGAAAAGCAGCCGAGTTTTTTTGCTCCGGAGTTGCAGCCTGAACTTCGGCCATTAACCGCTCGCCTTTCATGTTGATGCCTTTTAACTGTGCCTGTAACTTTATATTATCCAGATTAAGTTGTGAACCCTCAATTTTAGCTTTAGATACCGAATCTTTACTGGTGATGGTTATGGTGCCTCTGTCAATAAAAAAATTAAGGTTATCGGCGTTTTTGGCCAGCGCCCTGCCATCTGAGTATTGCTGTGTGAATTTTTCAAGCCCAAGGCCTTTGTAGTCAACAACTAAGCTGGCGTTCACAGGGTTTATCATTTTGCCGGTGAAACTAAAAGCGCCATTAACAACATCGGCCGAGTCGATCATGCTGTTGGCTCCTAACTGGTACGACAGGTAAATTTTAGCAGGCGCCCCCAAATTGCCTAATTTGCCATTAATAGTAAAGTTATCAGTGGTTTGAGCAAACGCCATTGCCGGCAAAAGAACTATGATCAATAAAAGGAATTTCTTCATCAGAATATAAAAACTGTAAGGATTGTTAACGTTAAAGTACGGGTATAATTGTGATTATCAGTTTAATTTTTGATAAGTACGCCACCAAAGATCGGGCAATTCGCCGGATGTGGCGGTTTTATAGTCTGAATAACTACACGGCACCAGGTGAAAACGTTCATTGCGTGAACCTCCCGAAGGATAGGGAACCTGCATCCACCACCTGTCTGATTTTTTGCTTTTTACAAATACTACTTCTTGGTCTTCATGTTTCAGGCTGGTTTTGTAAATAAGGTATTGCGATTTTGGGTTGAGCGGAAAATCCCGCTTGCGGCCATAAAAGCCGTCAATAAAATACCATATCATTTGCGCCGCAAGCATGGCGGTTTGCCCATTGCTGTCATAAGCAGGGTTAAACTCATAAAAACCTATAGAGGTAAGTTTATCATTAAAGCCCGCGTAACGGCAAATCTGGCAGGCTTCCTGCCCGTTAAAGCCATTCGGTGTAGCATTGGCATTGCCCATGGCATCTGATGAACGGATAGCGCCCATATCAAAGCTAATCATGCTGGCATTACGAATGGCGGGTTCGGTAACAGCGATATTACCTGCTAACTCGCCCAGGCGGTGTACATCAAAATAAAGCTTATCCATAACCCGCAGGCTTTCCTGGCTGGCAAAATAGGTTTGGTAACCCAGGTTGCTGTAGTTAAACAGGTAATTAGGCTCGTGCAAAAATATTTTATTGAGATAGGACTGTGAGGTGGTTTCTATACTATCGCCCATTTCATCCTCATCCAAATCAAAGCGCGAATCAACAATCACCAGGTCTACCTTTTGTTCAAGGTCTTCATAGCCCAGGTATTGGGCATAGGTAAGGTCTTGTCCGCCGCCTATAATAATGGGCACGATGTCTTTTTTAACCAGTTCGGATACTACAGTTTTAAGGGCGAAGTAAGTATCCTTAACTGTAGCGCCGGCTTTTATATTTCCTAAATCAACAACTTTTAAAGTGTAGCCGCCTTCGTTAAGCTGGTACAGTTTTTCGCGAATATAATCTGGAGCGAGGGCACAGCCCTGGTTGTCCACGGCGTTACGGTCGTCCATAACCCCTACTATAGCCAGGTCGGTTTTTTCTTCCAGATCAGGAAAATCAACAGAATAATGCACAATTTTATCGCCAAGCTGGCTGGTATAATACCCTTTTTTAGGCGTGATCTTTTTAAGATCAATAGGTGTAAAAAAATCAGCTAAGGACATAGTTTGATGTGCAATTGATTGATGTGCAAATGTGATGATTGATGTGCAGATGTGCAAATTTCAAATGTGCAGATGCACTGAACCCATAATTTATCTGTGGCAAAAAACAAAAAAATCATTTGCATATCTACACATTTGAAAAGGCGCAGCGTTCTTGAACACCGATAAAACAAACAATCGTGAAAAATCTGCACATCTATCTGCATATTTGCACATATGATTCTTGTTACCGGCGCAACGGGTTTTTTAGGGGCTGAACTGGCAAAACTGCTGGTTACGGGCGGCAATAATATTCGTTGTACCAAACGGGTTACATCTGCTATTCCTGCTTTGCTCACACCGTTCAAGGATAAAATTGAATGGGTTGATGCCGATCTGTTGGATGTTTTTGCTTTAGAGGATGCGCTTGATGGCGTAACGCAGGTTTATCATTGCGCTGCCTGGGTATCATTAAAGGCAGCCGATAAAGAGCCAATGATTAATACCAATGTTACCGGTACTGCCAACCTGGTTAATTTATGTGTTGAACGCGGGATACGGATGGTGCACGTAAGCTCGATAGCTGCTATTGGTTTGGCTAAGCCAGGTGAGCTGACTACCGAGAATCATCACCTCGAAGAATCTGCCGAAAATGATGGGTATGCGATATCCAAGTTAGAAAGCGAAATGGAGGTATGGCGTGGTATTGCCGAAGGTTTAGATGCTGTAATTGTAAATCCATCGCTTATCATAGGGGCGAGCGCGGGTAAACAAGGTAGTGGCGTATTTTTTGAAACGATACGCAAAGGCTTAAAATTTTACACCACGGGTAGCATTGGTTTTGTTGATGTTGAAGATGTGGCCAAATGTATGACCGGCTTGATGAACAGCGATATTACAGCCGAGCGCTATGTGATCAGTGCCGAAAATTATAATTATAAAGATATTACTACCGAAGTTGCTAATGGCTTCGGCATCAAGCCACCGGCCATATTAGCCAAGCCCTGGATAATGGAATTGGCGTGGCGTGGCGCGGCCTTTATCGGCGCCATAACAGGTAAAGCGCCTGCCATTGATAAAACATCGGCACAAACAGCTTCATTAAACCGGGATTTTGATAACTCAAAAATCAAAGATGCCATTGGTATTGAGTTTAAACCGATAAGCAAAACAATTTTGGAGATTGTAGAGGTGTTGATGTAGGCACAGAAAAGAAACGCTACTAACTCTATCAACAAAATTTTTCGCACATTTGCACCCAAGATGGAGCAGTACTTTATTATTGATTTCGACAGCACGTTTACACAGGTGGAAGCCCTTGACGAGTTGGCCCGCATTTCCCTCAAAAATCATCCCGACCGTGAGGGTATTTACAAACAGATAGAAGATTTAACCAATGCCTCGATGGAAGGCAGGTTATCTTTTACCCAAAGCCTGGAAGCAAGGGTTAAACTGTTGTGCGCCAATCGCGATCATTTAAAGCAACTGATTAGTCATCTTAAAAAGAAGGTATCTACCTCATTTTCCCGCAACACCATTTTCTTTAAAAATCACCAGGACGAGGTATTGATCGTATCGGGCGGTTTCAAAGAGTTTATTACCCCTGTTGTTACCGAGTATCACATCAAAAAAGAAAACATCTACGCCAATACTTTTGAGTTTGATGAAGAAGGTAATATCATCGGTTATGATCGTACCAATCCACTTTCGCAGGAGGGTGGCAAGGTAAAACTGTTAAAAGAATTGCAATTACCCGGTGATATTTATGGTATAGGCGATGGCTATTCTGATTTTCAATTGAAGGAATCGGGCATGATTAAAAAATTCTATGCCTTTACCGAAAACATCGAACGTAAATCGGTAGCCGAAAAAGCCGACCACGTTACACCAAGTTTCGACGAGTTTTTGTATCTTAATAAACTACCCCGTGCTATATCGTACCCCAAAAACCGCATTAAATGTTTGGTAGTTGGTGCTATTGACGAGGAAGCGCAGGCGCAAATGAAAAAAGAAGGCTACAATATTCGCAACCGCGAAGAGGTTGAAGATAAATATTTAGAGGAAGCCGGTGTTTTATTTTGCGATGAAGAGCATCAACCAAGCCCTGAACAGGTTCAAAATGCAGGCCGGTTAAAAGTGATCGGTATTTTTGGCAAATGCAGCCACAAGCTGGCCGAAGCAGCCACCGAAAGCGGTATCATAATATTTGACGACCCAAGGCATAACCCACATAATAACGATTTTATCCCTAAAAGGGTAATGGCGTTTATGAACGAAGGTAAAACGCACACCAGCTGCAACTTCCCGGATTTGCAACCGCCACGTGTAAACAACGCGCACCGTTTAATCCACATCCATAAAAACGTACCGGGTATCCTGGCCAAAATAAATGATGTGTTTGCCCGCCACAATATCAATATCGTAGGCGAGTTTTTGGTAACCAACCCGCAAATAGGCTACGTTATTACCGACGTTAATACGGGTTATGATACTGAGGTTTTAAACGAGCTGAAGGCAATTGAGCATACTATAAAATTCAGACTGCTTTATTAGGTTCGGGTTATCAGGTTCGGGTTGCGCGTTTTTAGCGGCATTTTTCTTACCCGATCCTCGCAACACAATCCACGACCCACATCACGCAAAAGGTACTACCAATACCGGTATGGGCGAATGACGCACCACATCTTCGGCTACGCTACCCATCAGCAACCTATCAAGTCCTGATCGGTTGTGGGTGCCTAAAACTATCAGATCGGCGTTAAACTGTTTAGCGCAGTTGATTATGCCATTGGCCGTTACATCAAATTCGGTAAAGGAAGTTACTTCAAGGTTGCCCGCGTGTTCCTTTTTTATTCCGTCGATTACTAATGATGACTGCTTAGCTTGTATATCAAGAAGATCGGCTTGTTCAACACCCAGTGTGGTGCCCATTGGCATACCTGTTAAACTATCAGTAGGGTCGGGCTGAAAAACGTTGGGTTCAATAATATGCACCAGTCCAACGGCAGCGTTGTAGCTATGCGCGATATCAAAACCGTAGGCGGCCGCATTGCGGGCGTAGCTACTATCGTCAATACCAATTAATATTTTCGTGATTTTCATGATGCTAAAGGTTTTGTCTGAATCAGAATTTGCAGAATTAAAGAATGAACAGAATTAATTGGCCGTTCAACTTAGCATTCTGAAAATTCTGATCCAGAAAGAAGACACTTGCCAATCAAAAAAGTTTTCTTTTCCGGCTCCTATCTGCCAAATTGTAGCTCATTTCATTTTTATTACCTTTGATAATGCAATTCCCGCCAGAAATTGAAGACCGCTTAGCGCAACTACAGGAGAAATATGAAGCTATGGGCCAGGATATGAATTCATATCTTGATGGGTTACTATATGCCGATTTTTTAACTTACTGGGACTATATCCACCTAGATACTTTGTTAAGTTTGCAAAGCCCTAAAACGCCCTTTCCTGATGAGGAGATATTTATTATCTATCATCAAATAACCGAGCTGTATTTTAAACTGGCCCTCCACGAGTGTGAGCAGATAGCTGTCGCCCAGCCATTAACTGTTGAGTTTTTGACGGCGAGGTTGAAGCGAATTAACCGTTATTTTGGCGCCTTAACCCAATCATTCGAGATTATGGTTGATGGGATGGAGAAGGAACAGTTTCTGAAATTTCGGATGTCGCTACTGCCGGCCAGCGGATTCCAGTCGGGGCAGTACCGTATGATTGAAATTTATGCGACCGATTTTATTAACCTGATAGCTAAGGATAAACGCGAAGAATTGCGTCATGTATCTATAGAAGAGCAGTTTGAGTTTATTTACTGGAAGTTTGGCGCTACGGAACTGTCAACCGGTAAAAAGACATTAACGCTTAAACAGTTCGAAAAGAAATACGCCAAAACCTTTATTGAATTGGGCAAAGCAGCAGCCAATCATAACTTTAACACACTTGCCCTGCAATTTGAAGCAGCCGGACAATTAACGCCGGAGTTGAAAACAGAATTGCGGCAGTTAGACGTGAACGTAAACGTGAATTGGCCACTATCGCACTATAAATCTGCCGTGCGATACCTTAACCGGGAACCGGAAGAAATTAAAGCCACAGGCGGCACCAACTGGCAAAAATACCTGCCTCCGCGCTTTCAAAAACGCATCTTTTATCCATCGCTATGGAGTAAAGAGGAGTTGGAAAACTGGGGCAAAGCCTGGGTTGATAGCGTGTTAGGGTAAAAGCTCCTCCAAACCTCCCCTGAAGGGAAGGCTTATTGGGTGATGATTTCTTCTTCTGACACTTCGGGTGGTTGAATTTGCCCTAACGAAAGCGGTATTAGTTTCTTGGTTTTCAGGTAAGTGATGCCTACAATAAGCATGGTCATGCTACCACCAAATATTACGGATGGTATTGTGCCTAACAGCTGAGCGGCCATGCCCGATTCAAAAGCGCCAATCTCATTCGATGAGCCTATAAACATTTGGTTAACGGCAGATACACGTCCGCGCATATGATCGGGAGTTAGCAGCTGCATAATGGTACCTCGAATAATAACACTTACGCTATCAAATGCCCCATAGGTGAACAGGCAAAATATCGACAGGTAAAAATTTCTGGATAGGGCGAAGCAAATGATAGATACGCCAAAGCCGGTTACCGCGACCAATAAATTACGCCAGGGTTTACCCATGGGCGAAAAGCGGGTCATTACCAACATGGTTAATATAGCGCCCACTGATTCCATTACGCGCATAATGCCTAATCGCTCGGCTCCAACCTTTAATATTTCATCGGCAAATACAGGCAACAGGGCTACTACGCCTCCAAAAAATACAGAGAAAAGATCAAGACTCATAGCACCAATCATCATTTTATTATTGAAAACAAAATGGATACCTTCTGATAAGCTTTTCCAGATATTTTCTTTGGGTACAAATACCGGCGGGTATTTACGTAAGGAGGCTACCAACACAAATGATATCAGCAACATGATAATGATGAGGCCAAAGCTTTGGGTAACGCCATTTACACCGTTTATAAACTTACCAGGATAAGCAATAATTAAACCGGCAACCGCTGGCCCTAAAATGGAGGCTGCCTGCCAGCTTGAACTGCTCCAGGTACTACCGTTGGGATAAACCTCTTTAGGGATACTTTGCGCGTAAATGGTAAAGGTAGCCGGCCCGTAAAAGGCGCGTGCTATACCATTAACAAATATCATTGAATACACAATGGGCACAACAAAGGCCGGGTTTACAATGCCGTGGTTGTTTTTTAAGGTTACCGTAAATATTACCGTAGCGGTTACTATTACGCTGCCGAAAATCAGCATCAGCATTTTTCGCTTTTCAGATTTATCGGCAATATAGCCTCCGTAAAGGGCAATGCATACCGCCGGAATGGCTTCACAAAGCCCAATGCCACCAAGGGCCATTTTACTTTGGGTAATGTGCCAGATGTAATAACCTAACACAAATGTTTGCATAGAATATGCAAAGGTGAAACAAAAGCGCATGCCTACGTAAGATCTGAAATCTTTATATCGCAATGCCGCAAAGGAATCTACTTTCTGGGGTTTACTATCGCCTTCTTCGGTCACTTGTTGTTTTGGATGATGTGCTGCAAATTTACAATACGGTTTTGGAATTTGATAGTAATATGCAGGGTTTTAATTGGATAAATTATGTTTTTAGATGTGCAGATATGCAGATTACAGATGTGCAGATGAAGTGGGGATGTGCAAGTGTGCAGATTACAGATGTGCAGATGAAGTGCAAAAAAGCCGCTAATCAAACTTACGAAGTTTCTGAAACTTCGTAAGTTTTTAAAGGACATCAAAAAATCATCTGTACATCTGTAATCTGCATATCTGCACATCGAGAAACTATAAGCCGTGCTGGTCAATCAGGTAGATCAGGGCTGCTATGCCTGCGCCGCCTAATTCCAGTTCGCGTTTGTTTACGTTTTCGAAAACGTCGTTTGGTGTGTGGTGAATATCAAAATAACGCTGAGAATCCGGGCGGAAACCTATCAGGATAACACCTGGCAGCTTTTCTTTCATCGGCTCAATATCGGTACCTGCGCCACCTATGGTTAGTTGGTCAACCTCATAAGGTTCTAAGGTTGATTTCCAGTTATCATTTACTTTTTTGATAAATTCTTTTGATACATCAGAAAAACTAAAACCACGTGGAGTAAAGCCGCCTTCATCGGTTTCTATAGCTGCAATATGCTCCTCTTTGTTTTGGGCGGCAACTTCGGCGTATTTAAGTCCGCCTTTATGGCCATTTTCCTCATTCATGAAAAATACCGCGCGCACAGAATTTTTAGGACGATAGCCTATCGCTTTAAAAATCCTTAATACCTCGGCCGACTGCATTACACCGGTGCCATCGTCATGAGCCCCTTCGGCCAAATCCCATGAATCCAGGTGACCGCCTACGGTGATAAATTTATTAGGATGCTCGGTGCCGGTTAATTCGCCTATCACGTTGTATGACAGCGCATCGGGCAGTAACTGGCAGCTTTGTTTAAAGTAGAATTTAGCAGTCGGGAACTTGCGCATTTTAAGCATGGCGCTCAGCTTGTTAGCCGCTTTAGTTGATATTGCCGCGGCAGGGATATTCTTGCCATCCTTATCAACCAGGGTAGCGCCGGTGTGCGGGAAATCATCAAGCGTACTACTTAATGAACGTACAATAACCCCAACCGCACCATATTTGGCGGCTACAGCAGGACCCATAAAGCGCTGATCGCCGGCGGCGCCGTAAGCACGGCCGGTTTCGATAAAGCGTTGATCGAAAGCACGGTTAAAGAACACAATTTTACCTTTAATCACCTTCTCTCCTAAAGATTCAACCTCTTTAAGGCTTTGTACTTCAACTACATCAGCAGTGATGCCCGTTTTAGGGGTAGCTATCGTCATGCCCAAAGCAGCGATGGGTACGGGGATACGGTTTTTGCCGTCGATGATAAAGGCGGTTTCTTTTTCGCCGCGCACCCAGTGCGGTACCATAACTTCCTGTAAATAAACTTTATCAAAGCCGTAGCTTTCCATCAGTTTTTTGCTATACTCTACGGCTTTTTGGGCATTGGCCGAACCGCTGATACGCTGGCCAATGTTTTTGCACAGGTAGCGCAGGCTTTCATAGCTTTTGCCGTTCACCAGGGCTTCGTCATAAATTTTGCGGATGGTGAGGGAGTCCTGCTGGGCGTGGACAAGGGGGGCGGCCAACATTGCGGCGCATAATAAAGTAAATGTTTTTTTCATCTATTTTTCTGTATGGTTTTGGCAGATAAATGTACCTAACTATAACCTATGGATACCTTTTGACATCCTGTGATTACCTTTTCAGTCACCTTTGATACCCTTTTGAGATACCTTTAGGGCAATTTTGTTTTTGCAGACCGTTTGGGGCATTTACCGGCCGAAGTCAGTCGGAAACAAATTTAATATTTTGAGTGGAAAATGAAAGCCTCAGGAGATCTTATCCCAACTTAGGCCGGCATTATTGGTTTGGAAGGCATGGTGCAGCACCTGGTTTTCGGGCAGGGCCAGTTGCGGGTCTTTGGCGAAGATTTGCTCCACACTTTTACGGGCCTTGATCAGGAGCTCCTGGTCGGTAGCCAGGTTGGCTACTTTTAAGTCGAGTACACCGCTTTGCTGCGTGCCATCCAGGTTGCCCGGGCCGCGCAGTTGCAGGTCGATCTCCGAAATCTCGAAGCCATTATTGGTTTTCACCATGGTATCCAGGCGGATCTTACCATCATGACTCAGCTTATGGCTGCTCATCAAAATACAATAAGATTGCTCGGCCCCACGACCAACCCTGCCACGCAGCTGGTGCAATTGAGATAGACCAAACCGTTCGGCGTTTTCAATGATCATTACCGAGGCATTGGGCACGTTCACCCCAACCTCAATAACGGTGGTAGCTACCATAATTTGCGTTTCGCCTTTGATGAAGCGCTGCATTTCAAACTCCTTATCGGCGGGTTTTAGCTTGCCGTGTACAATGCTAATCTTATATTCGGGTAATGGGAACTCGCGAGAGATTACCGCTATACCATCTTCCAGGTTTTTAAGATCGAGTTTTTCACTCTCCTGAATTAGCGGGTATACAATATAGATCTGCCGACCCAGGGCTATTTCCTTTTTCATGAAACCAAACACCCGCAGGCGCTGGTTATCAAAAAAGTGCAGCGTTTGGATAGGTTTACGACCGGCCGGCAACTGATCGATCACCGATACATCCAGATCGCCATAAAGTGTCATGGCCAAGGTGCGGGGGATAGGGGTAGCCGTCATTACCAGTACATGCGGCGGGATGACGTTTTTACGCCACAGTTTGGCACGCTGCTCAACGCCAAAGCGGTGCTGCTCATCAATCACCACAAAGCCCAGGTTTTTGAATTGTACCTTATCTTCAATTAAGGCGTGGGTGCCTATCAGGATTTTCAGGTCGCCGCTTTCCAGGCGTTGATGGATCACTTTACGGTCTTTTTGTTTGGTAGAACCGGTAAGCAAAGCAACCTCAATAAATTCGGTACCTACCAGGTTAAATACGGTTTGGAAATGCTGGGTAGCCAAAATTTCGGTAGGGGCCATAATGCAGGCCTGGAAGCCGTTATCAACCGCAATCAGCATACTCATTAAAGCTACTACAGTTTTTCCGCTGCCCACATCGCCCTGTAGCAGGCGGTTCATTTGCACACCGCGCTGGGTATCCTGCCGTATCTCTTTTAAAACCCGCTTTTGAGGGGCGGTGAGTTCAAAGGGTAATTTATGGTGATAAAAATCATTAAAGTAATGCCCTACCTTATCAAATACATTTCCTTTAAACTTTTGGGTATGCAAAAGCTTATTACGAAGTAAACGAAGTTGCAACAGGAAAAGTTCCTCAAACTTTAAACGATGCAAAGCTTCATTCAGCAAATTAGCATCAGCCGGAAAATGGATGTTTTTATAGGCCTCGGCCCGACTAATCAGCTTAAAATGCTGAATGATGTACAGCGGTAAATTTTCAAGCACATCTTTAGCGTGCAGCGCCAGTAACACCGAAGTAAGTTTTTGGATGCCCTTGCTATCTAACTGGAACTGTTTGAGTTTTTCGGTAGAGTTATATACCGGCTGCAAGGTAGCGTTCCCCTGTCGCTGCATATTAGCCGGCGAATACACCTCCATTTCTGGATGCGCCATTTGCGCCTGCATGTTAAAAAAGCCGGGCTTGCCAAATACAATGTAAACCGTACCGGGTATGATGGTTTTCTCTATCCAGTTGATGCCCTTAAACCACACCAGTTCAAGTGTGCCGGTATCATCGCGGGTTTGCACTACCAGGCGCTTGGTATGTTTTTCGCCAACAACCTGTTTACTGATCACCCTGGCCAAAACCTGCACGTACGGCAAATCGGGGTTAATATCCTTAACCTTATAAAACTTGGTACGGTCAATATACCTGAAAGGGAAATGGCGCAGCAGATCCTCAAAATTGGCCAGCCCCAGTTCCTTTTTCAAAACCTCGGCCCGTGCCTGGCCAACTCCTTTTAAGTAAACAAGTGGTGTTTGAAAAGGGTTCATAAAGCCTCACCTAAATCCTCTCCAAAGGAGAGGACTTTGATTTGCGTGGTTGTTTTGGATTTTTTTCTTAACTCCCTCTCCAAAGGAGAGGGCCGGGGTGAGGTTCTTACTTCACCGCAATAACAGAGATCTCTACATTAACCCCTTTAGGTAAAGCAGATACTTGCACAGTTTCGCGGGCAGGGAAGTTGGAGGTAAAGTACTTGCCATACACTTCGTTCACCTGGCCAAAGTTGCCAAGGTCGGTTAAAAATATGCTTGATTTTACCACGTTGGCAAAGCCGATGCCGGCCTCAGTTAAAATGGCTTTAATGTTTTCCATTACTAACACGGCCTCGTCGGTAATGCCGGTGGTTACCAGTTCGCCGGTGGCTGGGTTAAGCGGGATTTGGCCCGAAACAAATACAAAATTACCGGCAACAGTAGCCTGGCTGTACGGCCCGATAGGTGCAGGCGCGTTATTGGTGTTTATTATTTCCATCATTTTTTGAATATGAACATTTGTATCAGCTTGTAGATAATGCCCGCCAAAAACATGATAATAGCCAACGCGTTTATAAAATGCATAATGCGCAGGTTAATGTTATTTGGCCTGTTGGGATCTTTTTTTCTAAAGAAATACATATTACAAACTTAGTAAAAAAGCCTCACCTAAATCCTCTCCAAAGGAGAGGACTTTTGATTTGCGCAGCTGGAAACGCAAACTGAAAAAAACGCTGCCTCGGGCTTTCAGCTCGTGGGTAATATTATGCGCTAAACTCGCGGAAGCATTGTTTATACTTCATTATTCGATATTCGGCATTCAGTGTTCGATATTAATTCCTTTTCGCTAAGCGTCGGGCGTAGCTTTGCCCATATCCTCCCGGTTGCCTAAGGTTGCCCCTGCACTTGCAATTACTACCAATACAACAGCTACATATTCCTGTACAGAAAGATATTCCTTCAAAAATATCAACCCGCAGATGGCTCCAACGGCGGGTTCCATGCTCATGAGGATGCTGAACGTTTTGGTGGGCATATACTTAAGCGCGTACATCTCTAATGAAAACGGAACGGCGCTGCAAAACAAAGCCAACGCCACTGCTGGAATAATCATATGGCTTTTAAAGTTTACCATGCCACCGCCTGTAAAAGCAAAGGGCAACGCCACCACCAGCGCAAACAGCATTCCTATAGTAACAGCCTGCCGGCCATCTAACACGGCGGATACCCGTCGACCTAAAATAATATACCCCGCCCAAAACGCACCTGCCAGCAAGGCCATGCCCGCGCCGAACAGGTCAATATTGGTATTGTTCCACGGTGTCATCAACACAATGCCTCCCGCGGCAAGCAGCACCCATAAAAATTCGATGAGTCGCCTGGAGCTGAATACAACCAACAATAGCGGCCCCATAAATTCAAGCGTGACGGCTATCCCCAACGGGATGCGGGATAAAGCGAGGTAGTAAACCAAATTCATGGCGCCAAGACAAAGCCCATAAGGAATTACCGCCTGCCATTGTACTTTGGTAAGGCTTTTTAGGTTGGGCCTGTTTACCGCAAGCAGTATCAAGGCAGATAACCCTATCCTCAGCATCGCGGTGAACGTCGCGCCAAGTGCCGGGAATAATTCTTTGGCAATAGTGGCCCCTATCTGAACGCTTAATATCGAACCTAAAACCGCCAATAAAGGCCGTATATGTATTTTGCTTTTTTGCATTTTGGTGTAAGGGGTGAGATGCGTAAAGATAATTTAAACGGACGAGGTGGCAGGTTAAGGCAATGTCATTAAGTGGGAGGGCATTGAATCTTTCGTCGACGAGAATCATGATCCCAGCGTTCAGCTAAGATAAATTTAAGGCTCATTATTTAGCCCGGAGTTACGTTGCGTTACAATCGTGAGCATAACGACATCCTGTAGTCTGGAGACTACAGGCATATTGGTGCGAAGTCAGAGGCTTCGCACAGCGGTGGGGTAAAAGTGAAATAGGAGGCACCTACGGAGCCAAATCCTGTTTAACAATATATCTATAAACACGGGACTCCGCTGGAGTCTAAAAATAATTCCCAGACTCCAGCGGAGTCTCGTGTTTATAGTCAAAACTCTCTTGCTTTTGGCTCCGTAGGTGCCTCCTAATGGTTTTGATTTGTGACGCTCATAAATGCTTAACTCCCTGTGAACGTGTATTTCGACTCTATCAACTTTTTTCTGTTTAAAATAAAGTATACAACCGCTAAAATTACAATGTAAATCACTAATCCCTCAAAGTAACCCATCGAAACCTTAAATTCTCTAAGAATTTCCATTGCCCCGAATGGCATCATCGAAAAAATATTGATCAATACCCAAAAGGACAAAATAACTATTGTAGCGATAAATGATTTCCGGAATTTTCCGATCCACAAGATTTGCGGCAGCAAAATACTTCTGACCAGTAAAGCGAGTGTAGCCCACCAATAGGAACCAAATAAACGATTGGTAAACGTATACTGTTCATACTCGCCTCCCGAATAATAAGCTGTAAAAATCTCTGCTAAATATGTTACCAGGTAAATATTAGCCCCTAAAAGCAATACGGTGTTTACAGCTTTGACCAATGCTGGCTTATTGATTTTAAATAATTCGATTTTAAAAAGCTTAACAATAAACAGGCAAATGGTGATGGCAAAAGTGCCGTTAAAAATAGAGTCGGCGATAAAATTGGTAATGGTATAAAATAGCATAATTTAAAAGCCTCACCTAAATCCTCTCCAAAGGAGAGGACTTTTGATTTGCATGTTGGGTACACAAAAGACGTTTTTTTATTCAGATCAGGAGATTAAAGCCTGCTAATCAAAGCCCTCTCCTTTGGAGAGGGTTGGGTGAGGCTCTCTTACCTCACCGGCTTCGGAAACACCGGCAAACTTTCATGCCCATCCGCATCTACAGCTTGTACCGCGAAGAAATAATTATCTTTTGAGTAGGCCAGCGTAGCCGAGGTATCAGTTACGTAAAACTTGCGTTCCCAAAAGGCGCTGGTGGTTTCGCGCATCAGTACATAGTAGCCTGCAGGTTTTTTGCCTGTGGATGGCGCTTCCCAGGTGAGTTTGGTTTTGTTGGTAAGGTCGCTGGTGATGATGCCCACCTTTTGCGGCTGGGCGGGTGCCAGGGCCAGGTTGGCCAACACGGATAAGTTCATGCGGGCTACTTTTTGTACGTAGTTAAAATCAACAAAGTCGGGCAGGTCGCCGTAGTCAACGCCGTTTTCGGTACGGATGTTCTGGTGCTGGCGGTTAAAGTCCTCATTCATTTCGGTAAAACGTACCGCGCTAAAACCCTGCTCCAAAAATGGCAGGTGATCGCCGCCACGCAGGTAACGATCGCGGCGGTAAATCAGCTTAACATCCAACTGATCAACATAACGCTCGCCAATCTCTTTGGCATAGCGTGCCAGTTCGCGCGAGGGACTATCATTTTCGCCACCCAATGATTTCAATGCAGCAATTTGTTTATCTGTAGCGTTGGTGGGGATACCATCACTAAAAACGCGCACGCTACGGTTATCCTTCAAATCGGTTTCCATACCGTGGCTGTTGCCTACAATATCGTTATTCAGCATAGCATCCACGTTCCAGTTTTCGGCTTTGGCGCGTTTCGCTACATGGTCAGATCCGTATAGCCCCTGCTCTTCGGCAGCAACGGTCATGAAAATGATGGTGGCCGGGAAACTGTGTTTAGCCATCACCCTGGCCAGTTCCATAGAAAGGGCCGTGCCCGAAGCATCGTCATTGGCACCCGGCTCAACGCCATTGCCATCCATCACATCATTTATGCGCGAATCATAATGGCCCGATACCAGGTAAACGCGAGTATCGTTCGGGTCGGCGCCTTTTAAGGTAGCCAAAACGTTTTTAATCATCACCGGCTTATCAATCCTGCCGCTTTTGGGTTGGGTAAAAGTATCAAAGGCAACCGTCATCCGCCCGTTCGAGGCAGCGGCATAGCGCTCCATTTCGGCCTTGATCCAGTTACGGGCCGCGCCAATGCCGGTGGTTTTACTGGTGGTATCGCTCAGCACATGCCGGGTTTTAAAACTAACCAGTTTGCGGATGGTAGCTTCAATATTTTTGGAGGATACCTCATCAACCATTTGTTTAATCTGCAAATCGGGTTTTACGATGGTTTGGGCCGATGACGCGGCGGCGATGAGTAGGAAGAGGAGGGTTTTGATGTATTTCATGCGTGATGCTGTTTTTGTTTTTTTGTAGAGATGCATTAGGCATCTCTACAAAAAAACGTTTAACATGGTGTTGGGCGCTTTCTGGAATCCGCGGTTAGATACACACAACAACATTGCTTACTCACGCTGTTGCAAGTTAAATAAAATCCGTAGATGCGCTAACCTCTTTAAACGCTTCAAAATCAGTTTGCATCAGGCTTATTTTGTAATTGGCATACTGCAAAGCGTCCGACCCTAAAAGTAACCTTAGCGGTGGTTCGGTGAGCTGGGTGGTGGCGATGATCACTTCGGCCGCTTTTTCGGGATTACCTAATTGCGTGCCGGGGATTTCGTTGATATGCTTGTGCTTTATCTCGTCAAGGGCAGTATATTCGCTTATTGGGTTTACAGGTAAAACAGTTGAGCCATTGTTAAGGAAACCGGTGCGGAAATACCCTGGTTCAATCAAAGTAACCTTAATCCCAAAGGGTGCAACCTCCTGGCTCAAAGCCTCTGATAAAGCTTCTACCGCGAATTTGGTAGCAGCGTAAACGCCCCAACCCGCAACAGATATGATGCCCAATACCGACGATACATTCAGGATATGACCCGAACCGGCTTTACGCATATGCGGCAATACCGCGCGGATAACACTTAACAAGCCAAATACATTTACATCAAAATTGGCTTGCACCTCTTGCTTTGACGATTCTTCCACACCACCCAACAAACCATACCCGGCATTATTAACCAGGTAATCTATCTGCCCAAATTTGGCAATAGCCTGTTCAACACCTGCCGCGATGCTGTTTTCATCAAGCAAATCAACCTGCAATGGCAGGAACTGACCGACGGGTGCTTGTATTGCTGTATTAAGCGCATCAATGCTACGGGCGGTTGCTACTACGTTATCGCCGCTTGCTATTACTTTTTTTACCAGTTCAAGGCCTATGCCCTGTGAGGTTCCGGTAATGAACCATGTTTTGTTGCTCATATAGTTTGTGTTTTTATATCGATGATGCCAAATATTAAACCAACATGCTAAACAACTAAACATCAATAGCTTAAGATACAGATTAAAATCCAAGCCGCTCTATATCGTTAAAAGGTTCATAATACAACGATATGGAGTAAAGCAGGCAGGTCATTTTGGGCTAAAGCCAATGCTGGCCGCCAAGGTTCCGTCCCATAAATGGGAAGGCAATGAAATTAGTTTAACACTTAGCTTCCTCTCTTAATTCTTGACTCTAATTTCTTGACTCTCTTCACTGTTGGTCAAAGTCCTCCGACTTCGATCTGCGATGCCTGTAGTTTGCAACTACCGGTTTGATCATTGAACAGATTGCGATTTGAAAATGTAGATGATCCTGTAGTCAGAGACTACAGGCATACTCGTTCGAAGTCGGAGACTTCGAACAACGCAGGACGGCAATGAATTTAATTTAATGCAAAGCTTCCTCTCTTGATTCTTGACTCTAATCTCTTGAATCTCTCTTCCCTATATCTGCCTGATATACGTTAGCTTCAAAATACCGCCCTGTTGTTTTTGCGGGATGCCGAAGGGTGTTTTATAATAATTGTTCACGCTGTTTGCCACCAGGTAAATGAACGATAGCGGGCGGTACTCCCACGAAAAGCGGGCATTTAATGATCCGTTACGGGCGTCGGTGTTATATTGGTAAAATGCAGATAACAGCATTTTAGGATTGGCCGCTACCCGCAGCTCTGGCGCCAGCAGGTGGGTGGTGGTTGATACTTTATCTACGCCTACGTTTTTAAAATCGTTACGGGTATAGCTCATCACCAGGGATAGCTGGGGTACGGGTGCTGCCCTTAACGATAAATAATAACTATTCAGCCTACCATTATAATAGCCCCCGGTGCTCAAACGGGTTTCGGCACTAAAGGGCGCGGCCGCGTTGGTGATGCCGTAAAATTCATAGCGGTAAAAATGGTAATTTGCTGTAGCGATATTAACCTTACGTACCGGTTCAAAATTATCCGTAAGGTTTTCCCATGAACTGGTGATATTAAAATTAAGGTGCGATTGATCTGTAAAAAACAATTGAAAAGGCATCAATATCACGTTTGCTTCCTGGAATTTGCCGGTTGAGGCTTCGTGATAAATATCGGCAGTAATTTGCGGACTAAAAAACTGCACGTTTTTAGGAAACCAGTTTTTATGCGTAAAAAAGTAAAAATTGGGTTGTGTATTGATAAAATTATCGCGGGCAACAAACCCCGTTTGGGCCTGGTAACCTTTAGATACCGCAGTTTGAAACCAATCGATAAAGAAATGCGTGGCCGAGTAATTCAACTCGGCAAAGGCCGCAGATCCTTTTTGTTTATTGAGCGAATTACCCGAGTATGATGCCATCCCACGGATAAAAAACGGCTGGCTTACCTGCCAAAAGGCATCCACCACCTCAACCGGGTTAACAGATGTAGAGTGGCCCAGCCCCGCCAGGTTTTCGCGCAGTATCTCCATCCCGCCGACCTGCAGCCTGTTGGTGATATTGCGTTTGTAGCGAAATACGCCAAACAGCGCGCCATTTTCGGTACTATCTCCATTTTGTTTCATTACCAATACCCCGGCCGATTGCTTGCTATCCTGGTGAACAAACCTTAAGCCACCATTAATGGTAAGCGGGTTGCCGTTATCGCTCAGCCCTATCCTCCGGCTAAAAAAAGGTTGAATAATACCACTTTGCCCTACCGAAAACAGGCTGGCGTTCTCTAAAAAGAACTGCCGCTTTTCTGGAAAGAACACACTTGAGCGGCTTAGGTTTACCACCTGCTTATCCACATCCGCCTGGGCAAAATCGGTGTTAACAGTACCCTCCAGTAGGGTATTGGAGTTGATGGCATATTTAACCTCACCGCCAAACTCCGGTTTATAGCTTGTCTTTTTATTGTCGATCTTATTGGCATTCACTAATGCGTAAGGCTCAACCCGCAAGTTAAAATTAGCATCGGGTGGTATTATATTGGTAAGGATACCTGCATAGGCCATCTGCGTTTCGCTATAAGCCTGCGGCCAGGGCGACCAGCCGTTGGTTTCGCCGATGTGCCTGATGTTGCGGGCAAAGTTAATGCTCCATTCACTGGAATTTTTGGGATACCGCAGGGTGCTGAAGGGGATAGCCACTTCGGTTGTCCAGGAGTGTTCCTGTATTTTACTGGCGGCCTGCCAAACGGCATCCCATTTATAATCGTAGCTAAAATCGGCATAGTGCATAATATCCATCTGGGTGCCGTAGGGCGTTACGCAAAAAGTCATTACCGGCAGGCGGGGATCTTTGAATGGATCGATCAGGATTTCAAAAAGTTCGTTATTGCTATAACTAAAATCCCGGCGCAAATCCTGTACCTGGATATCTTTTTTACCCGGTGGAAAATCACATACCGCGCTGATGTAAATATTTTTATCATCGTACAATAACCGCACCTTGGTATCGTACGTTGCTTTATTACCCTGCCGGGGATAGGCCGTGGTGAAATAAGTGGCAACGGGGGCTTTATCCCAGGCCGCTTCATCGGGCAGGCCATCGATGGTTATTTTTTCGGTAGTGCGGGTGGCTTGTAAATGCGGGCGTTGAGCCTCGGGCAACGGTAAAAAAGCCTCCTGGGCGTGTAACCCTTGCAAGGCTGCTTGTAATATAAGGTATAAAATCAACCCAAATTGGCGATAATTGAGGCGCTGAAATATTTTCATGCCTCAAATAAATGGCGCTAAAAACGCAATATTTTTAGTTTTAGACGTAGTGCTTATTTGCAACCATCAACAAGCTGTTAACAACCCCAAACATGTTAACGGTAAAAAACGTACAATTAAGGGCCCGGAATGGGGCGTTGGTCTAATAACCGGATATAGCCCGCTAAGAATATTGATTTTTACAACATGCAAAACCTAAAGCAGATACGATACCAGGCCATTATGCGGCACCTGCTGTTTTGGCTGGCTTATGTACTATACCAATCTGTAAACAACGGATGGGAGGATAAGGATGTATTTTCATTTAAGCTGGACCCACAGCTGTTAACCGGGGTGCCCACCTGCATGCTGGTTACCTATGTAAACCTTTACTTACTGATGCCCTTATTTTATTACCCTCAAAAATATTTCAAATACGCCGTTGGATTATTATTGCTCATACTTTTTGGTGGCCTCATTCAACGTTTTTTCGCATATGCCATTTGGGTTCCGTGGGATAAAATTCACGAGCCCGCCATGTTTAAAATGGAGAAAACCACCTTTTGGATTCCGGTACGCATTTTTAAAAACGCGGCCAACAATACTCCCGTAATGGCCATAGCCATGATTGCCAAATTGATGCGCAACGCGTTTGAACAGGAAAAGCACCTGCGCGAAATGGAGCAGGAAAAGTTTACCGCCGAAATGGGCCTGTTGAAAGCCCAGATTAACCCGCACTTTTTTTTCAATACACTTAACAGTTTATATGCCCTTACCTTAAAAGGAAGTGAACAGGCATCAAAAGTGGTGTTGCGCCTGTCAGACCTGATGCACTACATGCTGTACGAGGCCAGTGAAAACAAAGTACTGCTGCAAGACGAGATTAAACACCTGGAAAGTTACATCGGTATTGAGCAAATGCGCTTTGCCGATAGGCTGGAGCTCTCCTTCCAATACTCGGGCGATATTGCCGGTAAAATGATTGCGCCCTTATTGTTGCTCCCTTTTGTAGAGAACGCTTTTAAACATGGCCTTGCCGAACATAATGGTTACATCACCATTAATTTAAAGGTAACCGGCAGTAGGCTGTTTTTTAAGGTAGAGAATAGTTATGAACCCAATACTACGGCTACCAGCACAGGCCTCGGCCTCAAAAATGTAAAGCGTCGGTTGGAGCTTACCTACCCCGGCAACTACACCTTGCTGATTAATAAATTCAACGAAATTTTTGAGGCCGATTTAAAGCTTGACCTATGAAAAAGATCAACTGCCTGGTAGCCGACGATGAACAACTGGCCCGCGAAGTAATGCAAAGTCACATCAGTAAATTGGATAAGCTTAACCTGATTGGCACCTGCAACAACGCTATAGAAGTTTATAACACGCTTAAAAGCTACGAGGTAGACCTGCTGTTTTTAGATATCCAGATGCCGCAGCTTACTGGCATTGAATTATTACGTACTCTCAAAAACCCACCGCCGGTAATTCTCACTACCGCGCACCGCGAATTTGCTTTGGAAGGTTACGAGCTTAACGTGATTGATTACCTGCTGAAACCGGTATCCTTCGAGCGTTTTTTAAAAGCGGTTGATAAGTACGAAAGCAGCCGCAACCCCGATAAGATTATTGTAACATCGCCGGCGCCTACCTTAGTTAAAGATGATAGACTGGCGTTTATCTACGTAAAATCCGACAAAAAAATGGTGCGCATCCTGCTTATTGATATCCTTTATATTGAGGGGCTGAAGGACTACGTTAAAATATACACCACCACCAATGCCGTAATTACCTACCAAACGCTTACCTACCTGGAAGAAAAATTATCAGCCAATCACTTTATCCGCGCCCATCGCTCGTACATCGTGTCGCTCAACCACGTTACCGCCTACTCATCCAACCAGATAGAAATTGGCAAACGCATCATCCCGATAGGAAACTCCTATGCTAAAGATGTTTTGAAGAAACTGGAGGGGTAATTTTGATGTGCAGGTGTGGATTGGATGTGCAGATGAAAATACGTCATGATGATTCCATAACCTTAATAAACCTTCGCGCCGCTTTTTCACCTATTTATAGACGAATAGGCAAATTGTGCCGATGAAGCATGGGTGATAGCACTTAACCAGAGTTCCGTCCGGGTGATTTGGCTTATCGTCGATTATTTTGTTGTGCCGGTCTATTGCGTTTTAGTAACCGGTGGGGGTGTTCTTTATTTGCAGCATGAAACTAAAATTTTACCTCCTGATATTATTCCTGCTGCCAGTTACAATGGTAAAAGCCGCCAATATACATACCGATGCCAGTTCGGGCATTTCGGGTACTGTTATTGATTCCCTGAGCCAGAAACCGGTAGACTACGCCACCGTAACCGTGCTTGACCAGGCCGGTAAAATAGTGAACGGCACTGTAACCGCTACCGATGGTAAATTTACTATCGATAAACTACCCGCCGGAACTTATAGTCTGCGCATTAATTTTTTAGGCTATGCCAATAAAACCATCAGCAATATTAAAATAGATGGCGGCACTTTAAAGCTGGGGCGCATACTACTTGCCCCTAACGCTAAGCTACTTAACGAAGTGCAGGTTACCGCCAAAAAGGCCGTAATTGAAGAAAAGATAGACCGCACTGTATACAATGCCGAAAATGACCTTACCGCCCGCGGCGGCGATGCCACCGATGTGATGAAACGCGTACCCATGGTATCTGTTGATTTGGATGGCAACGTAAGCGTGCGCGGTAGTTCAAATATCAAAGTATTGATTAACGGCCGCCCGTCATCCATGGCATCGGCAAGTATTTCTGATGCATTGAAACAAATCCCTGCCGATCTGATCAAAAGCGTAGAGGTAATTACTTCACCCTCGGCCAAGTATGATGCCGAGGGCAGCGGAGGTATCATCAACATTATTCTGAAGCAAAACACCTTAAAGGGTATGACACTTAACCTCAATTCAAGTGCCGGCACAAGGGGCGCGGGTTTGGGGCTTAACGGTAATTACAAAACCGGTAAACTCAATTTTTCATTAGGCGGATTTGGTCGCGGTGGATATAACATTCCCGGCGAGTTTAATAACGACCAAACCGTAACCGATTTAAGTACCGGTGATGCATCGCGTACCACGCAATCGGCAAATACCCATAATAAATATTTGTTTGCCAGGTATAATGCAGGTGTGGATTATGATATTAATGAACATAATTCGCTTAGTCTGGGTGTGGTATTTGGTGCCAACGCCCGTCCAACTACACAAGATGATTTTTTAACTACCAACTACCTTAATGATGTTTTCACCAACTCATCATTGCAAAAAAATAAAATCACCGCCAACTCCACATCGGTAGATGCTACCTTAACCTATACCCTTACCGGTAAAAAACCCGAACAGGAGTTTAGCTTTTTAACAGAATACAGCCAGAATAACCGCCATAACGATTTTGAAAATATTTTTCTTGATCAAACTAACGGGGCCACTACCGGTGGTTTAAAAAATAATAACACCAGCATTAATAAGGAATTTACCCTTGAGGCCGATTACCAGACACCCCTGGTTAAAAACACCCTACTTGAGTTTGGAGCCAAAGATATTGTACGTACCGTAAGCAGCGATTATACTTACTTATCGGCAGCCGATGGCACGCTTAATTACCAGCCTTTGGCATCATCAAGTCTGTCAAACTCATTTAACTACAAACAAAATGTTGCGGCGGGGTATGTATCATTTACATTTAACCCGATTAAAAATTACACCATTAAAGCAGGTACCCGCTACGAGTACACCACTATCAATGCCGATTTCCAAACCGGGTCATCCGTAAACATTCCTGATTATGGCGTTTTGGTACCCAGCCTTAACATTAGCAAAAAGTTTGATAATGGCGATATGATTAAATTAGGCTATAACCGCCGTATTCAACGCCCCTCTATTGAGTTTTTGAACCCGAATATCCAGGCATCAAATCCGCTTAACATCAGCAGTGGTAACCCTGCTTTGCAGCCCGAGTTTACCAACAACTTTGAGCTGGCTTACAGTACCAACATTAAAGCCAACCATTTTAATATATCGGCTTTTATGCGTAACACCAATGATGCTATCCAAACTATCCGCACCAGCAGCGGCGATACTATCAAAACAAATTACCAAAACCTGGGCAAGCAAAACGCGTACGGTATGAGTTTATCGGCCAATCTTTCGCCTATCAGCAAGTTAACCTTAAACGCGGGTATTGATATGTATTATTTAGACCTCGATAACCAGGACCCTGATCCGCTTTTCCACGCCACTAACCATGGCTGGGTGGCCAACTACCGTTTGTTTGGCGGTTACGATCTTTCAGATAAATATGCAATCCAGGGGTTCGCTTTCCGTCGTTCGCGCCAGATACAGCTGCAGGGTTACCAGGGTAGTTTTGGTATATATAACTTAAGCCTTAACCGCAAGTTTGCCAACAAAAAAGGCAGTATAGGTATTGGTGCCGAAAACTTTTTTACCAATGGTTTAAAGATCCCAACGGTGGTAAACTCTGCCAACATCAACCAAAACTCCATGAACGTAATGCATAACCGCAGCTTCGAGATCACGTTTAGCTACAAGTTTGGCGGCCTGTCGGTTGAGAAACCAAAAAAGCCTAAAAAGACCATCAATAATGATGACTTGAAGGAAGGCAGCAGTAATAATAACAATAATTAAAAGCCAGGATGGCTATTCTAAAATAGGAAACTCCCTTTGGCCGCTCATATTGCTACCGAAGGGAGTTTTTTTGTTTTACTTATTGAGAGACCGTAAGTAAAAGGTATCTTATTTTCTAAATTTCCTGTCGGGATTTCTGCTTGTGTGAAATATCGCCATTACATTAATTTGCTTTAACTTTTCATCTATTGTATAAACTATCAGGAATGGAAATTTCTCTATTACCGCCTGATGATATTGATTGTAGTCGGCTTTGTAGTGATACGGGTATCTGGTAATCTGATTTAGTTTTCTTTGAATAGCATTTGCAAAAGTCGCACCAAGTCCTTGTTGTTGTTCTTCGTACCATGCAAATGCATTTGAAAACTCCTTCGAAGCCTCCTGGCGAATTTTCAGATCATAACTCATGAAGATAAGCGACTATTTTACCACAGCTTGTTTTGCCATAGCTAAGGTTTCTTCCCAAGTATAGGATTGGCCAACTCCATTTTGATGATCGTGATATCTTCTGTCTAACTCATCTCTTTGTACTTTAGTGAGTTCATAGCCATCAGAAATCTCATCTTGTAGTAAGGTATATATCGCTTTAAGCTTGTTGCCTTCTGCAGTTTCAATATAATCATGCAGTTGTTTTCGTATTTGAGATGTGCGCATATAATTGGCCCTTTTCACAAATTTAATAAAATTCAGGTATTGCGAATACGAAATCTTAAGATTTAAATAATCCACTCCATCAAATACAGTTCGCGGGAGTTTTAATTATCGTATCAGCAGATTTTACCAACGGCAATATTTCAGTGCTTTTCGTAATTTTACTATCTATGCAAAATTCCGCGTTTAATAAATACAACGAAAAATTTCAGGCAGCTTTGGCGGGATTAAACCCCGAGCAACTGGCTGCTGTAAATACAATGGATGGCCCGGTGTTGGTGGTGGCCGGTCCGGGTACGGGTAAAACCCAGATCCTGGCTGCCCGGATAGGTAAAATATTAACCGATACCGATGCCCTGCCCAACGAAATCCTGTGCTTAACTTATACCGATGCCGGCGCGGTGGCCATGCGCAAGCGCCTTTTTGAATTTATTGGTCCGGATGCTTACCGCATTAACATATATACTTTCCATGCCTTTTGTAATGATATCATCCAGGAAAACCTGGAGTATTTTGGCAAGTTGAATTTGGAGGCCTTGTCCGATCTGGAATCGGCTATGCTGTTCCGCGAGCTGGTTGATGAGTTTGATAATGATCATTTGCTCAAGCGCTTTACCGGCGATGTGTATTATGATACCAAACGCCTTAAAGACCTGTTCAGCACCATGAAACGCGAAAACTGGAACATGGAGATGATTGAACAGGCCGTGCAGGCATATCTTGATGATATCCCCAACCGCGAGGAGTTTACCTACAAACGAGCCAACTCTAAAACCGGTATTAAAGTAGGCGACCCAAAACAAAAAGACATTGATGCTGCGCACGACCTGATGAAAAAGCTGCTGGCTGCCGTACACGAATACCAGAACTACGATGTAAAAATGAAAGCCCGTGGCCGCTATGATTATGACGACATGATCATTTGGGTGTTGCGCGCATTTAGGGATAACGAAGAAATTTTACGCAAGTACCAGGAGCGGTACCAGTATATTTTGGTAGATGAGTTTCAGGATACCAGCGGATCGCAAAACGAACTGTTACGCTTTTTGCTAAACTACTGGGAGGTACCCAACGTTTTTGTAGTAGGCGATGATGACCAGTCGATCTTTAAATTTCAGGGTGCCAACATGAAAAACATCCTCGATTTTGCCAATGATTATGTGAGCACGTTGCACACCGTGGTGCTAAAGCACAACTACCGTTCAAACCAGCATATTCTCGATATCTCCAAAGCGCTCATCAATAATAACTTTGAACGTTTAACTACGCAGCTAAAGCTTGATAAAGATTTGCGCGCATCGCACCCGCGCTTCGCTCAAATGCCTGTTGAGCCGGTGATCCGCGAATATGAAAATCCGGAACAGGAGCTGGTTGATGTATCGGCGCAAATTAAAAACCTGGTTGATAATGGTACCGAGCCGGGCGAAATAGCGGTAATTTACCGTAACCACAGCCAGGTTGAAGAAATGATCCAATACCTGGAGGTGCAAAAGATAGCCATAAATACCAAGCGTAAAATTGATATCCTTACACAGCCTTTTGGTGAAAAGATCATCAACATATTGCGTTACCTTGAAATGGAGCTCGATTCGCCTTACAGCGGCGATGAGTTGTTGTTTGAGATATTACATTACGATTTCTTCAACATTGCGCCTATCGAGATAGCGAAGGCCAGCATAGCGGTATCGCAGGAGAACTTTTCGGCTAATAGTCGCGATAAAGGCAAAATCTCCATCCGCAGGTATATTCACGAACTAAAGGTGCCTACCCAACCCGACCTTTTCGCGCAGGATAAGTACACCGAAATGAAATACCTCATTTATAATTTAGATGAGCTGTTAAAATCGGCGGTGAATGTTACGGTGCAATATTTTTTTCAGGATGTTATCGCCAAAACGGGCATCCTCAAATACATTATGCAGCAAACTGATAAAGGTGGCTACATGCAGATGCTCACCAGTTTCTTCGACTTTTTGAAGGACGAAAGTCGCAAAAACCCGGATATCAAATTATCGGACCTAATTGCCACTATTGATCTGATGAAAAAGAACGGCATCCGGCTCGACCTTAATAAAATTATCTACAGCGATAACGGCGTTAACTTTTTAACTGCTCACGGCTCAAAAGGCCTTGAATTTGAACATGTATTTTTCATTGGCTGTGATAAACGTACCTGGGATAGCAAAGGCCGCAACAATGGCTTTAGTTTGCCCGATACCTTAACCCAGGCATCATCTGATGATATTGCCCAAAAAGAAGAAGCCCGCCGCCTGTTTTATGTGGCCGTTACCCGTGCCAAGCAAAACCTCATGATATCTTACGCAGGTAAGGATAAAAAGGGGAAAGACAATGAAGCCACGCAATTCATCGGTGAGATATTGGCCAGCACCGCTACCGAGCTGCAATATCCAAAAATTATGCCCGATGCCATGATTGGCTTTATAGCTACCCAGTTTAGCGAAACCGAAAAGCCAAAGGTAGAGCTGTTAGATACCAACTACATCAGTCAGCTGCTGCAAAACTATACGCTATCGGTAACGCATTTAAATAATTACCTGGATTGCCCGCTGCGTTTTTATTTTCAGTGTTTAATCAGGGTGCCATCGGGCAAAAGTCCTTCGGCCACCTTTGGTCAGGCCGTACACTGGGCTTTGAATAAAACTTATCGTTTGCTCAAAGAAAATGATAACGAATTTTTATCGACCGAGCAATTCATGAACGAGTTTAAATGGTACATGGCCCGCAACCGTGACTCGTTTACTAAGGATGAATACAAACGCCGCTTAGCCTACGGCGAAAAGATATTGCCCCCATACTATGAGCAAAACGTAAACGGCTGGAATAAAGTAGCCGTAACTGAAAAGGCCATTAAAAACATCGAGGTAAACGGCGTACCCATAAAAGGAAACCTTGACAAAATGGAGTTCGACGGCAAGCAGGTTACCGTAGTTGACTACAAAACCGGTAAAGTAAAAAACGCCAAAGACAAACTGCAAAGCCCAACGTTTGATGCTCCGCAAGGCGGCGATTACTGGCGCCAGGGTGTGTTTTACAAAATATTGGTAGACCGTGACCGTACCAACGATTGGGAGGTAATTGATACCGTTTTTGATTTTGTTGAACCGGTAAACGACGGCGAGTATTACAAGCAAAAATATGTGATTAGTCCGGCAGATATTGAACTGGTAACGGAACAGATCACCGAAACTTATGCCAAAATAATGGCCCATGATTTTAATACTGGCTGCGGCAAAAAAGAATGCCAATGGTGCCATTTTGTAAAAAGCAATTTTAAACAAGCTGAAGGTGTATTGGAGGAAGCGAGCGAGGAAGAAGAGGAATAAGATTTTAGTAGAGACGCATAGTTACGTCTCTGTGCAGAACATCTGAGCACTACACAAAAAAAGCGACCGGCCCTAAAACCGATCGCTTTTTATCTTTATTCCTTATTCTAAAAGTCCTTGCTCTTATAAACCGAAGGCTGTTTTTACTTTATCTACGTAGTCTAATTTTTCCCAGGTAAACAGTTCAACTTCGCGTTTTAGTTCGCTGCCATCGTGGGCAATGAATGTTTTGGTTACGGTTTCGCTTGGTTTACCAAAGTGGCCGTAAGCAGCGGTTTCGCTATAAATAGGGTTGCGCAATTTAAAACGGGTTTCAATAGCGTATGGAGTCATGTTAAACACCTCTTCCACTTTGGCTGCAATAGCGCCATCATGCAGGTCAATTTTGGCAGTGCCATAGGTGTTTACGTAAATACCCATAGGTTGTGCAACACCAATTGCGTATGATACCTGTACCAATACTTCGGTACAAACGCCGGCAGCTACCAGGTTTTTAGCGATGTGACGGGTTGCATATGCGGCAGAGCGATCAACTTTTGAAGGATCTTTACCAGAAAACGCGCCACCACCGTGTGCCCCTTTGCCACCATAAGTATCCACAATAATTTTACGACCGGTTAAGCCAGTATCGCCATGCGGACCGCCAATAACAAATTTGCCGGTTGGATTAATGTGATATTTGATTTGATCGTTAAAGAAGTGCGCGTATTTTGGATATTTAGCTTTAACGCGAGGGATAAGTATGCTGATGATATCGGCGCTTATTTTAGCAAGCATTGCAGCTTCTTCATCAAAATCATCGTGTTGGGTTGATATTACAATGGCATCAATACGTTGTGGGGTATTGTCGTCATCATACTCTAAAGTAACTTGTGATTTTGCATCCGGGCGCAGGTATTTGATCTCGGTGTTTTCGCGACGGATAGCGGCAAGCTCTATTAATAAAGCATGGGCGATATCCAGGGCCAATGGCATATAGTTTTCCGTTTCGGCAGTAGCGTAGCCAAACATCATACCCTGGTCGCCGGCGCCTTGTTCTTCTGGTGCTTTACGCTCAACGCCCTGGTTAATATCCGGCGATTGCTCGTGGATGGCCGATAGCACGCCGCATGAACTGCCATCAAACATATACTCGCCTTTGGTGTAACCAATTTTGTTGATTACCTCGCGGGCAATTTTTTGAACATCTAAATAGGCCTTTGATTTTACTTCGCCCGCCAAAATTACCTGCCCGGTAGTTACCAGGGTTTCGCAGGCAACTTTTGAATTAGGGTCGAATGCTAAAAAATGATCAATCAGCGCGTCTGAGATCTGGTCGGCAACTTTATCCGGGTGACCTTCCGATACGGATTCGGAAGTAAATAAATATGGCATATAAATTTTTTATACAATTAACGTAAAACAATAAAGAGGAGATTTAAAGATGGAACTTAGTAAAAAGAAGCATTGGTTTTAGCACTTTTTTACGTGGTTGCAATCCGGTACCGGCGGTTGCCGGGTAGTTAAATCATTCCACTTTCGGGTGGCAAAAATAAAACAAATTTCACAAAGCCGAAAATACATTTACTTTTGATACTTTAAATAATACCAGATAGTTGAAACGTAGAGCACTATTTATAATAAACCCTATATCGGGCGGGAAGAAGAAGGACGGTGTGCCGGATTTGATTGATCAGAACCTTGATAAAAAAGTATTTGATTATGATGTGATATTTACCGACGGGGTTTCGCACGCTAAGCAAATAGCTGCTGAAGCGGCCGGTAAATATGATGAGGTAGTAGCGGTAGGGGGCGATGGTACGGTTAATGAAATAGCATCGGCTATAGTTGGCAGCAGTACAGCATTGGGCGTGGTTCCGTTTGGATCGGGCAATGGTTTAGCCCGGTTTTTAAGTATCCCGATGAATACTGCCGATTCAATTAAGGCATTGAGCGCTTATAAAGTAGAATCTATCGATTCTGGCCAGATGAATGGGCAGCCATTTTTTAATATGGCAGGTATGGGTTTTGACGCGCACATAGCCGAAGTGTTTTCGCACGGCAAAAAGCGGGGGTTTTTAACCTATATCAAATCAACCATGCAGGAAATAGCCAGTTATAAACCGCAGCGTTACCGCATTGAAATTGACGGAAAGATGTATGAGCGCGAAGCTTTTATAGTTAGTATAGCCAATTCATCACAATGGGGTAATGATGTGCATATATCGCCCAACGCATCTGTGCAGGATGGTTTATTAGATGTATGTATCATCCGTAAATTTCCCGTATGGCGTCTGCCCGAGATTGGCACAAGGCTGATGCTTAAAACCATTGAAGGTTCAAAATATATTGAGATCATCAGGGGTAAGCAAATAAAGGTGTTCCGTGAAACAGAAGGGCCAATTCACCTGGATGGCGAACCGCAAATAATGCAGGCCAATTTAAATATCAATATAATACCTGGTTCATTAAAAATAATTGTAGGTCCCGGCTATTAAAACATACTATTATGGCTAAAAAGAATTTTACAGGCGTAGTTTATTCAACCGATCCGGATTTTGCATACCAGGAAAACGGGAACGATGCCGCTGAAACATTACCGCCGCAACAGCAAAACTTAAAAATATACCTGGATAGGAAAGGTGGCAGCAAGCTGGTAACCCGGGTTACCGGCTTTATTGGTACCGATGCCGATTTGGAAACCATAGGCAAAAAGTTAAAAACAAAATGTGGGGTAGGTGGTTCGGTAAAAGACGGCGAAATATTGATCCAGGGCGATTTTAGGGATAAAATATTAACCTTGCTGCAAACCGATGGTTTTAAGGCAAAAAAGGCAGGCGGTTAATTTTATAGGCTAATTGCCGGGCAAACTGCCATTTAAGCCAATACTAAGCGTAAATTATACACCAAAACATATAAACCGGGCCAATTTTGTTTGGCGTTACAGGCATAATAAATATAAAGCTAAAAGTTATTGTAACAGAATAGTCGCATAAATTTTATTAGTATTGCTTGATAATGTTAAAAAAAATGGTTTTCATTGCAAATAATTGTTGTGGTAACACACAATAAATTAACATTGTTGCGTTATCTATATCCAATTGCAAACAAAATGTAATTTGGTATTAAAAAATTGTAAAGAATAATATAAATGATTTTTTTATTTAAAGAAAATTCTATTTTTGTTATTCGCAAAACATGCACATTTAACTAACTTATAATATAAACAAAAACTAAAAACTAAAAATTAAAAGTAATGGCAAACGCTCCAACAAAACCAACTACTCCTGTTAAAAAAGAAAGCTCAAGTGCATCTGGCATGTTTGCTTCTTTAACTATTCCAATTTGTATTATAGTAGCAATCTGCATATTTATTTTCATCCTGGGCGATCCAAGCCACTTTAAAGGCGGCGATACTTCTGCTAACGGTACGCCTGCAGATATCTTCGGTACTGTACACAAAGGTGGTGTTATCGTGCCAATGATCATGTCTTTCCTGTTAATGGTTATCGTGTTCTCTATCGAGCGTTTCGTAGTTATCGGTAAAGCATCAGGTACAGGAAGCGTTGATTCTTTCGTTAGAAAAGTACAGGCTTCTTTAAACGCTGGCAACATCAACGCAGCATCAGCTGAGTGCGATAAACAAAAAGGTTCTGTAGCAGCAGTTATCAAATCGGCGTTGAAAAAATATGCTGAAATGGAAGCTGAACCAAACCTTGACGTTGACCAAAAAACATTAGCTATCCAAAAAGACATCGAAGAAGCTACAGCTTTAGAAATGCCTATGTTAGAGCAAAACTTAACCATCATCGCTACATTAGTATCTATCGGTACATTAACCGGTTTGTTAGGTACGGTAATCGGTATGATTGGTGCATTCTCTACGTTAGCTGCCGCAGGTGCTCCAAACCCTTCTGAGCTTTCGTCACACATCTCTGAAGCTTTGATCAACACAGCTTTAGGTATCAGTACTTCAGCTATCTCAATTATCATGTACAACGTATTTACATCAAAAATTGATAAACTGACTTACGCTATTGACGAAACCGGTTTCAGCATTGTTCAAACATTTGCGTCATCACACAAAAACAAATAAAAATATATTAGTGCTTCTGCCTTAAGCACAATTGTAAAGGCAGAGATTTTAATTCATTACACTATATATTTTTAAAAGATTTTTAATATGGCAAGGATAAAAGTTCCAAGAAAGAGTACAGCAATTGACATGACCGCCATGTGCGATGTGGCATTCCTGTTGTTAACTTTCTTTATATTAACTGCAAAACCAAGAACCGATGATCCGGTTCCAATCGATGTGCCAAGGTCTTCTATTCAAATACCTGTTCCTGATGAAAATTTTGCTACAGTAACTGTAGGCAGCAATAAAGCTTTCTTCGGTATTGAAGGAACGGATCTTCGTAAAGCTACCTTAGAGCAAGTTGGGGCTATTTACAAACAGACATTTACACCAGAAGAGCTGAAAAAGTTTTCAAGTGTAGAATCATTTGGAGTACCGATTGCCAACATGCATCAGTTCCTTGCGCTATCATCAGAGCAAAAGAAAACCTTCGCTCAGCCTGGTATCCCAAGAGACTCTGTAACTAATGAGCTTTTTAACTGGATACGTGAAGCCCGTAAAGCTACCGCTGCATTGCACAACGTACAAATGCGTGTAGCTATAAAAGGCGATAGCAAGGAAGACTACCCTGTTATAAAGGATGTTATTGGGATTTTGCAAAAGCAAAAACTTAATAAGTTTAGTTTAATAACCTCAGTTAGTGGCGGTGGACCTGCCCCTAAATCAAAATAAGGAATCATGGCAGAATTAGACACCTCCGGGGGAGGCAAACATAAAGGCGGTAAGGTACGCAGTAAAAAGCAATCAACCCGTATAGATTTAACCGCGATGGTGGATCTGGCTTTCTTATTAATTACTTTCTTTATCATGACCACCACATTGGCCAAGCCTAAAGCGATGGACCTTGCAATGCCTGATAAGGATGAGAAAACCAAAGATCAGTTGCCTATTGCCGCTTCACGTTCATTAACCCTGTTGTTAGGTAGTGATGATAAATTGGAGTGGTATCTTGGCGAACCAGGCAAATCGGCACCAGAAGTTATCAACTACGGCAAAGATGGCTTGCGCAAATTACTTGTTGAAAAAAGTAAAGAAGTGCAGGACAAAACCGGTAAAACTATTTTTGTTGTAATAAAACCAAGTGACAAGTCAAAATACAAAAACGTGGTTAGCGTATTGGATGAAATGAACATCACCAATATACAGATGTACGGTATTGTTGATATCACAGCACCAGAAATTGAACTGTTGAAGAGAGAAAATCTGTACAACGATACCAAGAAATAATAAATAACGTTAACTAACATTAAAGCCTGACAAAAATGTTTGGATCAAAATTAGACATATTAGATCAGAAATGGATCGACGTTGTTTTTAATAGCAGGAATAAAGCATACGGTGCTTATGAACTGAGAAAGGATAATTCAAAAAACACTAACAGGGCACTTGTAATTGCCATTATAGTGTTTGTGTTTATCATTTCTTTGCCTACTATAATTAACAAACTGAAAGGGTTGGTTCCAAAAGCTGATGAAAAAGTAAAGATAACAGACGTTGTTCTGTTACCGCCGCCACCGGTGGATCAAACCAAAAAACCACCTCCGCCGCCACCAGAACCACCAAAACCAAAAGTGGACCAGGTGCGTTTCCCGCCTCCGGTTGTAAAACCAGATAACGAGGTTAAGGAGAAAGATCCACCAACCGTTAAGGAACTTGCTGTAGCAGATCCGGGACAAAAAGATCAAAAAGGTGATCCTAACCAGGAAATCAGAATTGATGAGCCGGTAGGTAACTCAGATATTAAACAAGTAGTTGAGGAAGATCCTAATAAGATCTTTGCATCAGTTGAAAACTTACCGGAGTTTCCGGGGGGTGTTGAGGCTTTTGGAAGATACTTAGGTAAAACTATCCGTTACCCTGCTGTTGACCGTGAAAACGGTACCCAAGGTCGTGTAATCCTTACCTTCGTTGTGGAACGTGATGGTTCATTAACTGATATTAAGGTTTCAAGAAGCCTTAGCCAGGGTACTGATGCCGAAGCGATCCGCGCTTTGAAATCTTCACCAAAATGGAAGCCAGGTATCCAAAACGGCCGTCCGGTACGCGTACAATATAGCGTACCAGTAAGCTTTACCTTAGCTGGAGACAATTAAGATAATGTCAACAAATTTTAGAAATAAGCAAAAATCGCCCAAAAGGCGGTTTTTGCTTATTATAGGAGCTACCGTATTCATTTGCTTTGTAGCTTTTGGATTAATGATCATGTTTTGGGATAAGCTTCAATTATCCTTACAGCCATATCAACGTATTCTTTTTGGGGCCTTTATTATCGTTTACGCGGGTTTAAGGTTTTCAAGATTGTTCAAAAAAGATCAGTACGACAAGGAAGATGAAGACGATGAATAAGTTAAAATACGCGTTTCTGGCATTGGGTGTAATAGCTACTTTACAAGCTTGTGATCAAAAACCTGTAAAGGATCTTGGCACAGATGATTTTACATCTGGTAAAGTGAAATTTGCTGTTGATGATTCGTTTGCACCAATAGTAGGGCAGGAGATGTATATTTTTAAAAGCAGATATCCTAAAGCCGATCCCGAAGTATCATACCTTACAGAAAACCATGCTGTGAATTTACTGTTGAACGATAGCGTGAGGGTAGCCATACTATCGCGAGATTTGGATACAGCCGAAATTAATGTGATTAAAAGGCGTTCATTAGATGTTAAGGTATTACGCTTTGCTATTGACGCGGTAACACTTATTGTAAATAAGAGTTCAAAGGATACCCTTACCTCTGTTGGGGAGTTAAAAAAGATGCTTAACGGAGTGGGTGATCCTAATAAAACTATAGTTTTTGATAACCCCAATTCAAGTTTGGTAAGATATTTGAAAGAGTTATCGGGTAATAAGGAATTTAAGCAAAAAAATATTTACGCGCTTAAATCTAACAAAGAGGTACTAAAGTATGTGAGCGAACATCCCGGGGCCTTGGGTATTACAGGTTACAGCTGGCTGGTAGATCCGGATAAAGATTATGCCTCCTACGTAGATAATATTAAAATTGTAGGCGTTAAGGATGAAGCTAATAAAAAGTATCCCGACCAGTATTTTAAACCTTCGCAGGAAACACTTGTCTTAAAACAGTACCCTTTAAGCAGGGGATTATATATTGTTGACTGTTCAAGTAAATCGGGCTTAGCAATGGGATTTGCCAATTTTATAGCTGGTGATGTAGGGCAGCGAATCATATTAAGATCGGGTTTATTGCCTGATAATATGCCACCAAGAGAAATTAACGTAAGAAGTAAATTATAACTAAATAAGATGAAAATAATCAGTAAAATAGCTACGGCATCATTAGGACTGGTATTTATAGGTTCATCAGTTTTTGCGCAGAGTCTTGCCGACGCCAAAAAAGCTATTGACGCCGAACAATATCAAAAAGCCAAATCGATGCTCAAAAACCTTACAGTGACTCAGAGCACTAAGGACGAGAATTTCTTTTACCTGGGCTGGGTATACATTAAACAGGATTACGCCGATTCGGCTAAAACTGCTTTTGATAAAGGTATTGCTGTAAATCCAAAATCGGGCTTAAATTATGCAGGTTTAGGAGCGGTTGCCCGTTTAAACAAAGATAAAGCTGGCGCTACAACCAACTTTAACCAGGCGGTTGCCCTTGCAGGCAAAAGCGGCGATCCATACACTTATGTTGGTAAGGCCTACCTGTTACCGGTAACTACCGATGGCAAAGTATCTGTTGATGATGCAAGCGCGGCCATTGCTGTTTTGCAAAAAGGTAAAGTTGTAGCTCCTAAAGATGTTGAGCTTTTGATTACTTTAGGTGACGCCTTTGCTTCACAAATTAAAAGTAACGAAGCTTACCAGGCTTACTCAGATGCTTCAACCATCGATCCTAAAAACCCAGCGGCTAAGGTAGCCACCGGCGTTTTATGGAAATATGCCAATAACTTTGAGGATTCTGAAAAACAATTCCAGGACGCTTTAGCTATCGACCCTAACTACGGTCCGGCTTACCGCGAATGGGCAGAAACCGACAACCGTTGGGCAACTGCCGATCCTAAAATGGCATCTGTAAAAATCAAGCAAGCCGTTGAAGAGTATAAAAAATACCTGAGCTTAACAGATCTTTCGCCAGAGTCGCAAATGCGTTATGCCGACTTCCTGATCAGTGCAGGTCAATACCAGGAACTGCAAACTGTTGCCGCTGATCTTGCAAAAACATCCAATTCAAACTTAAGGGCATATCGCTATTTAGCTTATGCGGCTTATGAGAATAAAGATTACCCTGCTGCATCAACCGCGATGAATACCTGGATAACCAAAGCAGATCCTAAAAGGATATTGCCACGTGATTACTTATACCTGGGTAGAATCCAGATGAAATCAAACCAGGATTCTGTAGGTATCAATACTTTAAGAAAAGCGCTTGCAATGGATTCAACCCAAACTGATGTTTACGGCGAGATCGCTAAATCGCTGTTTGGTCAAAAGAAATATATCCAGGCTGGTGATGCTTACAAATTGGTAACTCAAAAAAGTGGTCGTAACGTTAAATTGTTAGATTACTTTTACGAAGGTGTTAGCTACTACTACGGTTATGACGAGAAAAAACCAGGTGCCGATTCAGTAATTGCACGTGCAGATTCTGCTTTCTCATATGTAACTCAAAAAAGCCCTTCAACTGCCGATGGTTACATTTATCGCGCAAGGGTTAACGAATTGAAAGATAAAGACCGTAACAACATTGTAGGTTACGCTAAACCTTTTTATGAAAAATATATCGAGGTAGCCAATGCTAAAGGCTCACCGGATGATAAAACTAAAAAGAACCTTGCTGAATCTTATGTTTACCTGGGTACCTTCGCCGAGTTTAAAGAGAAGGATTTAGCCAAAGCAACAGATTTTTACACCAAAGCAAAAGACAACGATCCAACCAATAAACAGGTTATCGCTTTCTTTGCCCGCAAAGGCGGTGGTGCTGCTAAAGGCAAATAGTCTTTTTTAGAATCAAGAATCAAGAGTCAAGACTGGAGAAATGCGTTTCTCTGAGTCTTGGCTCTTTTTTTGTTTTAAATATGGCTTCCGGTAGTCCTTTTCGTAAAAGGATATTGAATGCAATCAATATAAAGCTGCTCAACTAAAAGAAGTTTTATCTTGATTCTTGCCTCTTGATTCTTGACTCTAAATTCTTGATTCTTTCTACTATATTTGCATCCATGGAACAGAGTTTACCCATCAATTATTTGCCCATCATTTTTCAAATGCTGGTTGCAATAGGGTTTGTAGTTACTACTATGTTTGTAACACACAAAATAGGCCCTAAACGTAAAACAAAAGATAAACTAACGCCTTTTGAATCGGGCATCGAGGTTGTTGGTAACGCCCGTACTCCCATCTCTATCAAGTACTTCCTGGTTGCTATTTTGTTTGTGCTTTTTGATGTGGAGGTTATATTCATGTACCCGTGGGCTGTAAATTTCAAAGCAATGGGCGAACAAGGAATGGTAGAAATGTTCATCTTTATGGCTACCCTTTTATTAGGTTTTATCTACGTTATTAAAAAAGGCGCGTTAGACTGGGATTAAGTTTAGATTCATTCTAAATATATCCTTGGCTGCGCATAGTGTACCTTTTACATCGTTATTTAACTAAATTTGCGCTCGTTACCTGTCATCAAAGGCATGTTTTCTATTAACATTATTCAATGAGTGATATTCAAATAGTAAATGCCCCTTTAGGGGTTGAAGGTTCCGGCTTTTTTGCTACCTCACTTGATAAAGCGGTTGGACTTGCCCGCGCTAACTCATTATGGCCCTTGCCTTTCGCCACTTCATGCTGCGGCATCGAATTTATGGCAACAATGGCCTCTCACTATGATCTTTCCCGTTTTGGTGCCGAGCGTTTGAGCTTTTCGCCACGCCAGGCCGATTTGCTGATGGTTATGGGTACTATCGCCAAAAAAATGGCACCTGTACTTCGTCAGGTATACCTGCAAATGGCCGAGCCCCGTTGGGTTATGGCTGTAGGCGCATGCGCGTCAAGCGGTGGTATATTTGATACCTATTCTGTTTTGCAAGGCATTGATGAAGTTATCCCGGTGGATGTTTATGTTCCTGGTTGTCCTCCGCGCCCGGAAGCTATCATTGATGGCTTTATGAACATCCAGGAGTTGGTGAAAACCGAAACCCTGCGCAGAAGAAACGAGCCTAAATACCAGGAATTATTAGCTAAATACGGAATCCAATAATGGCCACTATCCCTAACGAAGAGCTTTTAAAAAGAATCGACGAGAAATTTGGCGAGCAGGTTACTCTTGTTGGCGAACCTTACGGTTTGCTTACGGTAGAAACGAGCCGCGAGCAGATCATCGACCTGTTAACTTTTTTGAAAACTGACGGCGCTCTTCGCTTTATATTTTTAACAGATATTACCGGCATACACTACCCTGAGCAGGAAAAGCAAATTGGTATTGTCTACCACTTGCACAGCTTAACAACCAATACCCGCATCCGCATTAAAGTATTTTTGGTTGATGGTGATGTACACATCCCAACAGCTACTGTACTTTGGGAAGGAGCTAACTGGATGGAACGTGAAACTTACGACTTTTTTGGTGTGATCTTCGATGGTCACCCGGATTTGCGCCGTATTTTAAACGTTGATGATATGACAGCTTTCCCGATGCGTAAGGAATTTCCGCTGGAAGACCCTAACCGCGTTGATAAGAAAGATTACTTTTTCGGAAGATAACATATATATAGAATCAAGATATAAGAATCAAGAGTCAAGAAATAAATAAAACGAAATACAACTGTAACTATCTCTTGATTCCCGGTTCTCGACTCTAATAAATAATAATTTATACTGATGCAAAACCATCCTGTATATACAGATAACGATCCGCAAAGCGAGCTTTCGACCTTAAACCTCGGCCCAACCCACCCTGCAACCCATGGTGTGTTTCAAAACGTGCTGCAGCTGGATGGCGAAAGAATTGTAAGCGGCGTATCAACCATAGGGTACATTCACCGCGCGTTTGAAAAAATTGCCGAGCACCGCCCTTTTTACCAGATCACCCCACTTACAGATAGGTTAAACTATTGCTCATCGCCAATCAATAACATGGGCTGGCACATGACGGTAGAAAAGCTTTTGGGCATCACCACGCCAAAACGTGTGGATTACCTGCGTGTAATTGTGATGGAACTTGCCCGTATTGCCGATCATATTGTATGTAACGGTGTATTAGGCGTAGATACTGGCGCTTTTACGGGCTTCCTGTACATGATGGAGTTCCGTGAGGCCATCTACGAAATTTATGAAGAGGTTTGCGGTAGCCGTTTAACAACCAATATTGGCCGTATAGGAGGTTTTGAGCGTAACTTCAATACCATCGCTTTTGCCAAACTGCGTAAGTTTTTGGTTGATTTCCCTAAAACATTAAAAGAGTTTGAATCGCTGTTTAATCGTAACCGCATTTTTGTTGACAGAACAAAAGATGTGGCTGCTGTTACTGCCGAGGATGCTTTAGCTTATAGCTGGACAGGCCCTTTATTGCGCGCCGCCGGTGTTGATTATGATGTAAGGGCTATGAACCCATACTCATCATACGAAGATTTTGAATTTGAGGTGCCGGTTGGGACCAATGGCGATGTTTACAGCCGCTTTTTGGTACGTAACGAAGAAATGTGGCAAAGCCTGCGCCTGATTGAACAGGCCCTGGCAAAATTGGAAAAAGAGCCATCGGATATTTTCCACGCCGATGTGCCTGAGTTTTACCTGCCTCCAAAAGAAGAAGTTTATAATAACATGGAAGCTTTAATCTATCACTTTAAAATTGTGATGGGCGAAATTCCAACCCCTAACACCGAGGTTTATCATTCGGTTGAAGGTGCCAATGGCGAATTGGGTTTTTACCTGGTGAATGATGGCGGGCGCAGCCCTTACCGTTTGCATTTCCGCAGACCAAGCTTTATCAATTACCAGATGTATGCGCCAATGAGCCGCGGTATGTTGTTATCAGACGCGATTATTAATATGAGTAGTTTAAACGTTATAGCCGGAGAGTTAGATGCTTAGAGTTGAAGATGCTCAGGTTTCGGTAGAGTTTAGCCCGGAACTGCTGAATAAAATGGCCGACGCTGTTACCCGCTATCCAGAGGGTAAACAAAAATCGGCGTTGTTGCCTATCCTGCATTATGTACAGGCCGAGTTTGGCTGGGTTAGCCCTAACGCGATGGACCAGGTTGCCGCGTTTTTAAAAATACAACCGATAGAGGTTTATGAAGTAGCTACATTTTATACCATGTACCTGCTTAAACCAAGCGGTAAATATGTTTTAGAGGTTTGCCGTACCGGCCCTTGTGGCGTGGTTGGTGCCGATAAAATAATGGATCATATTGAAAAAACTTTAGGTGTAGCTGAAGGCGAAGTTACCACCGACGGCTTATTTAGCTGGAGAGGTGTTGAATGCCTTGCAGCCTGCGGTTTTGGCCCTGTTTTACAAATTGGCCCCGAGTATACTTTTTACGAAAACTTAACCGAAAGCTCAGTTGAAAAACTGATAGGCGATTTAAGGAAGAAGAAGGACTAAGGACGGAAGGACAAAGGATCAAGGACTGTTTCACCCCGTCATTGTGAGGTACTAAGCAATCCCCGATAATCAAAGGAACTTTGTTCCGGCTTTTTAGAGTTTAGGATTTAGAACTTAGGTTTTAGATAATTTAAAAAATAGAATTTTACCTTTTAGAGTTTAGAAATTAAACACATGGGTCGCAAATTACTTTTAGAACATATAAACGTACCCGGCATCAACACATTTGATGTTTACCGCTCAAAAGGTGGCTATGCTTCTGTTGAGAAAGCATTGAAAATGACACCCGAAGAGATTGTTGAAGAGGTTAAGAAATCGGGTTTACGTGGTCGTGGTGGTGCGGGTTTCCCAACCGGGATGAAGTGGAGCTTTTTGGCTAAGCCAGAAGGTGTGGCGCGCTACCTGGTTTGCAACGCCGATGAATCTGAACCCGGTACTTTTAAAGACCGTTATTTGATGACTTATATCCCTCACTTATTAATTGAGGGGATGATAGTAGCCAGTTTCGCGTTGGGTGCCAAAACATCATACATCTACGTACGTGGCGAAATGATGCCGCAGATCCGCATATTGGAAAGAGCCATCGCGGAAGCAAAAGCAAAAGGATTTTTAGGTAAAAATATATTAGGCACAGGTTACGACCTGGAGTTGTATGTACAACCAGGTGGTGGTGCTTACATCTGCGGTGAAGAAACCGCCTTGTTAGAGTCATTAGAGGGCAAACGTGGTAACCCGCGTATTAAACCGCCATTCCCGGCTATTGCCGGCTTGTATGGTTGCCCAACAGTGGTAAACAATGTTGAGTCAATTGCTGCTGTCGTACCTATCATTAACGAAGGTGGCGAAGAGTACGCGAAAATTGGTATCGGCAGAAGTACAGGTACTAAGCTGATCTCGGCTGGTGGTAACGTAAAGAAACCGGGTGTATATGAAATTGACCTGGGCTTACCGGTTGAAGAATTTTTATACTCAGACGAATATTGCGGTGGTATTGCCAATGGCAAACGCTTAAAAGCGGTTGTAGCCGGCGGTTCATCGGTGCCAATTTTACCTGCTAACCTGTTCATGAAAACCATCAACAACGAACCTCGCCTCATGAGCTATGAGTCATTAAGCGATGGCGGTTTTGTAAGCGGTACCATGATGGGATCTGGCGGTTTTATAGCGTATGATGAAGACCAGTGCATTGTGCGTAATACCTGGAACTTTACCCGTTTTTATCATCACGAAAGCTGCGGACAATGTTCGCCTTGCCGTGAAGGTACCGGATGGATGGAAAAAGTATTACACCGTTTAGAGCATGGACATGGCCGTATGAGCGACATGGACCTGTTGGTTGATGTATCTAAAAAAATTGAAGGAAATACCATTTGCCCGTTAGGTGACGCGGCAGCGTGGCCAGTTGCCAGCGCGATCCGCCACTTCAGAGATGAATTTGAATGGCACGTAACGCACGGAGCGGAAGCCACTGTTAGGAATTTCGGGTTAGCTCATTATGCCGATCCGTTGCCGAAACCAGAAGTTTTAGCATAATACTAAAACCCCGCGTCATTGCGAGGAACGAAGCAATCCCCAAAATAGCAGGGTTGCCCTGTAAAGTTTAGAGATTGCTTCGTTCCTCGCAATGACGGAATGAAATGAAGATCGTTGTATACAACGACAAGCTTCTAAACTTTAGGGTTTAGAAATTAGAATTTAGAATTTAGAGTTTATACAAGGACGTTATATATAAATGTCGATGAAAGTAACCATAGACGGAATACCCGTTGAAGTAGAACCAGGAACAAGCATACTTAATGCCGCGAGGCAGATAGGTGGCGATATTGTTCCGCCTGCTATGTGCTATTACTCCAAGCTGGAAGGCAGCGGTGGTAAATGCCGTACCTGTTTGGTTAAGGTAACCAAAGGATCTGAAAAAGACCCACGCCCTATGCCTAAACTGGTAGCATCTTGCCGTACCGGTGTAATGGATGGCATGGAAGTGCAAAATATTACATCGCCCGAAGTGCTTGAAGCACGTAAAGGTATTGTTGAAATGTTGCTGATCAACCACCCGCTGGATTGCCCGGTATGTGACCAGGCTGGTGAATGTCATTTACAGGATTTAGGCTTTGAGCACGGTGCTGCTAAAACCCGTTACGAATTTGATCGCCGTACATTCGAGAAAATCGACATTGGCGATAAAATTCAGCTGCACATGACGCGTTGCATCCTTTGCTATCGTTGTGTTTTCACTGCCGATCAGATCACCAACACCCGTTTACACGGTATCCTGAACAGGGGCGATCATTCAGAGATCTCAACTTACATTACCAAAGCTGTTGATAACGATTTTTCTGGTAACGTGATTGATGTTTGCCCTGTTGGTGCGTTAACCGATAAAACTTTCCGCTTTAAAAATCGTGTATGGTTTACCAAACCGGTTGACGCGCACCGTGATTGCGATAAATGCTGCGGTAAAACAACCTTATGGTACAAAGGTGAAGATGTGATCAGGGTAACCGGCCGTAAAGATGTTTATGGCGAGGTTGAAGAATTTATCTGCAACACCTGCCGTTTTGAAACAAAGAAAACTGCCGATTGGGTAATTGAAGGCCCACGCAAAATATCGCATAAATCGGTAATCAGCGCAAACCACTATGAGTTTACACCGCTGCCGGTTGTTAAAACAAACCCGGTACTTCTGGAAGCGAATAAAGAACAATTTGAAAGGGATACACGATTATAATGGGAACCGATTTAATATTTAGGATTGTACTGATCGTTATCATATTCCTGATCAGTTTGGTTGTGGCCATGTACTCAACCTATGCCGAGCGTAAAATTGCCGCGTTTTTCCAGGATAGGATAGGTCCTAACCGTGCCGGTCCATGGGGTATTTTACAGCCCCTGGCCGATGGTGGCAAAATGTTTTTAAAAGAAGAGATCATCCCTACCAACGCTACTCCGTTTTTATTCATCGTAGGTCCTTGTTTGGCTATACTAACGGCCTGTATAGGTTCGGCAGTTATTCCATGGGGACAAAAAATGGTAGTTGGCGGTCATACCATTGATTTACAGGTAACCGATATTAACGTAGGTGTATTATACATTTTTGGCGTTGTATCATTAGGTGTTTACGGTGTAATGATTGGCGGCTGGGCTTCAAACAATAAATACTCATTATTAGGTGCTATTCGCGCGGCATCGCAAAATATCAGCTATGAAATTTCGATGGGCTTATCCATCATCGCTTTGCTGATGTTAACCGGTACTTTAAGTTTAAAAGAAATTGCCGAGCAGCAGCATGGTGCTAATTGGAACGTGATCCGCCAGCCACTGGGCTTTATCCTATTCATCGTTTGCGCATTTGCTGAAACCAACCGTACGCCATTTGACTTGCCCGAGTGCGAAACCGAATTGGTGGGTGGTTATCATACCGAGTACTCTTCCATGAAATTAGGGTTTTACCTGTTTGCCGAGTATATCAACATGTTCATTTCATCGGCAGTAATGGCTACCCTGTATTGGGGTGGTTACAACTACCCGGGTATGGATTGGGTTACCGCGCATGTAGGCCCGGCAATCGGTCCGCTGATTGGTACGGTTGTATTATTCGCTAAAATATTCCTGTTCATCTTCTTCTTTATGTGGGTACGCTGGACAATCCCTCGTTTCCGTTACGATCAGTTGATGGACCTGGGCTGGAAAATATTGATCCCGTTGGCAATTGGCAACATTGTGCTTACCGGCGTGGTGAGTACAGCACTTAAACACTTTGGATTTTAATTAAATGGAATCATTAAGCAATAAGAAAAAAGTATTGGAAGTAAAGCCGCTCAATTTAATGGAGCGTGCTTACCTACCTGCCATTATTGGCGGTTTGGCGACTACCATGAAACACTTTTTCAAAAAACCGGTAACCATCAGTTATCCCGAAGAGAAGCGCGAATTTTCTGAAAACTTTCGTGGTATGCACTCGCTTAAACGCGATGAAAATGGTAAAGAGCGTTGCACGGCCTGTGGTTTATGCGCTTTATCATGCCCCGCAGAAGCCATTACCATGACTGCAGCTGAGCGTCAGAAAGGCGAAGAGCATTTATATCGCGAAGAAAAATATGCTGCTGTTTACGAGATAAACATGCTGCGTTGCATTTTTTGCGGATTGTGCGAAGAGGCCTGCCCTAAAGAAGCTATTTACCTTGACGGGGATATAGTACCTGCAGATTACTTACGTAAAGATTTTATTTACGGCAAAGACAAATTAGTAGAGGCTCCATTAAATCAATAAAGAAGTTTTATACCTTTGCCCAACTCTTTTAGCTGGGCAGGGTATTTTGTAAATATAAACATGAGTACATTTTACTTCATCGCATTTTTGTCCATATTCTTTTCGATATTGGTGATAACGGCCAAAAATCCGGTACATAGTATCCTTTATCTTATACTTACCTTTTTTACATTCACCATTCATTACATTTTACTGAATGCTCAGTTTTTGGCTATCGTAAACTTTATTGTTTACATGGGAGCCATTCTGGTGTTGTTCCTATACACGCTGATGCTCATCAACCTGAATAAGGATAGTGAGCCGGTTAAACCATTTATGGTGAAAGTAGCAGGTGTATTTGGCGGTGGTATCCTGGCGGTAGCGCTGGCATCATCATTAAAACTGGTTGCCCAGTCAAATCCGGTAGTGTTGCAAAACCCTGAACTGGGCCTGGTGAAAAACCTTGGTAAAGTATTGTTCAACGAATTTTTACTGCCTTTTGAAGTATCGTCTGTACTGTTGCTATCGGCAATGGTAGGCGCTGTTTTACTGGCTACAAAAGACCCTAAAACTGCTGCCTAATGGAAAGTTTAACAAATACCATACACGCGGTACCGCTTAATCACTACATTTTATTAAGTGCTATTATTTTTTCGATAGGCGTAATAGGCGTATTGATCCGTCGTAACGCTATCGTAATTTTTATGTCGGTCGAGCTGATGCTGAACGCTGTAAACTTGTTACTAACCGCATTCTCTGTTTACAGGGGCGATGCAACCGGGCAGGTTTTCGTATTCTTTATTATGGCCCTTGCCGCGGCCGAAGTAGCCATAGGGCTGGCCATCATTGTAATGATCTACCGTAATACCAATTCGATAGACATTAATGTGCTGAACAGGCTTAAATGGTAAGATGATTTCGGAGTTCGGAATTTCGATTTCGGATTTGAAAGCATAATAAATATATAACAAACCGTCATTGCGAGGAACGAAGCAATCCCCGATATACAGATCAGGAATTGAAAGTTCGCTTTAACGATCAGATAAATAAAAACGTATCACGTAGAACGTAACACGTATAACAAGGACACATGAATCAATTAATCTGGCTTATTCCCATATTACCGTTAGCCGGTTTTATTATTAACGGACTTGGCCGTAATTCATTTTCAAAAAACTTAACAGGCTTTATTGGCAGCTTGCTGGTGCTGGTATCTTTTGGCTTAAGTATCGCCACTTTTTTACAGGTAAAGTCAACAGGCGCGCCTATCAACGTTACATACTTTAACTGGATTAGCGCAGGCCCAATTCATGTGCCATTCGCGTTTTTGGTCGATCAGTTAAGTTCTATCATGCTTTTAATCATTACAGGTGTAGGTTTCCTAATCCATCTGTATTCTATCGGTTATATGCACGATGATAAGGGTTTCGGTAAATTTTTCGCTTACTTAAACCTGTTTGTATTCTTTATGCTTTTACTGGTGATGGGTTCAAACTACATCATTATGTTTATTGGCTGGGAGGGTGTAGGTTTATGTTCATACCTGCTTATCGGTTTCTGGTATACCAATCCGGCTTATGCCGATGCCGCCAAGAAAGCTTTTATTATGAACCGTATAGGAGATTTGGGTTTCCTGTTAGGCGTGTTCCTGATTATCTACGCTTTTGGTAGCGTTGAATTTGCCACTTTATTCCCTAAAGCCGCTACCATGAAAGTGGGCGCCGCTCCGTTCTTTACCATTACCATATTATTGTTTATAGGCGCTACCGGTAAATCGGCACAATTGCCATTGTTTACCTGGTTACCAGATGCGATGGCCGGTCCAACCCCGGTATCGGCATTGATCCACGCTGCAACCATGGTTACAGCAGGGATCTATATGATTGCCCGCTCAAATATTTTCTTTAGCCTTGCGCCGGATACCATGGAGATCATCGCCATTGTAGGTTTGGCAACTGCATTATTCGCGGCATTAATAGCGGTTACGCAAACAGATATCAAAAAGGTACTGGCTTATTCAACCGTATCTCAATTGGGGTATATGTTTTTGGGTTTAGGTGTTGGTGCTTACACCGGCGCTTTCTTCCACGTATTAACGCACGCTTTCTTTAAAGCTTTATTATTCCTGGGCGCAGGCTCTGTTATTCACGCCATGGGTGGCGAGCAGGATATGCGCAAAATGGGCGGCCTTAAAGGAAAAATCAAAGTTACTTTTATTACTATGCTGATTGGTACTATCGCCATAGCAGGTATCCCACCTTTTTCGGGTTTCTTCTCCAAAGACGAGATCCTGTCGCACGCATTCGCGCATAGCACTACATTTTATGTAGTTGGTGTGTTTACGGCGATGCTTACCTCATTCTATATGTTTAGGATGATGTACCTTACTTTCTGGGGTAAATTTCGTGGTACACATGAGCAGGAGCATCACGTACATGAGTCACCTGCAACCATGACTATTCCTTTGATTGTATTGGCAGCCCTTTCTATAGTAGGTGGTTTAATCAACTGGCCCGAAGCATTAGGCGGCCATGCTGCATTAGAGCATTTCCTTGAGCCATTATTTAAAGCATCAAACGCTGTATTGCCATCAGCAGAATTATCAGCCGGAACCGAAAAATTATTAATGGGTATTTCGGTAGGTGTCGCATTCATCGCACTGGTATACGCTTATATAAAATATGTTAAAAATGGCAGCCTGCCGGTAGCTGATACCGAAGAGCGCCCGGCATTAACCGGCCTGTCATACCATAAATTTTATGTTGATGAGCTGTACGACTTTTTGATCCGTAAACCATTGGATTTCCTATCAACATTCTTCTATAACGTTATAGATAAAATGGGGATTGATGGCCTGGTGAACGGCATTGGTAAAGGCACTGTTGAAACCAGTAAGGGTTTGCGTTTACTGCAAACAGGTAACGTGGGTTTCTACATATTTGTAATGGTATTGGGTATTGTAGCTGTATTACTGTATAGCGTATTTGGTTTAACTAAAGTATAAACGATAAGCGTTTAAAAAATAAAAATGACCGTTAGTATATTAATTTTTTTACCGGTAATAGCCGCAGTTATAGTTGCCTTTTTGAAAAATTCGGCAGCCAGATACGCCGCTTTATTTTTCTCTATTGCCGAACTGGCAATAGCAGGTCTGTTTTTAAGCAAGTTTGTACCCGACGCAACTACACAGTTTGGTATTGATGTACCATGGATAGCTAAGTTTGGCATTTACTTTAGTGCCGGGATAGACGGCATTAGCATGATTATGGTATTGTTAACTACCATACTGGTACCGCTTATCATTTTGAGCACCTTTAACCACGAGTATAAAAACTCGGGCGCGTTTTATGCCCTGATATTATTTATGCAGGCTGGTATGCTGGTGGTATTTACCGCTTTAGATGGCTTCCTGTTTTACGTTGGCTGGGAAGCGGCGTTAATCCCTATCTATTTTATCTGTGCACTTTGGGGTGGCGAAAACCGCATCCGCATTACGCTTAAGTTTTTCATCTATACGTTTGCAGGCTCGTTGTTTATGCTGGTAGCGTTGATCTACCTGTACCTGCAATCGCCGGATAAAACATTTAGCATTCATACTTTTTATGCTTTAAAATTAACTGCTCCGCAGCAATCGTGGGTGTTTTTAGCATTCTTCCTGGCATTTGCCATTAAGATGCCGGTATTCCCTTTCCACACCTGGCAGCCCGATACTTATACCGAAGCGCCTACAGGTGGTACCATGATGTTATCGGGTATCATGCTTAAAATGGGTGTATATGGTGTTATCCGTTGGTTAATACCTAATGCCCCGCTTGGTTTGGTTCACTGGCAAACGTTGATTACCATTTTGGCAGTTATCGGTATTGTATACGCTTCCATCATCGCTTTTAATCAAAAAGATGGAAAGCGCCTGGTTGCTTACTCATCAATAGCACACGTTGGTCTTATCGCAGCCGGCATATTTGTTTGGAATATACAGGGCTTACAAGGTGCTTTGGTACAAATGCTAAGTCATGGTATCAATGTAATAGGGATGTTCTTTATCTGGGATATCATCAGCAGGCGTTTAGGCACCCGCGATATCAGTCAGCTTGGTGGTATAGCTAAAGTGGCTCCTAAATTTGCAATCGCGTTTTTAATTATAGTATTAGGCACAGTAGGCTTGCCGTTAACTAACGGTTTTGTGGGCGAGTTTTTGTTAATAGGCAGCATGTTTAATTACAGCGCGGCGCATTACCAAAATCTTACCATTGTAATTTTCGCGGGTTCAACCATTATTCTGGGTGCCGTGTACATGTTACGCATGTACAAAAATGTAATGCAAGGCGAGGTTAACGAACTAACCGCTAAGTTTACAGACATCACCGGATCTGAGCAATTAGTGTTAGGTATCATCTGCGCGTTAATTATTGTAATAGGCGTGTACCCGCAACCGATATTACACATATCTGAAGCCGCGGTTACTAATTTGATGAATACACTCAACGGGAAGCTGGTATTTTAAGCTCTAAAAACTAATTTCTAAATTCTAAAAGGTAATTCGGGAAAGATCAAATTGTAGTTTAGAAAGAGAAATGGAAGGTGAGTTCAAGGAAAAAAAGTTCAATCTGGAAGATAGAACTTATGAATTTGCCAATAATTGTAAAGAGTTTTTAAAAAGGATAGATAAAAATATTCATAATAATGAATATTACAGGCAATTGATTCGATCATCAGGTTCAGTTGCGGCAAACTTTATAGAGGCAAACGAAAGCTTCAGCCGGAATGATTTTGTGCATAAAGTAAAGATTTGCAGGAAAGAAGCTAAAGAAAGCAGATTGTGGCTCAGGCTTGTAGATATAAACGAACAACAAGAGTTAACGAGAGAGGCGCTAATTCAGGAAACAATTGAATTGACGAAGATCTTCGGAGCGATCCTTGAAAAAACAAAAAATAGTAATTAAACAAAATACCCAAACAAAAGAATTTTAAAATTGGATTTTAGAATTTAATCAATAGCTTTTGAAGTTTAGAGGTTAAAGTTTAGAATTTAGAGATTAGAATTTAGAGATTAGAACTTAGAGTTTAAGAAAATGACTACTTTAATCATTATATCTGTTTTACCGATAATATTACTTTACCTGGGTTTATACAAAGCTACCAAGGCTTTGTTACCGGTTACCGTTATCGGCTTAATTGCTGCCCTGGGTTTCGCTATTGCGGAATATAAAACTCCGGATACAGCGGTGCCTATTTACCATGGTATGATGTTGTTTAACAACTTTTCGGTTGTGTTTTCTTCTATCGCTATTATTACCACTATACTAATTGTATTACTATCCGGAGGATATTTTGAAAAGATCAGCAACCACGTGGCCGAGTATTATGCCATTATGTTGTTCTCCCTGGCAGGTATCATTGTAATGGTTTCTTACTATAACCTTACCATGATGTTTATCGGTATTGAAATCATGTCGGTAAGTTTATACATTCTGGCCGGGATCAAGAAAAACGATTTTGCTTCAAACGAAGCCGCTTTGAAATACTTTTTAATGGGGGCTTTTTCAACAGGCTTCCTGTTGTTTGGTATTACTTTAATTTACGGCTCTACCGGTTCATTCAGCGTGGAAGTTATCCGCGACTGGGTTTTGGCTCATCCGCATATCGACCCTATGTTTTACACCGGTATCGGTTTAATCATTGTAGGCTTATGCTTTAAAGTTGGCGCCGCTCCATTCCACTTCTGGACCCCGGATGTGTACGAAGGCTCACCAACTTTGATCACCGCTTTCATGTCAACAGTAGTAAAAACTGCAGGCTTCGCGGTATTCCTTCGTTTATTCTCGGCTTGTTTTGCACCACTTTCAGATTTCTGGGCACCTATATTATTGGTGATTACGGTAGCTACCTTGTTTATTGGCAACATTACCGCGCTGTATCAGCAAAGCTTTAAACGCATGCTGGCTTTCTCCAGTATCTCGCACGCCGGCTACCTGTTGTTTGCTATTGTGGCCTTAGGTGCTGCATCCGCCAACTCGGTATTTATTTATGCTACGGCTTATTCGGTGGCATCTATCATCGCTTTTGGAGGACTAATATTGGTACAGCAGCAAAGCGGTAATGATAACTTTGAAAGCTTTAACGGTTTAGCTAAAAAGAACCCTTTCCTGGCCCTGGTATTAACGGTAGCCATGCTCTCATTGGCAGGTATCCCGCTTACAGCTGGGTTTATAGGTAAGTTTTTTATGTTTACCGGCGCGTTAAGCAGGTACCAGTTTTGGTTGGTTATTATAGCGGTTATCAATGCCATCATCAGTATCTTTTACTATTTCAGGGTTATTGTGGCCATGTATTTCCGCAGTGCAGATCGTACTGAACTGGTGGTACCGGCCTATTATAAGGTAGTATTTGCAGTTAGCGCTTTAGCTACCATCATCATCGGTATCTACCCTGACTTTATCTCCCGCTTCATTTAATAAATAACTGTGTACTGCAAATTGATTTAATATTTGTAGTTTTACAGATATAGTGAATGGAAAGTTTTTGGGATTACCTTCAAAATTTAACGGACGCTCAATCCATCATCAGCAGGGGAGGTTTTTATCTTCTGCTTGTTGTTGTTTTTGCTGAAACCGGATTGTTTTTTGGTTTTTTTTTACCAGGAGACTATTTGCTTTTCATGGCAGGTTTGCTATGTTCTGCAGGTAAGGTTGATGTATCCATATCTACATTGGTGTTGTCGCTCATCGCGGCTGGCATATTAGGGAATTTTACGGGTTATTGGTTTGGTTACCGAACGGGGCCCGTGCTATTTAATAAAAACGATTCGTTGTTTTTTAAGAAGCGATACGTGATCCTGGCCAGCGATTTTTACAATAAGCATGGTGGCATGGCACTCATTTTAGGTAGATTTTTCCCGATAGTTAGAACATTTGCTCCTATATTTGCGGGAGTTGTAAAGGTTGACATCAAAAAATTTGGCTTATACAACCTTATAGGAAGTGTAACCTGGGTATGTACGTTTACCCTTGGCGGCTTTTTTTTAGGAAAAAGGTTTCCGCAATTGAAAGATTACATGCAGTACATTGTATTGGGTTTGATAGTAGTTACTACCATCCCGCTTGTAGTGGCCTACATCCGCAGAAAAGTGGCCGAAAATAAAGAGACAGTATAAAAATAACATATATAGATACCCATGAGTACACAACACCCCTGGCACCAGGTTTCGCCCGGTGATAACATTCCTGAAACTGTTAACGCTATTATCGAAATACCAAAGGGCTCAAAAGCCAAATATGAAATTGACAAGGATTCTGGTTTATTGAAATTAGATCGTGTTTTATTTTCTTCTGTAATGTACCCGGCCAATTACGGCTTTATTCCGCAAACTTATTGCGATGATAAAGATCCCCTGGATATATTGGTACTTTGCTCAATTGACGTTTTCCCAATGTCAATCATCGAAGCCAAAGTTGTTGGTGTAATGCACATGGTTGATAACGGCGAGCAGGATGATAAAATCATCGCGGTAGCAAAAAACGACATGTCGGTTAACTACATTAACGACCTTAATGAATTGCCTCCACACGCCATGACAGAGATTGTACGTTTCTTTAAAGACTACAAAAAACTGGAAGGCAAAAACGTAACCATCGAGCATTTATTAGGTGTACGTTACGCGCATAAAGTAATAAATGAGAGCCTGGAATTGTACAAAACTACTTTTCCCGATCACCAATAATTAATTGATGGCCCCCGATCTCGAAATAAACGGTTATTACATTGTTGCTACCCTTGCGCTGGTTGCGCTTAACGGCTTTTTTGTAGCCGCCGAGTTTGCTATGGTGCGCGTAAGAGGGTCGCAAATTGAGTTGCAGGCTAAAACCGGCAGCCGTATGGCCAAAGTAGCACGGGGGATAATGTATAATTTAGATGGATACCTGGCTGCCACACAGCTGGGTATTACCATTGCTTCCCTGGCACTTGGTGTGGTAGGCGAGGGGGTGGTTACCACCATTATGCTCCGCTTGTTTTCGGCAGTTGGGCTAACCATTACATCAAACGTAATTATCAATATAAGCCATGTAGTGGCCTTTACGCTGATTACGGTATTCCATATCGTATTTGGCGAACTGGCGCCTAAATCGTTGGCTATTCAACGTTCGGTACGTACGGTATTAACGGTGTCTTTACCGCTTCGGATCTTCTACATCACCTTTCGCCCGTTCATCTGGACACTGAATACCTTTGCCAACTTCATTTTGAAATTGCTGGGAATTCAAACCGTTCCGGGCGGCGAAGCACATCATAGTTCTGAAGAATTACAATACCTTTTAGAGCAGGGCAAGGAAACCGGCGCGTTGGATTCTAACGAACATGAGTTGATCCAAAACGTATTTGATTTTAACGAACGTGTGGTAAAAAACATCATGGTACCACGTACCAAAATATCGGGTATCGATATCGCGTCAACCACACAGGAGTTATTGGATATGATCATCGACGAAGGCTATTCCCGTATGCCGGTTTTTGATGATGTAATAGATAAGATCATCGGCATTGTGCATGCCAAAGACATTTTGCCTTTGCTGGCCCGTAACGAAGAGATCGTACTCAAAAATATCATCCGTAAACCTTACTTTATCCCCGAAACCAAAAAGATCAACGATCTGATGGCCGAGCTGCAGCAAAAGCGCATCCAGATAGCTATTGTACTGGACGAGTTTGGCGGCACCGCCGGTATGGTTACACTGGAAGATATTGTAGAAGAACTGGTAGGCGAGATACAGGATGAGTACGATGAAGAAAAACCCATTGTAGAAAAGGTGAACGAACGTGAGTTTATTGTAAACGCGCTGGCCCCAATTTATGATGTGAATGAACACCTGCCGCACGATTTGCCCGAAGATGGTGATTTTGACACTGTAAGCGGTTGGCTTGGCGATATTTTTGGCAAGATCCCTGATGTGGGTGAGCAAAAAGAATCAAACGGCTACAACATCACCGTTTTACGTAAATCCGACCAGAACATTGAATCTGTTAAACTTGAATTGCTGATAAATGAAGAAGATGCTGTAGATTTACATTAATCTGCTTTGCCATGCATCTATTTTACACACCAGATCTTCAGCCCACGCACCCCCAGTACTTTTTAAGTGAAGAAGAAAGTAAACACGCTATACGTGTATTACGGCTTGAGATTGGCGATGAAGTTCAGCTGATAGACGGTAAGGGTGGTTTTTATAATGCCGCCATACATGATGCGCATCCCAAGCGTACCATCCTTAACATAACTGCTGTTACCCCCGAATTTAACAAAAGTAATCATTACCTGCACATTGCGGTTGCACCCACTAAAAATATTGAACGCCTGGAGTGGTTTTTAGAAAAAGCCACAGAGATTGGCATCGACGAGGTTTCGCTCATCATCACCCAGCGCTCTGAACGTAAAGAGGCCAAGGTTGATAGGTTAAACAAAATCATCACCGCCGCTATTAAACAATCCCTTAAGGCTTATCACCCTGTTTTAAATGAGGCGGTTAGACTGAACCAGCTATTAACCACGCCTTTTGATGGACAAAAGTTTATAGCGCATTGCGAGCCAGGCGAAAAGCTGGACCTGCGTAAGGAAATAATCCCTGGCGGTAGTTATCTTATACTGATTGGCCCCGAAGGCGATTTTTCACCGGCAGAAATTGAACTTGCTTCAGAGAATGGTTTTAAACCCATAACTTTAGGGCAGGCCCGGTTACGTACCGAAACGGCAGCATTGGAAGCTTGCTTCGAGATCAACTTTTTAAATCGCCCATGAATAAATTGAGGTACATATTAACCGCCTTTGCTGTCATTATGGTAATGAGTAGTTTTAATGCGCCATCTTACAAAATTGCCCGGCTTAAATATGCCGGCGGCGGCGATTGGTACGGCGACCGCACCGCTTTGACCAACCTGGTTAAATTTTGCAACGAAAACCTTAAAACCAATTTTGATGCAGAGGATGAAGTAGTTGAAGTTGGCAGCTCATCGTTATTCAATTATCCCTTTGTTTTTATGACCGGGCATGGCAACGTTATTTTTAGCGATCAGGAGGCCCGTAACCTGCGTAAATACCTCACCAGCGGCGGTTTTTTACACATCGACGATAATTACGGATTGGATAAATTTATCAGGCCGCAAATGAAAAAAGTTTTCCCCGAACTTGAATTTGTCGAACTGCCGCTTAACCACCCCATCTATCACCAGAAATACAGTTTCCCTAATGGTTTGCCCAAAGTACACGAGCACGATGGTACGCGCGCGCAAGGTTTTGGTCTTATTTATAAAGGTCGCCTGGTGTGCTTTTACGACTATGAGTGCGATTTGGGCAATGGCTGGGAGGATTATGGCACTTACGCAGGCGATAGCCAGGAAACTCGTATTAAAGCGCTTAAAATGGGTGCTAATATGATTCAGTACGTATTTACCCAATAATTTCTGTTTGCGGTAACCTTTTCTCATAAATTAAGTATACAATATAAGTGACTGATTTATTATTGATTGCAGGGTAATTGGTTTGCTTTTTGCCCAAAAGATTAATAACTTTAAAGTATACTATTTCACAGCACGTTACGCGGCTTTCATTTCGCTTAAGAACCATCACCTAAAACGAATTACATTTATGTACCAGTTAAAAGTAAACGATAGTTATAATTTTGAAGTTGAAAGAAATGCCGATGATTTGTTACTTAATAAAACTGTAGTAGAAGCTGATATCAGGCATATTAACGCGGGCATTTACCATATTATTGAAGGCAACCAATCCTATAACCTCGACGTAGTATCTTTTAACCGGGCCGATAAAACTGCCGAAATTAAGGTGAACGCTAACACCTATACCATTGCCGCCAAAGATCAATTTGATGTTTTATTAGATAAACTGGGCCTGAGTAGTTTAAATAACACCAGGATCAGTGAAATAAAAGCCCCGATGCCGGGTATGGTGCTCAAAGTGTTTGCTATAGAAGGGCAGGACGTGAAAAAAGGCGATAATCTTTTTGTGTTAGAGGCCATGAAAATGGAAAACATCATCAAAGCCCCCGCCGATGTAGTTATCAAAAAGATAAAGATAAAGGCAGGCGAAAAAGTTGAAAAAGGACAGATACTTATAGAATTTTAGGTAAAATTTTTTACCAGGCAATATAATATTCGTGTTTATTTTATAATAAAAGCAATATATCGTTATTGAACATATTGTTTTATTGCCTTTTTGTTAATAACTTACTTTTTTTAATTAACATTTTAACTTTATGAAGAAAAATCTACTAACAATTTTGTTGTTATTTTCCTGCATTTCCTTTGTTTTTGCACAAAACAGGGTAATTACAGGTAAAGTGACAGATCAAAAAGATGGGTCGCCCTTACCTGGGGTAAGTGTAACCGTGAAAGGAGTTTCAGGCATTGGTACTCAAACAGACTTAAACGGAGGATACAGTCTTTCGGTACCTGCAACCGCAAAGACTTTGGTATTCAATTTTTTAGGCTACACCCCTGCAGAAGTAGCTATTAACAGGCTTGTAATTAATTTAGGCTTATCGGTAGATGCGAAGCAACTTACCGAGGTAGTAGTAGTAGGTTACGGTACGCAAAGCCGTGCTTCATTAACAGGTTCGGTATCAAAAATTAAGGGCGCCGATATTGAAAATATTCCGGTGCCAAGTTTGGAATCGGCTATACAAGGCCGTACGCCGGGTGTTTATATCCAGGCTCAGAATGGTAAATTGGGGCAGGGTATCCAGGTTCGTATCCGTGGTGCTTCTTCAGTATCGGCAGGTAACCAGCCATTGTATGTGGTTGATGGTTTACCAATTACGGTTGATGATTTTTCAAGCAATGGCGCGTCAACCAATCCTTTGGTTGATTTAAACCAGAATGATATCGAATCAATTGACATCTTAAAAGACGCATCTGCCGCGGCTATATATGGTTCAAGGGCATCCAACGGGGTTGTATTAATAACTACCAAAAAAGGTAAGGCCGGCGATACCAAAGTAACTTATAACGAATACTATGGTTTTAGCAAGCCTACCCGCGAGCGCCAGTTTTTGGACGCCCAGCAATATGTTACTTTGTTAAGATTAGCAGGTACTGCTGGTGGGTACTCTACCGCTTCAATTGAAGCCAGGTTAAAGCGGTATGCCGCAGGTAGCGATAACTATAAAACGTATGCCGTAAATACAAATTGGCAGGACCAAATAACCCAGCATGCCCCGGTTCAAAATTACAACCTGGTACTATCTGGTGGTAACGATAAAACTAAATTTTATATATCTGGAACCTACAATAATCAAAAAGCTTTTACAATTGGCAATGCGCTTAACCAATATAGTTTAAGAACCAACGTAAGCAACCAGGCTAATAAATGGTTAGAGGTAGGAGCCAATTTAAGTGTATCGCGTACCAAAAATTTTCGTTTAGATAATGACGATGCGTTTTCAACACCCGGACAGATAGTGGCGCTTTCTCCAATAACACCTACTATAGACCCGCGTACCGGTTTAACAAGTGGCGCGCTTGATCTTACAACAGGTTTGCCAAACGCAAACTTCCCTATTTATTTTAACCCATTGTTAAACTCTCAAAACTCGTATTTTAATACTACCGATTACAGGAATCTTGGAAACGTTTATGCCCAGGTAAAATTACTGAGGTCGTTAAGCTTCCGCTCTGAAGTTGGCGTGGATATATTAAATTCCAGCGAAGATAATTATACTGGTGCGTTAACGTCACGTAACTCGGGTACACCAAATGGTTCGGGCTTTAATTCATCTGTAACAGCTGTTAACTTTAACACCAATAACTTTTTACAATTTATTACAGACATTGGTAAAAGCAGTATTAACGCGGTGGGTGGTATGACGTATCAGCGTCAGCAAAATGACTTAAACTCAATTAGCGGGCAACAGTTTCCGAGCGATGCTTATAGAAAATTAAACGCTTCGGCTAATATTACTGCCGGGTCATCAACTTCTACGGCTTACTCGCTGCTGTCTTATTTTGCAAGGGCAAACTATAAATATGATGACAAGTATCTGTTAACCTTAAATGGACGTATAGATGGGTCATCAAGATTTGGTACCAATCACCGTTATGGTTTTTTCCCGGCAGCTTCAGTAGGTTGGGTTATATCACAAGAAGAGTTCATGAAAAAGCAGCAGTTGGTTTCTGATTTAAAGCTAAGGGCCAGCTATGGTTTAACAGGTAACTCCGAGATTGGTAATTTTCCATCACGTGGCTTATTCTCTGAGTTTGGTTATGCCGGTGTTGCTGGTGCAAGGCCAACGCAGTTAGCTAACCCCGATCTAAAATGGGAAACATCTGCTACTGCTGATTTAGGTTTGGACGTAGGGTTTTTTAATGGCAGGTTAACTGGCCAGTTTGATGTTTATCTGCGTAAAACAAAAGATTTACTGTTAAATGTACAGGTACCGGCTACATCGGGCTTTACCACCATAACGCAAAACCTGGGTAAACTTCAAAATAAAGGGTTTGAATTGCAGATTGATTCAAAAAATATTGTTGGTAACGGGGTAACCTGGAGCACAAGCTTTAATTTTTCTATAAACCGCAATAAAATTACCGATTTAAAAGGTCAGGTAATTAAAGGAGCTGGCGATGGTGTTAACCGCGCTGTTGAGGGGCAACCATTGGGTATATTTTATACAGCGGAGTTTGCAGGTGCCGATCCTAAAAATGGCGATGCCCTTTACTACAAAAACACAGATTTGGGTGGCGGTAAGCGCGATAGAACAACTACCAACGATTACAACGCTGCAACCCAGGTGGTTGTTGGCGATCCTAACCCTAAATTTAATGCCGGCTTAAATAACACTGTAGCCTATAAGGGATTTGAGTTTAGCTTTTTATTGCAAGAGGTATATGGCGATAAAATTTATAATGGTGGTGGCCAGTATATGTCTGTTGGTTTTAATAATGGCGCGGATAACCAAACCATTGATCAGCTTAATTCATGGAAAAAACCGGGTGATATTACTAATGTGCCCGAGGCCAGATTATTTGGTGGCAACGGTGTATCGCCAAGTTCAAGGTATTTAAGCGATGGATCATACCTGCGCCTAAAAAACATTGTATTGGGTTATAACTTTCCTAAAAGTGTACTTGAAAAAATTAAACTACATAGCTTAAGAGTATATGCCCAGGCTACAAATTTGGCTACATGGACAAAGTATAAAGGTGCCGATCCGGAGGTGAACTCCGACGCGTTTTCTGGCAACATTACCCAAAACTATGATTTTTACGCTGTTCCGCAGGCTAAAACAATAACTTTTGGTATTAACGTGGGATTTTAATTTAAGCTGAAGAAAGATGAAAAAAATAAAATATTCAATTATAACATTAAGCACATTAGTAATGTTATATAATACCGGTTGCCAAAAGCAACTGGATATAAAACCCCAAAACTCTGTTGAATCAAACCTGGCGTTAAAAACATCGAAAGATGTGGAGGGCGTTTTGATTGGCGCATATACTGCCGCCGGATTAAGAGGATTATATGGCGGTAGGTTGCAATCAACTACAGATTTTTTGGCAGATGATGGTGATTTTCAATACCAGGGTACTTTCTCTGACTATACCGAGCTCGACAATAAAAAAATTACAGTTGATAATGCATTTGTTGAAGGTGTTTGGGATAGTGGTTTCAATACCATAGGTGTTTGTAACACCGTTTTGGCCAATTTAAACCTTGTTGTGGCGGCCGATAAGGCCCGCGTAGAAGGCGAAGCCAAATTTTTAAGAGGCATGACCTACTTTGACCTAGCCCGAGCATTTGGCAAGGCCTGGAATGATGGCACACCTACTACCAATCTGGCCGTTCCGTTGGTTTTAACGCCAACTACAACCATCGCTGGTATACAGAAAGTGAAGCGTAACACAGTTGCCGAAATTTATGCGCAGGCTATTGCCGATTTAAAAGTTGCTGAAGCAAACTTAACTAACGACGCCGATCCTTCTGCACGTACACCATATGCCGATTCTTTTGCGGCGTCGGCAGTGCTTGCAAGAATTTATCTTACCCAGCAAAACTATGCCCTGGCAGAAACAGAAGCCTCAAAAATTATTGAATCTGGCGCTTATAGCCTGGTGAGTTCTTTTGGAAGTGAGTTTCAGCATCCAACACAGGCTACGCATGTATTTAATAGTACCGAAGATATATTTGCAATACAGATATCGGCGCAGTCGGGCTTTAATGCTCTAAATGAAGTTTACGCAAGTTCGGATTTTGCAGGTCGTGGCGAAACCATCATTTTTGATCAGCACCTTGCACGGTATGAAGATGGCGACGACCGTAAAAATGAGTTCTATGATGTTTTTACCTCTAAGTTTAACAACACCTTTGGTAATGTTATAACCATCCGTTTAGCCGAAATTTACCTGATTAGGGCTGAAGCCAGAATTTTGAAGGGGGGGGCTGATTTGATAGGTGCCGCGGCTGATATTAACGTGATCAGGAACAGGGCTAAATTAGCTAACACTACAGCTATTACCGGTGCAGAGTTGTTAGCGGCAGTTAAGAAGGAGCGCCGTGTAGAGCTACCGTTTGAAGGGCAACGCCTGGCCGATTTAAAGCGTTACCAGGAGAGCACACATTCTATTGATGGAGATGGCAACGCGGTGGATACATTTGTATGGAACTCACCGAAACTTATTTTTCCGATCCCTAAACGCGAGATGGACGCAAACTCAAACTTAATACAAAATGCAGGTTACTAAAAAAACTGTTATATAAATTAAAGCCCGGTGATGTAAAGTTACCGGGCTTTTTTATTTTATGTGCGAAGGTATAGTTGCTGCACCAGTGAATGTTTTTTAAATACGTTGCTCACCGCTGTCGCAAGGCGATGCCTGCAATTTAACCTACCTATAACGAGTTTGTTCTTAACGGAACAGGTTCATATGACAAATTAAAAAATGAATCCATGTTGAGTTGTAAAATCAAAGGCCTGTGAAAGTGGAAATGACGTATATCGAATGGCGCAGACGACTCACCCCGAACATCGCTACGCTTGTTCTTCCTCTTTCTCCGACTGCGTCGCATAGAGGGGCGGGGAAATAAAAAGGAATGTTTTTACCCTTTTTGCAGCTTTAGCCGGAGAGAGGGTCGGCCATCCGCTAACCAGCGGAGTTAAGCTCGGATGAGTAGTCGCCAGTGTTCAAACCCACCACATTAGTCTAAAACGAATACGTTATGCTGAGTAATAAAATCCGAGGCCTGCGAAAGTGAAAATGACAGCATCAAGAAAAAAAGGGGCATGGGTAGCCTGTCGAAGACTGACAGCCCTCTTTGTTTTTTTCAACTATTTATGACGACATCTCCCTCCAATCTATGATAATAGGGGGCATTTTGGTTTACTCGGCATTATCATAGCTTGGTTTTAAACGCAACAAAGGCCATTCATATTACTGAACGGCCTTTGTATTTAAATGTACTTAGCTGCTTATTTAGCTTTAAAAGGTTTTGGCTTTTTAATCGGGTAGTGTGGTTTACCGTTAGGGTAAATTTCTGGTGCTCCAACAAGTGTCATTGCGCAGCGGAAACCTATCTCGGCGCTTGACTCATCCTCGTCCATAAAACGACGTGTGGCAGGATTCATCCAATAGGCCAGATCGTTCCATGAGCCACCTTTATAAACCTTTGAATGGTCATTAACCAACGTGGTGGTGCCATAAAGAACTGTGCTTACAGTATCTTTTTCGCCCCTGAAATCCGGATCATATTTTTTACCTGAGTCTTTTACCAAGGTTGATACAGTAGCCTGGGTAGTTCCGTTTGACGGAGCCGCACCTGCATTGCCGGTTGCTCCATTAGGCGTGGCGCTATTTACAGAATTAGGCTGCTGACCTAACTGTACAGCCAGGTAATCAGAGTATTTCATCTTTTTGTTTGACTTAGCCGGATCTTTAATAGGCTTACCATATTTATCTTTAGCTATCAAACCTTTGCTTGGATCGGCTAAACGTTTGTTGGTATACTGGTTACCACGGAAAGGGTTGAAATCTTCTGTTTCTTCAAATGAAGTTTGGCGGTAAGTATCCTGCACCCACTCGTTCACGTTGCCCGACATGTTGAACAAACCAAAATCATTTGGCGGGTATGAACGTACCGGAGCTGTAATATCGGCCTTGTCATTCAGGTAGCCACCAACACCGGCGTTGTCACCGGCACCACGTTTAAAGTTGGCTAATATTAAACCACGGGTTTTGCTTTTTGACGAACGTACACCCATACCGTTCCATGCATACATTTTGCCATCGTTGATGTTTTCAAATTCGGTATTGCCGGCAAGTGCCAAAGCGGCGTATTCCCACTCAGCTTCTGAAGGCAGGCGGTAGGCTTGTTTCAATATACCATCTTCCATACGCACAGGCCTCACCGGGTTTTTGTTTTTGCCGGTGCCTGCAACAGCGTTAGGGCTGATGTTAGGTATCATTTTTTTACCATCAATACCCTGGCCTTTAATTTGGCCGTTCAAATAAATATCGGTATTGAAAGGCTCAGATGTTGTACCACTTGCCGGGGCAGCGCCTTTTTTACCTTTAGCGCTCTGGTCTTTCCAGGTAACTAAACGGCCGGTTTCACGCAAAATGTTTTCGTTGGTACGGTCGGTACGCCATTGGCAGTAATCCTGAGCCTGATCCCATGAAACACCTACAACAGGATAATCCTGGAACGCCGGGTGGCGTAAGTAGTTGTCAACATAAGGGTCATTGTATGATAATGGTTTACGCCAAACCAGTGTATCTGGCAACGCGTTGTAATATAATTCACGATCCTGTGGAAAGGTAACGCTTATCCAGTGCAGGTAATCCAGCCAGTCCTGGTTGGCAACTTCCGTTTCATCCATGTAAAATGAAGGAACAGAAACCCTGCGGCGTACGTTGTTGTAATCAAAAGTAACATCCTGATCTGCGCTGCCACCCAAAACAAAGGTACCACCCTCAATAGGCACTAAGCCCGGGCCGGGTGCAGGGTGGGTTTGCCTGTAACGTTCATAACCACCGTTACTTTTGTTGTTATAAACTAAACCGGTCTTTGCAGATTGCGGCGGTTTACTGCAGCTGCTTACCAAAGCGGCCGCGGCCACAAACACTAAAGCAGTTTTAGTAAAAAGTATTTTCATAATTTTACAATTATATTAAGCGACGTAAATTTAGAAAAAAATGGATATAAAGCTAATTCACCTCGCTCATTCTTCTAAATAAATCAAACCATTATCAGTCGGTTTAACGCAATAGCACTAAAATTGGTTGCGAAAAAAAGTTTTATTTGATAAGTTATCAATAAAATGATCGTTTAAAAACCGGATCAAATTACAGCCGTATATTTATCATTTGAAATAATAAAGCTAAATTGCACCCAATGAAGATTTTTACCTTTCGGAATATCGCATTTCTTTCGTTGTATTTATCGCCATTTGTTGCTATTGCTCAAACAAGCACCGATGGAAGCACATTCAGAGGATCACGCGTGGAGGTGCCTTTTTTAAACATTACACCCGATTCGCGCTCCGGAGCGATGGGCGAAGCCGGCGTGGCTTTGTCGCCAGATGTAAATGCCAGTTTCTGGAACCCTTCAAAACTTGCTTTTTTGGAAAGCAATGACGCGGTATCACTTTCATACAGCCCCTGGTTAAGGCATTTGGTGCCCGATATCAGTCTTTCATACCTCAGTTATGCCCATAAGTTAGATGAGCGCAATACCCTCGGCGCATCATTAAGATACTTTAACTATGGATCGTTGCAGTTAAATGACGATCAATCAAACAGCCAGGGAACCTACACCCCCAGCGAGTTTTCTTTTGATATTACCTTTGCACGTAAGTTTGGTGATAACTTTTCTTTGGGCTTAACCGGTAGATATATCCATTCCAGTATCTCCAGTATCTCGTTCGCTACACCGGGCTCAAGTCAATCGGGTAAAGCCGGAAACGCGTTCGCGGCAGATGCATCTATGTTTTATAAAAACACTTATGGCGATGACAATTCATTTGCCTTTGGGGTTAATATATCTAACATTGGTACAAAAATTAGCTATAATGATAACGGGCCTAAATATTTTATACCTACCAATTTAAAGTTTGGCGTTGCCAATACCTGGAAACTGGACGATGTAAATGTATTTACCGTCGCTTTTGATATCAATAAACAATTAACACCTTCACCACCTGTAAGGGATGCAAACGGTGTTATCATCAGCGGTAAAAATGACGATGTATCCGTGCCATCTGGCATTTTCCAGTCATTCGGTGATGCGCCGGGCGGTTTTAGCGGCGAGTTGAAAGAGTATAGCTTTTCACCAGGGGCCGAATATTGGTATAATAACCAGTTTGCGCTAAGGGCGGGTTATCACTATGAAAACCCCAGCACCAGCGACAGGCGTTACATAACCCTTGGGTTTGGTGTTAAATACGATGTTTTTAATTTCGATTTCTCGTACCTGGCTGCCAGTCAGCAAAATAGTCCGCTTGCTAATACTTTACGGTTTACGCTATCGGCAAACTTTGGTGGTACGTCCAATGTGTCAAAATAATGGGTAAAATTAAGATAGGTTTTGGGTTTGATGTACACCAGTTAAGAGAAAATCATCCATTCGTTTTAGGCGGCGTTAATTTGGAGCACCATGCAGGTGCCTACGGACATTCCGATGCCGATGTACTGTTGCACGCCATTTGCGATGCCCTGCTTGGGGCCGCGAACCTGCGCGATATCGGCTTCCACTTTTCAAACACCGATAACCGCTGGAAGGGTATCAGCAGTTTGCTATTGTTGCAGCAGGTTGTTGTATTGATAAAAGAAAAAGGGTTTAGCATTGGCAATATAGATGCCATGGTATGCCTGGAAGCACCCAAAATAAATCCGCACATCCCGGCTATGAAAGTTCACATAGCCAAAGCCGCTTCCATCAGCGAAGAGGACATTTCCATCAAAGCAACCACCAACGAGCAACTGGGCTTTATAGGCCGTGAGGAAGGTGTTGTGGCCTATGCGGTTTGTTTGATAGAACGCGATTGATTATAGAGACGGAAATTAAGACTCAGGAGTCAATGTAAAGAGTTTTTCATGGCAAAAGGCTTTATCGTGTTTTGTAGAGATGCAAAAAAAGAGTGTTAACAAGCCCATTTTTCATTTGTAGTAGTCATTAAGAGACCCCGGATTTTAACAATGCCAATGATCTGTTTTTAGTTTTAAACAACTTCTACGATCATCTATCCCAAATTGATTCCCCGATACTTTACACTATCTGCAATACCGATATTATTGTATTTTAGCTTTAATAACGAAAAACACTTATGAAAGCCCCTGGTACTACAATTGGTTTTTATTACCGGCAGGCCATGCTGCTGGGTGGGCTTTTGATAAGCCTTGCCGGCTGTAAAAAAGATACCACCGTAGCCCCGCCTCAATTAGTTGATATTAAAGCAGATTTACTTAGCAATTTAAACGCCCTGCGGGCCAAAGGCTGTTATTGCGGCACCGATAGCATGAAGCCTGTAAAGCCGGTGATCTGGAACGATGAACTCCAAAAGGCGGCTGCCGACCATGCCAAGGATATGTACGATAAAAATTACTTCGCTCATGTATCGCCCCAGGGTGTTACTCCCGGCGACTGGGCCAAACAGGAAGGTTATAACGCGGTTAGTCTCGGCGAAGATATTGCTCAAAACTATGACGCAACAGCTGCCACGGTAATGGCCTGGAAAGACAGCCCCGAGCACTGTACCGTTATGATGGATTCTACTTACCACGAAGCTGGTGCCGCCCGGTATGGAAATTATTGGGTTTTACTAATGGGCAAGCGGTAACCGACATTATCCTCAATAACTTCAAAATAAAAAGAGGTTGCTCCATTTTACCGGATACAACCTCTTTTCAGTTTAATGCACCTTTTACTTAGTACGCGTTTAACGAGTAACTATTTGATGTAAAGTTTAACTGCTGTCCGTTGGTTGAAGAAAACTCGGCACCAAAGCCTACTCTTGATAGGGTTCTGTTTTTAAAGTTGTAGCCCCAGTTTGTGTTGTTGTCAATCCACTGCACCATTGCTTTCATATCTACATAACCACTGGTGTTTTGGCTGGTAGCTACAAAGCTGATACAATCATGATCGGTATGCCCACGGGCGATGTTATACGTACGACCACCAACATTAACGTTAGTATAAGCCCAAACCGGTCCGCTTGAATTATAGCTGTATGAAATAGGTGAGCTATCTTTCCATTGCTCCCAAACCATTATTTCATAGTTATAGTTATCAAACCAAAAATCATAAGCCACATCCCAAACACCTATCCAGTTCGACATGGAGAAATTATAGTTTGAGTTTAAGGCGCTCATACTGCTAAATTTCTTGTTTACATCGAGGTTTACGTTTGGATACGATTTTACACCATTGGTGTTGGGCTCCCAGGCATTTGCTCCCCAATTGGATGCCGAGTTGGCCCATACCTTTTGATTAGAGCCTGAAACACCCGCCCATACATTATTTTGTATAGTGTAGGGCGAATAATTTAAAGTACCATTCCAGCTCCAGGTTTCCTGGTAGGCTTTTACAGCGCCGGCAGGTTTAGGAGCATCAGAATTGTTTTTTGAGCATGAGTTAAGGAATGCCAGGGCAAGCAGCCCGATTGTAATTTTTTTCATTTTAATTAAAGTTTATAGGTTTATAATATGGTTCAAACCTAATTTTTAATTTTAATAAAATACTGTTTTGCAGTTATTTACAAACGTTTTGGCAAAATAATACAAGCACTTGTTTAACAAAAGTACTTTGCTGTTAAAATAATATAAACCATTGGTTAAAATACAATGAGCCATATTTTTTCACCTTAAACAAGCACCAAAAACAATTGGTAAAATAGTATCGGGAGCCGGAGAAATAGCAAAAAAGCGACAGTCATGGAAATGACTATCGCTTTTTTTAATACTATATCGGCACCATTGTGCCTGCTCATAAAACGAGTGCTTAGCTTTTAAAATCGAACATGGCATCAACAGAGTAAAATCCTTTTTTGTCATGAATCCACTCGGCGGCAAGTACCGCGCCTAAGGCAAAGCCATTACGATTGTGGGCAGTATGTTTAAATTCGATGGTATCAACTTCAGAATCGTAAATAACGGTATGGGTGCCCGGTACACTATCAATCCTTAATGATTCTATCAGCAATTCGTCCTGCTTTACATTTTTGTCATCATCATTATCATCCGTGGTTAAAACATTAACCCAGTCGGTTTTTGCATTAAGGTTATCAATAATACCTTCGGCAATGGTAATGGCCGTTCCGCTTGGCGAATCCAGCTTTTGCATGTGGTGAATTTCTTCTACCTGTACATCATAATACGGGTAGTTATTCATCACCTTAGCCAATAAACGGTTAATATGGAAAAATATATTTACACCCACGCTAAAGTTGGTGGCGTACAGTAAGGCGCTATCGCTATCCTTGCACTTCTGTTTGATCTCATCTAACCTATCGTACCAGCCTGTTGTACCTACTACTATGGGCACGCCCGCGTTAAAGCAATGTTCAATATTGCTTATTACAGATCCCGGCATGGTAAATTCAATTACCGCGTCGGCCTTTTGCAGGTTTTCGGCAGTAAGCTCATGCAGGTTTTCATTATCAATGGTTGAAACAATTTCATGCTTACGGCTAAGGGCAATCTTCTCTATGATTTTGCCCATTTTTCCGTAGCCCAGTAACGCTATTTTCATTTTTTAAATTTATGTTGATTAACAGCTAAGCTATAAATATACTGTTAAAACGTAAAGGTAACTTTTATAGCCGGAACATAGCTACTTTGCGCGTAAACCGGCTGATTTATGAGCGATGGCGTTACTTTCATACTAAAGTTATTATCTACCGTATAGGCGTTAATAAATTTTGCTTCGATATAAGCCTCCACCGTTTGGATACCCCAGGCTCCTAAAATACCCAAAATGGCTAAATCGCGGTTGCGGCGGTAACTATCCAGGTAATCATAAACGTTTTGCGCGGGCACCTGATTATCGGTATAAGCCTTCCACTCTTTATAATAAGGATCTGTAGTTTTGGGGGTTATGCCGTTTCTGTAATAGTGCGCTACTACATCAAACTGCTTATAATATTTTTGGTTGAATACAACCGCCGAACCCAATAAACCCAGGCCCCCGTAAATGATAGGCACTTTCCACCAGCTATGGTTATAAACCTGCCCCCATCCCGGAATCATCAACGAATGCATTACCGCTTTGTGCGGGCTATGGGTACTATCGGGGTGGTATACCTTTTCTTTTTTTATTGGCGGCGCAAACGAGCCCGGCGCCGTGTTGGATGCTTTTTTAAAAGTGTCTTTTTTAGCTACAGTAGCGGTATCCGCGTGCGGCGTTTGAGCCTTCGCAGTAAAGGCAAACAGCATTGTAAAACCAATAATTAACAAATATTTATACATATAACTCATTAAAGCCACCCAATGGGCTTAGCGGCTTGCATTTAAATTGTGACAAAGATAATTTTTAAGCTTGTATTAAGCGTATGCTTTAACACAGTACATCAGTAACTTATTTAAACCCGAAATATTATATGCTGATGTTTATACATGGATATAAATAAAAAACCGCGAGCATTTTAATGGCTCGCGGCTTATATTTTTGATAATTATTGCACGGTTTTACCAATCCAGCATCTCCAAAATACGGCCCAGGTCATCTTCTGACAGGAATGGTATTTCAATAACGCCATTACCTTTGGCGCCTACCTTAAGTGTTACCCGTGTACTAAACTTTGAAGCTAAGTCGTCCTGAATTTTTTGCATTTGGTATGATACCGGCTCGGGCTGTTTGCCTTCTTTTTTAACCGGAGCCTTCTGCATCTCCCTAACCAATTCTTCAACCTTACGAACGGATAAACCTTGCTGAATGATATGCTGATGTAAATATAATTGCTTGGCCGGGTCATCCATGGTGATCAATGCCTTAGCATGGCCCATAGTTAAAGCACCGTCCCTTATAGAAGCCTGGATGCTTGGCGGCAATTTTAATAAACGCAGGTAGTTGGTAACTGTCGATCTGTTTTTGCTCACCCTATCGCCCAGTTCTTCCTGTTTAAGGTTACACTCCTCAATCATGCGCTGAAAGCTAAGGGCAACCTCAATGGCATTCAGGTTTTCGCGCTGTATGTTTTCTATCAGGGCCATTTCCAGCATCTGCTGGTCGTTAGCCGTACGCACATACGCAGGCACCTGGGTTAAGCCAGCCAGCTTTGAAGCCCGGAAACGGCGCTCGCCCGATATCAGCTGATATTGATGCGCGTTAACACGTCTTACCGTTATTGGTTGTATAAGGCCCTGCAGTTTAATAGAGTCGGCCAGTTCATTTAGAGCCTGCTCATCAAAATCGGTACGTGGCTGAAAAGGGTTTACCTCAATCTCGCTTAAGCGGATCTCGTTAACCGAACCAAGGCTATTTACCTCGGCAGCCGATGTTGAAGCCTCCTCTTTTTTATTACTGCTTTTATTTTGGTATGGTTGTACGTTTACAGAGTCATTCAACAGCGCACTTAATCCTTTGCCCAGGGCATTTCTTCTTTCACTGCTCATTTACTTATACTGATGCTGTTGCCGTTGTTACCTCGCTTTTTACAAGGCCATTCTTATTCAAAATTTCGCGTGCAAGGTTTAAGTAATTGATCGCTCCTTTACAGGTAGCATCGTGCATAATTACCGATACACCAAAACTTGGCGCCTCGCTTAAGCGGGTGTTACGTTGTATAATGGTATCAAACACCATATCTTCAAAATGCGTTTTAACCTCGTCAACCACCTGGTTGCTCAAGCGTAAACGCACATCATACATGGTTAACAGGATGCCTTCAATCTCCAATTGCGGGTTAAGGCGCGATTGAACTATTTTAATGGTATTTAACAATTTACCCAAGCCCTCTAACGCGAAGTATTCGCACTGTACCGGTATAATAACAGAATCTGCAGCGGTAAGCGCGTTAATGGTAATTAAACCTAACGATGGCGAGCAATCAATGATGATAAAGTCATATTCGTCTTTCACTGCATCAAACACCTGTTTCATTTTATACTCGCGACCGCTTAAATTGATCATCTCAATCTCGGCGCCTACAAGGTCAATATGTGCTGGTAACAGGTCTAGGTTAGGCGTTTCTGTTTTTTGAATTGCATCATGCGGATCAACCTGGTTAATGATACATTCGTAAATACTGTTCTTAATATTACGAGGATCGAAACCTATCCCGGATGTAGAGTTAGCCTGTGGATCGGCATCAACCAATAATGTTTTAAAATCTAATACAGCTAAACTTGCAGCCAGGTTTATAGATGATGTAGTTTTTCCTACGCCACCTTTCTGGTTGGCCAAAGCAATAATTTTACTCATTCTATATGTATATATTTGATATTACGATGATTTATAATAACGTAAAGTAGCTTTAGAAATTCTACTTTCGTAAAGTTTTATTCTAATGCGTAAAGATACGGAATTAAACAATTAGGAAATCCACAGGTTTAGTCAATTTACAAACATAATTAAGGCAATTATTGAATTACTGATTTATTGAATTATCGAATCCTGGCTCATTTTACATGTATTTTACTTTGCGTAAAGTTTATTAACCCAGGTGTTCTTCAATATAAAACTCAGTAATTCAGTAAATCAATAATTCAATAATTAATACATGGTAACTATTATAGCATCCACCAATCGCCCGGGCAGTTCAACTTTAAAAATGGCTAAATATTATCAGCAAAAGCTGGGCGAAAAAGGTGTTGAAGCTAATTTGTTATCCTTAGGACAATTGCCCGCCAACTTACTACAAACCGACCTGTACGGTAAGCGAAGTGCCGAATTTTCAGAAATACAGGAGATTGTTACGCAAACCGATAAGTTTTTATTTATTATCCCCGAGTATAATGGCAGCTACCCCGGTGTGCTGAAAGTTTTTATTGACGCCTGTAGCTTCCCGGATAGTTTTTACGATAAAAAAGCCGCGTTGGTGGGCGTATCATCGGGCAAGTACGGGAACATCCGTGGGATAGATCACTTTACCGGGGTTTGCCATTATGTACACCTTAACGTAATGCCCCTAAAGCTTCACATAGCTGCCATACACAAGGAATTTGATGCCGATGGCAAGCTGATAAACGCCGATACCTTAAAGTTTACTGATGAGCAAATTGACAAGTTCATCGCGTTTTAGTAAAAGGCAGCTTTCTTAATTCCTGGTTGTTGGTTCTTGACTCTATTTCTACTTAACCAGCAACACCCAACCCGATAGTTTGGGCGTACCATTTTTAAGATCAATAGTGTAATAATAAGTTCCGGTTGGCAAGGTGATACCATTGCTGGTTCCGCGCCAGGGCTTGTCATAGCCTTTGCTTTTAAAAACCACCTGCCCGTAGCGGTTAAATACCGTGAGCTCGCTTTCGGGATAAGTAAACAGTGCTTCTATATTCCAGGAATCATTAACACCATCGCCATTGGGCGAGAAAGAATTGGGGACGATGATTTTTTTATAAACCCGCACAAAAACGCTGCTTTCGGCTATGCCGCAATTATATTGCGATGATACGTGCAACGTGTAGGTAATATCATCGGTTGGGCTGGCAACCGGGTTAAGAATAGTGGGGTCACTTAATGCCGTAGTGGGGGTCCAAGAGTATACATTGGCGTTTTTCGCAGTACCACCAAGGGTGATAGATTGCCCTTCAAACATAGCGCGATCCTTGCCAGCATCCGCTATAGGTGGCGGCAGTACATTAACGGTTACTTTGGCCGATTCAACGCAGCCCGAACTGGTAGTTGCAACAACTATGTAAACAGTAGTGTCTGTCGGCGTAGCCACGGGCGTGGCAGATGTAGCATCGCTTAAACCTGTTGCGGGTGTCCAGCTATAACTCACCGCACCGGACGATGAAGCCGCAATGGTAGTGCCGGCACCTTTGCAAATAGTATAAACAGGGTTAGCAACCGTAATAACAGGTTTGGGGTTAACCGTTATTTTAGTGCTTTTGGTAACACTACAACCACTGGCATTCGTTACTGTAACGGTGTAGTTGCCGCTAACGGCTAACGCGGCGGCATCAATAACTAATGGGTTTTGATTTTTATTAGCGTTGGTAATAGCCGGCCCAGCCCACTCGTAGGCCACTCCGCCGGATGCTGCAATGGCAACCGCGTCCCCTTCGCAAACCCCTACCGGAGGTATATCCGGCACAACCGGGTATGAGTTAACCGTAACGCTAAGCGGTGCCGACGAAACTCTGCACTCCGGCGAACCGATATTCGATTGCTCGGCTGCCGATAACCGGTACTGGTAAACGCTGGCCACATTATTGTTTATGGTGAAATTATAAGTATCTGTTGTTTGTCCGGCAATATCTACCCAGCCGTTCCCATCAGATTTATTGATCTGCCATTGCAGCGCCGGATCGGTATACCCGTCACCTACCTGTGCTTTTAAAGTATAATTCTGAGATTGGCCCACGCATTGATTTTGGGGCTGGTTTGCACCAATGGTAGTAAACCCCGTTTGAATTACCGGGCCACAGGCCCTAAACTGAATATCATCCAATAACAAATCATTTCCGTTACCGCCGGGCGCTTCATTTGACAGCTCAACAATAACGCTGTTGATATTGGCTGGTGTGGTAAAAAATAAGCTAAACTTTTGCCATTCGGGTCCTGCAGTTGGCGGTACTACATTTTCGCTTGATTTTAGGATAGTTCCATCGGGAGCCTTGATGGTAAATTTAATATCCGGCTGGATGGTTTGATCATTACTTGCAGATAGCTTGATGAGGTTTAACACATATGCCGAAAACTCATAGGTTGTTTTTTGACACAACTGCAGGTTGATAGGTTGGGTGTAAAAAACGCTTTTGGCAAATGAAGCATTTATAAACATAAAATACCCATTAGGGTCGCCGGTGTGATCCTGGGTTACCGTGTGCCAGGTATCATGACAGCTCCCACCCGAATTAAGATCAACCGTACTATTGGCAATAGTATAATAACCATCATTAGGGCAAAATGAGCTAACATAATACATGGTGGTATAAGGCAGCGCTGCACCAAAATTATTGCCCGCTCCAAAAGTTTCGTTAACTACAGCATCGCCCAGGGCGCCTTTACACACGTCGGCCGTTTGCGCATTGGCATTGCCAACGACAAATGTTAATGCCACTAATAAATATAAAGAAAGAAGATGCCGGCGCATTAATTAGGTTAACTTTAAAAGCTATCCTTCAAATGTATATTTTTTTATCGAAGCCAGTGTAAAAAACACACATGGTAATGCATTATATCAAAATAGTTATAAAGCAGGCGATTAGCAAAACAAAGTATCGTTAAAAAAGTTAACTTTTAAGAGAACAAACCTAAAAAAATGAAGCATCATTACGGCTTGCTTATAATTATACCGGCTTTACTTTTCGCCGCCTGCAAACCCAAAAAAGCCAGCAATTTTAACAACGCGGATACCGTTGCCGACAAAAGCAACCAGGTAGTTAAATTGGATGCTCCTTATGCCACTAAAGCGGTAAAAAATTACTGCGATGTTATTGGCTGGCCCAAAAACAAAACACCGGTTGCCCCCGCAGGTTTTACAGTGAGTTTATATGCCGATGGCTTAAATAATCCGCGTAATATTTACGTTGCCGCCAACGGCGATGTTTTTGTATCCGAAGCCAATACCGAAATCATGGGTTTAAAGAAAATAGGGGCCGATATCATCGGCGTGAGCAAATCTCAAAACCTGGGCAAAAGCGCTAACCGGGTAACCTTGTTTAGAGATACTAATGGCGATGGCAGGCCCGATTTTAAAACCACTTTTTTAAGCGGCTTAAATCAACCATATGGTATGCTGATTTTGGGCGATTGGTTTTATGTTGCCAATACCGATGCCTTATGGCGCTACCCCTACAAATTGGGCGCAAACGCCGTTAGCGGCAAAGGTGTAAAGATTTTGAGCTTGCCAGCGGGAGGTTACAACAATCACTGGACCCGTAACCTTTGCGCCAATGCAACGGGCACAAAAATTTACGTATCGGTAGGATCGGGCACCAACGATGCCGAGCATGGTATGGAAGTAGAAAACCGCCGCGCCGATATCCTGGAAATTAACCCCGATGGTACCGGCGAACGCATTTATGCCAGCGGCTTACGTAACCCTGTAGGGATGGCATTGCAGCCCGGAACCGGCGCTTTATATACATCCGTAAACGAAAGAGATAATTTAGGAGATAACCTGGTGCCCGATTATTTGACCAGCGTAAAAGAGAATGGATTTTATGGCTGGCCCTACGCCTACTTCGGCCAGCATGAAGACCCCAACCATCAAGGCGAAAGCGATGAGATGGTGAAAAAGGCCATCGTACCCGATGTTGCTTTAGGATCACACACCGCATCATTAGGCTTAGCCTTTTATAACGGCAAGTCATTCCCGGCAAAATATCGAAACGGCGCGTTTATCGGCCAGCATGGCTCGTGGAACAGTTCAAACCTGGTTGGGTATAAAGTGGTATTTGTCCCGTTTATAAACAATAAACCTACTGGGCAAATAGAAGATTTTTTAACAGGTTTTGTTGCCGATGCTAAAAGGGCTAAAGTGTACGGCCGTCCGGTTGGGGTTGCAGTAGCTAAAGATGGTTCGTTGTTAGTGGCTGATGATTCGAGTAATAAGATTTGGTGTGTGAGGAGGAAGTAATTATTGATTGTCGTAAATAGCTTAAAAACCCACGGCCCTGAATGACGAATGATGTTACGAACTATCCTCTCTACCCTGTCATGCTGAGGAACGAAGCATCTATTCGCAAATTTTCAGAGCGAATAGGAATGGCGTGGATTAGATCTTTCACTGCGTTGGATGACAGAGTTCAAAATACATCATAGATAGGAGATACGACGAAACAATCCCCGATATACAGAGCCACTTTACATGTTTGATCTGCGAATAGGGGATTGCTTTGTACCTACCGATGACAAGTTGTAAAAAACAAAGAGGGCCGTCAGTCTGAGCCTGTCGAAGACTCGCGCGCAGAGGCCTTCGCCCGCGTGCTTCGACAGGCTACCCATGACCCCATTTTTTTTTGACGTTGTCGTTTCACTTTCAGACTCCCTGGATTTTACAACTCGCAATGACGGTACTTTTTATCTCCTTTTACTCTTTCCTATAATCTTTATGCACAATTAAAAAGCTGGCGCGTTCTTCCTTGTGGAAAGGGATATTCCAGTTGCCTTGATAGGTGATTTTTATAGGCAGTAGCTGTCCGTTGAAGTTGTTAAGTTCGATGTTCATCTGCACGTTAAAATCGATAAACATGTTGCTGAATTTAAGATCGATGTACCGGCCGAGGATTTCGAAAGTGCGCTCGTCAAAAATGGTGGTCATTTCCTTAATCATAGTATCACCATCAGATGTGCTAGGTTTGCAGCGAACTTTAAAACGATATACCGGAATACTATCCAGGTATTTACCGCGGGCAAATTCGTAGTAATAAAACTGCTGCATGTCCCTGCTGAATATCTCGGTTTTATCGCCAATGAATGGGATACCCCTCACCCTTCTGCCGGGTGTAAATACCAACGTTTTTAATTTGGCCTTGTATCCTTCATCTTTGCCACCAACGCCAGGCAGCCCGTCCCCCTGGGCTACAAAATCTGAATTATAGGCATTCATGAAAATGTAATCAAACATCTCTACGGTGTACAACTCGTATTTGCCGTTCTTTTTATAAACCGCGCCACTGTCCTTTTTAGCCAGGTATTCTATTTTATGCTGACCGACCACATTACTATGCCTCAGCTTGCGGTAAACCCTACCATCAACCTTGTTCTTTTTATCGTAGGTAAAAATGCGGTTCTCGGCAGTAAAGGCGTAGCCCTTCATGTTTTGAAAAGCCTTGTAAAAGCTGGTATCGGCCATCACGGCATCAATAAAATCCTGCGCGTTTAGCTTATGCGATTTAATATCAACCAATGAATCGATAACAATGGTACGGATTGTATCGGGATTAAAACGCGGAATTTGCTGTGCAAAAGCAAAACTGCTAACAATAGTAAACCCTACAACTAATAATAATTTCTTCATCACTAAACTATTGACGGTTTTGTCCCCATGTCATGCTGTGTTGCAAAATCTGCGGATTCTGAAAGCGGAAATGACTCAAACCCATTTTCTCCACCTTGTCATCCTGAGGAACGAAGGATCTTCTTCGCCCTGTAAGTCGCCTGCTTTTCCATTGAAGAAGATCCTTCACTGCGTTCAGGATGACAACTTTTTTTACAACAAGCCATGGGACGACTTGATTTCAGACTTTTTATAACGTAGTACCAGACTTACGAAGTTTTAAAAACTTCGTAAGTCTTTCTTATTCATTTAGCTGAGCTTTAATTACCCAGCTGCTTAATAGCCAAATACGCCATTAACCCGGTACTTATTTTAAAAGCATCTTCCTCCACATCAAAGGTTGGGGTATGTACCGATGAGGTGATGCCCCGGGCTTCGTTGCGGGTGCCTAAGCGGTAAAAGCAGCTATCGGCAACCTGCGAGTAATAGGCAAAATCTTCGGCAGCCATCCAGATATCCAGGTCGAGCACATTTTCTTTACCTAAATAATCTTCGGCATGACCGCGGGTGGCGTTTGTTAACACCTCTTCGTTGATCAGGAACGGGTAACCACGCATAATATTAAAATCACAGCTACCGCCCATACTTTCGGCAATACCTTCGGCCATCTTTTTCATGCGTTTGTGGGCTTCGGCACGCCAAGCTTCGTCCATGGTGCGGAAGGTTCCTTCCAGGTAAACCTCGTTAGGGATTACGTTGGTAGCACCATTGGCAATTACTTTACCGAATGATAAAACCGACGGGCTTTTAGGATCGGCAAACCTGCTTACCACTTGCTGCAAAGCCGTTAATATATGCGCGGTAATAATCACCGGATCTATATTCTGTTGTGGTTGCGCGCCATGGCCTCCTTTACCTTTCACAGTAACATAAAGTTCATCTGTCGAGGCCATGTACTTACCTGCACGGAAACCTACCTTACCGGCCTCTATTAAAGGCATTACGTGTTGGCCTAATACTGCCTGGGGTTTTGGATTTTCCAGTACACCTTCTTTGATCATTAAACTTGCACCGCCGGGCAATTTTTCTTCAGCAGGCTGAAAGATCAGTTTTACCGTACCGGCAAATTCGCTTTTAAGTTCGGTTAAGATCTTAGCAGTTCCTAATAATGACGAGGTATGCGCATCATGACCGCAGGCGTGCATTACACCAACGTTTTGCGATTTGTATGGCACATCATTTGCCTCAGTGATAGGCAAAGCGTCCATATCAGCGCGCAGGGCTACTACTTTATCAGATGGTAAATCGCCTTTAATTAAAGCTACCAGGCCGGTATCGGCCATTTTTTCATAAGTCAATCCTAATTCTTCAAGCTTTCCCGCTACAAAAGCAGATGTTTTTTGCTCATGAAAAGATAACTCGGGATTAGTATGCAGGTGGCGGCGGTTGGCTACCACATCGTCAAATATTTTTTGGGATAACTCCTGTATTTTTTCTTTAATCATCGTTGGCATCAGCTTTAGGTAGATTTATTTTTTCGGATATAATAAACAGGCTCGGGAACTGGGCGCGCAATTGCTGCATCAGTTTCTCGGCTTCCAGGCGGGTCCTGAAATCGCCTGCACGTACTTTAAAATTGGGTTCGCTGTATAAAATGTACGTTCGCAGTTCGGGGAATTGATTTTGTAAGCGGGCCTGGGCATTATAGGCATCCTTACGGTTGCTGCCGCTAAAGAATTGAACCCGGTAACCGTATGATGAGGATACACCTGGCGCTATACCCGTTTCTTTGTTTAACGCAAAGCGTTTGGCTATCAATGTATCCATCAATGGATCTTTAACCACTTCAACCTTACCGCGGGTTTGGGCAAAGGTTTGGGTTGATAAACCTATCAGCATAAAAAAAAAGCAGTACTTGATGAGGGCCTGTTTAGCTTTATGATCAAATACTGCTTTTTTCATTTTTTATTTACATCTAATATGGCCTGTCATGCTGAGCCCGTCGAAGCATGGTGGGCAGGGCCTCTACGCGCGATCCTTCGACGGGCTCAGGATGACAGGCCCTTTTTATTTTTCACCCGGCCTCCCCTTCAGGGGAGGCCGGGTGGGGCTTCTTAATTTTGCCCTACGCCGTGGCAGTTTTTAAACTTTTTGCCACTACCGCATGGGCAAGGATCATTACGACCGATTTTTTGCTCAACCCTTACCGGGCTTGCTTTTTGAACCTCCTGCGGAAAATCGTCCATCGGTACGCCATTGTTTTCGCTTACCATCTCGGCTTTGGTGGTTTTTAGCTTGCGCAAATCCAATTTTGGCTCTGGTTTGGCTTCCCTTACTTCTTCCGCCTGTTGCTGAACCGGGATACCGCCGCGGAACAGGAAGCTCACAATCTCTTTATTAACATTGGCCAACATGCCACGGAACAATTCAAAAGCTTCAAACTTGTAAACCAATAGCGGGTCCTTCTGCTCATAAACCGCGTTCTGTACAGATTGTTTTAACTCATCCATTTCACGCAAGTGCTCTTTCCAGGCATCATCTATCAGGTACAGGGTAACGTTTTTCTCAAAAGATTTAAACACTTCATGACCATGGTTTTCAACCGCTTTTTTCAACGGAACAGAAACCTGTATGCCATGGATGCCGTCGCTAAATGGTACCACAATGTTTTCAACGTATTGGCCACGCGTATCGTAAACATCTTTCAATACCGGGTAAGCCTGTGCTGCAACCGCATCGCCTTTACGTTTGTAAAAGTCCATTACGGTTTGGAAGGTATGATCAACTAAAGCGTTGATAGAGTTTGCGCCAAATTTATCGGCATCAATCTCCACATCAACAGAAAACAGGCGAATCATCTCTAACGTAAAACCTTCGTAGTTGTTAGCTTCTTTATATTCGGTAGTGATATCTTCAACCACATCAAAAATAGTGTTGCTCAAATCAACATCCAGGCGCTCGCCAAACAGCGCGTTACGGCGTTTGGTGTAAACTACAGTACGTTGTGAGTTCATCACGTCGTCATACTCCAGCAAACGCTTACGGATACCAAAGTTGTTTTCTTCTACCTTTTTCTGCGCACGTTCGATAGATTTAGAGATCATAGAGTGCTGAATAACTTCGCCCTCTTCGATACCCATACGCACCATCAGGCCAGAAATTCTTTCCGATCCGAATAAACGCATCAGGTTATCTTCTAACGATACAAAGAACTGTGAAGAACCCGGATCACCCTGGCGACCAGAACGACCGCGTAACTGCCTATCCACACGGCGAGATTCATGGCGTTCGGTACCTACAATGGCTAAACCACCTGCCGCCTGTACACCTTCGCCCAGTTTAATATCCGTACCACGACCAGCCATGTTGGTAGCAATGGTAACTGTACCTGCCTTACCTGCTTCGGCCACAATATCGGCTTCTTTCTGGTGCATTTTGGCGTTCAGTACGTTGTGTTTTATGCCGCGCAGTTTAAGCATACGGCTCAATAATTCCGAAATTTCAACCGAGGTTGTACCTACCAGCACCGGGCGACCGGCCTGGGTAAGTTTCACAATCTCGTCTGCAACGGCATTGTATTTTTCACGCACGGTGCGGTAAACCAAATCCTGCCTGTCCTCGCGGCTTGCAGGGGTGTTGGTAGGTATTTCAACCACATCCAGCTTGTATATTTCCCAAAACTCACCAGCCTCGGTAACAGCAGTACCCGTCATACCGCAAAGCTTGTGGTACATCCTAAAGTAGTTTTGCAGGGTAACGGTCGCGAACGTTTGGGTTGCATCCTCTACCTTTACATTCTCTTTAGCCTCAATTGCCTGGTGTAAACCATCAGAATAACGGCGACCGTCTAACACACGACCGGTTTGCTCATCTACAATTTTAACCTTGCCTTCGTCCAGGATGTATTCGGTATCCTTTTCAAATAAGGTATAAGCTTTAAGCAATTGGTTAACCGAATGGATACGTTCTGATTTGATCGAGAAATCGCGCATCAACTCATCCTTGCGGGCAATCTTTTCTTCATTAGTTAAGGTTGATTTTTCGATGTTGGCAATTTCGGTACCCACATCCGGCATCACAAAGAAATGAGGATCTTCGCCAGATGAGGTGATCAACTCAATGCCTTTTTCGGCCAGTTCAACCTGGTTATTTTTTTCGTCGATAACAAAGTAAAGCTCGGCATCTACTTTAGGCATGTCCTTGCCCTGATCCTGCATGTAGTGGTTTTCCACTTTTTGCAACACCGTTCTGTTACCGCCTTCGCTCAAAAACTTAATTAAAGCTTTGCTTTTTGGCAAACCGCGATAAGCGCGTAATAATGCTAAACCGCCGCCATCAACATCCGCGTTACCGTCATTGATCGCTTTTTTGGCTTCATTCAACACCTGGTTAACGTATGCTTTTTGGGCATTAACCAAACGCTCAATGCGTGGTTTTAACTCATAAAACTCATGTTCGTCGCCACGTGGAATAGGACCAGATATAATTAGCGGTGTACGGGCATCATCAATCAAAACCGAATCGACCTCATCCACCATCGCGAAGTGTAATTTGCGTTGCACCAATTCTTCGGGGCTACGTGTCATATTGTCACGCAGGTAATCAAAACCGAACTCGTTATTTGTGCCAAAAGTAATATCGGCTAAGTAAGCCTTGCGGCGTTCTTCAGAATTTGGCTCGTGTTTATCAATACAATCAACAGATAAACCGTGGAACTCATACAATGGGCCCATCCACTCGCTATCGCGGCGTGCCAGGTAGTCGTTTACGGTTACAATGTGTACACCCTGGCCAGCAAGCGCGTTAAGGTATGCAGGCAGCGTGGCTACCAGCGTTTTACCTTCACCCGTTGCCATTTCGGATATTTTACCCTGGTGCAACACGGCACCGCCTATCAGCTGTACATCGTAATGAACCATGTTCCAGGTAACTTCATTACCCGCGGCAATCCAGCTGTTATGGTGAATAGCTTTATCGCCTTTTATCAGCACGTTGCTTTTACGCGCGGCAAGCTCCCGGTCGAAATCGGTTGCCGTAACTTCAATTGTTTTATTGGCCGCTAACCTGCTGGCAGTTTCTTTAACCACAGCAAATGCTTCGGGCAATATATTAATCAATATATCTTCCAGCTCCTTGTTACGGTCTTTTTCAAGCTTATCAAGTTGGGTGTATAACTCCACTTTTTCGGCTACGTCCATATCAAGTTCGGCTTCGGTGCGATCTTTTATAGCTTTTATTTCGCTGTCGATACCAGAAAGGCCATCGGCGATAGTTTGTTTAAAACTTATTGTTTTAGCTCTAAGCTCATCATTGCTGATGCTTCCGAGTTTCGCGTATTCGGCCTTGATTTTTTCAACCAAAGGTCTGATAGCTTTTACATCCCGTTCTGATTTGCTTCCAAAAAGCTTACTGATAAAATCTAACATATTATTTTGATATGATCCTACAAACTCAATAATTACGCCATAGCGACAATTGAGGCCATATTGACAGGCAAAGGTACGTAAACCCCCTCTAAATCTCCCCCTGAAGGGGGAGACTTTTAAGAAACTTTTTAAATTGACAAAATTTCTGTTTTAAGCCCTACCCTTTAGGGGAGGGTTTGGGTGGGGCTTCTATAACAACGCCAACACGTCCACCTTATCCTGGGCCAGTTGAACTTTCAGGGCTTCCAGTCCGTCAAATTTTACATCGCCACGTACATAGTGGTGAAATTCCATTTTGATGGTTTGGTTATAGATCTCCTGATCAAAATCGAAGATATTAACCTCGATGTTACGGGTTAAGCCGTTTACAGTTGGGCGGGTACCAATGTAGGCCATACCTTTATAGGTTTCGCCGGCAATGATTACCGTAACGGCAAAGATTCCATCAGATGGAATAAGCTTATATTTTTCTTCCACAACAATATTAGCCGTTGGGTAGCCTATTTGCCGGCCAATCTGATCGCCACGCACTACTTTACCGGTAATAAAAAACGGATAGCCCAAAAAGGTATTGGCTAAATCTATTTTTCCATCTAACAGCGCCGTGCGGATACGGGTTGAGCTTATGGCAACTTCATTGATATCCTGCTCCGGAATCTCCACCACATCAAATCCATAAACCGGACCAAGCTTTAGCAAATCTTCCAGGCCACCCTGGCGGTCTTTACCAAAGCGGTGGTCGTAACCTATCACTATCTTTTTGGTGCCGATCTTATTAACCAGCACATCACGGATATAGCCTTCGGCAGTTTGGTTGCTAAAATCTCTTGAAAATGGCGTGATAATTAAATGATCTACGCCCAAAGCTTCCATGAGTTGAGCTTTTTCGGTAATGGTTGTGATCAGCTTGATGCTTTCATCTTCGGGATGCAATATCATCCTTGGGTGAGGAAAGAAGGTAAGAATTACGGTTTCGCCGCCGATTTGCTCCGCGAGTTCTTTAATGCCGGCTATAATTTTACGGTGACCGATGTGTACGCCATCAAATGTGCCGATGGTGACAACCGCGTTTTTTATCGCCGTAAATTCGTTTATATTATTGTATATCCTCATTTGATGAGTAAAAACACAAATTTAATTTTTTAGTTTATCCGGCTATATTATACTCGTTTTTTTACCGAGATATGTATATCAACCTTAGCTTTGATTGGCAATTGGCTCAACCGGCGCTTTCAACGCTCTGATGGTATTTACCAGCTCCATTACTTCCCAGGCATCCTCAACATTATAGTTACCACTTCTGGTACGCCTTAATTTTGACAGGTAAGCCCCATTATTTAAAGCCGCCCCAAAATCGTGCACTAACGATCGGATGTAAGTCCCCTTGCTGCAAACTACCCTAAAATCAACTTCCGGCAGCTCAATTCGGGTAAGTTCAAACTCGGTGATGGTTACAAAACGCAGTCTTCGCTCAACCTCCTCGCCACGGCGAGCTTTTTCGTAAAGGCGTTCGCCATCTATCTTAATCGCCGAATGTGCCGGTGGATATTGCTGAATATCGCCGGTAAACTGTGCGCAGTTATTACGCAGCTCTTCATGGGTAAGTTGGCTGATGTCAAATTTATTGTCAACCTCGGTCTCCATATCGTAAGATGGCGTGGTAGCGCCTAACACCATGGTACCGGTATATTCTTTTTCTTCGGCCTGGAAGGTATCAATCTGTTTGGTCATTTTACCGGTGCAAATGATAAGCAGCCCAGTAGCCAAGGGATCAAGCGTGCCGGCGTGACCAACCTTTAATTTTAAAGGTTTAAATGAATTACGAATTTTGCCAACCACATCAAAGCTGGTCCACTGGTAAGGTTTGTTCACCAACAGCAGTTGACCTTCGGCAAATTCTTCTATTTTATTGTAGGATTTCTTCAATTATTGCTTTTAAAGCGGCAAAGGTAGGGAAAATATCATTGAAAGGTTGTGAGGAGATTGTTGCATATACAGGGTGGCAGTTGAAACGTCTCTGTATGCTGGTGACGACTCACCCCGGCTACGCTTCGCTGGCCGACCCTCTCTCCGGCTAAAGCCGTATAGAGGGTGAAAACAATTTTTTTTCGCCCCTCTATGCGACGCAGTCGGAGAGAGGGGCAGACGGGCGGAGCCTCGTCGGGGTGAGTCGTCCCTTGGTTAGTTTACACCAACCCCGATTTAAAGCAAAAGAAATTGACTTACGCCGATAATTCGTGACCACTCAGTATTAAACCAATAAGCACTATACCTACTACAATGCGGTACCAGCCAAACATTTTAAAGCCTTTACGCTCTAAAAAAGTAATGAATGATTTAATAGCCAGCATGGCTACCACAAAAGCGATAATGTTGCCCACTACTAAAAACTCTATTTGCTCGCTGCTAAATAACGGTTTGCCTAAGTTAGCTTTATGAAAATCCCAGATTTCTTTTACAGTTGCGCCAAACATAGTAGGAACTGCTAAAAAGAACGAAAATTCTGCGGCGGCGGTGCGGGTTAGCTTTTGACTCATGCCACCGACAATGGTTGCTGCCGAACGGGAAACACCCGGAATAACCGCTAAACATTGGAAAAGACCTATTTTTAACGCGGTTGGATAGCTAATAGCGGCTTCTTCTTTAACGGCCGGTTTGTTAAACCATTTATCAACAAATAATAATATTACGCCACCTATCAGCAAAGAGCAAGCAACCACAAGCGGGCTTTCTAACAGGATGTCTATCTTCTTTTTTAACAATACGCCCACTATTACGGCAGGAATAACGCCAACAACCAATTTCAAATAAAAATCGATGGTTTTAAAGAAACGTTTGAAGTATAATATCACTACCGATAAAATAGCGCCCAATTGAATCACCACTTCAAACAACTTTACAAAATCCTCGGTGCCAATGCCCATGAATGATGAGGCTATAACCATGTGACCGGTAGACGATACCGGCAAAAACTCCGTAAGGCCTTCAATGATTGCAAGTACAATAACGTGAATCAGATTCATTGTGATTTGGGGTTGGGGTTGTTAGATTGAATGTATTTTGTTGACTAAACTAAATGATTATAAAAGGGCAAGATCAGCAAACATTCTGATCAAAATCTGTTCATTTACCTTAGTCAAACAATTATTACTTTACTTCCGGCTTTTTTAATATAGCATAAAAACCTAAGCCGAAGCCGGCCAATACTACTACCGGTGCAATAACAATTTTAGTAGTACTGTAAATATCTGTAGTACCAGACATCAGCACAAAACCAAAAGCAACAATTAAAGCGCTGATGATTAAAAATTTGTAATTGCTTTTATCAAAAATAAACTCTACAGGCTCGGTGCTGGTGGTTTTTGGAGCCTTTGGTGCAGCCGCACTTGCCGATGTTTTTAAAGGCGTGGTTGGTTTAAATTTCTCTGCCATCTTTTTAATTATTGAATTACTGATTTATTGAATTACTGATTGAATTCACTAATCAGTTTTGACTTTTTGATTTTGAATAATTGACCCGACCCGCAAATCAATTTTTGACTTTTTAATTTTGATTTTTGACTTCCCGATAAAAACCTTTCAGTTTTAACCTTTAGCCTTTAACCTATCTATACAGATCGTATATTTTTAAACGTAAAAACTTGTTAACTGCCAGGAATGTGCTAAAGCCCGATATAAAAATACCCAGACCAACAACGCCCAAAAATACGATACCAAATTCGGTGTAATTCTGTAGGAACACCAATTCGGGAATATTTTGATAAGCTACATATAAAGTTCCGATAAGCAGGATGATGGCAATTAAGCCTCCTAATAAGCCATGCCATATGCCGTAAAGCAAAAATGGTTTACGGATAAAACCTTTGGTAGCGCCAACTAACTGCATTGATTTAATTAAAAATCTTTGCGAATAAATGGCCAACCTTATGGTATTGTTAATAAGCGCCACTGATAAAATCACAAAAATACCGGCGAAGGTAAGGATGATTAAGCTGATAGCCTTTACATTCTCGTTCATCCTATCAACCAATGATTGCTGGTACTTAACCTCCTTAACCAATGGGTTTTTAAGCAGTTCGGCTTTAAATTTTTCGATATCCTTATTGTTGGCATAATCTGCCTTCAGGTAAATATCCAACGATTGCGAGAGTGGATTATAACCCAGGAATTTTACAAAATCTTCCCCAAGGTCTTTTTGCAGGTTGCGGGCAGCAAGCTCTTTACTTACGTATTGCGTTTGCTTCACCATTATATTGGCATCCAATTGTTTTTGTAATTGCAATACATCAGTTTCATGAGCGGCATCGTCAACAAAAATATTCAATACAATATTTTCCTTCACATAGCGCGAAATGTTATTGGCATCTACCAGTAATAAACCCAGCAAACCAACCATTAACAACACCATTGCAATACCAAATACCGTTGAAATGTAAATGGTTTTGGTTTTTTTTGCCGATGCACTTGCTTCAAATTCTTCCATTCTCTTTAGATATGAGATATGAGATATGAGATTTGAGATACCGAAACTGCCACAAAATGTAACTTTTTACCTATCTCAAATCTCATATCTCACATCTGGATTCGTGCGAAATTAAGAAACACGGCTTAAAGGTAAAAGTTTATTAATTATAAATGATGCTTGATACAGTAATAGCGTGCGGGTTTTAACATTTATTAACTTCTGAATCAGAATTTTTCGCGGAGTGTTGCTTTATATAGGTGCTCAAGATAGCTACGCTGTTTACAGAATTTAGGATTTACAGAATATAAAGATGTAATGCAGGCCTCTCATCTCAACTTGCATTCTGTTCATTCTTAAATTCTGTAAATTCTGATTCTGACAGCCTAAACAATTTCTTCCCACCCCCTGTTGTATCTTTATGACAAAGCCAGCAAACGACAAACAGAAACAGTCGCCATCAGATACACCAACCAACAGGCCAAATGATAACGGCGGCAAAAGCAAGGTGAAAAATCAAGATAAGCAATACCATGCCGATGAACCGCATGGTGGCGATATAGCTAAAAAGCACGAGAAAGAGGAGCAGCCGGTGCATTCGGCAGACAAGAGCCTCACCTGAACTGCGAAGCACTCACGAACACCTTTAAAATACAATAGTGAGTAATCCTCTCCAAAGGAGAGGACTTTGAATTGCGCGGTGCTACCTATCAGACATTTTATCTATATCGCTGTTTTACAGTATAATATATTGAAAATCAAGAACCCTCTCCTTTGGAGAGGGCAGGGTGAGGCTTTACCTCGCTATCCCCGCCGAGTTAAACTGCAAATCGTACAGTTTGCGGTAATGCCCGTTCTCTATTTTGAGCAGTTCCTGGTGGGTGCCCATTTCCATGATTTCGCCATGATCGAGTACGATGATACGATCTGCATTTTGAATAGTGGACAGGCGATGGGCTATCACGATAGCTGTACGACCTTGCATCAGCTTATTGATGGCGTTCTGGATCAGGATTTCTGTTTCTGTATCAACCGATGAGGTTGCTTCATCCAAAACCAAAATTGCCGGATTATAAACCAAGGCCCGGATAAAGGAGATCAATTGCGCCTGCCCTGCCGATAGGGTCGATCCCCTTTCCATTACATTGTAATCGTAGCCACCGGGAAGGCGTTCAATAAACTCGTGCGCGCCCACATCTTTAGCGGCGGCAATAATCTGCTCGCGGGTAATCAGTTCATTATTGAGACTAATGTTGTTGGCAATGGTATCAGTAAACAAAAACACATCCTGTATTACGGTAGCAATTTGCGACCGCAAAAATTCAACTTCGTATTCCCGGATATCATGACCATCAACCTTGGCGCTGCCCTGTCCTATTTCATAAAAGCGGTTGAGGATATTGATGGTTGATGATTTGCCTGCACCTGTAGCGCCTACCAAGGCCAGGGTTTCGCCGGGTTTTACATGGAAGCTGATATCTTTAAGCACCCAATTGTCGTCGTTATAAGCAAACCAAACTTTATCAAATTGAATTTCGCCCTGCAGTCTGCCGGTTTTACGGGTTCCGGTATTGGCAGCTACTTCATCGGTGTCCAGTACTTTAAAAATCCTGTCGGCACCAACCATACCCATTTGCAGGGTGTTGAATTTATCGGCCAGTTGACGAATGGGGCGGAACAGCATGTTTAGCAATACAATAAAACTGGTTATTAAACCCGGCGTAATCCCTTTACCCGAGGCTGTTAAAGCCATTTGCTGACTATCGGATAACATTCGCTTACAACCATACCAAACCAGCAGACCCATGCAAATGGCAAACAAAATCTCCACAACCGGGAAAAATATAGAGTAATACCAGTTAGAGCGAATATTGGCATCCCGGTATTTTAGGTTAACGGCTTTAAACTTGCGCATCTCCTGATCTTCCCGCGCAAAAAGCTGGATAACGCTGATCCCCGAAATATGCTCGGCCAAAAAAGTATTCAATTGCGCTACCTGTGTACGCACTTCCTGGAACGATGATTTGATAGCCTCCTTAAAAACATAAGTAGATGCAAACAGGAAAGGCATTGGTATAAGGGTGATGAGCGCCAGTTTCCAGTCCTTAAACAACATTAAGCCAACCACAGCTACCACCAGTAGCATATCGCCCATAATGGAGATCAGGCCTTCAGAAAAAATATCGGCAATGGTTTCCAGGTCGGAGACCGTGCGGGTAATGAGCATACCGATAGGTGTACGATCAAAATATTTTAAACGTAAGCTGGTGATATGATTAAAAATATCAATCCTCAAATCGCGGATCACGGATTGCCCCAATGAGTTGGTTAAATAGGTTTGATAATACTGGGCAATAGTTTGAATAAACAACTGAGCAACCATCAGCCCAACCATAAATACCAGGCCGTCATAATTATCGTTCAGAATATCGACGTCTAATGTATGCTGAATTAAGATGGGTTGCAGTAAGGCGCTGCCCGCCAAAAAAACAGTCAGAAAACCGGCTATTACAAAAGTAGTGTTGTAGGGTTTTACATAATGCATCACCCGTTTTAACAATTTCCAATCAAGCGCTTTCCCGGTAACTTCTGCCATTTTTTAGTATCAAGTAGCTTTTAGTATCAAGTAGTAAGTATCAAGTATCAAGACTTTAGCTGCAAATATCGAATAAAAAACAGACCAATAGTGTTTAACAATTGCAATATGATTACGCGCTCCCCCGTAAAAAATCTTACTACTTGATACTTACTACTTACTACCGCTCAAATAAGGGTAGCTTATTTGAGTTAAATACAAACCGCAAGCCGGTACACTCATGCCGGCGTTTGAGCGGTTTTTGCTTTCTATGATATCTTTTACGGCTTCGGGTGGTATTTCTTTTTTGCCCACCATCATTAGCGTGCCAACAATGGCCCTTACCATGTTGCGCAAAAACCTATCGGCCGAAATATGGAAAACCATTCCTTGTTCTGTCAGCACCCACTCGGCCCTGCTTATTTTGCAATTATTGGTTTTTACCTGGGTGTTTGATTTACTAAAGCAGCTAAAATCAATATAATCCATCATCATAGCAGCCGCCTGGTTCATCAGCTCAATATCTGGCACGTCGCGCAACATCCAGGACCCTCCCTGTAAAAATGGGTCTTTATTAAAATGTACATGGTATTGATATGATCGTAGCGTGGCATCAAACCGGGCATGCGCATCGGCATGAACAGGAATCAAATTTTTTATGGCGATATCTGCCGGCAGGATAGAATTGAGGCCGCGGACTTTGTTTTTGAGTTGATGTTGTTGGTTCATAGTTAATAGTTCATGGTTCATGGCCGAAGCTGCCGATACCACATCCCTTTTCTTACTATGATCTATGAACAATGAACCATGAACTTCTTCCTTACCATGATCCGTGAACAATGAACCATGAACTTCTTCCTCCACATCAAAATGAGCAAAAAACTCTTTGGCGTGTACACCGGTATCTGTGCGGCCGCAACCGGTAGTTTCAATGGGCTGGCGAAAAATGGTAGCCAGCGCTTTATTCAATACCTCTTGTACACTTACTGCGTTTTGCTGTATTTGCCAGCCGTGATAGTTGGTACCATCATAAGCCAGTTCAATAAAATAGCGTTGTTTATTAGTCACAGGGCAAAGTTAATAATATGGCGGGGAATGGTAATCAAGCCAAAAAACTTAAAACTAAACATCAAAAGCTTTCAGCCTTTCGCTTTAAGCTTTCAGCTTAAAACATCTATATTTGTCATCATAATTTTAATACTATGCTACAAAGAATACAAAGCATTTACCTGTTGGTTGCCAGCCTGGCATTGTTTGCCCTTTACCTTTTTCCGCTTGCACACAATGTATACATAAATGATACCCCCGTAACTATTATGGTCACCGGCATTTTTCAGGATGTAAACGGCGTTCAAAAACATACCGATTCATTTACCGCCCTAACCGCTGTTACCGCAATAGTAGCCATCATCCCTTTGGTGATCATCTTTCTGTTTAAAAACCGCAAGCAACAAATAGCGCTTGTGTACAGCACAATATTGGTGCTTTTTGGCTACAGCTTTTGGATGGCCCAAACCGTAAAGAAAGCTGTTGGCGAAGGCGTGCAATTAGGCACAAAAACCATGGGCATTGGTCTTTTCTTAACTTCGATAAGCATCATTATGCTGCTGTTAGCTGTAAAAAGCATCAAGAACGATGATAAGCTGGTAAAATCGGCCGATAGGCTAAGGTAAGTACCGTATCAGCCTCATAATCGAAACCCACCGAAAAAACATTTTCAAAAAGCTGGAGGTAAAAAACATTACCCAGCTTATCGTTTTCGCCCTTAGTAATCAGATAGTACAGTAAAGTCCTCTGATAAATATGTAAAATGCCTTGCTAAAACATTACAATATCCATAATTAAGTTACTATTTTAAAGGCATTTAGCATTAAAATGAAAATAGTTGTGGAAAAGTAAAAATGAATACTTATCCTTATTGCTTTTGAAAAATATTAGCGCTATCTTTGCGCCCGATTTGGCGATGTTGCCAAATTCGTTATTTTAATTCATGAACCCATTTATTGAACTGGGAATCCGTCATGATATTGTTAATGCCATCTCTGAGTTAGGGTTTGAAAACCCAACGCCAATCCAGGAACAGTCAATTCCGGTATTGTTAACAGGCAGCAACGATTTTGTCGGATTAGCCCAAACCGGGACCGGTAAGACTGCTGCCTTTGGCCTACCATTATTAGAACTGTTGGATTTTGAAGAAAACCATCCACAGGCACTTGTTTTATGCCCAACACGTGAACTTTGTTTACAAATCACGAACGACATTAAAAATTACTCCAAAAAAATGCACAACGTTAACGTTGTTGCCGTTTATGGCGGAGCAAGCATTATGGATCAGCTACGCCAGATTAAACGTGGCGTACAGATCGTTGTGGCCACACCAGGCCGTATGCTTGATATCATTAACCGTAAGGCGATAGATTTTTCGAGGGTAAAATATGTAGTATTGGATGAAGCTGATGAAATGCTCAATATGGGCTTTCAGGAAGACATTGACAATATCTTATCTACCACGCCAGACGACAAAAAAACCTGGTTATTCTCGGCCACTATGCCTGCCGAAGTTAGGCGTATTGCCAAAAAGTACATGGATAATCCGTTTGAGCTTACCATGGGCGAAAAAAATACCGGCAATGCCAACATTGAGCACGAGTACTACATAGTACGTGCCCGAGATAAGTATGCCGCTTTTAAACGTATTGTTGATTTTAACCCTGATATTTTTGGTATTGTATTTTGCCGTACCAAAATTGAAACCCAGGATATTGCCGAGGCCCTGATTAAAGACGGTTACAATGCCGATTCTTTACACGGCGACCTTTCGCAACAACAACGCGATAAGGTAATGAAACGCTACCGCGAGCGTAGCCTGCAGCTGTTAATTGCTACAGACGTTGCCGCACGTGGTATTGATGTTAATGATGTTACACACGTAATTAACTACTCATTGCCAGATGAAGTTGAAAACTACACTCACCGTAGCGGTCGTACAGCCCGTGCAGGTAAAACAGGTGTATCAATTTCAATTGTTAACGCGAAGGAATTAGGTAAAATACGCCAGATTGAGCGTGTAATTGGTAAAAAATTCTCAAAAGCAGAGATCCCTACAGGTTTTGATGTTTGCGAGAAACAATTATTCTCTATTGTTCACAAAGTTCATAACGTAACTGTTAACGAAGAGCAAATTGAGCAGTACCTGCCACGCATCATTGAAGAGTTTAAAGATTTCACAAAAGAAGATTTCATTAAACGTTTTGCTTCAATTGAATTTAACCGTTTCCTAGACTACTACAAAAACGCTCCTGATTTAAATGCAGGCGTTGAAGAAGGTAGGTCAAGAGATCGTGATGACCGTGCCCCTCGTGGTGCGTCAAGCGGCCCATCAGCTTACACCCGTTTGTTTATCAACCTGGGTTCTGTAGATGAGTTTAACCGTGGCGATTTGTTAGGTTACATTTGCAACACATCAAAAATTAGCGGCCGTTCGGTTGGTAAAATAGATGTAAAAGGTGTTTACTCTTTCTTTGAAGTACCTAACGAGGACGTTGAGAAAGTAAATGCAGGTTTTGCAGGTGCCGAATACAAAGGCCGCCCTGTAAGGATAGAAGTATCTGGCGAAGGTACAAGCGACCGTCGTGAAAGTAGTGGTGGTTACCGCGGTGGCGACAGACGTGAAGGTGGTTATCGTGGTGGCGAGCGTCGTGAAGGCGGTGGTTACCGTGGTGGCGACAGGCGCGATGGCGGCAACAACCGTGGTGGCGAACGCCGTGAAGGTGGAGGCGGTGGCTTCCGCGACTTCTCTGGCAAGCCCCGCGAAGAACGCCCGGAACGCAGAAGAAGATACTAATTTAGTAGTAAGTATCAAGTAGTAAGACCGGAACTAAGCAACCGCAGCTATCTTGATACTTGATACTAACTACTTGATACTTAAAAAAGATAGTTTTCATGAGCTTCCCCTGGTAAGGAAGCATAGTTTTAGTTTAGTTTTGTTAACAAAGCCTTCAACTGCCGCCAGCAGTTATGAAGGCTTTTGTTTTTTGGGGAAGATTCCTTTAACCACCGTCATACGAGGTACGAAGCAATCTCTACACACGCAAATCAATTTTGAAGTTTCACTCTGTATAGTCCGGAGATTGCTTCGTACCTACCCATGACAAGTTGTAAAAAGTAAAGAGGGTTGTCAGTCTGAGCCTGTCGAAGACTCGCGCGCAGAGGCCTTCGCCCGCGTGCTTCGACAGGCTACCCATGACGTGTTCGTTTTAGCCGAATGCGAGTGGTTTGAACGCTGGCTACGACTCACCCCGGCAACGCTTCGCTAGCCGACCCTCTCTCCGGCTAAAGCCGCATAGAGGGTGAACCCCATTTTTTTGTTTTTTGCCCCTCTATGCGACGAAGTCGGAGAGAGGGGCAGACGGGCGTAGCCTCGTCGGGGTGAGTCGTTCCTTGGTTTGTTTACGTTATTTCCACTTTCAGAGTCCCCGGATTTTATAACTCAGCATGACCCTATTTTTTTTCTTTATATTGTCATTCCCACTTTCAAAGTCTCCGGATTTCACAACTCGCAATGACGATAGGTTTATTATTACCTCGCAAACTCCACCAAATCAGAATCCGGATAAAATAGCGTCAATTTATGATCGTCCAGGTTTTTGATCAGGAATTTGGTAAATGGCCTGCTCCCCTGGTACGATGTAAAAATGGTATCGTTCTTCACAAAATAATCCTCTGTAATCGGTTGCCCGTCATCGGTGGTAAAACCCTTATCGGTTATTTCCAATTTGGTTTCGCCATCTTTTGATTTCCACTTGCCAAGCAGCTTTTTATTTACCTGTCCGGTTTCGCCGCTGTTGCTGTTGCAAGCAAACGAAAACGCTAAAAGCGCACACACCGGGAAAACTAATAATAACCGATATTTTTTCATGATAGGCGTGTTTTATGCTCCGGCAATAAGATACGAAATTTTATTTACCCGGCTTATCCACCATTTGAGATTTTTTGATGTAAACGCGGTGGCCTTTTTTGTTAACGTAATAATATTTTGAATTTTTATCGATGTAAACATCGTGATTACCTGGCCCTACTTTTCCGCTATATTTTTTATCTACAATGGTCGACTCGCTGTTGGCTGCTATCTGCGATGTTTTATGTCCAACCTTTACAGCCGTAGTTTTAGTGGCGTGCCCAACCTTTTTAGCGGTTGCGCCTACCTTTTGACCAAAGGTAGTATCCTTGTGAGTTTGGGCAAATACAGGCGAAATAACAAATGATCCGGCAGCAAATAATGCTATTTTGAATAAATTTTTCATGGTAAATTGAGTTAATTTTATTTAACTAACTCAATTTTTCTGCCAAGTTCTTCATTTCAAGCACAGGAGAGCGTTTTTGATACAAAATAGCATAAACCGCATCGCAAATAGGCATATTTACCTTGTACTGTTTATTAACCTGCTGTAGGCAATTTACTGCATAATAGCCTTCGGCAACCATATTCATCTCTAACTGGGCCGATGTTACCGTGTACCCCTTGCCTATCATATTACCAAAAGTGCGGTTGCGGCTAAATTGCGAATAGGCGGTTACCAGCAAATCGCCCAGATAGGCCGATTCCTTGATATCCCTGTCAATAGGGTGCACCACATCAACAAAGCGCTCAATCTCCCGTATGGCGTTTGAAATAAGCACCGCCTGAAAATTATCGCCATAGCCAACACCGTGGCAAATGCCACCGGCAATAGCGTAAACATTTTTTAACACAGCGCCCCACTCGGTACCGTAAATATCATCAGATACATTGGTTTTAATATAGCGGGTATTGATAAGGCCCGCAAATTCGGCAGCAAGGGCGGCATCGCCAGATGCTATGGTGAGGTATGATAACTTCTCCAGCGCCACTTCTTCGGCATGGCAGGGCCCGCTAATCACTATGAAATCTTCAAAAGAGATTCCGTATTTGTGGTTTAAAAACTCCCCGATAATTAAATTCTCATCGGGTACGATACCTTTAATAGCCGAAACGATTTTTTTACCGGCAAGGTCGGCCGGTGTAATTCCGGTAAGTGCTTCTTTCAAAAAAGCGGCAGGTACATTCAGCAAAACAATATCAGCAACCTGTATCAGGTTCTTTAAATCGGTAGAAATATTTTCTTTAGGTAACTTTATCTCAACCGAACTTAAGTAATACGGGTTATGACTAAATTTATGAAGATGCTCTACGGCCTCTGCATTGCGCATCCACCAAAAAACTTCCTTTTCGGTAGTGTTATCAACCAGCATTTTAACATTGGCGGTAGCCCAGCTTCCGCCGCCTATAACGGCTATTTTCTTTTTATACATTAAACAAGTAAGCAAAAATGCCAGTTGTAAGTTTTAATTGACACAGCAAATTAATGAAATATTATCTTCTTGGACGAAGGATTATTGGACTTTATTGGAGCAAGGACTATTGGACAAAGGACAAAGGATTTTGAGATAAGAATTAAACGTTGAACTAAATTAGTTTCAGTTGGAGCAAGGACAAAAGGAGCAAGGATTTTTAGAAAATTAAAACGTTGAACTAAATTAAGTAAGTTTGTTTGTAACAACTCCCTCGCAACACTCCTCGGGAAGGAGGGCTTTAAAAGTCTTCCTTCCCGGGGGAGATTTAGAGGGGCTAATTATCTAAACCCATGAATCCATTAGCAAGGAAAAAATTCAACGCCGGCTTTACCGATGAAAAGTATGCTGAGTTTTTAGATAAGCTTAACCAGGGCCTGCATACTCCCGTACAATTCCGTGTTGCCGAAACCCCGGTTTTATTGACTGCCGATTTTAGGGACAAACTGATTGCTGCCGGTGAGGATATTATAACTACTATTTTACAGCCCGATTTTAAAGAATTAACCGAGCGTGCCATTCCCGATAAATGGCGGGTAGCCAATGAAAACGATCATCCTCATTTTATCGCGCTGGATTTTGGGGTTTGTAAAGATGATGCCGGTAATATTGTTCCCAAGCTAATAGAGTTACAGGGATTCCCTTCACTTTACGGTTTCCAGGTATTATTGGGCGATACTTACAAGGAAGTCTTTGATATTACCGATGACGAAACTATATTTTTTAGCGAATTAAATAAGGACGAATATCTTGCTCTGCTTAAAAAAACCATCGTTGGCAATTATAAGCACGAAGAAGTGGTATTGATGGATGTGAACGCGCCCCAACAAAAAACAGCTGTTGATTTTTACCTCACCCAAAAATACCTGGGTATACCCGTAATATCATTGAGCGATCTGATACAACGTGATACACGCCTATTTTATAAAACCGAAACCGGAGATGAGCAACAAATCCGCCGGATTTATAACCGCTTGATATTTGATGAGATAGATAATGATCCGGAGATTTTCGATAAAGTAGTTGATGTAAGGCAGGCTTTGAACGTAGAGTGGATAACGCACCCAAACTGGTTTTACCGCATTAGCAAGTTCACTATGCCGTTTTTAAAAGGCGACTATATACCAAAAACGCGTTTCCTGCACCAGGTTGAACTTATCCCAGCCGATTTGGAGAATTACGTACTAAAACCTTTGTTTTCCTTTGCCGGTCAGGGGGTTATTATTGATGTTACTTTAGATGATATCCGCAGCATTAAAGACCCTGAAAACTGGATTTTACAGGAAAAAGTAAATTATGAACCCGTAGTACAGGCGCCGGATGGCGGGGTGAAGGCCGAGATCCGGCTTTTATACTTATGGCCCAACGGCGATGATGCACCTACACTGGCCATAAACCTGGCGCGTTTAAGCAGGGGAAAAATGATTGGAGTACGTTATAATAAAGATTTTGACTGGGTTGGCGGAACAATTGCCTTTATGCCCTGTTAAACTTTATACTATTATACAGGTCTATACGTATATATTAAAAATTAGTATTTTTGTAGTATGAACATCCAGGTAATCCTTGTTATTTTACTATTTGCCGGTGCTATTTTTTACATCGGCAGAATGATGTATAAAAGCCTGACAGCCAAAAAAAGCTGTGGCGGCAACTGCAAATGCGGTGTTGATTTTTCGGGCATAGAGCCGGGTAAAACTCAAAAATAGGCCGTCAATAACCATTTATCAAACCCTTATTTGTTCTCAGTACTTTTAATACAAGTAATCTCACTTAATGTCTTCAAGCAAACAAGTTTTTCAGGCAGATACCCCCGGCAGATGGAATCGTTTCAAGTGGCTTAGCCGCCTTCTGTTAGCCTTTTTAATTATTGGTATCGTTGCGGTAATAGTAACTATTAAATCAACCTATTACCCGGATCTTCCGAGCCTTGATCCTGCACCTAAAAAGATGTCGAAAGAGGAACTTGAGCAAATTAAAAGATCAACCAAATACCGTTCCTTTAAAATACAAAAAGGCGAGCTTGAAAAAATGGAGCGCTCCAAACGTATCCACCAGCGCAAGCACCCCAACAATAAAGATCGTATAAACGCTGCTTTTTACCGCCCCTGGGAACCACAGGCTTACTATTCATTGCTTGATAACATGAACAAGCTGGATATGGTGGTAAGCGAAGGTTTTTCAATTTTGCCTAATGTTGATACCGTTATTACAAAAATTGATACAGGAATCATCAACCTTAATAAAAAGCTTAACAAGCCTATTATCCTTACCTTATCAAACTATGTGAACAAAAATAACCAGGCTGGTGGTTATGACTCAAAGGATATTGAACGTATTTTTAAAAACCCCAAGCTACGGACAGGCTTTATCAACAGTATTGTAAACGCGCTTCATAAATACAAATTTAAAGGCATCAACGTTGACCTGGACGAGATTAAAGACCGTAACAGCAAGCACTACATTGCCTTTCAAAACGAGTTATACGCTACCTTAAAGGCAAAAAACCTGCTGGTTACGCAAAACGTAGTACCCGAAGATGATACTTACGATATTACAAGGCTTCAGCATGTAAATGACTTTCTTTTCATTATGGCTATTGATGAGCATAGTGAAAACAGCAACGCCGGCGACCTATCAAATCAGCACTGGGTTGAGCAGATACTGGATGATGTATGCAGTAAAGTACCCAGCGAAAAAATCATTTTAACCTTTGCAGCAGGCGCTTATGACTGGCGCGAAAGCAGCTTAGGAAAATCTATAGGTTATCAGCAGGCCATCAGTACTGCCGAAGAAAACCAGAGCAAGATCATTTTTGATCCTATATCGGCCAACTCGCATTTTACTTATATGGATAAGGATAGCCTTGACCATACCATTTATTTTGCCGATGCCGCTACCAATTTTAACGTGATCCGCATGGCCGACGACTGGGCGACCGGCGGCGTGGCCCTTTGGCGTATGGGTACCGAAGACCCGAGGCTTTGGTCGTTTTTCCAGAAAAACCTGTCTATTGATTCCTTGCGTAAAACCGGGGTTGATCAAAAGCGATTAACCTCTGTAGGTTTAAACAGCCGTAAAAACGTTGAATATGATGGCGATGGTGAAGTACTTGACCTCATCACCACCCCGCAAACCGGCGAGATAGCTATCAGACTTGATACCAGCGATTTTACCATTAAGCAGCAGCAATACAAAAGGCTGCCTACCAAATACATGATCCGCAAGTATGGGTACAAGCCTAAAAAAGTAGTATTAACTTTTGATGACGGCCCCGATCCGGATTTTACCCCACGTATTTTAGATATCCTTCAGCGCGAAAAAGTTCCCGCAGCATTTTTCGTAGTAGGCTCCATGGCCGAGAAAAATATCCAGCTGTTAAGGCGAGAGTATGAAGATGGGTACGAGATAGGTAACCACACCTTCTTCCACCCCGATATTTCAACCATCAGTTTACAGCGCGTGGTATTGGAGTTAAATGCAACCCGTAAAATTATCGAATCGGTTACAGGGCGTAGTACCATATTATTCCGCCCGCCGTTTAATGCCGATGCCGAGCCCGAAACACTTGCCGAAGTTATACCTGTAGCGGAAAGCCGCAGGCAAAGCTATATCACCATTGGCGAATCTATCGACCCCTGGGATTGGCAGCCGGGCGTAACAGCCGATAGCATTGTAGCCCGCACCATTCGGCAGGCCAACAACGGCTCAATGATTTTATTGCATGATGCCGGCGGCGATACCCGCGAAGAAACTGTAAAAGCATTGCCGGCAATTATCCATTACTTTAAAACACACGGCTACCAGTTTACCACTATTGCCGATGTACTTGACAAAAGCAAGGACGACTTAATGCCGCCTGTAAAAAATGATACCGGCATTTTTGCGCCATTTTATGATATGGCTGTACAGGGCTATTATTATTTTAACTGGTTTTTGGTTTATGTGTTTTTATCGGCCATTTTCCTGGCTATTGGTCGTATTGTATTAATAGCGGTATTAGCAATAAGGCAAAACAGCGAAAACAAAAAAGCGGTTAAAGCCCGTGGCGAAATTAAATTACCACCCGTAAGTATCATCGTACCTGCTTACAACGAAGAGGTAAACGCAGTTGCAACCATACAAAGCCTGCTAAAAACCGATTACCCGGTATTTGAAATTATCTTTATTGATGATGGGTCAAAAGATAAAACATTTGAGGTAGTTACAGCGGCTTACCAGGATAACCCATTGGTAAAAATTCTAACCAAACCTAACGGTGGCAAAGCATCCGCACTTAACTTTGGTATTACCCATGCCACCAGCGATTTTGTGGTTTGTATTGATGCCGATACCCAGCTTAAAGACGACGCCATTTATCACCTCATGAGTTACTTTACCGATGAGGAAATTGGCGCGGTTGCGGGTACCGTAAAAGTAGGTAACGAAACCAATATCATCACCCGCTGGCAGTCGATAGAGTATATCACCGCCCAGAATATGGATCGCCGTGCTTTTGATTTAATCAACAGCATTACCGTGGTGCCTGGAGCAATTGGAGCTTTCCGTAAATCGGCTATTTTCCGCGCGGGTGGTTTCACTTATGACACCCTGGCCGAAGATTGCGATTTAACCATGCGTATCCTTAAACAAGGCTACGTGGTTAAAAACTGCGCCGAAGCTATAGCGTATACCGAAGCGCCCGAAACGGTTAACATGTTGCTTAAACAACGCTTCCGCTGGAGCTTTGGGGTTATTCAAAGCTTCTGGAAAAACAGGGACGCTTTATTCAACAAAAAATATAAATTCTTCGGAATAGTGGGGATGCCAAATATCCTCATCTTCCAGATTATATTACCGTTGTTTTCGCCCCTGGCAGATTTAATGATGATCTTCGCTCTGTTTGGCGAAAAGCCCGAAAAAATGCTGATCTATTACGTTGCCTTTGTAGTGGTTGATTTCATTGTAGGTATCATCGCCTTCCGCATGGAAAAAGAAGATTACAGGAAGCTTATCTACATTATACCGCAACGTTTTATGTGGAGACAGTTGATGTATTACGTATTGTTTAAATCGATGCGCAAAGCACTAAAAGGGGAATTAAGCGGCTGGGGTGTATTGAAGCGCACCGGTAATGTTAACGTGAAAACAGAGAAAGATAAAACAGGGGGTGGTAAAAAATCCTAAAGGCTAATATTGAAATTCTGAGAAGGGTGTTGTTGGGTAACCAGCAACACCCTTTTTGGTATATATCGTTTCTGAAAAGACACAATATTGCTGTCACCCGTTTTTTCGGTAAATCCCATTGTAATGCAACACCTCAACTTTTAACAACAAACCATCCTCAAAACCTGCAATTTGCCTTTTTGAAATTGCATATTTGCAGCGCCAACGGGTAACATATTGCTTACAAGATAGTCATAGGTAAAAAAATATATAAACAGATAATTTAAAATCAGCAAATTTGGATATTAAGATCAATCATCTGCACATCTGTAATCTGCATATTTGCACATCTAATTAATCATGACCTGGAAATTCTGGAAAAAAGATAATACTAAAGCGAAAAAGAAAAAAAGCGCCTCGCGCGAATGGTTTGATGCCATTGTTTTCGCTGTAATTGCCGCAACCCTTATCCGCACCCTGTTTATTGAAGCTTACGTGATTCCCAGCGGATCAATGGAAAGCTCGCTGCTTATAGGCGATTACCTTTTTGTAAGTAAGGTTAATTATGGTGCCCGTATGCCCATAACACCAATTGGAATTCCGTTTACAGCGCATACCATTCCGTTTACTGATGCCCAATCGTATTGGAGCGGTTTACAATTGCCTTATTATCGTTTGCCTGGCTTTAGCGATATTAAAAAAGGCGATATCGTAGTGTTTAATTTGCCCATGGAGGCCGATTCGCCGTACTACCGCCCGGTTGACAGACGCGAAAATATTATTAAACGCTGCCAGGGTACGCCTGGTGATACCTTAAGCCTGGCCAACGCACAGGTATATATTAACGGTAAGCCCGAGTTGGCCGCTATTCATGGCGAGATGACCTATATTGTAAAATCTGACGGAAGCCCGATCAATCCAGATGTGATCAACGAGCTGCACTTAACGGATATGGCACCTATAAACAATACCGATTTTTCGACCAATACTACTGTCGAGTCTGCCGCTAAATTAAGAACTTACTCAAACATTAAATCGGTAACACCAAACATCGCCATTAAAGGCTTGGTTGACGAGTTGAACCCGGTATATCCATTATCGCACCCCGATTATAAAATAGGCGCAATGCCAAGGTACGGTTGGAATATTGATAATTTTGGTCCGGTTATTATCCCTAAAAAGGGCTGGACAGTAAAGTTAGATAGCCTTACTTTCCCTATATATGGCAGGGCTATCGCGGTGTATGAGCACAATACTGTAAAAGTTAATGGTAAGGATATTTTTATAAACGGAAAAAAAGCCGATACTTACACCTTTAAGCTAAACTACTATTGGATGATGGGTGATAATCGTCATAACTCCACAGATTCGCGCTATTGGGGCTTTTTGCCCGAGGATCACGTAGTAGGCAAAGCCTTATTTACCTGGATGAGTATTGATAGTACGGCATCCTTTGCTAATAAGATAAGGTGGAGCAGGTTGTTCAGGGGGATTAAGTAATAAAATTTAAAAGAAAAATATAAGTGAACGTAGCAGGATTTTTAATTGGATTTATAGTACTCATCATTTTGCCGTATATAGGCTTGTGGAAATTATTTATAAAAGCCGACAGGCTTGGATGGGAAGCCCTGATCCCTTTTTACAATTTTGTGGTGATCCTTAAAATAACCGGCAGGCCATTGTGGTGGATTATCCTTTTTTTTATCCCCGGAATTAACTTTTTGGTTTTCATGGGCCTAATGGTTGATTTTGCAAAATCATACGGTAAGTTTACGTTTGGGCAGCATGTAGCTGCGGTGGTTCTTGAATTTATCGCATTTCCCAAATGGGGTTTCGATCCTAACACTAAATATTTAGGTCAATCGGCAAGTCCGGAGTTTAGGGAGAAATACAAAAAGACCTTAAAAAAATCAACCGGCCGCGAATGGGCCGATGCTATCATTTTCGCGGTGGTTGCTGCTACGTTGATCCGTACGCTGTTTATAGAAGCCTATGTAATTCCAAGTGCATCTATGGAAAGCTCGTTGCTTATCGGCGATTACCTTTTTGTAAGTAAAGTGAATTACGGTGCCCGTTTACCCATGACACCTGTTGCCTTCCCTTTTGCGCACCATACCATGCCTTTGATTAATACAAAAGCGTATTGGGATGGCATTGAATTACCGTATTACCGTTTACCGGGCCTAAGTGATATTAAAAAAGGTGACGTGGTAGTATTTAATTACCCTATGGATGCCGATTCGCCTTTGTACAGGCCGGTTGATAAACGCGAAAACTTTATTAAGCGCTGCCAGGGCACACCGGGTGATACCTTACGTATTATTAAAGCCCAGGTGTCTATCAATGGCGTACCATCAATAACGCCACCTAACGGTGAAATCACTTATCGGGTTAAATACGATGGTACACCTATTAACCCGGATATCATTAACGATTTGCACTTAGAAGATATCGCTTCAGATAAGACCAATGAATTTACCACCAACACCACGGTAGCATCGGCCAATAAATTGAAAGGGTTTTCAAATATTAAATCGGTTACACCGGAGTTAAACGCGCCGAGTGTGCCAGATCCTTCATACCCTATCAACCCAGTTAGGTATCCTAATTATAAAATTACTGCCCGGTTTCCTAATTACAACTGGAACCAGGATAACTACGGACCAATCGTTGTGCCTAAAAAAGGCATGACCGTTAAACTTAATAGCTTAAACTTTCCAATATACGGCCGCGCTATCGAGATTTACGAAGGCAATAAATTGCAGGTACAAGGGAAAGATATTTTGATTAACGGTGTAAAAACAAATCAATACACCTTTAAAATGAACTATTACTTTATGATGGGCGACAATCGCCACAATTCGGAAGATTCGCGCTTCTGGGGTTTTGTGCCCGAGGATCATATCGTAGGTAAAGCGTTATTCATTTGGATGAGTGTTGATGATAACGCGTCGTTCTTTAATAAAATAAGGTGGAGCAGGTTGTTCAATATTATCAGATAAACCGCTTTTCGATATAAATAAAAGGCCCGGCTATGGAGAGATAGGCGGGCCTTTTTATTTTATCCCTCCGTCATTGCGAGTTGTGAAATCCGGAGACTTTGAAAGTGGAAATGACAACATCAAAAAAAAAGAAAAAAATAGGGTCATGCTGAGCCTGTCGAAGCACGCGGGCAAAGGCCTCTGCGCGCGACCCTTCGACAGGCTCAGGGTGACAGGCCGCCTTACTTTAAAACATAACTTGTCATGGGTAGTGGAAAAATTCCGGCGGACTCTGAAAGTGAAATGACGTATCTTTGTGCTAAGCTGTACAGTGTGGCCGATCGTTTTATAGTGCTTATTGCCTGTAGGGTAGTATGGTTCCGAAGAATTGAGTCTGAAAGTATGGTACGATCCTGTTTACAGAGATTTGTCCGATGGGTAGCCTGTCATTTTTTTTAAACCTCTTCGGGTACAGCTTTATATAATCAAGGCATCACGCATTTGTACCGGGGTGCCCTAATCGATAATTATTACCGACGGATAGTTTTTTGGCTTTTTTTTAAAAGTTAAACTTTAGTTAACTGTCTTGAAATCATTTATTTACAATAAAATCAAGAGTAAAAACACTCAAAAAAGACGCTTTTACCCCTTTAATTACGTCATGGGTAGGTACGAAGCAACCCCCAAACGATACAGCACGAACTGTGCAAATTCGATTTGCCAGGGTAGAGATTTTTTAGTGCCTATCTATGATTTATTTTAAAACGCTGTCATCCTGAACGCAGTGAAGGATCTATTCTACGCCATTTCTATTCGCTCTGAAAGTTTGCGAATAGATGCTTCGTTCCTCAGCATGACAGGGTGGAGAGGGTAGTTCGTGACGGCATTTCCACTTTCAAAGTCTCCGGATTTTACAACTTACAATGACGGCGTTTTGATCACTTCTCTTTTAATTCTACCCCTCATCCAACTCCCTCAATAACGCCAGCCCTTCTTCCCATTCCCCTAAATTCGATTCTCCGTTAATATGCTCTGCATCGCCGATATTAACGAGTTTGCTGCCCCAGGCATTGGCAAATAGTTCGGCGCGTTGCGGACTAACGTAAAAATCGTTGGTACTCATTACCATTATAGTTTTGAAGGGTAGCTTGTTTAGCAACATGGGTGCAAAGCCGCTTGTTCCAGGCGGATAGCTTGGTGCTTCAGTATCGCTGGGAGCAACTAATAAGGCTGCTTTGATGGCTACACTATATTCATTCGCCCAATAGGCTATGGTAGAACAGGCCAGGCTATGGCCAACCAGGATTACATCGGCAGGGTTATGCGCTTCTAAATGGTTTTGCAGGGTGTTGATCCAATCGGCACAAACAGGTGTTTCCCAATCGGCCTGTTCAACACGGGCGAAGCCATAACGCTTTTCCCAAAGCGACTGCCAATGCGCCGGTCCGGAATTACCAAGGCCGGGTATGATTAATATTGTTGACTTAAACACGATTACTATGGATTTTATATGGTTTACAGAATGTACATTAAACAGATAAATCTCCCCCTTCAGGAGGCTGGGGGGCTTCTGCCGCTTTTTTAACTTCCAGGTTGCGCTGCGCCAACAGCTTACGCATGTAATTTTTCAAAAACAGGAAATTAGCCAAAATCCCTAAGAATCCCAAGGGAGCATCAAACATAAAAACATCTTTCATGAGAGTTTGGTTGCCGATGGCATAAAAATAATGCTCATGTCTGAAGGCTTTGAAGGCACCTTTAACCATTTCATCGGTGAAGTAATTGGGGTACTCCATTTCGGTAACCTTCGAGGTGAGCGTTTGCCAAACACCAAAGTGTTTAGCCCGCCACGTAACGCTTTCGCCCAACAGGATCAAGCCGCTAACGCGACCGCCTACCGCGGTTTCGCCGCTCTGTTGCATCGAATCTACGTGCATGTCAATACTCCTTGCCAGATCGAAGCATTTGGCTATTGGCGCGTTGATATGGGTGGCGAGTTCGATAATGGGCATTATGGATATCACCGATGAAGAATGATTTCACCGATTTGATTAAAGTAAGTCAATAAATCGGTGAAATCATAAAGAATCAGTTTAATCCTTCAATTAAAATTCGGCGTTCTTCGGGAACCTTGGGAAAGGGATCACATCACGGATGTTGCCCATGCCGGTAACAAACAGCACCAAACGCTCAAAGCCCAACCCAAAGCCGGCGTGGGTGCAAGAGCCAAAGCGGCGGGTATCCAGGTACCACCAAAGCTCATCTTTAGGGATGCCCATTTCGTCCATGCGTTTTTCCAAACGGTCTAAACGTTCTTCACGTTCAGATCCGCCTACAATTTCGCCAATGCCCGGGAACAGGATATCCATGGCCCTTACAGTTTCGCGGCCTTGCGCATCCGGCTCATTTTGGCGCATGTAAAAGGCTTTGATATCTTTAGGGTAATCGGTAAGGATCACCGGTTTTTTAAAGTGTTTCTCAACCAGGTAACGCTCGTGCTCGCTTTGCAAATCGGTACCCCAGCCTTCAACGGGGTAAACAAATTTTTTCTTCTTGTTCGGGGTCGATTCTTTTAAGATCTCGATAGCCTCGGTATAAGTTAAGCGCTCAAAATCGTTATCTAAACAAAACTGCAGTTTTTCTACCAGGCTCATGTCTGAGCGCTCGTTTTGTGGTTTTTGTTTTTCCTCTTCCTGTAGGCGTTGGGTTAAAAACTCAATATCCTCCGGGCATTTATCTAAGGCGTATTTGATCACATATTTCAGCATGTCCTCGGCAAGGTCCATGTTGTCGTTCAGGTCGTTAAAAGCAACTTCCGGCTCAATCATCCAAAACTCGGCAAGGTGACGGGTGGTGTTTGAGTTTTCGGCACGGAATGTTGGTCCGAAGGTATAAACATCACTCAAAGCCATAGCACCCAGTTCGCCTTCCAGCTGACCGGATACGGTTAGGTTGGTTGATTTACCAAAAAAGTCCTGTTTGTAATCAACTTCACCGGTATCGGTTTTAGGGATGTTGTCTAAATCAAAGTTGGTTACGTGGAAAGCTTCGCCGGCACCTTCAGCATCAGACGCGGTAATAACCGGCGTGTGCAGGTAAACAAAATCACGCTCCTGGAAAAACTGGTGCACCGCGTAAGCCAGGCTATTTCTTAAACGGAAAATAGACCCAAAAGTGCTGGTACGGAAACGCAGGTGGGCGTTTTCCCTCAAAAACTCCAGGCTATGTTTTTTTGGCTGGATAGGATACTTGTCGGGATCGCTATCACCAAGGATTTCAATGTCTGTAGCAACAACCTCAACTGTTTGACCCTTACCTAAAGAGGCAATCAATTTACCTTGCACACTAAGCGCCGCGCCAACAGTGATGCGTTTAAGCAAAGCAGGATCGGTGTTTTCAAAATCGACAACGATTTGGATGTTATTATTAGTTGAGCCATCATTCAAAGCAATAAAACGATTTGACCGGAAGGCGCGAACCCACCCTTTAACTGTTACATCAATATCCGTTTGCTGGCTTTGCAGCAATGCTTTGATCTTTGTGCGCTGACTCATAATGTGTAATTATGTATAAAAGTGTATAATTTTGAGCGGCAAAAATACGATTAATTCTGTAATAGCGCTTTGATTTGGCAGCTATTTGAGCCCCTTTTGATTAAGTTTGCAGCTCATTTAATTATAACGATGAACCCCAAACTAAGCCTGGTAATTGGCATTTTGTGTATTTCCTTTTCGCCAATATTTGTAAAACTTGCCGGGGTATCGCCCATAGGCTGCGCTTTTTACAGGGTGTTTTTCGCCTGGTTATTACTGGCCCCTTACTGCATTGCAAAACGGAAACTTAAGGTTGAAAGGAAGCAACTGCTTATTGCCGTTACCGCGGGTATCATCTTTGCATCTGATGTGGCAGTATGGAATCTCTCCTTATTAAAAATCAGCGCTACGGTATCAACCCTAATTGCCAACCTTGCACCGGTGTGGGTGGGGCTGTTTAGCTTTTTGCTGTTCAGGAAAAGCGGCGGGGTGTTGTTTTGGGTGGGTACCGCTGTAGCTATATTAGGCATGGTGGTGCTGGTGGGCTATCAGCATATATTGCACCTGGAATTAAATACCGGTATCCTTTTAGCCATGCTGGCCAGTTTGTTTTATGCCAGCTATATTATGGTAACCAAAAACATCATGGCGGGCATTGATGTATTTACCTTTATGTTTTATAGTATGCTGGGTTCAAGCGTTTTCCTGCTGATCGTAAACAGCTTTGTGGGTACAAGCATTATGCATTTTTCGGTACATGTATGGCTTTGCTTTTTGGGCATGGGCATTATCTGCCAGTTGATAGGGTGGCTAACTATCAATTATTCGCTTCGTTATCTGGAATCGACCAAAGTTGCCATTACTTTACTTAGCCAAACGGTTTTTGCCGCCATACTTGCTGCCATATTGTTAAACGAGAAATTAGAATTTAACGAAATTGTTGGCAGCGCTGTAGTGCTCGGCGGAATAGCCATTACATTTTTAAAGCCACGCAATCAACCAAATAAAATTGTATCTTAACGTTTGTTAAACATCGTTTAATGATTTGCCGTAAGTTTGCAGTCAACTCATGATTATAAAATCCACTATCGACCGTATTATGGAAGCCACCGACATTGTGGAGGTGATAGGGGAGTTTGTGCAGTTAAAAAAGCGTGGAGCCAACTATGTAGGTCTATCGCCATTCGCCAATGAGCGCACGCCATCGTTCACGGTATCGCCGGCAAAAGGCATCTTCAAAGATTTTTCGACAGGTAAAGGTGGATCGGCGGTTACATTTTTAATGGAGCTGGAAAAATTCAGCTACCCCGAGGCCCTTAAATGGCTGGCCAAAAAATACGGCATCGAGGTTGAGGAAACGGTAGAAGCACCCGAGAACCGGGAAGAAGAACTGCGCCGCGAGAGCCTGATGATTGTGACAGCCTATGCTGCCAAATTTTTCCACGAAAGTTTATTGGATACAGACGAAGGTAAAAGCATCGGCTTAAGCTATTTTAAGGAACGTGGTTTTAGCAACGATATCATTAAAAAGTTTGAGCTGGGTTACTCGCCCGATCAGTGGGAGGCTTTTACCAGTAGCGCCCTTAAACAAGGTTATAAAGAGCAATTTTTAACAGATAGCGGGCTATCCGTAAAGCGCGACAACGGCAACCTGTATGACCGTTACCGCGGCCGGGTGATGTTCCCCATTCATAATTTTACTGGTCGTATCATCGCGTTTGGTGGCCGTACGCTCAAAAAAGATAAGAACGTCCCTAAGTACGTAAACTCGCCCGAGAGCGAAATCTACCATAAATCGAATGTGCTTTACGGGCTTTATTTTGCCAAGAAAGCCATCAGGGATGAAGATAATTGCTACCTAGTTGAAGGTTACGCCGATGTGCTTTCGGTGGCGCAGGCCGGCATAGAAAACGTGGTGGCCTCATCGGGTACTTCGTTAACGGTTGAGCAGATTAAACTCATCAGCCGGTTCACCAAAAATATCACCATTTTATACGATGGCGACGCGGCCGGTATCAAAGCCTCCCTACGCGGACTGGATATGATTTTGGAGGAAGGACTTAACGTAAAAGTTGTCTCTTTCCCCGAAGGGCATGATCCCGACTCCTACGTACGCCTGGTAGGTACCGCCGCCTTCAAAAAACACATCGATGAAAATAAAAAGGACTTTATCCTTTTTAAAGCCAATACTCTTTTAAAAGATGTTGGTAATGATCCGATAAAAAAGGCCGGCATTATCCGCGAAATTGTAGAGAGTATTGCCAAAATCCCGGATTCGATCAAGGCGTCGGTTTTTATTAAAGAATGTAGTTACCTGTTGCAGATTGATGAGCGCGCTTTACTATCCGAACTCAACAAAATGCGCCAGGCTAAGGCCAAAAAGGATAGTCAGCAACAACAATCATCACAGTCGCGGTTTGCCGAGATGCCCGATGAACCCCACTTTTTTGACGAGCCGGTAATTATATCCGAACCTGTAAAAGAGGAAAGCTTCCAGGAAAAAGAGATCATTCGTTTGCTGTTGTTATACGGCAGCAGGATGATTGATTGGGATGGCATTGCCAATACCTATATCGGTCCGTTCATTATCGCCGAGTTAGGTGATGTTACCTTTGAGCACGCCGCCTGCAAAATGTTTGTTGAATTGTACCGGGCCGAGGTAGAGAACGGCGTACTGCCCGAGGATAGTCACTTTATTCACCACCGGGAAAAAAGCATTGTTGATATCACGGTAGATTTGCTCACTTCAAAATATACCCTGAGCGATAACTGGATGGATATGCATGGCATCCTTATTAATGATGAAACAGCCAATATGAAAGCGACCATACTTGGTGCTATTTTTCATCTTAAAAAACATAAGGTGGAAAAGATATTGGAAAACCTGCGATTGGAACTGAAAAATGCCGATAACCAGGCCGACCAGGAAATTTTGCTTGATAAGTACATGCGTATGAAAAAGGTTGAAAAAAGTATCTCCGACTTTTTGGGCTCGGTAATTATCAAATAATGGCCCAACACCTTGATCTTGGTCGCGCGGGCGAAGCTTTAGCTAAAACACATTTAGAAAGTTCCGGTTATAAAATACTGGACGAGAACTGGACCCACGGTAAGGCCGAGATAGATTTGATTGCCTATAAAGACCGGGTGATTATATTTACTGAAGTGAAAACCCGAACAGGCTCCGGCTTTGGCATGCCCGAAGATTTTGTAGATGCCCGCAAACAAAAATTGCTTGCAAACGCGGCGGATGAATATATTTACCTCATGAACCACCAGGGCGATGTACGGTTTGATATTATTGCCATTTTGTTTGATAAAGATAAAAACTACACACTAAACCATATAGAAGATGCGTTTTGGCCCACAGGAACTTAAACTAACAATGAATAATAAAATAAAGATATTTTTTGCAGCAGGCCTGGTACTTGCTCTTGGCTGTAACAGCTGTAAACAAAAAGCGACTACAAGCGCTGCCGACTATACCCTAAGCCCCGAAGCAGGCACCACTTATAAAGCCGGCGATGTGGTAAAAGTAAAAGTTAATTTACCCGCCGATGTCAAACCAGATTCGGTGGTGTACATGATTGAAACTAACCGCATCGGTTCGTCAAAAGATACTTCGGGTATCAGCTTAAAAACAGACACTGTACCGTTGGGCATTAAAATATTAATGGCCAAGGTTTATGAAGGTGGCAAGAGCCAGGACGTAACTACCAATATTTTGCTCCTTGCAGGTAAAGCGCCCGAACAATATACCTACAAAGTTGAAAAAACATTTCCGCATGATACCAGTGCCTATACCGAAGGCTTGCAATATATTGATGGCGTAATGTACGAAAGCACAGGCGACACGGGCCATTCAACCATTCGTAAAGTGGATTTACAAACGGGAAAAGTGTTGCAACAAACCAAATTGGGTGATCAATACTTTGGTGAAGGCTTATCCGTAATTGGCGATAAAGTAGTACAGATGACCTATCGCGAAAAGGTAGGTTTTGTGTATGATAAAGCAACTCTTAAACTTTTAAAAACTTTCCCCAATAACGTTGGTGTTGAAGGCTGGGGCATGTGCTTTGATGGTAAAAAACTTTACCTGGATGATAGCACCAATCGCATCTGGTTCCTGGATAAAGATACCTACCAGCAAACCGGCTACATTGATGTTTGCGATGATAAGAAACAAATAGACTCTATAAACGAGCTGGAATACATTGACGGCAAACTTTACGCCAACGTGTACCAGACAGATGATATCCTGGTGATCAACCCTAAAACCGGTGCCGTAGAGCAAAGGATAGATATGAAAAACCTATACCCAGAATCGGAAAGGCCGGCTGGTCGTGATTGGGGTAATAATGTACTAAATGGTATAGCCTATGATGCAGTCACCAAACGCATCTTTGTGGCAGGCAAAAAATGGCCTAAGATGTACCAGGTTACTTTTGTGAAGAAGTAGAGCCTATCCCCAACCCTCTTTAAAGCAGAGGGCTAAAAATGATTTTCAATAAGAAAAGCGATGAGGTTTACTCGTCGCTTTTTATTTAAGTCTCCTCCTTTGGTTAGGGATGGGTAATACATCTCATAATTGGGACGGAGGTAATGAATTTGATTAAGAATATACAAATCAAAATCATTGCCGTTGGCTTTAGCCAACGGACAACCAACAAGCAAATCTGGCTTTAGCCGCATTTAGAACTATGAAAAGTTAAACCGGTTATCCTTTTACAATTTGCCATCCATAGTTCGTCATAAATTCATTTACTTCCTCTTCAAATGATTTCTTCGAGTGGTGAATTTCCTGATTTTTAATGTAGGTTGATACTTTTTGTACCTGCGATTCGCTAACTGATACAGCGAAATAGTCATCCTGCCAGCTAAAAACATCGTCTATCAATTTATTTTTATTGATCCAAAAGGACGACTCACCTTTTATAAGCTGACTTACTTTCGAGATAGTTTGATCTTTCCCTAAAGAGACGAGGCAGTGTATGTGATCGGTATATCCGTTAATGGCTTGAAGGAAAATATCTTTTTCAGAACAGTTTTCGGCGATGTGCTTATAGATATTGTGTCTAAGTTCTTTCTTTAGCCATGGAGTTCGGTTCTTAGTAGAAAATACTAAATGAACCCAGATTTTTACAAATGACATATTTTATTGGGTGATAAATGGTTGAGTTTTGATTGTAAATTACTTATTTGGTCAATTTATTCCAAATCGATCTATCACAGTAACGTAGCATAAGTTGGGCTAAAGCCCATTTATGAGATGTAATTAATCCGTCCCATAAATCGGACGGCAATGAATTTTAGTAGGTGTAGACTTACGGTATAACCGTTCTTGTCTAAGTCAAGTCATTGAGGTGGAAGTGTTGAATGTGATATTCAAATTCATTGCCGTTGGTTTTAACCAACGGAACTAAGTAAGTCGCAGTTTCGGCTTTAGCCCAACCACTTTGAAAGTGAATGCTTATAAATACAAACGAGTCCGTTTTTATAAAACGGACTCGTTAATATGCTAATAAAAAAACTCCCCCTTCAGGGGGCCTCGGCTGCGTTCTTACCTCCAGGCCTTATACTGATTAATCAAACCATTGGTTGATGAGTCGTGGCTGCTGACCTCGGCGTCATCTTTCAATTCCGGAAGAATTTTGCCGGCCAATTGCTTGCCTAACTCAACACCCCATTGATCAAAGCTGTAAATGTTCCAGATAATGCCTTGTACAAATATTTTGTGCTCATACATGGCAATTAACGAACCCAGGCTGCGTGGTGTGATCTTTTTAAGCAGGAATGAGTTTGTAGGGCGGTTACCTTCAAATACCTTGAAAGGGGCAATCGCCTCAATTTCGGCATCGGTTTTACCGGCTGCTTTTAGTTCTTCAATAACAACCTCTTCGGTTTTGCCGTTCATCAAAGCTTCTGTTTGTGCAAAGAAGTTTGATAACAGCATGTTATGATGCTCGCCAAGCGGATTGTGTGATTGCGCCGGCGCTATAAAGTCGCAAGGGATCAATTTTGTTCCCTGGTGAATTAATTGGTAAAAAGCGTGCTGACCATTGGTGCCTGGCTCGCCCCAAATGATTGGGCCGGTTGAGTAATCCACATGTTTGCCATTACGGTCCACATGTTTACCGTTACTTTCCATGTCACCTTGCTGAAAGTAAGCAGCAAAGCGGTGCATGTATTGGTCGTAAGGTAAAATGGCGTTGGTTTCGGCTTCAAAAAAGTTGTTATACCAGATGCCTAAAAGTGCCAGGGTAACAGGGATATTTTGCTCAAATTCGGCAGTGCGGAAATGTTCGTCGGTTGCATGGGCGCCTTCTAACAGTTCAACAAAATTATCAAAGCCTATGCCTAGGGCAATAGATAAACCAATAGCGCTCCATAAAGAATACCTGCCGCCAACCCAATCCCAAAACTCAAACATGTTTTTGGTATCGATGCCAAATTTTTCAACGGCGGCAGCATTGGTTGAAAGGGCGGCGAAATGTTTGGCCACATCAGCTTCGGTAGCTCCGGCAGCTAAAAACCAATCGCGGGCGCTGTGGGCATTGCCCATAGTTTCCTGGGTGGTAAAAGTTTTTGAAGCGATAAGGAACAAAGTAGTTTCCGGATCAACCGCTTTTAACGTTTCGGCTATATGAGTACCATCCACATTACTAACAAAGTGGAGGTTTAAATGATTTTTATAGGCCTTAAGGGCTTCAGTCACCATCACCGGGCCAAGGTCAGAACCGCCGATGCCGATGTTAACCACATCGGTAATAGGTTTGCCTGTGTAGCCTTTCCAGGTGCCGGATATAATGGCTTCGCTAAAGTCCTTCATATGGTCAAGCACTTTGTTCACATCCGGCATTACATCTTTACCATCAACCAAAATAGGTTTGTTGCTGCGGTTACGCAAAGCGATGTGTAGTACTGGTCTGCCTTCGGTAACGTTGATCTTTTCGCCGGCAAACATGGCTTCTATTGCCTTGTTTACAGAACACTCTTTGGCCAATTGTATCAATAAAGCTATAGTCTCGTCGTCAATGCGGTTTTTGGAGTAATCCAGCAGGATTTCTTCAAACTGAATTGAGAATTTATTAAAGCGTTGATCATCAGCATCAAATAATTCCTTCAGGCTTTTTGATACGATATCAATGTAATGGTCGGCTAAGTATTTATAGCTCTGCGTGGTGGTGAAATCTGTATTTGGCAGCATAGTTGATGTGTTTTTAAGCAAAAGTAACAAGTTAATTGTTAGACTGATATTAAATATCAAACTAACTAATCTTAGTGTTACAATAACACGGCATGCATAGTGTTTATTTTACACTTTTAAATTACGATAATATTAAAATAATTTGACAAATGTTTTGATATTTCAAATGATTAATTAATATCTTTGTGTTATTGATAGTCAAACGAGTGATTTATCATGAATTTGTAAATTTTAATTTTAATTATTTACTACAATGTTTGGAAAACTGTTTTTGCTTGTAAAAAATAACGCCGGGACGGCAGTTATTAACAACCCACTTATTGCTGCAAAACACCATGAGGCAGTAATGATCGAAGCTTCAAGTTCTATCATCGAGGTTTTAAAAGGCCAGATGGAGAATGGCAAGTTGAAAGATTTGGTTAAGTATTTCAAATCGTCGGGTGTTTACAATCAATCATTAGTATCAAGCATGGTAAACAGGTTTGCCAACAGGCTTAACACATTTTATAATGTGGATGCCGCTGTAGCAATAGCAACGGCGAAATCGCTTATCCCGCAAGTAATGGCCGAATTGGTTAAAGCTTCAAAAAGCGAAGAGATCAAGGAATTTAAATTAGTTAATATGCTTACCAAGCTTAACGGCGACCGTGCAGATTTGAGTTTGCTTGTTGACCGCGCCATGGTTGCTTAATAGCATACGTTTAGCTTATAATGGGTCTGCAGATTGTTAAAACAATTTGCAGACCTTTTTTATTTATGCCGATAATACATTTACCTATATTTGCCACATGACTAAAGAACAAGTTCAGGATTTAAGGGACAGAGCAGCGTCCCTGAGGAGGCATCTTTGACATTGATAAGAAGCTCGAACTGCTAAAAGAAGAGCAGGAAATAACCATTGGTCCGCATTTTTGGGATCACCCTAAAGAAGCCGAAAAGGTACTGGCATCCATCAAAGTAAAAAAAGTATGGACAGATGAGTTTCAAAAACTGCTGGCCATTATTGATGATACCGGCGTGCTTTTTGAATTTTACCAGGCCGGCGATGCTACCGAGGCCGAAATGCAGGAGCAATATAACCTAACCATAAAGGCCGTAGAGGAGCTTGAATTTAAAAACATGCTCTCGGCCGAAGAAGATCAGTTTCACGCCGTACTGCAAATTACAGCAGGTGCCGGTGGCACCGAAAGTTGCGACTGGGCAGGTATGTTGATGCGTATGTACATTATGTGGGGCGAAAAAAACGGGTACAAAGTTACCGAACAAGATTACCAGCCCGGCGATGTGGCCGGTGTAAAAACCGTAACCTTACAATTGGAAGGCGATTTTGCCTACGGGTACTTAAAGGGCGAAAATGGTGTACACCGCCTGGTTCGCGTATCGCCGTTTGATGCCAATGCCAAACGCCATACCTCGTTCGCGTCGGTATATGTTTATCCTCTGGTTGATGATACCATCGAGATTGACATTAACCCTGCCGATATTGAGTTTGAAACCTTCCGCTCGGGCGGTGCAGGTGGCCAAAACGTAAACAAGGTAGAAACCGCGGTGCGCTTATACCACAAACCATCGGGCATTATTATCAAAAACCAGGAGTCGCGTTCGCAGTTGCAAAATAAGGATAACGCTATCCGTTTGCTGAAATCGCAATTGTATGAAATTGAGATGCGCAAACGCATGGAGATCACCAATACTATTGAAGGCAACAAAAAGAAAATAGAATGGGGATCACAGATCCGCAACTATGTACTGCACCCTTATAAGCTGGTTAAAGATCTTCGTACCGATCACGAAACATCAAACGCCGCAGCTGTACTTGATGGCGAGCTTAACGAATTTTTGAAGGCCTACCTGATGGAATTTGGCGGGCCGAAGAGTTAAAATTTTCATAGCTAAAATTATTACAAATGGTGTTATTGGGTTTTTGCCCGTAACACCATTTTTATTTAATGCGCGCATTAAACCCTTTTTGCAGATGCAAAACCATAACTGGCAGATTTTATTGATCAATCATCCTGCTAAAAAAGATTTTTGAACCATGTTTAATTTAAATAACAACAAAATGAAAAAAACAGCATGGGCAATATCAATAAATGTGGCATACTGGTTTCCGAAGCTATTGCAGGCCTATACCATTTTAAACTTAAATCCAGGTTATCTTCCCGGTAATTATTTGATGATACCTGTTTACTACGGTGTCGATATCGCTATTTTTTACCTGTTTTATTTTTTGTTTTTCCCGGTTTATTTGTCTAACCGCAAGGTTTTTCTTTTTGCTATTGGCGGCTTGTTGGTAACCTCCTTAACAACCGTTGCAGAATTTTTTTTCCTGCGGGCATTAACACCAGCGGTTTTCAATAATAACCAGCACCTGGGTTTGGTAATTGGCGATATATTTTTGAAGGTAGTTTATTCGGCCGTTGCAGCCTGTTTAATCCGTGGATTTATAAATTGGTACGCCGATATCAGGTATAAAAAAGATCTGGAGCGAAAGAACCTTGAAATAGAACTCGCTTTGCTAAAAGCGCAGATAAACCCGCACTTTTTATTTAATACGCTCAATAATATTGATGTATTGATTGAAAAAGACGCGCAACGGGCATCCATCTATCTAAAAAAGCTTTCTGACATTTTGAGGTTTACACTTTATGAAAGCCCATTGGCGCAAATTGAACTAAAGCAGGAAATAAACTATATAAAGCAATATATTGAGCTGCAAAAAATCCGCACTGCCAATCCCGATTTTGTAGAGCTTACGCTAAATGGCGATCCTGACAACCTAAAAATTGCTCCTATGCTTTTTATACCTTATATCGAAAACGCGTTTAAGCATTCTACCAATAAAAAAATAAGCAAAGCCATTGAAATTAGTATTGGTGTGTTGGGCAATACCGTTATTTTTACTTGTAGTAACGCGTATGACGAAGCAGGGGCGCTTAAGCAACAACATAGTGGTCTCGGGCTTGAATTGATAAGTAATCGCCTTAACCTGCTTTATAAAGATGCCTATGTGCTTGATATCAGCCAGGCCGACGGGCGTTTTACTGTAACATTAGCTATTAATCAGCATGGTAATTAATTGCATCATCATTGAAGACGAGCCCCTTGCTATGGAGCGTATAAGGGACTTCGTGCTTAAAGTTCCGTTTTTGAACTTACTGCAATGTTTTGATAATGGTGTAGAAGCCATAGCTTTCATGCAGGCTCAAAAAGTAGATCTTCTTTTTTTAGATATACAAATGGATGGCTTTACAGGCATACAGTTGTTGGAATGTTTGATAAAAAAGCCCGAAGTTATTATAACCACTGCCTTTGATCAATACGCGCTTCGCGGATTTGATTTAAATGTATGCGATTATCTTTTAAAGCCTTTTACTTTTGAACGGTTTATGCAAGGTGTAAACAAGGTTTATGATAAATTATTGGGTAGGGATGAAGATAAAACCTTCATTTTCATAAAAACAGAATACCGGCTTGAAAAAGTCAAGTTAGATAACCTCCTTTTTATTGAAGGTATGCGCGATTATCGCCGCCTTCATTTAAATGAAAAGAATATCATGACCCTGCAAACCTTTAGCGAACTTGAACGCGAATTACCTGCCAGGCAGTTTTGCCGGGTGCACAAATCATTTATTGTTGCCCTTGATAAAATTGAAAGCATTGAGCGCGACCGTATCCGTATTAATAATGAATTGATACCGGTTTCTGACACTTATAAAGAGAGTTTTTATAAGCAAATAAGGTAGCGTTTACAAAATGCCACCAAATTCTAAATCTCCAATACCAAATACTCAATCTGCATTGCTGAGCGCAGCGCGTAACTACATCTTTGTGATGTGATAATTAAATCATAAACTTAAACACACATCAATGAAAAAAAAGATTTTAGTATTGTTTACCAGCTTAATCATAGGCTTTGTCTTTTCGTTGCGCTCATTTGCACAAACAAAGCAGGACTTCTCCTTTGGCTATCATTTTACCTTCGAGTACCAAGGAAGTTATTATGGCGTGAAAGACACAAGTTTGGGCGATGTGAAAGCCTTTAAAATGATAAATAATAAACATCCCTTTTGGTTAGGAGTAAAACTTAATCATAGCTTGGTAGATTTTTTTTCATCAAGTGTAAAGTCAATTTCAAAGGCGTATCCAAGTTATATTATTTCAGATACTTCAACGGCTATTTTAATAGCATATGGAATTACAAAAGCCAATATTAGCGACTATCGCTACCATGTGGTTGAAAATGACAGTGTTGAGTTGGTTCCATGGTCCAAAATACCAGCGCTCGGTCAACAATATGGTGCCAAAGAAGCTTATGGATTTCTGGGTGAGTTTAAAGCTCCTGGTAAACAGCTATTGATAGAAGTGCTTAATATTCAAAATTATGATATACGGCAAGGTGTGTTGTTTGATTGGAAACCTAACTTTAAACCTTTGATAACCCGTATAGAAATCAATCGGCCAAAAGACTATTTTGACCTGGATAATGTAAAACTTAATCATGGATACGCTACCAGGTTTATTGAACATGCCGGAACGCCTGTAGATTTTAAGTTTCCTGCTGATAGTGTGGTGGGTATACGCTTATACTATAAACATCATGAAACTATACCTTATGTGGTGTATCTGGTTAAAAAAGGCGGTATAAAAAAAGATACTGTAAAAATGGGGTACTATAATCTTGAAAATTATTATGATATAGATGGCAATTTTTACAAACAGCCGGGTAAATATGAAATAATTACCCAGCGCGCCGGCGAACTTGGCTCGTGGCCCGAGGAGCAAATGTTGCGGATCCCTTTTGAAGTTTTACCACCACCTGTAACAGATAAAAAAGTATCCTTAAAACAAGCCTTACCTTACATCATAGCAACACTCACGGGTGTTGTTTTGCTGTTTGGGGGCTATTACAGGCGTAACCAGGTGAAATTAGTACGCGCCGCACAGGAAAAGCAAACTGTAGGCTTAAAATTGCAATCCATCAGGGCGCAGCTTAACCCGCATTTTATGTTTAACGCTTTAACATCTATCCAAAACCTGGTAAATAAAAATGATATAACGGGAGCTAATCATTACCTATCAAAATTTGCGGGCTTAACCCGGCAGGTGCTGGATACAGGTAACGACGAGCTATTAAGCTTGCAACAGGAGATTAATATTTTAGATGATTACCTTCAAATGGAACAGCTGCGTTTTGGTTTTAAATACCAGATAGACGTTGATCAAACAATAAATCAGGCCAATACAGAAATTCCGGCAATGCTGTTACAGCCCTTTGTAGAGAATGCTGTAAAGCATGGCGTGGCGATATTAAAAGATGCCGGAAAAATTGAGATCATGATAAACCGGAAAGATAAAGACCTTGTTTTCTGTATAAAAGATAATGGCAAATGGATTGATGCCGATGCCCGGGATAATACATCTGGTTATGGTTTAAAATTGAGCCAGGAACGTGCAGTTTTATTAAACCAGCTATATAAAGATCAGCCCGTACATTTAACCATTGATAAACAACCGGCCACTATGGTATGTATCCGTTTAACCAATTGGATTTAATTTTTTATGCTGATGATTAGAAGTGTTATTGTTGATGACGAGCCCAATAATATTGAAAACCTGCAACAGATCATTAGGGCTAATTGCCCCGATATAGTTGTTGAAGCAACAGCCTCAAACGCCGAAGAGGCTATTGCCGCCATAAAAACATACCGGCCCGACCTGGTGTTTCTTGATATTCAAATGCCCGGCCAATCGGGATTTGATGTGCTGAAAGCTTTTGACAGAATAGATTTCGAAGTAATATTTATTACCGCTTATGACAAGTATGGCATCCAGGGCATCAAGTTTTCGGCTTTAGATTATTTGCTAAAGCCAATAGATATTAAGGAGTTTAAGCTGGCCATTGAAAAGGCAAAGCAAAAGATAAGCAGCCGGAAACAAAATTTAAATATCGAAAACCTGCTGGCCTACATCAAAGCCGGGCAAAAGGAAATACCCAAAATAGCGTTGCCAACCCTTACCGAAATAATGTATGTAAAAGTTAGCGATGTGATCCGTTGCGAGGCCAGTAACAACTACACGCTTTTTTACCTGCAAAACAAAGAGCAGGTGCTGGTTTGTAAAACACTTAAAGACTTTGCAGATCTGTTAAAGTCTCACCAGTTTATCCGCACCCATCAATCGCACCTTGTTAACCAGGCTTTCGTAAAAAGCTATTTGAAGGAAGATGGTGGTACGCTGCTGCTTAATGATCAAACCAAAATACCTATATCGCGCCAAAACAGGGATATGGTAAAAGAAATGCTCAATAAAAGTTTATGATAAAAAAGCTATAATTGTGCATACCTAACAAATTATGAAAACCATTTTATCAGCCTTTATTTTGACTATTGCCACAACCATAGCCTACAGCCAGGAAAAGCCAATGCCTTTGTACCCTAAAGGGATACCAAATTCAAAGCCAACCCCGGCAACGTACGTTGAAAAAACAGATGCAAGCAACTGGATCACTGGCGTAAGTACGCCAACTCTTACAGCTTACCTGCCAGAAAAAGGGAAGGCTAACGGTACCGCTATTGTAGTTTGCCCTGGAGGTGGATACTCTGGCCTGGCAAATGCGCACGAGGGGATGGCTATATGCCAGGAGTTTAACAAAATTGGTATAACTGCGTTTTTGTTAAAGTATAGATTGCCAAGTGACGAAATTATGGTTGACAGATCTATCGGTCCGCTACAGGATGCACAGATGGCTATATTGACTGTACGCAAAAATGCTAAGGAATGGGGCGTTGATCCTGCTCGTATTGGCATCATCGGGTTTTCGGCCGGCGGGCATTTGGCATCTACCGAAGGTACCCACTTTGATAAACCTGTTATCGAAAATAAAGACAACATCAGCCTGAGACCCGATTTTATGATCCTGCTGTACCCGGTGATCAGCTTCGGTGATCAGGCACACGTAGGCTCGCGCGAAAACCTGATTGGTAAAACCCCGTCGGCAGCGCAAGTAGAATTATATTCAAACGAAAAACAAGTTAACGCTAATACGCCGCCAACTCTTTTGGTACATGCCGAAGACGATACCGTGGTACCTGTACAAAACAGCCTGTTGTTTTATGATGCCCTGCTCAAAAATAAAGTAAAAGCCGAAATGCACCTGTTTCAGGAAGGTGGCCATGGATTTGGCTTAAACAATTCAAAAAACAAAAGCAAATGGTTTGATTGGGCTGCCAGTTGGCTGGATGAGAACGGGTTTTTGAAGGGGAAGTAAAATAGTTACGGGTACTTGTCTCTCCATTCGTGTTATGCTGGGTTTAAAAGTAAAAGGGCTCTGAAAGTGGGAAATGACAAACCGGCGAAAGACTTACGAAGTTTTTAAAACTTTGTAAGTCTGGTATCTGCAACATGCTATGCCTATTACTTGTTTCCGGGTAATGTGCAAGGTATATACTTCATCTGAAGTACTTATCCAGTGGAGATCCCGAAGAAAGTTAGGGGTCACTAATCTTAAAAGTTACACTTACTCCAATATCCTCAGCAATTCATTCAACTCTCCAACCTTTTCTGCCGAGCCTAAGTTTTCATAGGCGCTGATGAGGTTGCGGATTACGCGTTTAATGATATCGGTATTGGAGCAGGGTTCGTAAAACTGTTTATCGAATTTAAGATTAAGCTGCTTCAAAAAGTTATCTACATCGCGGCGGCCAAACATGAGGCCCCTGTTAAAGGCGTTAATGTAAAAAAGTATGCCGCCTTCAAAATCATTTTGCTGGCTCTCGTCAACATAAGCTAATATGAAATGTTGCGGCAGGTTTACACCATATACGGGGATGTCCAGCTTTTGGGCTATGATAGAGTAGATGATGGCCAGCGAAATCTGGTTGCCTTTTTTAGTTTCCAGCACCTGGCTCAAAAAGCTGTTCTGCGGATCGAGGTGGTTTGAGGTATTCCCCCTGAAACCGTAGATATGATAAAATACATGATTAATCTCTTTAATCTGTTCCTTGGGGCTACCCTGGTTCATCATCTGAATCCAGATATCCCGCTTAATGGCCTCAATCTGGTTAATCACCTTTTGCTCGTCAAGATCGGGGTATTGGTAACGGTTAATAATGAGGATACCCTGCAGCAGATCAAACGACCCGCTTTGTGCCCACAATTTCAAATCTTCTTTTAAGCTACCAAATTGAATTTCGTGTACCAGGTTGGCAATGCGTTCCTGTTGCACGGCATCAAAGGCTTGTTCAAAAGCATTTTCAAGATAAGTAATCACCTCTATGCCATAGCTCAGCAGTTTTTCATGAACGTGTTCATAGATGCCGGCGTCGGGATCATCAAGCAAGCGGATCAAAGAGTTTACTTCTGTTGGATTTATCATACGCTGTATGCTAAAATACTAAACTTTTTTATTTTTGTGGCGATGGCAAGTTTCACATTTGTGCAAGATTATTTGCGCCACCGCCTTACAGCCAATAACCGCCACGGGATTCACTCTCCGTTTGTTTACCACCTCATTGATACGGTAATTTACGATTATCAGCCCCGCCAAACGTACCAGGAGATAGCCATCGATATTAAAAACCAGAACGGAATTACTGAAAAAAGATTACCCCTTAAAGTATTAAAACTCATTTACAGGTTAACAAAGCATTTTAATCCGGCTGCCGTTGTTGAGGTCGGAGAGGGGGGGAGTACATCACTTTACCTGCAAAAGGCGGTACCGGGCGCTAAAATTATCGCGGTTAATGAGGCTGAGTTAAAGGGAGTATTGGATAGCCTTACAGATTTGATCGTTTTCAATAAGTATGTTTTAACAATGGAGGCTTTTGAACAGCTACTTCCAACAGTGCACCCGGATACTGTAGTGATATTTACAGGCGTTCATACCAATGCTACTACCAAACAAATCTGGAATCAGGTTAAAACGCATCCGCGGGTTACGCTCACTATCGATCTGTTTTGGATAAGCCTGGTATTCTTTAAATCGGGCAGGGCCCAGCAGGAGCATTTTAAGATAAAATATTAAAAGCCTTTTAACTCAGAATATGTTGGGTAGTTTCAAAATGCTAAAACGATTGCCCCAAAGCAAGATAAAACCCGCTTTGCCGGCTCTCTCCCGGATTTTTTTGACCAATGCCATAATCGGCACGCACACTTAACCCTTTTTCAATATCGAAGAAGTAACGCACACCGCCGCCATAATTGGGTTTTAATTCGGCCCAGCTAAAGCTTTTGTTAAATACCTCGCCGGTACCCACAAAGCCAACAAGGCCCCACCTTGGGCTTAAGCGATAACGTAATTCGGTTTGGCCTGCCAGCATATTCCTGTCGCGGTAGCGGCCATTATAGTAACCGCGCATCATTTCATCATTACCTAAAGCCGGCAACAAATAAAATGGCGATTTACTGCCCGTAAGGCTTTGCTCCTGTATATCAATGCCGAAAACAAATTTTTTGCCCAGCGCAAAAAACTGTGAATACTCTGCATTTAAAAATCCCCCGCTGTAGTCTGTTTTTCCGTACCCTCTTATCACTTCAAAGGAACTGGTGATAATGATACCCTTAGTTGTATAGGTATTATTATTGCGGGTATCAAGTGTTACGCTGGGGCCTGCGTAAATATTGCTACCCCCGCCATGGTTTTCAACCCTTTTGTCAGTATAAAAAATGGTTTTGTAAGATGTTTGTGGTATGTGAAACCTTTGTGCCCCGGCTACAAAGCCAACATAGAGCTCGTCAGTCAGCTTTTTCTCTGCACCCAGGTTAAACTTTAGTCGTTGCTGATCAATTTGGGTAACATCGGCGCTTCGGGTATCATTGCCAATGCCATAAAAGCTAAAGGGAAAATCATAGTAACTAATACCAGCCGTAAAGTGGTAGCTGTTACGGGGAGTCCAGTAGTTGGTGTTGATGCTAAACTTGCTTTGTCCCTTTGTGGTAACCGTGGCATAACCAAATATGCTTGATACACGGGTATCACTTTTAACAGAATCGGTATAAAAGGAGTATAAACCCGCGCCGCCCAGTTCCAAACCAGTTTCGGGAGCCGAGCTTATTGCAGGTAAAATAACAAAGCTGCTTTTTTTGGTGCTATCGGCCTTATTAAAAAACATTTTGCGGATAAACTTGGGCAGTACATGCGTTTGCGCGTAGCTGGCTTGCAGGCAAAAAGCGAATAAGAACGTGGTTACAAATATCTTCATAAGACAAATAGGGCGCTAATATACCCTCATTTTTACTTCGGTATGTACGTAGTTTGAATGTATTTTGAATTTAAAAATCATAATTAAGTAAAATGCCTACTTTTGTGCCTGAATTTTATTGATACACTATGAGCATCACAAGAGGACCTATTTCGCAGTTTATTGAAAAAAACTACCTGCATTTTAACTCAGCGGCATTGATGGATGCTGCCAAAGGGTATGAAACCCACCTTGACGAAGGCGGTAAAATGATGGTTACCCTGGCCGGAGCTATGAGCACCGCCGAGTTGGGTATTTCGCTGGCCGAGATGATCCGCCAGGATAAAATAGCTATAATTTCATGCACAGGTGCAAACCTTGAAGAGGATATCATGAACCTGGTAGCGCACTCGCACTACAAAAGGGTGCCTAATTACCGCGACTTAAGTCCGCAGGAAGAGTGGGATTTGTTAGAGAACCACTACAACCGTGTTACCGATACCTGCATCCCCGAGGAAGAAGCTTTCCGCAGGTTACAAAAACACATCCATAAAATATGGAAAGACGCTGATAATGCCGGCGAACGTTATTTTCCGCACGAATACATGTACAAAATATTGCTAAGCGGCGAATTGGAGCAATATTATGAGATAGATCCTAAAAACTCATGGATGCTGGCTGCCGCCGAAAAGAATTTACCTATTGTGGTACCAGGATGGGAAGATTCAACCATGGGTAACATTTTTGCATCGTACATTATCAAAGGTGAGTTAAAAGCTTCAACCATGAAAAGCGGTATCGAATACATGGCCTGGCTTGCAGATTGGTATACCAAAAACTCATCGGGCAAGGGCATTGGCTTTTTCCAGATAGGTGGTGGTATTGCCGGCGACTTCCCGATATGCGTTGTGCCAATGCTATACCAGGATATGGAAATGCATGATGTACCTTTCTGGAGCTACTTCTGCCAGATATCGGATTCAACCACATCTTACGGTTCATATTCGGGCGCGGTACCAAATGAGAAGATTACCTGGGGCAAGCTGGATATCCATACGCCTAAGTTTATAGTAGAGAGTGATGCAACTATTGTTGCACCATTAATATTTGCCTGGATTTTAAAACAATAGGGAAATTTTATAATCGCTCAAAATGATTAAACCATTTTAAATTTTGATAAATGATATAAATATGCCGCTGGCGTGTTTAAAAGGCGTTTTTCAATTTATTTAGAACGATTATAAATTATAGGTTACTGTCATTTATGTGTCAGCGATAGTGTAATAAATTTTACTTTTGTGGCTGTAAAATACAGATGCAGCACACATCTTTACAGCGGAATAAAACATTAATACAAAAATTATTTAGCATAAATACACTTTATGAGAAGTTTCTCATTGATTTTTAAACAATTCTCAAGGTCGGTTCTGCTGATTGTTGGGTTTGCTTTTTGGGGTTTTTCTGCTGTTTACGCGCAAACAGACGCGGCAAAGGGCGAGGCCATTTTCAAATCCAAATGTACAGCCTGTCATAAAATCGACCAGGTTTTAACCGGTCCGGCGCTTGGTCCACAACTTACCGAAGAAACAGATGATAAATACCTTATCAAATGGATTCAGAACAACCAGGCCCTTATAGCTGCTAAAAATCCTAAAGCGCTTGCCATTTTCAACAAGTTTGAGCAAAAAGGCATGACCACCTTTACGGATCTTTCTGATGCGGATGTAGGTAACGTAATCACTTACATTCGAGCTGATTGGAAACAAATTCAGGACGATAAAGCAAAAGGTCCTGTTGGCGGTACTACTGTAGCTGAAGACAAAGGCCCAAGTGAACTTGCTGTTGCAGGGTTAATTGGTGTTGTTATTTTAGCGTTCATTATCATCCTTGTTTTAAACAAGGCTACAGGTTCTTTAGAGAAAATTTTAGCTAACAACAAGGATATTGTAATTGTTGAAGAAGAGCAGGTTGTTACTGTTGATAAGAAAGCCGAACTGCTTAAAAAGATCCTTAAAAATAAAAAACTGGTATTCTTTATACTGGTATGCGGTACCATAGCGATGGGCAGCTGGGGTTGGGTTACTTTGTGGAATACCAACGTACACACAGGCTATCAGCCGGTACAGCCTATCAAATACTCGCATGAGTTACACGCAGGCACCATGAAAATTGATTGCCAGTACTGTCACTCTGGTGCATACAAATCAAAAAACGCGTCTATCCCTTCATTAAACGTGTGTATGAACTGCCACAAGGTTGTTAAAACTGAGTCGCCGGAGATTCATAAAATTTATGACGCTTTGGGTTACGATCCAAAAACTCAGAAATACGATAGCACTGCTGCTAAACCTATTCAATGGGTTAGGGTACACAACCTGCCAGACTTGGCTTACTTTAACCACTCACAGCACGTTAAAGTTGCCGGTATCAAATGCCAGGCTTGTCACGGTCCAATCCAAACCATGAAAGAGGTGTACCAATACTCACCGCTTACCATGAAATGGTGTATTCAGTGCCACAAACGTACTGAGGTTAACGGCAAAGGCAACGCTTATTATGATAGCATACTTGCTGCTCACGATAAGATCAAGAAAGGCGAGAAAGTTACTGCCGCTGTTTTAGGTGGTATCGAGTGCGGCAAATGCCACTATTAATCAATAAGAATTTAGCATTACAGTTTATATAGCTTAAATGGACAGCAATAAAAAATACTGGAAAGGTTTAGAAGAACTAAACAACACACCAGAATTTGTTGAGAAAAATAAAAACGAATTTGCAGAGCCAATTCCTATCGAGGATTTGCTAAGCGGATCAGGCTTATCGGCTAAAACCCCACGTCGCGACTTTTTAAAAGCGCTTGGCTTTGGTGTTGGCGCTGTTACACTGGCTGCTTGTCAAAAAGTGCCTGTACATAAATCAATTCCTTACCTTATAAAACCAGAAGAGGTTACACCTGGTGTAGCTAACTACTATTCTTCAACTTACGAAGGTCAGGCTATATTGGTTAAAACCCGTGAAGGTCGCCCTATTAAAGTAGAAGGTAACCCTAATGACTTTTTCACTAAAGGTGGTTTAAGCGCGCAAGGCCAGGCTTCAGTTTTAGATTTATACGATGCAAACCGCACACAAGATCCTAAAATTGACGGTGGCGACGCGGCATGGCCAGAAGTTGACGCCTTTGTTTTACGCGAGCTTGCGGCAGTTGCGGCCTCTGGTAAAGCTATTCGTATTGTAACTTCAACAGTTAACAGCCCGTCTACCTTAGCTGTTATTGCGGAGTTTACTGCAAAATACCCAACTACAAAATACATCAATTACGACGCGGTATCTTATACAGGTATCATCCAGGCTAATCAAAACAGCTTTGGTAAAGCCGTATTGCCACACTACAACTTTGATAAAGCCGATGTAATTGTAAGCTTCGGGGCCGATTTCCTGGGAACCTGGATTTCTCCTGAAGAATTTACCCGTCAGTACGTATCAAACCGTAACAGCAAATCGCTTGAAAGCAAAAAAATGTCCCGCCATATTCAGTTTGAAGCTGGCATGAGCATTACCGGTACCAATGCAGATAACCGTTACCCGGTAAAACCATCTGAAGAAGGTATCGCTTTATTAAGCTTATACAATGCTATTGCTGGTACAAGCCTTGCTGGTTCAAAAAAAGTATCAAACAAAGCTGTTGATAACGCAATCACCCTTGCCGCTACAGAGTTAAAAGCTGCTAAAGGCAAAGCATTGGTAGTTGCAGGTTCAAATGATGTTGCTACACAAACTTTGGTAAACGCTATCAACTCATTATTGGGTAGCTATGGTAACACCATCGATCTGGATAATCCATCAAAACAATACGCCGGTAACGATCAGGACTTTGCTGCATTTGTTAGCGAATTAGCTAAAGGCACAGTTGGCGCGGTATTATTCCTGAACGCTAACCCTGCTTACGATTACTTTAAAGCAAAAGAATTTGCAGACGCACTTAAAAAAGTACGTTTAAAAATATCATTCTCAGATCATGCTGATGAAACGTCATTACTATCAAACGTAGTAGCGCCAAATCATCATTATTTAGAGTCATGGGGCGATAGTAATGCTGTAGAAGGTTATTATACCGTTGTACAGCCAACCATTAACCCGGTTTATAACACCCGTCAGGCCGAGCATAGTTTATTAATCTGGGCAGAAAGCGCTACCAAAGATTATTACACTTTTGTACGCAATACCTGGAATACCAGTTTATTGCCAAAAGGTGGTTTATCTGGTCAAAAAGGTTGGGAAGAAGTATTGCAAAAAGGTTTTGTTAAAGTTGCTCCCGCGGCAGCCGGCAGCTATACCTTTAGCCATGACTTAAACGCCGTGGCGCAAACTATCCTTGATCATGGTAACAGCCTTGTATCTGGTGATAACTTTGAATTACAGGTTTACCAATCTGTAGGTATGGGCGATGGTAAACGTGCCAACAACCCATGGTTACAGGAAATGCCAGATCCGGTATCAAAAGTTACCTGGGATAACTATGCGGCTATGTCAATCGCCGACATCAAAAAACTGAAATACGAAGAAGGTGACGTTATTAAAATAGAAGCTAACGGTTACACTGTTGAGCTGCCTGTGTTAGCACAGCCAGGCCAGGCACAGGGTACTATTTCTATCGCTGTTGGTTATGGCCGCACAAGCGCTGGTTTAGTAGGTAACAATGTTGGTAAAAACGCCTTCCCTTTCTATAGCTACCGTAACGGAACTTTACAAACAACTGCTTCAATCAGCAAGTTTGGTAAAACCGGTATGATATCTACCCTTGCCCAAACGCAAACTCACCACTCATACGAGGGCAGAAGCGTTATCCGCGAGGCTTCATTTACCGAATACAAAAAGAACCCTGCAGCTGGTAGCGGTAAAGAGGGCGAACACAAAGATTATAATAAAGAAAGCCTTTGGGACGATCATGACCGCCCGGTTTATGATTGGGTTATGGCTATCGACCTTAACGCTTGTACTGGTTGCGGTGCCTGTATAGTAGCTTGTAGCGCCGAAAATAACATTCCGGTTGTAGGTAAAGACGAGGTTAAACGCCGTCGTGAAATGCATTGGATTCGTATCGACCGTTATTACAGCTATAATGATCACGGTAACAGCGAAGAAGCGGTAACCAAAGAAGACGCGATTGCCAAATTAGATAACTTTGATAATGTATCGGTTGTTCACCAGCCAATGCTTTGCCAGCACTGTGACCACGCTCCTTGCGAAACAGTTTGCCCGGTATTGGCTACTGTACACTCATCAGAAGGCTTAAACCAAATGGCGTACAACCGTTGTGTAGGTACTCGTTATTGTGCAAACAACTGTCCATATAAAGTACGCCGCTTTAACTGGTTTAACTATTGGAACGATTCACGTTTTGATAACTACCTGAATAACGAACACACTCAATTGGTATTAAATCCGGATGTTACTACACGTTTCCGTGGTGTAATGGAGAAATGTTCAATGTGCGTTCAACGTATTCAGGCTGGTAAACTACAGGCAAAAATTGAAAAACGTCCGCTTAAGGATGGTGAAGTAAAAATGGCTTGTCAGCAAACATGTTCAGCTAACGCTATCGTTTTCGGTAACAAAAACGATCCTAACTCCGAAGTTTCAAAAGCATTGGCAAGTGAAAGAACTTATTACGTGCTTGAAGAACTAAACGTACAACCAGGTATTGGTTACCAGGTTAAGGTTAGAAATTTGTCAGAAACTGAGGCCTAAAATTTTTGTATACAGATATTAAAATATATGTCATCTCATAGTGAATCAATAATAAGGGAACCGTTAATTACGGGTAAAAACATCACCTATAATCAAATTACGGAGGATGTATTACGCCCTGTAGAAAATATGCCGGGTAAAGCCTGGTGGATCGGTTTTACCGCAGCTTCTATAGGAGCAATGCTTTGGGTGGTAGCTATAAGCTATACATTCTGGTTTGGATTAGGAGAGTGGGGATTAAACAAAACAGTAGGATGGGCCTGGGATATTACCGGTTTCGTATGGTGGGTAGGTATTGGCCACGCCGGTACGCTTATCTCGGCGGTTTTATTGTTGTTCCGTCAAAACTGGCGTAACTCCATCAACCGCTCGGCCGAAGCGATGACCATCTTCGCGGTAATTTGCGCGGCAACGTATATCGCCGCTCACATGGGGCGCCCGTGGATGGCGGCCTTCTGTTTACCATTGCCTAACCAATACGGTTCGCTTTGGGTAAACTGGAACTCACCACTTATCTGGGACGTATTCGCGATCTCAACTTATTTCTCGGTTTCATTGGTATTTTGGTACACCGGTTTATTGCCGGATATCGCCACCATCCGTGACCGTGCCACCGGCTTACGCCGCCGTATTTATTCGGTGATGTCTTTCGGATGGACAGGATCTGTAAAAACATGGCAGCGTTTTGAAACCGTGTCATTGATTTTAGCAGGTATTTCAACGCCACTGGTACTTTCGGTACACACCATTGTATCAATGGACTTTGCAACATCGCTTGAGCCGGGATGGCACACTACCATCTTCCCTCCATACTTCGTTGCTGGTGCTATCTTCTCTGGTTTTGCCATGGTGCAAACACTGTTGCTGGTAACACGTAAAGTATTGGGTTTAGAAAACTATATCACCATGTTCCACATTGAATCTATGAACAAGATCATCTTGGTTACCGGTTCAATTGTAGGTGTGGCGTATATCACCGAGTTCTTTATCGCTTACTACTCTGGTGGCGAATATGAGCAATACACATTCTTAAATAGGTTTACCGGTCCGTACTGGTGGGCAGGTTGTATGATGTATGGCTGTAACGTATTAATGACGCAAATGATGTGGTCTAAAAAAGTACGTACAAACATCGCTATCTCATGGGTATTATCTATTATAGTAAACATCGGTATGTGGTTTGAGCGTTTTGTGATCATCGTAGTATCATTACACCGCGATTACATCCCATCAAGCTGGGCCATGTTTTATCCAACATGGGTAGATGTTAGCGTATTCATCGGCTCAATTGGTATATTCTTTACCATGTTCCTGTTGTTCCTTAGGGTATTACCGGCAGTGGCTATGGCCGAGGTGAAACTGATCCTGAAATCATCGAGTGAGCAGGCTAAAAAGAAACTGATTGACGAAGGGCACTTAGATCCGGCACAAGTAGAATTCTACAAAAAATCATTGATCAAGTTTGATAGTGTTGAACAATCTGATTACGAAAAAGTATAATTAACAAATGAGCAGCACCAAATATATATTAGGCGTTTTTGATGATCCCGATGATCTTATGCACGGGATTGATAAGCTACAAGCAAAGAGCGTATCTATTTACGACGTTTACTCGCCTTGCCCTATTCACGGCATCGATGCTAAATTAGGCATCAAAGATTCACGCCTTGGTTATGCAGCCTTCATGTTTGGCTGTTTAGGCGGATCGATTATGTTTTCGATGGTTTATTACATGCTTACGCATGATTGGCCTATAAACATCGGCGGTAAAAACTATTTCCCTATCCCTAACTTTGTACCGGTTACTTTTGAGTGGACCGTGTTATGGACAGCTTTTGGTATGACATTTACCTTCTTTTTTGCTACGCACCTTTTCCCTGGTCGTACGCCAAGGGTAATGGACTTGCGTGCCACCGATGATAAGTTTGTACTTGCTATTGATGCCCGCGTTAACGGTGCACATGATGATATCACCAATTTGTTAAAAGAAGCAGGAGCTGTTGAAGTGAAGCATAACGAAAGAAAATATGTTAGCTATGAATAAATTTAGAATATTAGGTACAATAGTTATCGCTATCGCTGCTTCGATTGCTGTAACATCGTGCAAGGATAAAAGAAGCACGGGTTGGGAATATGCTCCTAACATGTACGAGCATACTGCATATGATCCTGATCAAAAGAACCCTAACTTTAAAGATGGTAAAACTGCGCAGGTACCACCGGCCGGAACTATCCCTGTAGGTTTCACCAAGTTTGACTATCCTAACACCAAGGATGGTTATGAGCTGGCAAGTGTGGAGGTTAAAATCGTACTGGCACAAACCCAGGCAAACTATAAAGACGGAAAAATTTTGTTTGAGCATTTTTGCTCTCCTTGCCATGGCCTTAAAGGCTTAGGCGATGGTGAAGTAGTAAAACATGGTTTTCCGCCGCCGCCGTCATATTCAACTGGTCAGTCATCACGTGGTGGTGCCATGAAAGATTTAACAGACGGTAAAATTTATCATACAATTACTTACGGCGTAAATGCCATGGGCTCATATGCTTCACAGCTTAACCCCGAAGAACGTTGGAAAGTAATCATGTATGTTCACCATTTACAAACTTTATAAGATTAGACTGAATGAGCACTCATAATAGTTTTGACGAACACTTTGAATTTACCGGCAAGGCAAAAACTTACAGCCTGGTTGGTATTGCAATAGGTATTATTACCATACTTGCTGGTTTCGTAACCAATCATAGTTTGCAAACATTTGCCAACTTATTGTTAATGGGTTACTATTTTACCTGTGTTTGTATGGCGGGTATATTTTTCTGTGCCCTTCAATACGTTTCACAGGCAGGTTGGTCGGCATCATTGCTACGCGTTCCGCAGGCTTTCGGAAAAATTTTGCCATTGGCAGCTGTAATATTACTCGTAATAGTTATTGCGGGTTTGTCTTTAACTCACCCACAAGATATTGAAGGAAAAACTGTAGTTGCTCCTTACCTATACAAATTATGGGCTGTTAAAGGTGTTACTATAAAAGGTAACGAAAACTACAATGCGGTTATTGCTGGTAAAGCAGGTTATTTAAATAAAGGATTCTTTTTAGCCCGCATAGTTGGTTTCTTAGGCGCTTATTCAATTTTTGGATGGTTGCTTAACAAATATTCACAAAGCGAGGATGAATTGGGCGGTGTATTCTATTACAGCAAAAGCTTCACCATTTCGGCCGCGTTTTTAGTGATCTTCGGTTTCACTACCCCATTGTTCGCTTTTGATATCATCATGTCGTTAGAGGCACACTGGTTTTCAACCATGTTTGGTTGGTATAACTTTGCTGCGATGTGGGTAAGTACCTTATCTATTATTACACTTACCGTTATTTGGTTAAGGAGCCAGGGTTATATGCAATGGATCACTCAAAATCACTTACATAGCCTTGGTCAGTTAATGTTTGGTTTCTCTATTTTCTGGACCTACACCTGGTTTGCGCAGTTCCTGTTGGTTTATTATGCTAACATTCCGGAAGAGGCAGTTTACTTCCTGAGAAGATGGGAGCCGCAATTTAAGCCATGGTTCTGGTTAAATATCGTGATCAACTTTTTATCGCCGCTTTTGATTATCATGGCACGCGATTCAAAACGTAATACCAAAGTATTAGCGTGGACCTGCGGTCTTTTGATCATCGGTCACTGGCTTGATTATTTTGTGATGATTATGCCTGGAACAGTAGGCCCTCAGGCGGAGTGGTGGCAAGAGATTGGTCCTCTTGAAATTGGTATCTTCCTTGGTTTTGCAGGTTTATTTGTATTTACTACAATGACAGCGCTAAGCACCTTCAAATCAACGATACCTAAAAAACATCCATTCCTGGAGGAGAGCTTACATCATCAGATATAATAATTGTTATTTTTGCATCAAATACAGAATACCAAACAAACATTAAAATGGCATTCAAAAAATTAATAAATTCTAAATTCATACTATCGTTTTTCGCTGCGTTTATGCTACTTGGCACAAACCTGTTGATGGCGCAAACTGCGGCTACAGCTGCCGGCACCGGCGACGAAGCTCCACAGGTTGATTGGACTGGCGTAGCGTATTACGTGCTGATATTTTTCCTGATATGCCTTGGTGTTGCTGTAATAGGTAAAATTTTAAAGATCTATGATCTTAGCTTAAAAATTCAAGGTAAAAAAGGCCTTAAATGGAACAACGTAATGGGTACCATTTGCCTTGTGTTCCTTATAGCAGGTTTATATGGTGCTTACTGGTCGTTTACGGTTCAGGGCAGCATGACTTTGCCAGAGGCTGCTTCTATCCATGGTGTAAAAGTTGATGAAATGTTTACTGTAACTACAGTATTAACGATGTTTGTTTTCTTTGTAACCCAGATATTACTGTTTACCTTCCTGTTCAAATACCGTCACTCTGATAAACGCCGCGCGCATTTCTTGCCGCATGATAATACCATTGAAAAAGTTTGGACTATTGTACCTGCTGTTGTATTAACTATACTGGTTGTATTTGGTTTCTTTACCTGGCAGTCAATTATGGATACGCACCAGGTAAAAGGCGATATTAACATTGATATCACCGGCCACCAGTTTGCATGGGAATTACGTTACCCGGGTAAAGACGGTAAATTAGGTCCTAAGAGCTTTAAATTGGTTACAGGCAGCAATAAATTAGGTGTTGACTTTAAAAAGAAAAGCAGCTTTGATGACCTTTCTGCCGATACCATGTACCTGCCGGTTAATAAACCTGTAAGGTTAAACATAGAAGCACAGGATGTAATCCATAGTGTTTACATGCCACATTTCAGGGTACAGCTTAACGCGGTACCAGGATTACCTACCGTGTTTAGATTTACCCCAACCATTACAACCGCTAAAATGCGGACCGACTTAAACGACCCTACATTTGAGTACTTAGTGTACTGTAACAAAATATGCGGTGGCGGTCACTATAACATGCAAAAAATTGTACGTGTAGTTTCTGAAGCCGAATACCAGACATGGTTATCACACCAAAAACCTTACTTAAGCGATGCTTTAAAGAAGGAGTTGCATTTCGCTGATGCGGAATCGCCAAAAACAGTGTCTCAAAATAGGTTAGCGTTAAATAATTAATATAAGATAAAGAGCGATATGTCAACATTAGCAGTTCACGACCACGGAGTAGCACATCACGACGAGCACGGTCACGAACATCATAAAGAAACTTTCGTGTCTAAATACATATTTAGCATGGATCATAAAATGATCGCCAAGCAATTCCTGATCACAGGTATTACTATGGCGGTTATCGCAATGATATTATCAATACTTTTCAGGATTCAGTTAGCTTATCCTGATAAGACATTTCCGTTATTGACTACTTTATTAGGTCACTTTGCACCTAACGGCCGTATCAGTACTGAATTTTACCTTTCATTGGTTACCATTCACGGTACCATCATGGTATTCTTTGTATTAACAGCCGGCTTGAGCGGTACTTTTGCCAACTTATTAATTCCATTGCAGGTAGGTGCGCGTGATATGGCTTCGCCATTCATGAACATGCTATCGTACTGGTTTTTCTTTTTAGCCAGTGTGGTGATGTTGTCATCATTCTTTGTTCAAAAAGGCCCTGCAAGTGGTGGTTGGACAATTTACCCGCCACTATCTGCATTGCCGAAAGCTATGCCAGGTTCTGGTGAAGGTATGACCCTTTGGTTAATCAGTATGGTGCTTTTTGTTGCATCATCATTAATGGGTGGTATCAACTACGTAAGTACCATATTAAACATGCGTACAAAAGGTATGGACCTTTGGAAAATGCCTTTAACTATATGGGCTTTATTCCTTACCGCTATATTAGGTATCCTTGCATTCCCTGTATTAGTAGCAGGTGTTGTATTGCTGATATTTGACCGTAGCTTTGGTACCAGCTTCTATTTATCTGACATTGTATTGAACGGTGTAGCTCAGCCTTATGAAGGTGGTAGCCCAATCCTGTTCCAGCACTTATTCTGGTTCTTAGGTCACCCCGAAGTATATATCGTAATTATGCCTGCGATGGGTATCTCATCAGAGGTTATGTCGGTAAACTCACGTAAACCAATCTTTGGTTACCACGCAATGGTTTACTCATTAATCGGTATCACCGTGTTATCATTCATCGTATGGGGTCACCACATGTTTGTAACCGGTATGAATCCGTTTCTGGGTGGTGTGTTCATGATCACTACGTTGATCATCGCGGTACCATCGGCGGTAAAAACATTTAACTGGCTGGCTACGTTGTGGCGCGGTAACATCAGGTTTACACCTGCCATGTTGTTCGCTATCGGCATGGTGTCATTCTTTATCTCTGGTGGTTTAACAGGTATCTTCCTGGGTAACGCCGCTTTGGATATCAACCTGCACGATACTTATTTCGTTGTTGCCCACTTCCACTTAGTAATGGGTTCGGCAGCTATATTTGGTATGCTTGCCGGTGTTTACCACTGGTTCCCTAAAATGTTCTGTAAAATGATGGACGAGAAGTTAGGTTATCTGCACTTCTGGTTAACATTCATTGGTGCTTACCTGGTATTCTTCCCGATGCACTTTATGGGCTTAGATGGTGTGCCACGTAGGTACTACGCGTTTACCGAGTTTGCTTCGATGCAAAAATGGTTAACCATTAACACCTTTATTACCTGGGCCGCTATCATGGCCGCTTTAGCACAGGTTGCTTTCTTGTACAACTTCATTACTTCAATATTTGCAGGTAAAAAGGCTACACAAAATCCATGGGAGTCAAATACCCTGGAGTGGACTACCCCTGTAGAGCATATTCACGGTAACTGGCCGGGCGAAATCCCTACAGTATACCGCTGGCCATATGATTACAGTAAGCCTGGTGCCGAAGAGGATTTTATCCCGCAAACGGTTCCTTACTCTCAAACCATGAGCTCGAATTTACCTCATGACTTTGAAGATAATCCAGCTGGTTTAGAAGCGCTGACTAAATATAACAGCACGCTGAAAGCCGAAGAAAAAGTAAAATAATTTGAGAATTTGATAATTTGAGAATTTGAAAATGCCAATTTTCAAATTCTCAAATTGCAAAACGCGCATAGCCGCATTTGAAAATTTGGTTGTTTGAAATGCTAATCTTCAAATTATAAACTGGTTGATGTTGCATTAATAAAGTTGAAAGTTTGGTCATTTGAAATGCTAATCTTCAAATCATCAAATTTTCAAATTTTCAAATTAATAAATGATCACAGCCGCATCTAATAAACGTTTCCAGAACATAGGCCTCATAACAATAGTTTGTCTTTTTGTTTTGATACTTGCGGGTGGTGTTGTGCGTAGTTCCGGCTCCGGAATGGGCTGCCCTGATTGGCCAAAATGCTTTGGTCGCTATATTCCACCAACCAACAGTTCTGAATTACCTAAGGATTACAAGCAAACATACGTTGAAAAGCGCTTAGCTAAAAACCAACGTTTTGCAAAAACACTTGATCTTTTTGGTTACAGTGATCTTGCAAAACGCATCCGCGAAGACAGATCAATCCTTATCCCCGAAGAATTTAACGCAGGTAAAACCTGGACAGAATATGTTAACCGTTTAATCGGCATGATCTCCGGTATCTTCCTGTTGTTAACGGCCGTTTATTCATTCGGTTATTGGAACACGGATAAAAAGATCACCTTATTAAGCGTTTTTAACCTGATACTGGTAGGTTTCCAGGGCTGGTTAGGTTCTATAGTGGTATCCACCAATTTAGTGGCCTGGATAGTTACTGTACACATGTTGCTGGCCTTGGCAATTTTGGCCATCTGTATTTATACCTACCACCTGGCGCGGGTTTATGGCAATAGTAAATTGAATACCAATCCGGCAATTTATATTATAACCATTATAGCGTTAGTGTTAAGCATTGTGCAAATTACTTTTGGCACCGAAGTACGTGAAAAGATTGATGCAGTAGCAACACATTTTCAGGGAGGCTATCGCGATAACTGGATTAAAAGCGCAGGGCAGGTTTTTACCAATCACCGCGATTTGGCAACATTGGTTTTTGTTATCAACGTGGTTTTATACGCGTTGATCCGCAAGCGCTTTAACAGGCATTCCATCCACCAGCAGTTAATGAGTTTTAACTTTTTAATGATCATGCTGCAAATGGTTACAGGGATCTTATTATCATATTGGGCATTGCCGCCGGTAGCGCAGGCAGCTCATATTTTATTGGCAAGTTTAATATTTGGGGCGCAGTTTTATTTGCTGTTGAATTTACATCAATCAGTTAATGTTAGGGGGATAAGCAAATGAAGTGGAGCGATTACTCCAAACTGATAAAAATGAGGCTAACCTTTTTGGTTACGTTTTCTGCTTCGATATCATTTTTGATTGGCAGCAGGGCAAACGGCCATATTGATTGGCTTAACTGGGTAAAGCTGATAGTAGGCGGCTTTTTGGTAACATCGGCTGCCAATGGTTTTAACGAAATCATTGAAAAAGATCTGGATAAGCTGATGAAGCGTACCATGGATCGCCCTTTGCCATCGGGCAAAATGACCAACGGACAAGCTCTGGTTTTAAGCCTGGGTATGGGTATGGCTGGCACTTACTTGTTAGGAAGCCTTAACCTGCTTACCGGATTGTTATCGGTATTTTCGATATTATTATATGCCTTTGCTTATACGCCGCTTAAACGTAAATCGCCTATAGCGGTATTTGTAGGCGCTATACCAGGTGCATTGCCACCGCTTATTGGCTACGTAGCCGCGCATGGTAAAATAGATACTATCGCCCTTATTTTGTTCGGCATTCAGTTTGTTTGGCAATTCCCGCATTTTTGGGCTATTGCCTGGGTATTGGATGATGACTATAAGCTGGCTGGTTTCAGGTTACTGCCAACAGGTAACCGCGATTTAGGAAGCGCGGTAATTGCCTTTATATTTACATTGATATTGTTACCAGTAAGTTTATTGCCAACTATTTACAACTTTGGCGGTTACTATGTAGGGGCGGTATCATTGGCTTGCAGTACAGTGTTTTTATACCAGGCTTACGGCCTGTTACGCACGCAGCAAATAGAGGCGGCCCGCAAACTAATGTTTGGCTCGTTTATGTATTTGCCGGTAGTGCAGTTAATGTTTTTGTTTGATTTTATAGGAAAGTGAAAATGATGGCTTCTATTCAGAAAAATAACGAAAAGCTTGATCTGGCACCCAAAAAGTTCAACATGTGGATTTTCATATTCACATCGTCGATGTTTTTTGCGGCTTTAACCAGTGGTTTTATCGTTTATAGCGGAGGCAAGGGTCACGGCTTAAACGTGATTATGCCCAGCGCTTTTATGTACAGCACCGCTGTGATCATACTAAGCAGTGGTACTTTGTATCTGGCACAAAAAGCAGCAAAAAACCTGCAGTTTGGCGTACAGCAATTGTATTTGTGGTTAACCTTTGCTCTTGGGGCGGCCTTTTTTGCTATCCAGGTGTATGGATGGTACGTGTTAACCTACAAAATGAACGTATATTTAACCGATCCGAATGCTTCGCGTTCGTTCGTTTATATATTTACCGGCATGCACTTGATTCACATCATTGCAGGCTTATTACTAATATTGAATACTTTAATAGGATCGTACAGGAATATCCCACAGGTTCGCAACATCTTTAAAATGGAATTGACTTCTATTTTTTGGCATTTTGTCGGAATTATATGGATTTATCTGTATGTTTTTTTACTTTTGAACCAAAATTAACACACCATTATTTAAGTACAAATGAGTACAGCAGCAGTATCACAAATTGATGAAGTAAAAACAACTCCGTGGTCTGGAGGGAGATCTCCCTTCAATGTTGAGTACGGAAAAATTATGATGTGGTTTTTTCTCCTTTCGGATGCATTTACCTTTTCGTCATTATTGATCTCTTACGGAGCGTTACGCTTCAGCGCAGCGGTATGGCCGGCTGCGGATAAAGTTTTCCAATCGGTACCTTTTCTTAAAGAGAGCGGTGCTCCGTTGGTATTCGTAGGTATCATGACGTTCATCCTGATCTTAAGCTCAGTTACGATGGTAATGGCGGTTGAAGCCGGTCACCGTAACGCTAAAAAGGAAGTGTTTTGGTGGATGGTGGCGACCATAGTAGGTGGTTTTATGTTTCTGGGATGTCAGGCTTTAGAATGGAGTCACTTACATCATGAAGGTTTTTGGTGGGGTAGTACTCCAGGAAAAGATGAATTGAAACTCTTATTTAATGGAGGTACAGAAGCTGTTCAACATTTAACAGCCCAGGAGTTTGCTAACTTATTCTTTACCATTACCGGTTTTCACGGTTTCCACGTATTTACAGGGGTTATCATCAATATTATCATTACCGTTAACGTATTAAAAGGTACTTACGAAAACCGTGGTAGCTATTTAATGGTTGAAAAGGTTGGTTTATACTGGCACTTTGTAGACCTTGTTTGGGTATTTGTATTTACTTTCTTTTACTTAGTTTAAAAATATTATTTATATGTCAGCAGAATCACACGAAATTCACCACGATGGTGAACATGAAGGAATGACCAAAAAGAAAATTTGGCAAATAGCTCTTGTGTTATCAATTATCACGGCAATTGAATTTATTATTGCGTTGTTAATTGTACCTGGGCACCCAGATTATCTTAGATATGCTAATCCAGCCTATATATTTTTAACCCTGTTAAAGGCGTTTTTCATTGTAGCTTACTTTATGCACTTAAAGTTTGAGAAAATGGGCTTGGTCCTATCTATCATAGTGCCTATTTTATTCATTGTAGGTTTAATCCTGGTACTCACTAACGAAAGCCACCACTGGATTGACCTGAGGAGATAATGAAGGCCGCCATCTGGAAAAAAATTACAGTCCTGGTGCTCATATTAGCAGTACCAGGATTTTTGTATTATTTACTAACCGCTAAAGGCAAAAACAGGTATAAACCGTTGGCTTTTTACGGTCCTAAAGTGGTTGCAAAAACAAGTCACCGCTTTCATGGTAAGGATATCCCTGATACCATTTACTATAAAGTACCTGCCTTTAAATTAACAGATCAGGATGGCAAGCCATTCAGTGATGAGAATCTTAAAGGGAAAATTTTTGTAGCCAGCTTTTTTTATACCCATTGCCCAACAGTTTGCAACACTATCAACAATAATTTAAATTACCTGGTAGGTACTTACTGGAAAAACAAGATGGTATATTTTACCAGTATTACCGTTGACCCCGACAGGGATACCCCGGGTGTGCTAAAACCCTACCTGGAAAGTTTTAAGCCCGATTCAAAGCGTTGGTTCTTTTTAACAGGGGATACTACATCTATTTATGGACTGGCCCGTAAGGGTTTTCTGGTAGACGCATTACAGGCCGGTAAAGACGATTTTATTTACAGCGATAAGCTGATCCTCATTGATCAGGATAAACACATCAGGGGCTATTACTCTGGCGCCAATACAACAGATGTAAACCGCCTTAACGACGAGATTAAAGTGTTAATAGCCGAGGAGCTACGTAAAGTAGATAAGGCTTTATATTAAACATCATGACCGATAAATTTATATTTCGCTTTGTTGCCGCGGTTACCGTATTTGTAATTACCGTTGTTGTGGTATTAAACCGGCATCTTATTCCCGGTCCGGAAGTGGCACCTGCCTTTACACCGTATTTGCCGATGCTTAACGCGGTGCTTAACGGTACTTGTACCATACTTTTGCTTACATCATTATACTACATTAAACAGGGTAACATCGCGGTTCACAAAAGACTTAATATTATTACCTTTTGCCTGTCGTCAACCTTCCTGGTATCCTATATTTTGTTCCATTACCTGATGCGCCATGATACCCTTTACGGTGATGCTAATTTTGACGGCGTATTATCGCCGGATGAACGGGCTGCCGCAGGTGGAATGCGTACCCTGTACCTTTCTATTTTGGTACCCCACATTATTTTGGCTGCGGGGGTATTACCATTGATATTGTTAAGCTTTTACCGTGGCCTGCAAATGCAGGTTGCCAAACACCGCAAACTGGTGCGGTGGACTTTCCCTATCTGGTTGTTTGTAACCGTTACGGGAGTTATAGTATACCTGATGATTAAGCCATACTATAACTTTTAGGCTGTAGCCGTAAAATTTGGTGTACCGTACTAATTTATTATTGTTTAAATTTGCCCCATGAAACAGATCGTAAAAAATGTTCTTTTCGTAATGGCCTTCGGTCTGCTGATGTTGGCTAAACAACCTGCAAATGCTCAATGTGCGCAATGTGCTGCCACTGTTGAAACTAATACGGCCGAGGGGGGTAAAAAAGCCCAGGGCCTTAATAAAGGTATCCTGTTTTTATTGGGTGCGCCATATTTGATGGTTGGCGCTGGAGGATATGTATGGTACAAAAATTATCGACGTAAAAATGTTAATCTTAACATGCGCGAGGAGAAATTGAACCTTAACTAAAACAACCCTTTAGATACACGCCATGCCCGAAACCCCCAAAGCATGGGCTATGCTCCACTGTAAATGTCCCCGTTGCCGGCGTGGCAACATGTTTCAGGGTGGTGCTTACAGTTTCTCCAATAAAATACATTTACACTGCCCGCATTGCAAGCTATACTTTGAGATTGAGCCGGGATACTTTTACGCGGCCATGTACGTGAGTTACGCGCTCAACGTTGGCGAAGCAATGGGCCTGGCCTGGTTAACTTATTTAACCACACACAATTCCGATTCGCCATGGTTGTATCTTAGCGTGATCATATTGGGTTGTTTTGTACTGGCTCCCATAAATTTCAGATATTCGCGGGTGTTGCTGTTGTATTGGCTGTCACCCAAAATACACTACCAGGCATATTTAGATACCGATGATTTACCAGGAAAGTCTTGATTTTTTAAAAGATCTGGCCGAAAATAATAACCGCGAATGGTTTTTAGCCAACCGCGAACGTTACGACGCTGCCAAAGATAATGTAGTTGACTTTACTGCTCAGCTACTTGCAAAACTGCAAAAAATAGATCCGGCTATAGACGAAAACATAGATGCCAAAAAACGGGTAATGCGTATTTATCGCGATATCCGTTTCAGCAAAAATAAAACGCCGTATAAAAATAATTTTGGCGTAAGCATCCCTTCCTTAGGATCGAAACCGGGAACGGTGGAGTTTTACATGCAGATTCAGCCCGGCAATTCATTTATAGGAGGTGGCTATTGGATGCCCGAGGCTCCTAACCTGAAAACCATCCGCCAGGAAATTGATTACAATGCTGCCGAGCTTAAGCAGATTATTGACGATGAGGATTTTGTAAAGCTTTTTGGCGATTTCAGGAAACAGGAGCAACTAAAATCTGTACCGAGAGAATATAGCGCCGACAATGAAAATATCGACCTGCTGAAGCTAAAAAGCTTTGTAGGGTGGCGTAAAATCAGCGATAACGAGATTACCGGCAGTAATGCTGTTCAATTGGTGGCTGATGCTTGTAGCAAAATATATCCACTTAATGTATTTTTGAAAAATGCTTTGGCATAATACTTAATCCCGATGAAAACTAAATACCTTTTATTAGCCCTTACTATTTGCATAGCCATTAGTTCATGTAAAATCTTATCGACAAAAGAATACCGCTCGCTTGTTGCCCAGCGCGATTCATTAAGCACCCGTACGCAAAACCTGGAAAGCCAGTTGGCACAACTTCAAAACGATACCATGCGCCTACACAAACAAATTAATGATTTGCGCAACAACAACCTGGCGCTTAACAATAACCTTGACGCAACATCAACCAAAGCCAATCAGCTATCTTCTGATTTGCAGAAACTATCTGCCGATTTACAGAAACGGGAAGCCCGGCTAAAAGAGGTGGAAGACATCCTGAAAAAACGCGACGAAGCCACCAACGCGCTTAAAAATAAGCTACAGCAGGCCTTGCTTGGTTTCCAGAACAGTGGTCTGTCTGTAGATATCCGCAACGGAAAAGTATATGTATCGCTCACTGATAAACTATTATTCCCTTCTGGCAGTATCATTATTGATGATAAGGGTAAACAAGCCCTTAAACAATTAGCGGCGGTGTTGAACAAAGAACCGGATATTAACATGGCGGTTGAAGGCCATACCGACGACAAAAAGGTTAAAAACCTTGGCCAGATTAAAGATAACTGGGACCTGAGCGTATTACGCGCCACATCCGTAACCCGCTATTTAACCGAAGTTGAAATGGTTGATCCGCACAGACTAACAGCAACCGGTAAGGGCGAGTTTCAGCCAATAGACGCCACAGATAGCGATGAAGCCCGCACCAGGAACCGGAGGATTGAAATTGTACTTACTCCAAAACTTGACGAGTTGTACAACCTCATCACCAAATAAAGAAAAGAGGCTGTATCATAAAACAAATGGTACAGTCTTTTTTTATAATCTGCTAATCGAAGATTAGACAATTTAATGAATTGAG
>NZ_JAUFPS010000013.1 GCF_030409315.1 Mucilaginibacter flavus | reverse complement strand
CTTGTACAATACGACAGGTTCCAGTCCGGGGAGTTTGATTCCGAGCCTGACCTGTTCTTCTTCAACTTCGGCGGCTACTCCGGGAAGTTCTACTTCAACGACGACAGGACGCCGATGCTGCTACCCGAGCAGGATATAAAAATTGAGTATAGCTACACGGAAGGCTCCGCCAAGAGCATACAGGCCTTTGTAATTACAACCCCTGACGGCGTTAAGTACTATTTTGGCGTAACCCCCTCGACGACGGACGTCGATCCCGTTGAATACACTAAAGTGTTTACGTCCCAGAGCGGGCTCGGCTGGGACCAGGTGATCTCAAGCTGGTATTTGAACAAAGTCGTGTCTGCCGACGGCAACAATACCATTACACTGAACTACCGGGCATCGAATTACAGCTACTACACGATCTCCACCAGTGTGGCAGGCAGCACAGGCGCGCGCGGGTATAAACAGGTCCGTAACTATGTAAACGGCGTAGAGCTCGACAATATTACGTCGGCCAACGGGCAGGTTAATTTTGTCGCTGCCGACACGCCGAGGGATGACCTTTCCAGCGACAACCCGAACGGCATAGAGGCGGTGAATACCACGGCTAAGGCGCTAGCGAGGGTAGACATCCTGCAAAGGAGCGGGCTGGTGCTACTTAAAAGCTTCAATTTTGCATACGACTATTTCATTGACAACACCACCCCAATCGCGTCGTCATTCAACACCAATTTAGTAACGGATAAAAAGCGGCTGAAACTGTTGAGCATACAGGAAAAAAGCGGTACGGGCATCGCAAACCCTCCCTACAGGTTCGACTATTTTTCCGAGCTGGTGCCGCGGCGGATGAGCTTTGCCCAGGACCATTGGGGGTTCATCAATGGCGTGACCACGAACGGCGACAACCTGATCGCGACGTTCTACAACACGAACAGTACCAAGACCACCGTCGCCGGCGCCGATCGCGATCCCAAGTGGCCCGCCATGCGGGGCGGTACCCTCAGCAAAATAACCTTTCCGACGGGCGGGTACAACGTTTACGAGTTTGAGCCCAATCAGGTGTATACTTCCACCATCACCGGCACGAATGGGACCCGGACTTCAGTCAATAGCATAAGCGTCGGTTACGACGGAGGGCAGACCACGAAAACCGCATCTGTAGTCGTGGCAATAGATTACCACCAGTACGCGTT
>NZ_JAUFPS010000012.1 GCF_030409315.1 Mucilaginibacter flavus | reverse complement strand
AGGCCTGGCTAAATTCTATAACGTATATGAAGGATGGTTAATGTTTCAAAACTTCAACTAAAAGATGTGTACACACAGTAGCCTCTCAAGAGGGGATTTGAAAAAGAACCCTTTGGCCGCATAGTTTGATTCATTTAACATCGTTCCATTTTCAATTTCTTCCTTGTTAAGTGCTCCAAAGTAGCGCCATTCATCAACCAATTCGCAATAATCATTACTCCCCATATCCTAAACGAGCATTTTAATAAATGCGCTTGTATCCCAACCCCTTAAATACACTAACCCCACCGTAAAAAGCACGATAAATTTGTATCATTTTAAGGCGGATATTAATTATAAAACTCTCTTTTTTTATTAATATAAATTATAAATAACTGATAATCAATGTATTTATACAGGTTAACATTTGTTGTATCAATTTTAACATATGTAGTACAATCGATTGTTTGGGTTGTATAGATTTGGTATCAAGGTTTAGTAATTCCGCTTGCAAGAGGCAGGATATTGAACCGCTTAGATAGCAAACCAATTTTTAAATTTTAACATAATAATGTATGAGAGGAAAACTACACATCAAAAAAGTTGTGTCTTTGATCTGGGTCAGCTTATCACTTTTGCTGGTGAGCATGTCGGGTTATGCGCAAACTAAAGTTACCGGAAAAGTTACCGGTGCCGACGACGGGCTGCCAATTCCGGGCGTAACCATCAGGGTAAAGGGCACAACAACGGTAACAAGTACAAATACCGAAGGAACTTATGCTATCAGCGCGGGCAGCAATGCTACCCTGATATTTACCTTTGTTGGTTATACAAGCCAGGAGGTAGCAGTAAATGGCGCTGCATTAAACGTAAAATTAGCCCCCGAAAATAAGGCCCTTAACGAGGTTGTGGTAATTGGCTACGGTAGCGCCAAGCGTAGCGACGTTACCGGTGCCATAAGCTCGGTTAGCGCGGCCACTATCGAAAAGGTACCGGTTACATCCGTGGATCAGGCATTACAAGGCCGTGCGGCGGGTGTACAGGTAACTAACAATGATGCTTCTCCGGGCGGTAACGTTTCGGTGATCATCAGGGGTACGGGTAGCCCGGCAACCGGCGGTAACTCACCATTGTATGTTATCGACGGTTATCCGTTGAACGCGGGCGGTATCAATAACATCAATCCAAGCGATATCGCTTCAATGGAAATCCTGAAAGACGCGTCGGCCACCGCCATTTACGGTGTAAGGGCTGCTAACGGTGTTGTTTTGATCACTACCAAAAGCGGTAAAAAAGATGGCAACGCGATAGTTGAATTTAACGCTTATAACGCGTTTCAAAGCAAGCCTAAACAGTACGATTTGTTAAACGCGCAACAATTTGCCACCCTGGCCAATACCGTAGCCGCTACAGATCCCAACAAGCATTTTACCACATTAGCTAACTGGGCCGACCCATCGTCGTTAACTAATGCCGACTGGCAAAATGCTATTTACCGCTCTGGTTTAACTCAAAACTATGATCTTTCTATCCGTGGTGGTAATGAAAAGGTACAATCAAAAGTAGCCGTTGGTTATTACGATCAAAAAGGTACCGTTTACGCTTCGTACTTTAAAAGGATCACCCTTGGTGCCAAGTTAGATTATACGCCCATGAAATGGCTTAAATCAACCACCAACGCCAATTACTCATACCAAAACTACAACACCCCTTATGGTACCGGCAGTTTAGGTAACATTAACCAATTGCCACCAACATTGGATGGCGGTAACAAAAATACCAGCCAGATAAAAGATGGCAAAGGTAACTACGGTTTTTATAACCCTATTTATACCTATGTTGCTAAAAACGGCAACCCTATTTATGATCTGGATCATAACCAATACAAAAACATTAATAACTTTTTCAAAGCAAACTCACAATTAGAAGCTTCTATTTTTGACGGTTTGAAATTGAAAACCAATGCAGGTGTTACTTATACAGGTTATAACGGTTCTTATTTTCAACCATCAGATAGCCGTAAAATTGATCAGTATGGCGCGGCTGCCGGTGCATCTGGCAACGCTTTGTTCTCTCAGCACATCAACAGTACTTTTGACTGGTTGTGGGAAAACTACCTAAGTTACGACAAAACCTTCGGTGCGCACACTATCAATTTTGTGGGTGGTGTATCTGAGCAGGAACGTGATTACAACAGCATGGGTGGCAGCGTAATTCCGCCAAACAGCGTTATTAAGGATTTAAACCAGGGTACAAACCTTAAGCTTGATCCTTATGGTAACGGTGAGGTTAAACGTTCATACGCTTCGCAATTTGCAAGGTTATCTTACAACTATTTAACCAGGTATTATTTAACCGCTACAGTTAGAAGAGACGGTTCATCGCAATTTGCGCCCGGTCACCAATACGGTACTTTTTACTCAGGTGCTTTAAACTGGAATGCTAAAAAAGAATCGTTCCTGGCTAATGTAGATTGGTTATCAGGTTTAAAATTCCGCGGTAGCTATGGCGAGTTAGGTAACCAGGCCGGTATTGGCGATTTTACTTACCAATCGCTTTACACCGCGGGTTCGGCACCGGGCAACAGTGGTAACCTTGGTTACGCTTTTGGTAAAGTTGGCGGTACAAACGGTACGTACCAGGCAGGTATAGCTTCTTTTCAGCCAGAAAATGATAACATCCGCTGGGAAACAGATTACGAAACCGATATTGGTACCGATATCTCGTTTTTACATGGTGATTTAACCCTTACAGTTGATTACTTTAACAGGAGATCAAAAGACTTCCTTTTAAACCTTACCGCTTCGCCGCAAACAGGATATTTAACCTTGCCAAGTAACGTTGGTTCGATAGTAAATAAAGGTTGGGAGTTTGCATTAAGCTACAACCATGCTGTAACCAGCGATTTACGTATTGACCTTGCCTTAACCGGTTCATTCATAAAAAATAAGCTTACCAGCTTAAATTCGGGCAACACTTATATAGGTAACCTGGGTAGCCTGGCCTTAACTGGTGATGGCTGGTCTGATTTTACCCGTACTTACATCGGGCAGCCAATTGGCGAATTTTACGGCTATAAAGCACTTGGAATTATCCAAAGCCAGGCGCAGTTAGATGCCTTAAACGCGGCAGCAAAAGCTAAAGGCAACTCTTATTATTATAAAGCTACTACCGCTGTAGGCGATAGGTTATTTGCCGATGTTAATAACAGCGGTAGCGTAACCCCTGATGACCAGGTAGCTTTAGGTAGCGCGCAGCCAAAATTCTTTGGTGGCTTTAACTTAGGTGCAAACTATAAAAACTGGGATTTTAACGCCTACTTCTATGGCGTTTACGGTAACAAAATACTTAACTACCAGGAGAGTAATTTAGAGAGCTTTGCGCAACGCGGATCTGTAAGTATCGAAAACGTGAGCAAAGAGTATTATAACAATTACTTTACACCTTCTCGCCCTTCAAACCGTTACGCGGCCGTTTATTATGACGATACCGATCATGGTAACCTTGTACCATCAAGCGTATGGATTGAAAACGGCAGCTTCCTTAAATTAAAAACCTTAACAGTTGGCTATAGCCTACCAACAGATCTGGTTAAAAAATTGACCCTGACTAAAGTAAGGATCTACGTGTCATCACAAAATTTATTCACCATTACAAAATACACTGGTCTTGATCCGGAGATCGGTTCACAAGGCGGCAGCCCAACACAAACTGGTATTGATAACGGTACTTATCCGTCATCAAGATTCTATACCGTGGGTTTAAACGTAGTATTTTAATAAGGAGATAAAAAAATTAACGATATGAAAATGAACAAAAGATATATAGCAGCGGCAGCCCTCCTGGCAGGTACACTACTGGTTCCGCTTAGCTGCAAAAAGAATTTTTTAACCCAAACCAACACGTTCCAGTCAACCGCTGATGCGACTTTTGAAAAATCGCAGGATGTAGTGGCCCTGGTAAACAGCATTTACGATGGTTACCAGAACAGCGATTTGCTGAAAAAATCAATCTGGTACTATGCCAACTTTACATCGCACGATTGGTTTAACGATGGTGGCGATATTGCCTGGAATAACTATACCATCAGCCCAACTTTTGCCGCTTTGTATACATTTTGGCAAAACGGGTATATCGATATCATCCGCGCCAACTCGGCGTTAGAGATCATCGCGACAGCTAAATCAAAAGGTGTTGTTACCGAAGAATTAGGAAACCGCCTGTTAGGTGAGGCTTACTTTTTACGCGGCATGACTTACTATTACCTTGCCGGTAGCTTTGGCGGCGTACCTATCGAATTAAAAGCATCAACCAATGGCTTATCACCAAGAAGCACGCAAGACCAGGTATTTGCCCAGGTTGTTGCCGATATGAAACAAGCCGAAACCTTATTGCAATCAAAAACAACTTTACCGGCAACAGAATTAGGCCGCGCTACCAAAGGTGCCGCTTATGCCTATGAAGGTTCGGCACAAATGTGGTTAGGTAAATATGCAGATGCGTTAACCGCGTTTAACAACCCCGAGTTGACCAACAACTATCACCTGTTGCCAAACTTTATTGATGTTCATGAATTTGATCATCAAAACAACGATGAATCGTTATTTGAAATTCAGTTTGACATCCAGGGTTCACAAAGCTGGGATGGCGGCTGGCAAAATGGCGGCGAAGTTGCCTGGATTGATGACTTTAGTTGGCCACATGAAATAAGCGGTTTTGGTTACGATTACGGTAACCCAGGCTTAGAGTATTCATACCAGACTGGTGATTTACGTAAACATGCAACCATTGCCGGTCCTGGCGATTCATTGATCAGCCCGGGGATTATCAAAAAATGGGGTGGTATTAAAGGTTACCAGGTAACTATTGATGGGTTTAAAAATGGTACCAAAGATAATGCCGGTCAGCAATATGGCTCATACGTAGGCGACGACGGCAAAATTATCAATACTGTTGGTGCTATCAGGCAGCCATGGTATGGTGATGACCTTACCCGCTCTGGTTATTATTGCGCTAAAAAATGGCGCGATCCAAACCTTACAGGCGCAAACGGCAACTCAACCATATTTGGTTCGCAAAACCAAATCCTGATGCGTTATGCCGAAGTGTTATTATCAAGGGCCGAGTGTAAAATACGTACAGGTGATGTACCGGGAGCAATGGCCGATTTGAAAATTGTACGTAACAGGGCCTTTGGTGGTACCGCTCCGGCAGTTATGCAGGATGGTTTAACCTTTGATGGTAAAGCAACCACGCCAATCACCGATCCTTTGCAAATGGTGTTAAGCGAATACAGGCACGAGCTAACCGGCGAATATTCATTGTTTTACCTGTTACGCAGAGCTGGCGCGGGTGTAGCTGCCGCATTTATCAAAAACAATTATGGTACTGATGGTACAGTTACACCGCAACCTTATCCATACGGCCCAACTGCCGATGGTAAATTGCATGGTGTTTGGCGTACATCGTTGCCGGCTGGTCATGATATATTACCGATACCGCAAACTGCAAGGGGGCTTAATCCAAACCTGACTCAAAACCCAGGTTATTAAGCAGAAGAGTTTAAATCAAAATGAGATTTGGTTTATAATTGGTTATCTTGTTTCGGCTTCTCCCAATTGGGAGAAGCCTTTTTACCTTTCGGGATTTAAAGCTTTTACCCCGATTTATGAGCGTATATTTATAACATACGCGGCCCTTATAACCTAATTGTACTTGCAATACCAATGGCGGTACATCAATAATTTAATATGCATTGCATCAAACCAAAATTTGATAAAATAGTGCTGAACTGATATGATGCTATGAAGAAAGTTTTAGCTATAGCAGGTATTTGTATAGCATTACTGGCCATTTTATATGTGCAACTTAAGCCCGGTACAGCCAGTGCCGATCCGCGGGGCAATGCTTACGCCGGCTCAAAAGCCTGTGCCAGATGCCATGCTAAAATTGCCGACTCATACCTGCATACGGCGCATTTTATGGCATCAATGCCCGCTACTGCCGGCACGGTGCATGGTAGCTTTGCAGCCGGGAAAAATACTTTCAGCATAGATCAAAACCAAAAAATAGTGATGGAGAAACGTGGAGGCGGCTTATATCAAACGTATTATGTAGATGGCAAGGCAAAGGATGCCCATCGTTTTGATGTTGTTTTTGGCGGGGTTAAAGGCGAAAGTTATTTGTATTGGAAAGATGACAGGCTTTACCAGTTGCCGCTTTCATACTTTAACCGCCAGGATGAATGGTCAACCAGTCCCGGTTATAAATTTAGTTTCGTTGATTTCCGGTCGATAGGTAAACGTTGTTTAGAGTGCCATGTATCCTATGTTAATGAAATGCCCGGCGAAAAGCAACAGTTAAGCCGCGACGAGCAATTTGATAAAAGCACCATGGTTTACGGTATTGATTGCGAGCGCTGCCATGGTCCCGGCGCACAACACGTCGATTTTCAAACTAATAACCCACAGGTAAAAACGGCGAAGTTTATAGCCAGGTATGCTTCATTAAGCAGGGCGCAACGTATGGATGCCTGCGCGGTTTGCCACTCGGGCATTCATACTTCCCTGCTTAAATCAACCTTTGGCTTTATGCCAGGCGATACCTTTGCCAAATATAAACTGCCCGAATTTCAGCAACATTTAGATACTACACAGTTAGATGTGCATGGTAAGCAATTTCAGCTATTGCAAAGCAGCAAATGTTACCTCAACAGCAAAATGGATTGTGGTACATGCCACGATACACACCAAAATACAAGAGGTAACGATGTTTTATATGCCCAAAAGTGCCTTAGCTGCCATAACAACGCTGGGCATACCTATTGTAAAATGAGTAATAAGCTTGGTGCAGATGTTTTAAAAAGCAAGTGCATCAGCTGCCATATGCCTGAGTTAACTACCAACGTAATTTCTGTACAGGTTGCGGATAAAGCGCCGCCGGTCCGGTTTTTTGTACATACCCATCATATAGCCATATATCCGCAGGAGGTTAAAAAGATATTGGCCTTTATCAACAAATAAATCAATGCATACTGTTAAATTTCAGCTCCTATTCTTTTATGAGTAAAATATATACTTCCGCTTTGTTTTTGCTTGCTGCTTGCCTGTTTTCGTGCAGAAAGCATACGCTGTTCCAGCAAATTTCGTCTTCGCATTCAGGCATCCATTTCAATAACCAGATCATCGAAACGGATACCATCAACCCCTTTGATATGACCAATATTTATAACGGTGGCGGCGTTGGTGTTGGCGATTTTAATAACGATGGCCTGCCCGATTTATATTTTACCGGCAACCTGGTATCAAACAAACTTTACCTCAATAAAGGCAATTTTGAGTTTGAAGATATTACGGATAAAGCAGGCGTAAGTGGCATGGGCCGATGGGGGCGTGGCGTTGCCATTGTAGATATCAATAACGATGGCTTAATGGATATTTACGTGTGTAATACCATTTACCCCGATTCGGCAAGGCGGCGTAATATTTTATACATAAATCAGGGCAAGGATAAAGACGGCGTGCCTCATTTTAAAGATGAGGCTAAGGAGTATGGCTTGGATCTTACCCGGCAATCAACCATGGCCAGTTTTTTTGATTACGATAACGATGGCGACCTGGATATGTACCTTACCGTAAACACGGCATCATCCAATTATTACCCCAATGTATTTGGTAAGGCAACCCGCACCAACAGCAACAGCACCGGCAGGTTATACCGTAACGACTGGGACGAAAAACTGCACCACGCCGTATTTCATGATGTTTCGCAGCAAGCCGGCACCAATATAGATGGCTTTGGCCACGGTGCCACTACGGTAGATATCAATGGCGATGGCTGGAAAGATATCTACGTATCTAATGATTTTGTATCAAGTAATATCCTGTACATCAATAACCACGACGGCACGTTTACCGATAAATCAAAGGAGTATTTTAAACATACCTCCTACAACGCCATGGGGCAGGATATTGTGGATATCAATAACGATGGCCTGGCCGACGTAGTGGAGCTGGATATGAACCCCGAGGATAATTATCGTAAAAAGATGATTTTGGGTGCCAATAGCTACCAGATGTTTCAATATTTTGACATGTTTGGCACGCAGTACCAATATGTGCGCAACACCTTGCAGGTTAACCAGGGGCCAAAAGTAGGCGCGCAGGGACGCATAGGCAGCCCGGCATTCAGCGAGGTTGGTTTTTTAAGCGGCATGTCGCAAACAGACTGGAGCTGGACACCGCTGGTTACCGATTTTGATAACGATGGCTACCGCGACCTGGTGGTAACCAATGGCTACCCCAAAGATGTATCCGATCGAGATTTTATGACCTACAGACAGCAAGCCTTCGCGGTAACGCCCAAGAAAAAGGTGCTGGAGCAAATTCCGCAAATAAAGCTGCACAACTATGCTTTCTCCAACAACGGCAACCTTACGTTTACCGATGTAAGTAAAACCTGGGGCTTAAGCCTGCCAACGTTTTCAAACGGTGCGGTATATGCCGATCTGGATAATGACGGCGCTATGGATATGGTTGTCAATAATGTTAACGACGAAGCGCTGGTATACCGCAATACCTCCCGAGATGATAAAGAGAAGAAAGACAAAACCCATTACCTGCAAATAGGTTTTACGGGCGATAAGCAAAACATTGAAGCCCTGGGTACTATTGTAAATATTTATTATGACCATGGCAAACAACAGGTTTATGAAAACGATCCTTACCGGGGTTATTTATCATCAGATGAATGTATAGCCCATTTTGGCTTAGGGAAGGTTAACATCGTAGATTCGGTGGTGGTTAAATGGCCCGGCAATAAAAAACAGGTTTTAATTAACGTGTATGCCGATCAAAAGCTGAAGCTTAAGATAAGCGACGCCAAAAATACATACACTTTAAACCAGCCCCAGTTTGCTACTAAAGCTTTGTTTAAAGAGGTGTCCGATTCGTTAGGCATTCATTTTAAACACAAAGCGGCCGATTTTATCGACTTTAATATTCAAAAACTATTACCGCACAAATTATCAGAATACAGCCCCGCGCTTGCCGTAGGTGATGTGGACGGCAACGGTTTCGACGATATGATAGTTGGTGGTAACGCCGTATACCCCGCTCAGGTATTTTTACAGCAGCCCAACGGCAAATTTACTCAGCGCGATTTGGTGAATACCCCATCAGATGGTAAGCACCTGTATAAAGATGCCGGCTTGCTGCTTTTTGATGCCAATGGCGATGGCAAGCTTGATTTGTACGCCGCAAGTGGCGGATACGAGGCCATGACAGGCAGCCCCGAGTACCAGGACAGGCTTTATCTTAACGATGGTAAAGGCAACTTTACCCTGGCAACAGATGCTTTACCGGCCAACTTTACCAGTAAGATGTGCGTGCGCGCCTGCGATTATAATAAAGATGGCAAGCTTGATCTGTTTGTATCTGGCAGGGTTGCCCCCTGGAATTATCCAAAGCCGGTATCGAGCATGATATTGCGTAACGATAGCAAAGATGGCCACGTTAAATTTACGGATGTTACCGCCCAGGTAGCCCCGGTATTGAAAAATGTGGGTATGGTTTGCGATGCCTTGTTTACCGATTTTGATAACGACGGCTGGCCCGATATGATCATGGCCGGTGAATGGATGCCGGTAACCTTCCTTAAAAACGACCATGGTAAGTTTGTTAATGTAACCGCGAATACCGGTGTTGGCGGTAAATTGGGCTGGTGGAATTCCATTGCAGCCGGCGATTTCAGGCATACCGGTCGTACGGATTACATTGTGGGTAACCTTGGGCAAAACAGTTTGTTCCAGGCCAGTGATCAGTATCCGGTTTACATTACCGCCAAAGATTTTGATAAAAACGGCAGTTTTACGGCTATACCGTCGTTGTTTTTACCATCGCAGGATGGTGATAAAAAAGAATTTCCATCGGTAGGGCGCGAGGATTTGCTGAAGCAGATGATCAGCATGAAAAAGAAGTTTCAAAACTTTAAATCGTACGCCACGGCTCCCATGAGCGATGTGCTATCGCCCGAGCAAATGGAGGGCGCGGTGAGGTTGAAAGCCAATATGCTTAAATCATGCTACCTGCGTAACGATGGCAATGGCAAATTCACCATGATTCCTTTACCTATAGAAGCCCAGGTATCTGTACTCAACGGCATGGAAACCGGCGATTTTGACGGCGACGGAAACCTTGATGTAATGATAAACGGTAACGACTACGGCACCGATGTATCCATAGGCCGCTACGATGCATTGAACGGCCTGATGCTGAAAGGCGATGGTAAAGGCGGCTTTAAACCCATGAGTATTTTGCAAAGCGGCATTTATATACCCGGCAACGGCAAAGCCCTCGTTAAACTGCGCGATAACAGCGGCCATATGTTGTTGGCTGCCAGTCAGAATAAAGACTCATTAAAGGTATTTAAAACAAATGCCCCAATGAAAAATATACCGGTTGCCGAACACGATGCTTATGCTTTAATAACCTATAAGGACGGTAAAACTGCAAGGCAGGAGTTTTATTATGGTAACTCGTTTTTATCACAGTCGGCCAGGTTTGTACAGGTAGGAGATAGGGTGAAAAGTGTGGTTGTTGTTGATAATAAGGGGAATAAGCGGAGTGTAGCGTTGTGAAAATGCCGGGAGCCTGAAAAAGCATTAATAACGCAGATTGCATGGCGGAGAAGACTCACCCGGCCACGCTACGCTGGCCACCCTCTCTTCAACCTGCGGTTGGAAAGAGGGGTTTGAGCGCTGATTATCAAATAATTAATTATTAATTGGTCATCACAATAAAGGCAAACTTTTCAAACCCCTCTTTCCGGCGAAGCCGAAGAGAGGGTGCCGCGCGTAGCGCTGGCGGGTGAGTCTTCTCCTGCGTTCAAACCGATGTTTGGGTAAACGCCTTGTGCCGTAGATAGGATAAACAATAATCAAGATAACTTTAGCCAAGAATCGGAGCAACTCTGAAAATGTAAACATAATTTTTTAACCAATAATCCTGATCAATCAAACACTCAAACCATTGTATCACAAATATTAACAATAATTACGCAATCGATTGTTTTTAAATTATTAAATTGCACAGGATAAGGGCTTACGGCGCTTATTCCATTTAAACCATATTATAAATAAGAAAGCATGTATTCTATTAAGTATCCCACTATAAAAATTAGCGGTAAAGGTGCTTTGGTGATGTTTATTTGTCTGCTGGGTGGCCAAAAACTCCAGGCGCAAAGCAGCGTACCACTTACCAATCTTTCCTTTTTCCAGGAGCCATCATCAAACTGGAAACTGGCCACCGGCGTACAAGCTGATTTGCAACAAGATGAAGTTTTAAGCACCAAAGATGGTACGGGCATTTTAGTAAACCTGCCCGGTAAAAAAGGAGCGAAAGATCTTTATACCAAAAGCACTTATGGCGATGTAGATATTGAACTGGATTACCTGATGGCTAAAGGATCAAACTCTGGTATTTATTTGCAGGGACGGTATGAAATTCAACTGCTGGATAGCTGGGGTACGGTAAATCCCAAATCGGGCGATAATGGTGGAATTTACGAACGCTGGGACGATAGTAAACCCGATGGGCAGCAAGGCTATGATGGTCATGCGCCAAGGCAAAATGCCAGCCGTGCACCGGGTTTATGGCAACATATGAAAATATCTTTCCAGGCACCAAGGTTTGATGCCGGGGGACAAAAGATCAGTAACGCTAAGGTGATTTACGTCTGGCTTAATGGTGTGCTGATACAGGATAATGTAGAGCTTGCCGGCCCAACCCGTGGCGCTATGGATAGCAAGGAAACCACGGCTGGTCCGCTGCGTATCCAGGGCGATCATGGGGCTGTAGCTTTCAGGAATATCAACATTACCAACTTTGATAAGCCGCACCCGGTATTGGGCAATTTAAAATACGCGGTTTACAAAGGTGGCGCTATAAAAAATCCGGATTATAAAACGCTTAAGCCCGAATCTGAGGGAAGCTCAATCGAACTATCATCTAACCAGGGCAAGTTAACCAACGACTTTTTAATGCGCTACACCGGCAATATTAAAGTAACCGAAGCCGGCGAATACACTTTTAGGCTAAGCGTACCAGGTGGCAAAGGCGCTTTGCGTATTAACGGCAGCGATGCGGTTACAGCCAACAACAGGGGGGAGGGCAAGATTCAACTGGCTGCCGGTGAGCACCCTTTTGACCTCGTTTACGCCAAAACAGTAGATTGGGCCAAGCCAGCTTTAGGCCTTACCGTTTCCGGTCCGGGTGTTAGGGAATATTTGCTGAGCGATGCCAACGTGAGCAACAATGATCCGGTTGATCCGATACTGATCAACGCCACCGAAAATACCATCCTGCGTAGTTTTAGCGATTTACCGGGCGGAATCCGGGTTACGCATGGCGTAAATGTAGGGAGCCCAAAATTGGTGCATTATACTTTTGATTTGGATAAAGGCATGATTGTGCAAGCCTGGCGTGGCGGTTTCCTTGATGCCACCCCCATGTGGCACGATAGGGGCGATGGTTCATCACGCGTCGCCGGCTCCGTACTATACTTTGGCAAACCTGTACCCTCAATTGAAAAATTGGGTACCGAACAAACTCCATGGGCAGCAGATACAGCAGGAACAGGATATAAACCTAAAGGTTATCTATTAGATAATAGCGGCCAGCCAACTTTCAGGTACATGGTTTATGGCGCTATGGTAAATGATGTCAGCACGGTTATAGATGGCGGGCAAGGTATCAGCAGGCAAATTATGGTACAAAACCAGGTTGATGGTTTATTTGTGCACCTGGTAACGGCCGGCAACATTGAATCATTGGGCAACGGTTTGTATACCGTGGATGATAAATCATACTACATCCGTATTGATGACGGGGCAAAACCAATTTTAAGGGGTGCCGGGGGAAAGCAGGAACTGATTATTCCCATCAAGCAAAAATTAACCTATTCTATCATCTTTTAAGCTGCCTGCATCATGATTCACAATATAAAACAAATGATAAATAAGGGCGCGTTGGTTATAGCCTTAACAGCTGCCGCGCTTTCCATCAATACGCAGAATACCTACGCCCAGGCCGAATCGCCTAAAGAGGACGATTTTTTTAAGATCATGAAAATCCCTGCGCCCGAAGGTACCATATTGGAGGTTGGAGGTTTATGTACCCTGCCAAACGGTACGCTGGCGGTAACTACCCGTCGTGGTGATATTTTTATGGTAGAGAACCCAACGGCTCAACACCCCTTCTTCCGCAAGTTTGCTTCGGGGCTGCACGAGGTTTTGGGCGCGGCTTATAAGGATGGCTCGCTGTATGTGGTACAACGCGGCGAACTCACCAAACTTACCGATACCAATATGGATGGTAAGGCCGATGTTTTTGAAACTATTTACGCCTGGCCGCTATCTGGCAATTACCATGAGTATAGTTTCGGCCCTAAAATAGCGCCCGATGGTTCTTTCTTTGTTACACTCAACCTGGGCTTCCCACCGGATTGGTGGCACCCCAAAAGCTTTGTGCCTTACCGCGGCTGGACGTTGAACATTAAAGAAGATGGCACCGTAACGCCATGGGCCGCGGGCATGCGCTCGCCTTGTGGTATCAGCATGATTGACGGCGAGTTGTGGTACAGCGATAACCAGGGTGACTGGGTAGGCTCTGGCAGTATTATGCAGGTAAAAAAAGGGGCGTTCATGGGGCACCCATCAAGCCTGGTTTGGACTAACTTGCCAAACTCGCCCCTCAAATTAACTTCTGAGCAGTTCTTCGCCAAAAACAACCCACGGATTGAATTTGACAAAGATGGCCAACCCTTTAAACCCCAGGATATTGTTAACGAAAAATTTAAAACCGAGTTTGAGGCCAAAAAAGAAATCCCCGAATTAACGCTGCCGGTAGTTTGGCTGCCGCACGGTATTTTGGGTATCTCCAACTCCGAAATTGTAAAAATTCCGCAGGACGCTTTTGGTCCGTTTGGCGGACAACTGCTGGTGTGCGACCAGGGGCAGAGCATGGTTGACCGGATCTTTTTAGAGAAAGTAAATGGCGAATACCAAGGCGCGGCATGGGCTTTCAGGAGTGGTTTTCAGTCGGGTGTGATCAGGCTGGCCTGGTTACCTGATGGTTCATTGGCCGCCGGTGAAACCAACCGTGGCTGGGGATCGGCAGGTGATGCCACCATGGGTCTGCAACGTTTGGTATGGAACAATAAAGTGCCGTTTGAAATGCGTGCCATCCGCGCCATGCCCGATGGTTTTGAGATAGAATTTACCAAACCGGTTGATAAAAAAGTAGCCGAGGATATCGCCTCGTATTCAGTAGAAAGCTACATTTATAAATACCAGGCCGTTTATGGCAGTCCCCCGGTAAATACCGAAAAATGCCCCATAGCAGGTGTAAAGGTATCTGAGGATGGTTTAAGGGCGAGGCTGATCGTTAATAACCTGCGCCGGTATTATATCCATACCATTACTTTAGATGGCATACGGGATAAGGAAAATTATTTTAATCTGGTGCATCCAACAGCTTATTACACACTTAACAGCATCCCCGTAGGGCAAAAACTTTCAATGAGCGAGGTGAGCACGCTAAACTCGGCCAAAACAAAAGCGGCGATGACAGCAACAGGTAAAAAAGGGGCTTTGGTAAAAGGCGTTCCTGCAAAGGTACTGGCAGCAACAAACGTAACGCCTACTTTTGATGATGTAAAACCATTGCTGGCAAAAAATACCTGCCTATCATGTCATAACGCCAATAAGCGCCAGGTTGGACCTGCTTATGTAGATGTTGCCAAAAGAAAATACAGCGTAAACGAACTGATACAACTGATTCACAGTCCTAAGCCCGAGCATTGGCCGGATTATTCAACACCAATGCCGCCCATGCCGCAGGTGCCTAAAGAGGAAGCCCGTAAAATAGCGCTCTGGATTAAATCACTGGCTAAATAAATTGACTACTAACCACATAAGATTTTACATAATGAAAAGGAATTACACTTTAATATTTGCCACGCTGTTGGCAGGCAGCGCCCTAACCGCAAAGGCCCAGGAAAAAGCCAAACCCGAAGATACCGAATACTACACCCCGGTACCACCCGTAGTAACCCCGGCCAAAAACATGGGCGATGCGCCATCTGATGCCATTGTTTTGTTTGATGGTAAAAACCTGGATGAGTGGGTAGCTACCAATGATTCCTCATCAACCCATAAATGGAAGGTAGCCGATCATGTGATCACCGTTGATAAAACCGCAGGCGATATCCAAACCAAACGTAAATTCCAGGATTTTCAACTGCATATTGAGTACCGCATCCCATCAAACATTACCGGTAGCGGGCAGGCCCGCGGTAACAGCGGTATTTTTTTGGCGGCTTTGCCTTGGGGTGCAGGTGGTTACGAATTGCAGGTATTGGATAACTACAACAATAAAACCTATGTAAACGGCCAGGTAGGCAGCTTATACAAACAATCGCCACCACTGGCAAACGCCTGCCGCAAACCCGGCGAATGGCAATATTATGATGTGATTTGGACGGCCCCGCGTTTTAACGAGGACGGTACTCTTAAGTCGGCAGCCCGCGCCACGGTATTACACAATGGAGTATTGGTTCAAAACAATACCGCCCTTAAAGGTGATACCCCATATATCGGTCAGCCCGAGTATCGTAAACACGGTAAGGAGCCTATTAAATTACAGGCTCATGGCGATAAAAGTGAACCGATTAGTTACAGGAATATTTGGGTAAGGGAGCTGTAAGTATTTTGCACATAGTTTCCGCAAGGTTAGCGTAACTTAAACTCGTGGCAAGAGAGCACAAAAACAAGCGTCATTGCTTCGTCGTTCCTTCTACCCATGACGTATTATAAAAACGATTTGTCATCCTGAGTTTGTAAATCCAGGGACTCTGAAAGTGAAATGACAACATCAAAAAAATGGGGTCATGCTGAGCCTGTCGAAGCACGTGGGCGAAGGCCTCTGCGCGCGACCCTTCGACAGGCTCAGGGTGACAGGCCGCCTTACTTTAAAACATAACTTGTCATGGGTAGGAACGAAGGATCTTCTTCGCCCTGCTAATTACAGGCTTTTATAGTGAAGAAGATTCTTCGTTCCTCAGAATGACAGGATGAATGACAGGATGGAGAGAGTAGTTCTTGCATCATCTCCATCTTCAGAGTCTGCGGATTTTACAACTCGCAATGACGCTTCTTTTTGTTTAAGATAATTCTTTATCAAGCCGAGTGTATCGAAAGTAAATTCCCCTCGCTATCCTCAAATACCCCCAAACAACCAAACTGGGGCGAAATTTGCGTTTTGGGCATAATAACTTTGCCCCCGGCGTTTTCAACGCGGTTTAGTACCAGGTCCAGGTCGCTGCCGCCGTTCAGGTAAATTTTTGCGCCGTCTTTTGATGGTGTGTACCCTTTGCCTTGTACAATGGCTACACCTATACCCACGCCACGCTCATGCAGTAAAAAGCCCATGCGGTTTGGTCCCATCATAATTTCGGGCATGTCATAATCATATATAGCACTGTAAAACTGCTTGGCGCGGTCAAAGTCAGTAACAGGTATCTCGGCCCAAAATATCGAATCTTTTAACATTTCCATGGTTGTCGGTTTTAAATGTTGGGGGTATTTGATACAAATGTATTTTTAATACCAGGAATTAAGAAGGTAAATAGCGATAAATTTGGGGCGTTTTACGCTCTTGTTTTTTTAGATTGTAGAAGCGAGACTTACGAAGTTTTTAAAACTTCGTAAGTCTTTCGTACGCCCGGGCTTTCGTGGCTTTACAGTGACTGTTATTTTGAAAGTATTTGCTCTGCCAGTTTAGTGCCCTCAACGCGGGCGCGGATCTTGGCAAATGCTATTTCGCGGGCTGTACTGATATCATCGCCAAAAGGAGAAAAGCCACAGTCGTCTGTAGTGCCTAACTGGCTAATGGGGATAATTTCGGCGGCTTCTAAAATCAGGTCGCTTATTTGGCCTGCAGTTTCTACCTGCGGGTTAAGCACGTCGGTAACCCCTAAAAAGATGCGCTGGTTGCTGCCCAGGCTTTCTTTAATAGCCTCAAGTACCGATGGTTTATCCTTTTCGGCAGCATATTCCATATAAAAATTGCCGGCGTGCAGTTTAAACAATAATGGCAACAGTTCGGCATACGGAATATCTGCACTATGGGTTGAATCATGATCACCACCAGGGCAGGTGTGTACACCTATCTTTTTCTGCTCTTCGGCGGTAAAGTGGTCTAACACTTGGTTGTTAAGATCAATAAAGGCAGCTAACAATTGCTTGCTTGGGTCTAATTTTATAGCCAGGCGGGCTTCTGTAAAATCTATCTGAACGTTGTAAGCACTGCTATCTAAACACGACCGGATGTCGTAAACAGCGTCATTCACCAGGTCGGACAGGAATTGATCGCGGCTGTAGCCGTCAATACCTTCCTGTGGATAAAGCAAACTCATAGCCGAGCAGGAAATAACCGCCTGCTTAATAGGCAAAGACGAATATTGCCTGGCCTTTTGCAGGTAGCTATTAGCAAATGTAGTGTAGTGAAACGGGCCACCGGTAAGCTTTGGCAACTGACGGGTATGACCATCGGCAAAAGGAATCACCACGCCATCGGCAGCAAAGTGTTTAAACCCCTGCATGGGGTAGGTAACAAAACTGGGTTTAGATTGTTCTCCATCTGATATCACGGGCGAACCGGTGGCTTCCAGTTCTTTAATGGTTTCCTGGGTGGCTTTGTCAAAAAGAGTTGATAATTCGGCTTGTTGAATTTGGCCGCCGGCAAAGGCGGTCATGGCTTGTTGTAAGTAAACCGGGCGCGGAATGCTCCCGATAGGTTCGGTTAATATGCTCATAAGTATTGGTTAAGATTGTTCATAAAGTTAAATAACTTAATTTCATAAAATAAATAGCCAGGATATTTTACTTGAAAAATATAGCAATACATTAAAATTTGTGTTAAGTACAGGTAAAGGCTGCTATAAACAAGTACATATAGCAATATGATATCTTTGAATTATTGCCGTTACTGTAACGTACTATTATCAGTAGCTTTGCATAACCTTTAGGATTTTAATACTTGTACAATCATTCCCTATATAAAATTATACCGATGTCTGAAAGATTGAAATTGCTTATCATTTTTATTGTTGGCTTGTTTTTGTTGCTGCCCCCTCAAAATTCATTCGCGCAAACCAAAAAGAAAAAAGGACATCATACGCTAAGGGATTCTTTACGGGAAAAAGTATTGCAAAGAGATTCCGTTATCCGGTCGTTTAAACACTCCGATGGTTCAGTGAACGTATTGTTGGGTAAAATTGAAGACTATACATCCACTTATGTAGAAACCAACTCCGATCTGGCACGCGGTTTTGATACTTTAGATATAAGCCAGCAATTGCCGACTTTAGAGAAACGCATGGCCCTGATGCGTAAAGCCATAGATAACTCCACTACCATGGGTTTCCTGGTATCAATAAGGGGAATGGTTGATCATTTAAAAGATCAGCTAAATTCATGGGAAGACCAGCTTACGGCCTACAATAACCAGCTTGATAAGATCCATTCAGATATTGCCGATTTTAAAAAAGACACCGTTTTAAGAACTGCCCCTGCTGATAGCAGTTTGAGATTGAAAAGCTTCATCCAGGTACAAAGCCTGGAGCGTAAGTGGAAAAGCCTTGATGATAGCACCGAAAAGGCTATCATTAAAATTGGACTGTTGGAAAACCGTGTATCGTCATTAACCATTTTGCTGATAGATGTTGACGATAGGATAGATTTAAAGATTCATGACTTCACTCTTAAAGCCATGGATAACGAGTACGGTTACATCTGGAACATCCATAAAGAGGGAAGTAAGCAGCGGCTTGATACCGCGCTTGTCCGTAGTTATAAGCTCAATTCCAGGTTGTTTCGTTATTTTTTAACTAACCAATCAAACTATAAAGGGCATTTCATCACCATATTTTTGTTGCTGGCTTTCCTGGGCTGGTTAATCAATAGCCGGCGCAAAGTTGCCAAAACAGGCAATGTGCATCAAAAAATAGTTGATGAAACCAGTTACGTGGTAAAACATCCGTACCTATCTGCTATTATGGTTATCAGTGTACTCGCGCCGTTTTTTTATGATCACGCCACACAGGTATTTTTGCATATCATGTTGCTTATTACAACTGGGATGATTGGCTTTTTAATTAAGGACGTATGGCCCAAACCCTTATATAAATTCTGGACGCTTCTTTTGGGCGCAGCAGTAGTTTTCGCGTTGAGCAGTTTACTGATCCTCAATACCGATTTTGATCGCGTTGTATTATTGCTGTTATCGGGTTACGTTATCTTCTTTTCGGTAAAGTTTGCTAAACTATTAAAATCATCTACAGATATTTATCCGCCACACCTAAGGATAATAATACGGGTATTTATTGGGTTGCAGCTGGTTTCGGTTTTGCTGAACGTGTTGGGCCGTTTTAGTCTGGCAAAAATAATGGGGGTATCTGCTACTTTAAATTTATGCCTGGCCATGGGCTTTTACCTGGTGGTGCAAATATTGATGGAAAGCCTGTTTTTACAGCTGGAGGCTAACAAAACCGCCAATAGCCAAAATTTTATCTCGTATATTGATTTTAAGGTTGTTCAAAAGAAATTTAAAGGTGTTTTAATAAAAATAACATCAGTATTATGGCTTTTGGCGTTGGCAAAAAACTTAACTATTGATGATTACCTGTACGATACCATAAACGATTTTTTAAACCATCCGTACCAAATTAGCAGTACGGCGTTCACGTTTAGGAGTGTGCTGGTGTTTATTATAGTTATCTGGCTTTCGGGCTTGTTGGCGCGGGTAATAAGCTATTTTTATGATTTTGCAGGGCAACAAACAAAGCTTACGCCACAGGCAAAAAAAACACGGTCGTCCATATTACTCATCAGGCTAACGGTATTTGTTGTTGGTTTTTTTGTGGCGATAACCGCCGCCGGTATCCCAATGGATAGGGTAACCATTATTATTGGCGCATTGGGTGTAGGTATTGGTTTTGGTTTACAAAACATTGTAAACAACCTGGTGTCGGGTGTGATACTGGCCTTTGAAAAACCGGTTCAGGTAGGCGATATTATAGAGGTAAGCGGCAAATCGGGCACCATTAAAGAAATTGGTATTCGCTCAAGCAAAATAGAATGTGGCGATGGCTCTGAGTTGATTGTGCCCAACGGGGATTTGATTTCGCAACACGTTGTTAACTGGACGCTGACCGACAATAACCGCAGGGTTGAATTAATTATACGTGTTGTTTATGGCTCTGATGTTGTTAAGGTTGAGGATTTGCTTTCCTCAATAGTTAATGAACATGCCGATATTATGAAAAGCCCATCGCCGGCTATATTTTTAAATAACTTTAGCGATGCCGCGGTGGAGTTTCGTGTTTTGTTTTGGGCTGCCGATATCAACAGATGGTCGCGGTTAAAAAGTGATGTAATGCGGGAGATTTACCTGGCGTTTAACAAAGAAGGTATTGAAATAGCCCAGTCGCAAAAAGAAATACAACTGCTTTTTCCTGAAAATGGCATTGCGGAAGCGAAAGCCATCGCGGCGGCAAAAAATCAACTTCCGGATACGCCAAGTGCCGCGCAGCCTGAATAAATATATTGGATTGTTTGTTGATGATTGAAATTTGCAAAAGATGGATTGAAGTTTGCAATTTGGAAGCATGATTTTAGTTTGATATTTGTAATATCAAACTAAAATACCAAAATGAATATCAAAGGAAACACCATTTTAATAACAGGCGGAACATCGGGCATTGGCCTGGCTTTTGCCGAAGAGTTTATAAAAGAAGGCAACCAGGTGATCATTACCGGCAGGCGAGCCGATAGGCTGGAGGAGATCAGTAAAAGGCTGCCCGGCATTATTACCAAATTATCCGACGTAGTAGACGCTGCACAACGGACTGAACTGGCCGATTGGGTTAAGCAAAACCATCCCGAAACAAATATTCTCATCAATAACGCGGGCGTTCAGCTGGTGGTGGATTTGAAAACCCCTTTGGATTTGGATAGGATTGCTCCTGAAATAGAAACCAATTTTATCGCCCCGGTACACTTAGGGTCGTTGTTTGTACCCATTTTAGGTGAAAATGCAAATGCCACTATCATGAATGTTACATCGGGGCTGGCATTTGTCCCTATCGCTTTAATGCCAATTTATTGCGCTACAAAGGCCGCTATGCATTCATTTACGTTATCGCTCAGATATCAGCTTAAAGATATCGGTATTAAGGTATTTGAAATTGCCCCGCCATCGGTAGATACCGAATTAGGGCACGATAGGCGGGCAGACAAAAGCCAATCGCACGGTGGTATCCCTGTTAGTGAGTTTATTGCCGGCGCTATGGATGCTATCAGGAATGATGTTTATGAAGCTACGGTAGGTATGTCGGCCGGCTTGCGCGAAAAACGCGAAGCTGTATTTGAAAGCATGAATGACCGCATTAAGTTGATTTAATAATTGCTAAAAAACAAAAGCCGCTTTGCAGTAAGCGGCTTTTGTTTTTAATAGTGGTCAATATTAATTATCCGTGCCTGCGGGCATGTATTTGCCTGCTGGCCTGATTTTGCTGACGATTGATCATTCGGGCTTGTCTGTTATTAAGACCACCACCATTGGCCTGCCTGTCGGCACGTACCTGGCGATTGATGTTTTGCTGCCTGTTTTCGGAATTGGCAGCTTCACCGGCGTTTAATTGGCCGTTGCGTACGCCATTGGCTATACGTTGTTGTTGGTTATAACGTCGCTGACCCACCCGGTTATCGCCGTATTGAGCGTTGTTGGCGTTGTGTTTATCGGCATTAATATCGTTGCTAACCTTGTTTTGCTGGTTATTGATATGCTCTTTTTCCTGTGAGGTTAAACGGCCATCGTTGGCTTGTCTGTCGTCGCGTTTTTCCTGGTTAATGTTTTGTTCTTTTCTTTCCAGGTTTTTTGATTCGCCGGCGGTTAGGCTACCGTTTGACATGCCGTTGGCAATACGCCCCTGCTGGTTGTAGCTGCGGCCGTTAACCCTGTTCATAGCGGTTGTAGCTGGCCGGCCGTTATTTACAGATGCAAACTGGTTACGGTCATGACTTGCTGTTTGCATGTGGTTTTGCTGCTCGGAAGTAGCCTGCTCATGATGCTCGTTCATGGCGGTGCGCTCCTGTTCGGTAGCCCTGGCATTAACACCGCCTGGTCCGTTAAAACTGGTGTGGTTATTTATAGTGGTGTTGTTAATAACCGTGCGGTTTACATAGGTGTTATGAATAATGGTAGTATTTACGTTGGTAACCGCAGTATTATACCTAAAAACGTTACCGGCCCAAACGCCGCCGCCAAAGCCTACGCCGCCGTAGCCAAAGCCATAATTAATACCCCCATAAAAACCTACGTGTGGGCCCCAATAGCCGGCATGGAAACCGTATACACCACCCTCGAAACCCCAATAGGCGGGAGTCCACAACAAACCATAGTGTGGCGGCCTTACCCATACACCGGGTACCCAATAGTAACCATCATCGCCATAGGCCCAGTAACCGGGCGTCCAGATGTAACCATCGCCCGGAATTACGGGTTGTTCATACACCGGTAAAGCCGGTGGCGCTATGCGCGCACTAATACTTACGCCTATGCTAACCTGGGCAAATGAAGAGGCCGCAATAACGATGAGTGATAAGGTTAATACAGCTTTTTTAATTTTCAACAAATTTTTCATTTTGTGTAGATTAGTAAATAATAGTTTAGGTATCTGACAATTGAAAAGACAAAAGGTTTATTGCATCCGCTAATCTTTCTTTCCGGGGAGGATGAGTTGGGATACCTAAGCGCGGCTGCAAGACTTACGAAGTTTTTAAAACTTCGTAAGTCTGGAATTTATAACATATTTTACCTTTCAAAGACCGCGTATCCTTGCGCTCGAAATTACTATTCCACCCCAATTTTTTACCGCCGCTATTTTCCCTGTGCGCACAAGATAGCCAATTAAAAGAGCTATTAACATAAACTCAAAATGCAAAACGTGAATAAATTGGTTAGATAGCTGATGCTTAGAATTAAGCGTCATTACTTACTTGTACGGGACTATTAAACAGAAAGATGCGATAAAGTGATAAAAATCAGGGTTTTTCTGGTAAGCCGATTTGCGGTTTATAACCTGCCTTAAACGTGTTAACAACAGATTTAGGCGTTAGCACAGTGACCGTTTGGTTTATGAGGAAAGGTTCCGCATCCTCATAGCCAAAGGATGTCCATCGGTAAACTGAATTGTTTGCGAGCAAATAGGGTTCTGTATTTAGTTCGATAAAAGTGCCGGATGGCAGCTTTTGAAGCTGATCTTCATAAGTTACTTTAGTTCCCTTAGTTATCCTTTCCGCGTGGATAATGTTGTCTATTTCGCTGATCGGCGTTTTATCAGTAAAACCATATTGGGGATTACCTTTAAGCCAGGCTGTTTTAAAATGCTGATGGTCCTGGTAACGGCATTGAAAGCAGGGGCGATGCCCGGCCGAAAAGGCGGTAGCTTCATCAAAAAAGAAAAGCTCGGTCCAGCGGTCGGGCATCATCACCTCCCGGTGGCGGCCCCTGAATTGCAGCGCGCAAATAATCCAGGCCTTTACTTTAAACGGGCGTACTATTTGCTGTTGCACGTTATGGATTACGCCACGGTTGCCCAACCACGCGCCACGGGCAGGGGTGGTGATGATATTTGCTTTTGGGTCAACGCGGTTTTGTAAAGGCATGTTTATGATTTGAACAGGTTATTCATTTCGGCATATGTTTTAGCTTCATTAGCAAAATCAAAGGTACCGGAACCGATTATTTCTTCGGCCGCCCTGAAGAACGCGCCGTAGGCCGCCCGGGCTAATGACGAACCTAAGCTTACCCTTTTCACACCCAGATCTTCCAGTTGGTGCAGCGAAAAGTTAGTGCCCGGTATGCCCATAATTACGTTAACAGGTTTAGGGGCTATGGCTTTTACAACAGTGGTTATATCGGCAGCGGTTTTAAGGCCGGGGGCAAAAAGTACATCGGCACCGGCAAATACCACTAATCGCTTAATAGTATCTTTCAAATCCAGTTTACCATGAATCAGGTTTTCGGCCCTGGCCGTCAACATAAAAGGGTAGGGCAGGCTTTTTGTTGCCGCTACGGCTGCTTTTACACGTTCGACAGCCAACTAAAACGGATAAATAGGATCGGCCGGATTACCTGTGGCATCTTCAGTAGAACCGCCCGCGAGGCCGATGTTGGCTGCCAATAAAATGGTTTCGGCGCATTGTTCAGGCTCATGGCCAAAGCCGTTTTCTAAATCGGCCGATACGGGTAAAGTAGTTGCGTTAACTACACTCTGCGCGTTTTGCAGCGTTTCCTGGCGGGTAATGGATGCATGTCCATCCGGTTTACCCAAAATATAGGCAAGGCCCGCGCTTGTGGTAGCTAAAGCTTTGAAGCCCATCATTTGTAAAACCTTTGCCGTGCCTGTATCCCAGGGATTGGGCACTACAAAAATACCGGGTTGCTCATGGAGGGCTTTAAAAGCGGCGGCTTTGGCAATTAATATGTTGTTAGCAGAGGTAGCCATTGGTTTTGAATTTTGATCAAAGTAAAGTATTTTCTTTTGCAAGGCTTCATATTTGTTAAACCGAGTTCAGAGAAATCGCCTTTAAAGATTTGCGTAAAGAAAGGTAGCTCCTATGGAGCAAAAAAAATAAAATATTTGTACTACAAACAGGTAGCCGCTATGCGGCATCGAATATCCAATAAGACGAAATCATGCCGCATGGCGGCTACCTGTTTGTAGAAAAGATCGCCCAGGCAAGTTATGCCGCATAGCGGCTACCTATTGTGCTCATTGAAAGAGTTTACCTTATACCCAAATACTAAAAGCGATTTTCCTGGCCCGGAAAGGAAAAATTCCGGCAATAAAAAAGCCTCCCCGATTAAGAGAAGGCTTTGGAGCGAAAGACGAGATTCGAACTCGCGACCCCGACCTTGGCAAGGTCGTGCTCTACCAACTGAGCTACTTTCGCGTTGGTGTTTTTTGAGGTCGCAAATATAGGAATTTGGTTAGGCCAAGCAAAAAAAATATCAATATTTTGTAAAGTTTTTGTTAACTTGTTTATTGTTAGTTGTTTGTGTTTTGTAAAACAACAGGGCGAATTGGAGAAGAGTGGAGGTCTGTTCGCCGCAACCTGCCGCGCGGGGCAAAAAAAGATTTTAGCAAGCAGGAGCGAACCGTAAATCAAGTTTAACTCTGTAAAACGTTTCGTTCTTTCACAATTTCTTTGATGAGTACCTGCAGGATCACGGCGTTCCAATCGGTGGCAAAGCTGCGGCTTTGGCGTTGCGCTTTGTTATGCCGATTGTAGATCATGAAGTAATGGTAGTAACTGCTGATGGCTATGTCATCCCAGCTTAAAATGTTTTGTAAATCCCAGCCTATGCCATCAAAATGGAAGCCGATACCGCAAAGCTCAAACGTTTGGTGAATTTTATACAGATCGTAATAGTAGTTGTAAATATTTACAAAGTAATTTTTCCATAACTGGTGAATAATATCATTCCATAGTTTGCCATAAAGATCTTTACGGATGCTGTAATAGCTACCCAGTTTTAGGCGGCAAACGTTTTTATCCTCGTTCCTGATCTCCACAAAATACTGCCTGCCAAATACAAAACGATAGCCTCGGGTCCACTTGATGCCGTACCTGAAAGCCAGCATATTTTCGGCCGGGACGTATTCCATGGGTATCAAGTCGGTAGGCATAAAGCTGTTAGGCTTTTCAATAACCAGGCCCGCTGGTTTAAAAACCAGTTTACGGTATAGTTTTTTGCTTAGCAGCTGCGGCACCTCTATGGTATTCACTCTATAAAAATAAGCATCAGTTTTTACAGATTATTTACATGTAGTAAATAAGTTACCCTGATACTGTATTTTTTATAAAAAGCATAACTTTATGCCGTTAAAAACAATGAATATCCGAAGGAAACAAAGCGGAGGACGTGCGCGATTCCTTCCTTGGGGAAGGAGGAGGTAGGGGTTTCTGTAAGCGTTTGCGCGGATATGCAAGCTCACCTTTCGTTGAAATGGCGTTAGAGGTTTTTAAAAATTCAATCATCAAAATACACCATTATGGCTGCCAGCAATATCATTCCCGCCCGTAAAAATGCCATTCTTACTATTTTATGGCTTGGCTTTTTAACAGGCACCCTTGATGCTATGGCGGCTATTATATGGAGTTATATTATCAACAAAAAAATAGTAGCGGGTATCATCTTCAAGTTTATAGCCTATGGCGCTTTTGGGCAGGCTGCCATGAACGGAGGTAACGAAATGGTGGTAGCCGGTATAATTTTTCATTACGTTATCGCTTTCGCGTTCAGCATGGTGTTTTATCTGTTGTATTCGCACTTTGATAAAGTGTTGCGCAATAAGTACCTTATAGGTGTTATTTACGGCGTTATCGCCTGGATGGTGATGAACCTGGGCGTAGTGCCGCTTAGTAAAATCGGTTTTCACCGCATCAAAATAGAAACCGCGTTAACCGGCCTGGCTATACTGATTGTGTGCATCGGGCTGCCTATAGCACTGGTGGCCGATAAAAAATACTGGTCGGCAAAATTTTCTCCCAAAAAATAATGGCTATCCAGTTCCCAACTACGGACTTCCCTGTTTTGCATACCCCGCGTTTGGTGTGTCGCGAGCTAACCGAAGCCGACGGCAATCAATTATTAGCCATTCGTAATAATGAAGATATTAATCGTTTTATTGGTCGCAGCTCAAACCAACCGCTTCAACATGTGCTTGGCTTTATAGCTTCAAGGCAGCAGGATTGGGAAGATAAAAAAAGTGTTTACTGGGGTATTGTTTTAAAAGAAACAAGCTGCGTTATTGGCACAATTTGTTTTTGGAACCTGGATTATGTCGTCGCCACAGCCGAAATTGGCTATGAGTTGCTCCCCGCCGAACAAGGCAAAGGCCTTATGAAAGAAACCATAGATAATGTGCTTGCCTACGGTTTTGAAGTAATGAAATTGAGTGCGATAACCGCCTGTTTACTGCCTGCTAATGAGCGCTCTTTGAAATTGCTCGAAAACAATGGTTTTACATATGCCGAGACGGTAGAAAACGAATTGGTTTATAAATTAAGCCACACACAATGGCTTAACAACAGACACCAATAAAAAAGGCCCGGTATTTTATTACCGAACCTCTTGGATTTAAAATTGATTAACAATTGCCGGTATTACTCCGGCATCTCATCACACCATAAACAGCGTTATGAAATGCTGAAGTTTACCTGCAATAAAAATCTACTTTAAATATTACTGCGGCATTAATATGCCATTTAAGCCATGGATAACACCATTTGATGCCATGGTATCAAATGATATCACCAACGCGGCATTTCCTTTAGCATCGGTGATTTGCAAATTGCTTTTATCATTTACCGATAGGGTAAGAGTATCGCCGTCAATGGTTTTGAGCGTGGTTTTTCCTTTACCAGCACTTAATGCCTTAATAATATCTGTTTTGGTGTATTTGCCTGCAACTATGTGGTATTTTAATAGTTTGGCCAGTTTGCCCTGGTCTTTCATTAAATCGTCCATAGTTGGTTTGGGCACCTTGCTAAAGGCCACATCATTTGGGGCAAAAACGGTAAACGGCCCCGGCGTTTTTAAATTAGCTTCAAGACCGGCGGTTTTTATTGCCAATGCAAATGGGGCATAATCTGTTGTGCTGCTTAACACGCCAACAACATCGCTGGTTGCTGCAGAAGGGGCGGCCGGTGTTGCGGCCGGAGCAGCGGTTTTAGCTGTGTCCTGTTGTTGAGTTTGTGCAGAAGCATTAGTGGAAAATAATCCGATAGTTAATGATGCAAGGGCAATTAAAACTGACTTTTTCATGTTCATCTTTCTTTTGTTCGGGTTCATAAATAAAATGTAAATGAGTAGCAGTTTATCTGATATTATTTCTTTTTAGTTATTTAAATTATCGTTTGTTGTATATGTTATAACTTATAATTATAGAAAAGGTTTTAAATAACATGAATTTCGTTAATTGAGGTCGAATTTCAGGAATAGAAAAGGGCGCGAATTTCTTTGGATTTTGACATTAATATTAGCGCTTTGTGCCGTTAGTTGCATTAATTTGCATCAATTATGAAAGCATTAGCCAGGCCGCTTTTTAAGGCCTTTATATTTTCGGTCATATTATCTATCGCGGCCAGTAGTATTTACTATGCCGTTGCCCAAAAAGGATTGGATTACAGCAGCGCGCTGCCAAAAATATTTGAGGGGATCGCGTTCCTCAATATCATTATCTTCATCATGTCGTTGCCATCGTTGTTTTTGGTTAACCCCGTTTACTGGAATAACCTTGCGGTACGTTTGCTGCTATATTTTGCCGGGCCGGTGGTATTTATTATCACTGCCGCTACATTGAAGCTACCACCTGCCGATAAAGTTGTTTACCTGCTTACCGGTGTAATATTCATTGTTGTACGCGCTGTGTTTTACTACCTGTTGGTTAAAAAGCAGAAATAATCAGATCTTATTAATGATAAGGGCCTGGTATAACCTCATTGGTTTTGACATCTTAACCGATTTTTCATAATTGATTTTGTAAACTTGCGCAGGTTAAATTTTTACAACACATTATGGGCCTGGGTAAACTGCTTTTAAGAACATACATCTTCTCCTTTTTGCTCACGATTGTTTTGGCAACCGCTTGGTCGTTTATATTTAATGCGCCGGCAACAGATATTAAGGCCATACAGGTTATCGTTTTAAGCAGTTTTTTATTCAATATACCCCTAAATCTCATTGCTTTCCCGGGGCTGTTTATGTCGGTAAGCTTTCAGGCAAGTAAGCTTAAGGCCGGCATAGCTTGTTTTTTGGCACCCGCGGCCATCCTTATCAAAGTTGCAACTATGAAAGGCACGCCGGCCAGTGAAATGGCTTTCAATATCATTATCGTCACGGCGTTTATATTGGTGCTGGCTTACTTCTTCTACAAAAATTTAACACCCAATAATCCCCGGCCGGTTAAGGCTTAGCCTTGCTAAATTGATATAGGCTTTTTGAAAGATTTGCGGTAAACTTGCATAATCAAATGAAAGCATTTTACGGAGATCTTAAATTGGGTATCTTGGGCGGCGGTCAGTTAGGGCGCATGCTGATACAACAGGCTATAAATTACAACGTTACAGTAAAAATTCTCGATCCCGACAGGGAAGCGCCTTGCCGAAAACTCTGCGACGAATTTACCGTAGGTTCCCTCGGCGATTATGAAACTGTATACAATTTCGGCAAAAATGTAGATCTCCTTACCATCGAAATTGAGAAGGTAAACGTAGATGCCCTGGAGCAGTTGGAGAAAGAAGGCGTGTTGGTTTACCCGCAATCGCGCATTATCAGGCTCATACAGGATAAAGGCCTGCAAAAGCAGTTCTTTAAAGAGAATGGTATACCCACGGCCGATTTCCAGGTGATTACTTCGCCGCAGCAGTTACAACAAAGCTATATCCCGTTCCCTTACATTCAAAAGCTACGTAAAGATGGCTATGATGGTAAAGGGGTTTATAAAGTGGTTGATAGCTCATACCTGGCCGGTGCCTTCAAAGAACCAAGCCTGATAGAGGAATGGATTGATTTTGAAAAAGAGATAGCTGTAATAGTTGCCCGCAACGAAAAGGGCGATATCAGCACCTTCCCGATGGTAGAAATGGAATTTAATCCGCAGGCCAACCTGGTGGAGTTTTTAATAGCACCATCCACACTTCCATTTGAAGTACATGAACAAGCCGAGCAAATTGCCCGTAAAATAGCCGAGAGTCTTAAAATTGTTGGCTTGTTAGCCGTTGAAATGTTTTTAGATAAAAACGGCAAGATATTAGTAAACGAGTTGGCCCCACGACCGCACAATAGCGGTCACCAAACTATTGAGGGTAACGTAGTATCGCAGTTTGAACAGCATTTAAGGGCCATATTTAACCAGCCCCTGGGCAATACCGACTGCCTCAACAACGCCATTATGATAAACGTACTGGGCGAAGCCGGCTACGAAGGCCCGGCCATTTATAAAGGCATTGAAAAGGTGCTTAATGTACCAGGTGTATATGTACACCTTTACGGCAAGGCACTAACTAAACCATTCAGAAAAATGGGCCATGTGACTATTGTTGATGCGGATAGAGAGAAGGCAATAGAGAAAGCGAGATTTGTGCAGAAGACGCTGAAAGTAGTTGCTTAATTAAGAAGAATGTATGCGCCTAAAAACTTCGTAAGTCTGGAATAGCTAATAGAGAATCCGTCATTGCGAGGTACGAAGCAATCTCCGAACTATACAGAGTAACTTTTCAAGTCGGGGATTGCTTCGTACCTCGCAATGACGTTTAAATAAAAAATTATGAGTACACAACCACAAGTCGCCATTATAATGGGCAGTAAGTCTGATTTGCATATTATGCAGGATGCTGCCGATGTTTTAAAAGAATTAGGTGTTAACTACGAGATTACCGTGGTATCGGCGCACCGTACGCCCGATAGGATGTTCAGCTACGCCCGTGCCGCGGCCGACCGTGGTATTAAAGTAATTATTGCCGGTGCCGGTGGTGCCGCCCACCTGCCGGGCATGGTTGCTTCGCTCACCCATTTACCGGTGATAGGGGTGCCCGTAAAATCAAGTAATTCTATTGATGGCTGGGATTCTATCCTTTCCATTCTGCAAATGCCAAATGGCATCCCGGTTGCTACTGTAGCGCTCAATGCAGCCAAAAACGCCGGCATCCTGGCCGCCCAAATCCTGTCAACTGCCGACGAATACCTGGTTAAAAACCTCATCGACTTTAAAGAAGACCTTAAGAAAAAAGTTGAGGAATCTGCAAAGGAAATGGAGGGGTAAGATGTGCAGATATGCGGGTTTCAGATGTGCAGATTTTTTTGTCTGAACCGCGATTAAACAGATTTTTTAGATTAACAGGATTTTTTTGGATAAAGGAGCAAGGACATTTTGACAAAGGAGCAAGGACTTTTGGATAAAGGACTTTTAAAATTCTGTTAATTATTTAATTCTGAAAATTCTGATTCAGACAAAAAAATCCTATTAATCCCTTAATCCAATAATCCGGGTTCAGACAAATTCTTGTGTTAGGGATTGAAACGGATACCGGCCAAAGTGGCTAAGGCCTGTGTAGTATGAGTGTAAAGCCCGGGCCGCAGGCAACACCATTTTAAGTAAAAGTCAAAATTAATATTTCAAAAATTTTTGAAATAACCCGATAACGGAAATAATTTGTAATATTTTTCAATAATTCTTAGATAATTTAAGGCTCATTAAATCAGTTATTTACATAAAAAATAAACCCTAAGTCCACCATCCCAAATCCCCGGTAAAAAATAATTTGTAATAAAAGTGTAACATCCTGTTATTTTACCTGTCTAAATGACACTATATAGCCAAGGTACTCCAATCCAGTTTAAGCTATAAGTGAGTTGAGGGCCCCGCACCTTAAGGGGCCCCGTAAAAAAATCAATATATTTAAAAACTAAATCTTTAAAAAAAATGGACAAATCAATTGTGATGTTATTTTATGCTGTGCCTGTAATTTTAATACTTGTACTGTACAAGTTTGTGTTGCGGGTGTTTTTTGGTATGGTGATAGTGCCTGATGACCGTATTGGTTTGGTGGTAAAAAAGTTCACCTTATCGGGTAAATCGCGCTTACCCGATGGTAGAATTATCGCTACCGCAGGCGAAGCCGGTATGCAGGCCAAAGCATTGGCCCCGGGCTTGTATTGGGGTATGTGGCCATGGCAGTATGGAATTACCATGGAGCCGTTTACCATTATTGAGCAAAACAAGCTTGGGCTGGTAAAGGCAAAAGATGGTGCATCTTTTGATACCGGTAGGGTATTGGGTAAACCGGTAAACTGCGACAAGTTCCAGGATGCTATTGCCTTTTTGGATAATAACGGTCAAAAAGGCCCGCAGGCGGCTTTCCTTACACCGGGTAGTTACCGTATCAATACCTTTTTGTTCGAGATTGTAACAGTGCCTATTACCCAGATACAGGAAAATAAGGTAGGTATTATTACCACCCTTGATGGCGAGCCGCTAAACAAAGGCGAAATTGCCGGTTACTCGGTTGAAGGCCACAAAAACTACCAGGACCCAATAGCGTTCATTAACGCTGGCGGCCGCAAGGGCTTGCAGGAAGATGTGATTTTGGCCGGTACTTATTACCTTAATCCATGGTTTGTGCTGGTTGAACAGGTTGATATGATTTACATACCAATTGGTTATGTAGGCGTGGTAAACTCCTTCGTAGGTGCCGAAGGTACAGATACCAGCGGTGATGCCTTTAAACATGGTAACATTGTAAAACGTGGCCAAAAAGGTGTGTGGGATGAGCCGCTTGACCCTGGTAAACACCCGGTAAATATTTACACTCATGCCGTTGAAATTGTACCAACAACCAACATTGTGTTAAACTGGGCCGATAGCCGTACAGAAGCGCATGAACTTGATAAAAACCTGAGTACAATTACTGTACGTTCAAGTGATGGTTTTACATTCAATTTGGATGTGTCACAAATTATCCACGTTCCGCGTAATGAAGCGCCAAAAGTTATCGCCCGTTTTGGTAAAATGAAAAACCTGGTATCGCAGGTGTTGGAGCCTACAATTGCCAACTACTTCCGTAACTCGGCACAAAAAAGTGATGTTATTGGTTTCTTAGCCAATCGTATTCAAAGGCAAAATGATGCCCGCGAGCATATTGGTACGGTATTAACAACCTATAACGTGATTGGTGTAGATACCCTGATTGGCGACATAGTGCCACCAGCAGCCTTGATGAAAACCCTTACCGACCGTAAACTGGCCGAAGAGGAAAAAGTCACTTACGAAATACAACGCCATGCGCAGATTGAGCGTAAGGAGTTTGAAAGCGCCCGTGCCGGTGCCGATATGCAGCCGGAGGTTGTAAAATCAACCCGCCAGGTGGAGATCAATACCCAGATGGCCGCCTCAAGGGTTGCCGCTTCTCGTGGTGAGGCCGAAGCTAAAACCATTAACGCTAAGGCGGATGCCGAAGTAAGGATTACGATAGCCAAAGCCGATGCCGAAGCTAAAACCGTGAACGCCAAGGCTGATGCCAACGCTACCGAAGTAAATGGTGTTGCCGAAGGTGCTAAAATTAAAGCCATAGGTATGGCCGAAGCCGAAGTTACCAAACAGAAAACCGAAGCCATGGGTACCGAACAATATGCCATTGTGCGTGTAGCCGAAGCCCTTGCCTCTGCAGGTATTAAGTTAGTACCAGAAATACTGGTGAGTGGTAAAGAAGGCGGTGGCAACGGCATGATAGATGCCCTTATAGGCACCGAAATGCTTAAAAAACTACAAAAAGCTAATGATGCCGGTAGTAGTGTGAGTGGTGAATAGTTTTGTTAGTATCAAGTAGTTAGTGTCAGGTAGCAAGACAATTTGCTGTCTGATTGAAACTTACGGAGGGTAAAAGCTTCGTAAGTTTTTTTGTTTTAGGGGAGAGTAAGGCATTCAACATTCCAATGTTATGCTCCCCTTCACAGTCATGGAATTTATTTCAGTACCCCACAGCTTAGGTGTCTAATATAAAGTATACTTGGCATATGGGACAATCGCTTTTAGACTTTTATAGCTTATTTTGGCTGAAGCCACTTTGTTTATTGCTTTTCTCCGCCCCATAAATGGGACGGCAATGAGTTTTAAAATACCCTTCAAGCCTGATTTTTTTATTCATTGCCGTTTTGGCTTTAGCCAACGGTTAATGAAAGTAACCGGAAAGGTGGCTTTAGCTCCAAATTGCAGAGTTGGGTTCTAAAAGCGATTGCTTCGCAGATGGGCTCCTGAAACAAGTTCAAGGCCGACTTTATACTTTACAACAGTTGGTGATTGATAGGTGTGTTAAAAATACTGTTTAAACAAATCATACATCAGCCACACAGCTCCGGCGCTTAGGCTAAACACTTTAAGCCGGTCGCTAACCCTATATTCCGCCCGGATATCGGCGCGGCAGATAAAAACAGAAATAAATATACTGACAAGTATTACCCCCGCCGAGGTAAACAAATAGCCATAGCTGATGGGGGAACTAAACAAGTGATCCATTTTTACACTTATATCGCCTTGTAATATCAACAATTGAAACAGCGCTTTGTAGATGTTTACGGCAATGATAATAACCCAACCTGCTTTTCTTTTGAGCGTAAAAAGTACAATACCAATAGGGAAAAGGAGATAAGGTATAACAGCATGAAAAAAATTAACGCTATAAAAAGCAGGACTAATCAGGTTAGCAAGCACAAACCTGCCACTAAACCTCACTGCTATAATATATAGAATTATTGTTACAGCTACGGTAATGTAGATATTTCTGTTAACTACCGCTTGTGGATTGATAACATTTAGTATGGATTGCTCAATGGCTTCAACCTTTTGTTGTTTAAGTACCTTTTGCCGGTCTGTAATTTCTGCTTCGGCATTGAGCTGATCAATTAGTTCTATACTTAATTGTCGGCTTTTCCACTCGGCATTCGCGGCCTCGATTGCTGCAGGCTGATAATCATGGCTATTATTTAAAATAGCCAGCAATTTGGCATCGCTTAAGGTTTTATATCGTACAGAAAATGGGTTTGGCGGTTGCTGCATCAGGTTTTGGCAATGTGAAAGGATTTCGGTTCATCAAAAAAATCAAACCTAAATATAGATCAATTAAACTGTTCTAATCAACTCAAACTATCAACACTTCCATCATACACTGCTCACCACTCGCCATTTACCACTCACCGCTATCTACTCACCACTCCCATCATATTATCTTCGTTGCTTGTAATATCAAAAAGGCAAAGGCCGCGGCAATAGTGAGTAACATGGTGGGTAAACCTGTTTTCATTTTCGCCCGGATGTTTGGCAGGCACACAACTATAGAAATCAGCAAAAAGAAAGCGATAACGATGCTGTCTTGTACAATGTTGTCAATAGTTATCGCGTCGGTGTAATGTTTATCCAGTTTCGCCTCAATGTCGGTAAAAAAAAAGTAGGCCTGTTTCAGCGCGTTGTACATTACGGCCCAGCTAAGCATAATCCAGCCTAATTGTCGCCTTAAACCAAAGCCGATAGCGCCAAATGGAAGTGCAAGGTAGGGTAAAGCTATCCAGATGAAAGACGGACGGTAGGAGTCAGAGTGGATCAGCATGTGCAAAACTACAGTATCGCCTTGTGCCAATGTTATAAAGTAAACCGCCAGCACGGTTAGTGAAATAGTATTAATTACTCTGATGGGTGTAAAAAAAGGTTGTTTAGCGGGGCGTGCTTTTATTTCCGCCGTTTTCGGGGCAGCTCTTTCAATGGTTTCCTTATTAACTTTACGCTTAAGGTAAAGATTAAAATCATCGGTTATCTGTTTGGCATCTTCGGGCGATAATACCCTGCGTTGAAGTTCAATATACGCGGTTTCTACAGCCAGGGGCTGAAAATTACGGGAATTGTGTACAATAGCGATCAGCTCTTTACTTTCAAGCCGCTCGTACTTATACTCAAAAGTATTAGCGAGGTTCATAACAACGGTTTATAAAAAAGGGGAATTAGGGTATGCAAATATATATACCAACTAACATAATTATATACCTGTAAACGGGTATTATTTTTTCAGTTGTTTAAGTTCGGTTTTTAGTTCTTGTAATTGCTGTTGAGCCTGTCTGTTTTCGAGGTAGAAATAAATGGCGCAGGCTAAAAATATCTTACCTAACACAAATATACCCGCCAAAACCCATTTCCAGTTTTTGTGGATCTTCATGTGGCTCGATTCAGCCTCTACCTCAATATACTGATGCCCGTTGTTATACTGTTTAGATTGATTGAAATCATCATTGCCGCGTTGTTTTTGGGTAAACTTTTCAGGGTTGGTTTTATCGCGTAAAATAATGTCATTTATTTCCTGTTCAATTTTGCCCCAGGTGTTTGGCGGTGGTGTAATGGCCATATTACGCGCCAGCAGCTCCATATCCAGTTCCAGCTGCTGTAAAGCCTCGTCCACTTCAGGAAAACGAGCTTTCATAAACATTAATTCTTTAGTTTCATCGTCAGAAGCCGCGCCCATTACAAAGGTTTCCAGGATGCCGCTTTCTATGTAATCTTCTACTCTCATTTGGCAGCGCGGATAATAGTGAAGCATTCTTTTAATAATCTCCTGATCTCGTCTTCTGTTTTTTGAAGCTCGGCCGCAATTTTACTGATGGGTTTACCATGCCAGTGAGCGCCGCAAAAAACCAGTTGCTGATCGGGTGTCATTTGTTGTATAAATTTATTTTTAACGATGAACACATTGTTCTGCACAGCATCGGGGGCGCTGTTATCGTTGGTGGTTTCAACATAACCGGCCAGTTTTTTACGGGCCATTGATTGCAGGCGGCAAAAAGCGTTTACGCCAGGTTTATAAAACTCTTCAATTTGGTTAGGTACATCATTAAACACCGCAATGAGATATTGCTCGGCAATGCCCCTGTTTTTTACAACCTCAAAAATATAACCCAGCAGCATAGCCGCGTAGTTGTTATACAGGTTATTTACAGATAACAACTTACTACCACTCACCTCTCCGGAAGTCTGTAACTGCATATTTTAATTTAATCAGGGGGCTAATTTTCACAAATGTACCAATCAAATATAAAAATAATTTAAATTATTTTTAAGTTAAAAAAATGTCTTTTTTTAAGAAGGCGCTTTTTAAGTGTTTGATGATTACATGTTTACGTGTAATTGTTAATTTAAGTTAAATGTATTTTCGCTCCAGTTACATTTAAAATTTATTTTTATTTTTAGGCATGCTTAAACATTTCTTTTTGTTGATCCTTGCAAGCACATTTTCTGCATTAGTATACGGGCAAAGCAACCGCACCGGGTTGGTATATGAAAGTGGTAGCCGGGTGGTACTGCCAAATATCCAGGTTGAAAACCTTACTACTCATAACGTAGTTTTAACAGATAGGGCTGGTGCCTTTAAAATTGCCGGTAAAAACGGCGAAATTCTGGTATTTAGTGGCAGTTTTTACAAAGCCGACACGGTTTTGCTTACCAATAATAAGCCTATGGAAATAGCGCTGATACCCCAACACAATATGCTTAGCGAAGTAAAAGTGACCGCTACAGAAGCTACACATACCGGCTCATTTCAATCGCCCGATTTTCATAACCAAACGGTGGTTTACCAGCGCGATGAAAAAGGCAATTATAAAGGCGGCGTAGCCATACGACTAAGCTATTTTAAAAAGGACGAGCATAAACGCGAAAAACAAGCCGCGTTTTTGAAAGACCAGGAGCAACAGGATCAAATAGCCCAGGTTTTTAATGCCAAAAAAATAAGCGAATATTTACCTTTAAAAGGCAAGGATATGGACGATTTTTTAATATTGTACACCCCATCTCCCAAAACGTATTTTACACCTGCTTTTAACCTGGCAGCATATCTTGATACCAGTTACAAAGAGTTTATTAAAATACCTGCAGATCAGCGTAAAACACAGTTGGAGCAGGCAAAAGCTGTCGCGAAGGAACTGGAATAAGGTTTATGTTTTTTTCCTGTTGCCACGGCTCGTCCAGATTGGTTCAGAATAAATAACCGTGAATCTACTTGTATGTGGCAGTATGCAATGTGACCCAATTTTTTTTTAATATTTTTCAGTTCGATTCCGGCTGTCTGTTATAATTGTCTATCAAATCCTAATGTAATAGTCCGGTAGTCCCGTAATCCCAACAGGCCCATAATCCCAAAATCCCTAATCCAATAGTCCCACAGTCTCATAGTCTAACAAGTCCCACAGTCAACAAGTCCCCAAGTCCCACACTCCAATAGTCCAAAAAAACTTATCTTGGCTTAAAATCTATCATCTAATGAAAAAAGGCCTTGTTACCCTCGCGTTTATTTTAATTGCTACTATATCATTTGCTCAAAGTATCACCGGTGATTGGTATGGGGTTTTGGATGTAAATGGAGCACATATACATTTAGTATTTCATATTGCAAGTGTTGCAGATAAATATACCACCACTTGGGATAGCCCCGATCAGGGAGGTAAGCAATTGGCAACTACCTCAACTACAGTTATCGGCAACCAGGTTACTATTGATGCATCTGCATTTAACATTAAGTACACCGGCACGTTTGTGCCCGATAGCAACAAAATCAAAGGCACATTTGCGCAAGGCGCGGCATTATTACCGTTAATATTATCTACCAACAAAAATTCGGCGATAGCCACTAAGCCCGCCGCCCGCTTGCAAGACCCTAAGGATTTTCCCTACAAGCAGGAAGAAGTTACTTTTATAAACCCCAAAGCCGGCGATAAATTAGCAGGTACCTTAACTATGCCGGCCAACGGTAAGGTATCAAAAGTAGTGGTACTGATAACAGGTTCGGGGCCGCAAAACCGTAATGAGGAATTGTTTAACCACCGGCCGTTTTTGGTTTGGAGCGATTGGCTTACCCGCCATGGTATTGCTGTGTTAAGGTACGATGACAGGGGCATAGCTAAATCAACAGGTGATTTTGCCACTGCCACCACTGCTGATTTTGCCGAAGATGCCGAAGCCGCTGTTAATTACCTTAACGCCCGGGCCGATTTGAAAGGTGCCGAAATTGGGTTGATGGGGCACAGTGAAGGCGGGATTATTGCTCCCATGGTAGCCAGCCGAAACAGGGTAGTTAAGTTTGTAGTGCTGCTGGCTGGTCCGGGTGTGCCATCAACGCAATTGCTGCAAAAACAATCGGCCGATCAGATGCGCTTGTTAGGTGCGCCGGAGGGCGCTATTACCCAGGCGCTGGCATCTAATGAAAAAATTTACAAACTTATTAAGGATAACCAAAGCTTGCCCACAGCCCAATTTAAAGTAAAGGCCGATACACTGCTATACCAGATAGCCCGTCAGTTTTCTTCGGCTACGCTGGGCAATCAAACTGCCGATGATTTTGTAAAAACAAAATCAGTTAGTATTGTGAGTCCCTGGTTTAGGTATTTTATGATTTTAAACCCCCATGATTACCTTAAAAAAGTAACCTGCCCCTTATTGGCTATAAACGGAACACTGGATAAGCAGGTAAGCAGTGCCGAAAACCTTGCAGGCATTAAAGCGAGCATGGAAAAGGTAGGGAATAAGCATTACGCAGTAGTACCCTTAACCGGTTTAAACCATTTATTACAAAAAGCCACCACCGGCAGCCTGGCCGAGTACGGCCAGATAGAAGAAACGATAGATCCCATCGCTTTAAAAACAGTGAATGACTGGATAGGGGAGTTGAAATAACAGACGGTAGAGTTACAAGCTGTTCATAATTAATATTTTATAAATTCAGCTTTTGCTGCCTTGGTCATGGCTAAGTAATTTGAGTGTTTTTGTAAACTTTCCTGGCTTTTTCCCGTTATAATATTGATGAATGGTGAAGTTTGGGATGCCGCTAAAGGATCATAAATTGCGCGAAACAAACCCCGCAAACCCGTTAGTTTTTAAAGTTGAGATATTTTAGGATCAAAACATGAATGAAATTATTTCTTTGGCAGAAATGGCTGCCAAAACGCTCACAACCGATGTTATTCACTTACTGCGAATAGAACTTGGTGAGCATGGCACTGTAGCCAGCATGGGTAACCAGGTATTGATCAAAATTAGCCAGGCCGATTTTGAATCGAGACTGGGCAATATGTTGCAGCAAATTCAACGGGTTATTGATCAGCATTTTCCTGCCCGGCAAAATCATTTATCCATTATTATACAGGATAACGAAGCCCGGTACCAAAATGTGTTTAAAATCTGGAAATCGGCGTAAAAGAATGCCTGGGTGGCAAGTTCAAAACCATGGGAATAGCTACCATTGTAGTCAGATACATTCAAATTTCCCGGTTGCTGTAACATCCCACCACATATTCCGTCTTTTAGGTAAATTTAAACAGCATCCTAAAGCGGCACTATGCATCCCGAAACCATTACCCCGGCAATAGAAACCCATAAAAGCGTTAAAATTGCATATGTTGATAATTTAAAAGTGATCCTTACGGTGCTGGTGGTTTTACACCATACGGTGATCACTTACGGCGGCCCTGGCAGTTGGTACTATTCCGAAAAAACAACCCATATTGGCGCGCTTATCCCCATGACTTTGTTTGTGGCCACCAACCAGGCATTTTTTATGGGTTTCTTCTTTTTTCTATCAGCCTATTTTACCGAATCATCATACCGCAAAAAGGGCGCAGTCCGTTTTATGGCAGATCGTTTGAAGCGGTTGGGAATCCCCCTGTTGTTTTACTCGCTTGTTTTATCCCCGGTGCTAAGCTACCTGGTATATCGTTTTGCCGAGGGGAATAAAATTAGTTACCTGCAATACCTGGGCGGTTTTCATTCATGGATAAGTTTTGGCGTGCTTTGGTTTGTGGCAGCCTTGCTTTTGTTTAGTCTGCTTTACGTAGGGGGAATGCTGGTGTTTAAAAGCAATAACCAGTCGTCACCAAAAACACCGGGAGCAATTGCAGTAGTTGTTTTTGCGATATTATTGGCTTTGGGCAGTTACCTGGTGCGCTGGGCTTTTCCTGTAGGTTGGGTGCTTGCACCTGTTGGTTTCCAATTTGGTCATTTTACGCAATATGTGGCTTTGTTTGCCATGGGTATTGTGGCATCACGCGGGGAATGGCTTAGTAAGGTTAATTATAAAATGGGTAAAGATTTCGCGATAATGGTTTTTGTGATGATTGTGGTGTTGTTCCCGGTATTGTATTACGTAGTAACGGTAACCAAAAGCCCTATTGAAACTTTAAATGGTGGTGGCAGCTGGCAATCATTGATGTACGCGTTTTGGGAACAGTGTACCGGTATTTTTATTATAGCAGCCCTGCTTGGCATTGCCGGTAAAAAGTGGAACACGCAAAGCGCTTTCTTTAAAAAACTATCTCGGGCTACCTTCGCGGTTTATATTTTCCATCCGCTGGTACTTATATCGGTATCCATGTTGCTTAGGTCATGGGCTATTGATCCGGCTGTTAAATTGCTGGTAGCGGCACCGGTAGTAGTAACCTTATCATTTTTAGTAGGACTGGGCATGGTGAGGGTACCCATAGTAAAAAAGATAATTTAATACATAGCCGAAGAAGTTTCTGAAAATATCCCTTGTAACGTATTGCTTTTGAATTTCAAGTACAGAAAAATATGCCTGGCCTTCTTATTTATTTGGTTAAAATAAGTTGAAAAAATATCAATAAACGGTGAGGATATTACCTCAACTAATCGTAATATTAGGCACTTAACCGTGTTACAAAATTGTACTTTTAAACTTAATAATATTGCCCTGTTATACTATTGTGTAATAGTTGATTAACTTATTTAATTTAAAAAATATATTTATTTTCAGCGTTACAGCTAATTGCTATATTAGGCTACTAACCCCTACCTTATGTCAAAACGTTTATTGTGTATTGATGATAACTACATCGATATAGCCATTATTAAAAACCACCAGGCCAAATCAAATACTTTTGCTGATGTTAAATATTATATGGATGCCAAAAGCGCCATCAAATTTCTTAAAGACAACATGCACAAACCTGCCGAATTGCCGGATGTGATTTTTTTAGATCTGTACATGGATTCTTTTAGCGGCTGGGATTTTTTAGATGAGTACAACCAGATATCTGGCATGTTTGCCAAAGAAATCACCATTCACATTGTATCATTTTCCATTTTGCCTAAAGATATTTCCCGGTCAAAAAATTATTCGTGCGTTACATCTTACTTCCCGAAACCAATGACCCAAAAGGCATTCCAGATTTTGTAGGGTAAAGTGGTATTATGGCTTGAAAGGTAGGGAGTATTAAGGCCGGAGGGTAAGGAAGATTTTATTTCAATCCAGCAGATCACTGAACAGGTATTCTTCATCGTATTCAACAGCGTAATGTTTTAATATTTCGAGGTATTCATCCCTGAATGATTTTTTGAGGTGATGTTGTTTTTGATTGCCGATGTATTTTACCACGCCATCAATCTGCGATTTGCTATTACTGAACGCACCGTACCCCCGTTGCCATTGAAATTTTCTTTTAGTAAATCCCGATTTGTTGATAAATTCCGAGCTATCCCCTTTTACGAGTCGCATCATTTCGGAGATGGATTGTTGAGGATCGAGGCCGATGAAGATATGCAGATGATCGGTAGCGGAGTTAATAGCCAGCATTTTATGACCGTTGTTTTGTACGATGCCAGTAATGTATTTATGTAGATCCTCTTCCCATGATGATTCTATAACAGCCAATCGGTATTTAACAGCAAAAACGCAATGGATATATAATTGTGTATAGGTATTTGGCATAACCAAATCTAATAAATTAGGCGGTTCGCGAGGGTAGGCATATTTAAAAAATCAGTTGGAGAAAACAAACAGGTAGCCGCTATGCGGCAGATTTGCGTGTTGGAATTGGGAGGTGCATAAGTTTTGGCGGATTAAAGAAAGCCTTTAACTGCGCAATTAAGCGGTTTGTGGCGAATATGTCCATTGGGAAAATCATCTTGAAGATAACAAACAGGTAGCCGCTATGCGGCATAAAGGTCATTCGAAACCGGATTTGCTACAAATAGGTAGCCGCTGTGCGGCAGATTTGCGTGTAGAAATTGACAAATGGATAGACTTCGTCGGATTAAAGAAAGCCTTTAGTTGCGCAATTAAGCGGTTTGTGGCGAATATGTCCATTGGGAAAATCATCTTGAAGATAACAAACAGGTAGCCGCTATGCGGCATAAACTTCATTCCAAACCGGGCTTACTACAAATAGGTAGCCGCTATGCGGCAGATTTGCGTGTTGGAATTGACAGGTGGATAAATTTGTCGACCTAAATAAGCTCTTTAATTGCCGCATAGCGGCTACCTGCTTGTAGAAAAAGATCGCCCAAGCAAATCATTCCGCATAGCGGCTACCTGTTTGTAGAAAAGGTCACGCATGCAAATCATGGCGCATAGCGGCTACCTGCTTGTAGAAAAAGGTCACGCATGCAAATTCTGCCGCATAGCGGCTACCTGTTTGTAGAAAAGGTCACGCATTCAAATCATGCCGCGTAGCGGCTACCTGCTTGTAGAAAGGATCGCCCACGCAAATCATGCCGCATAGCGGCTACCTGCTTGTTGAAAAAGATCGCCCCAGCAAATCATGCCGCGTAGCGGCTACCTGTTTGTAGAAAAGGTCACGCATGCAAATCATTCCGCATAGCGGCTACCTGCTTGTAGAAAAAGGTCGTCCAAGCAAATCATTCCGCATAGCGGCTACCTGCTTGTAGAAAAAGGTCGTCCAAGCAAATCATTCCGCATAGCGCCTACCTGCTTGTAGAAAAAGATCGCCCAAGCAAATCATGCCGCGTAGCGGCTACCTGTTTGTAGAAAGGTCGCCCAAGCAAATCATGCCGCATAGCGGCTACCTGCTTGTAGAAAAAGGTCACCCAAGTAAATCATGCCGCATAGCGGCTGCCTGTTTGTAGAAAAGGTCATCCACGCAAATCTGCCGCATAGCGGCTACCTGTTTGTAGAAAAAGATTACCCACGCAAATTATGCCGCATAGCGGCTACCTGTTTGTAGAAAAGATCGCCCAAGCAAATCATGCCGCATAGCGCCTACCTTTTTGTAGAATCAAGCAAAGCTACAAACCAGCGAAAACACCACGCCCTTCCATTGTTGTTATGCTGTTTATAAACAGGTGTAGCGCTGTAAATACTTCGGCGGGGTTGCGTAAATTGTTAAACAAAAAAAAGTCGGTTACGGAGGTGTAAATGCCGGCTGTGGTTTCAATATCAAGGTTGTCCCGGTAAAGCCCTCTCTCTATACCTTGCTTTAAATTCGCTTCGATAACACTTTTTAGCGTATCGTTTTTAAAATGAAGTACAACTCTGTGTGCGCGTGGATATCGTTGTAACACGGCATCGTTAAAAAGGTACCGGGAGGCAATCAAGTGTTTAAAAAGATCCTGTTGCAGAAATAACTCCCAAACAGGATCTGTAGTCATGTTTTTGTTTGCCTTCAATATGCCTTCGCCCTGCTCAATCAGCAAATCAACAACGGCTTCAACAAGGATGCCTTTGTTGGCAAAATGCTGGTAAAGCGTTTTCTTCGACATGCCCGCCGCGCCCGCCACCTCATCCATGGTAACACTTACAATGCCATGTTGGATAAAAAGCCCGATGGCGTTATCAATAAGATGTGTTCTTTTGTTGTCCATTGCAGCGGTTGATATTACTTGGCTTCTCTCCGTGGGGTTAAGCCCGCTTTATAAAAGAGCCAGCTACTATGGCTGGCTCTCGGTTTTCGCGGTTACATAGCGGTATACGGCCGCTCTTACGTTAAAATCGGCAAAGGCGGTAACCACAGTGCTTGAGGCTTGCTGGTAAGCAGCTTGGGCATCCAATACTTCAGAAATGGTAGCCAGGCCGGCTTTATAGTTATCCTGGTTAACTTTTACGTTTTCGGTAGCCTGTTCCAGATTGTCTTTGGCATAGCTAATTTGGGTTAGCTGGTCCTGCATATCATACCAATAGCGCACAATACCTACTTTCAATTGATTTTGGCCATCGCTGAAATCATTACGGGCTATTTGCTCGCTTATATGGTGTTGTTTAATCTTTTGCTTACCGCGTCCCCATAAACCGTTTGAAATAGGAATGCTAAGTGTAACAAAACTTGCTGGTGCAAAATTGCTTCCAATACCGCTATTGATCGATCCGGTTTGCGACGCGCTTAGGCCGACAGACAGACTGGGCAGGTTATCGCCATTGGCTAACCTGGTTTGCAGTTTTTCGCCCTCAATACGCTTTGTTAATAGCTGATAATTGGCATTCCCGTTTAAATTAGTATCGGGTTGCAGGGCAGGCAGGGTAGGCGTGCTTGTTTTGTTAAGTGTATCCTGCATCGTCATCAACGAATCAAAAGGAATACCGGTATACATCGAAAAATCTAACTGCGCTACATGGCGACCATTCTGGAGCTTGCTTTTGTTAACCAATAGCTGACTAAGCTGAACTTTTACCTTCAGCAAATCGTTCCTGGCTATTAAGCCCGATGCCAGCATATCTTTTTGCATTTTAAGTACGGCATTAAGCAGGGCTTCATTTAAAAGTATGGTTTTTTGCTGTTCCTGTATGTTTACCAGGTTCCAGTATTTTTGTTCGGTAAGTAATACCACAGAATCTGCCGATTGCTTTTTCCTGATCTGGCTCACCTGCAACTGTAATGCGGCCAGCTGGTTGCCGGTTTTAATTTTACCGCCGGCGTAAAGTGCTTCGGTACCGGTTACGCCAAACAGGTAAAGGTTATTAACTCCTTTTTCTAACAGGGGAGGCATGGCCGATACAAAATCCTTAAAGCCGAACAATCCAACCCCGGTGGCACTCACCGAGGGTAGATAATCTGATTTGGCCGCAGCAACATCGGCTTGGGCCGAGCTGATTTTTAACTCGCCGTTTTTTAGTGCGTAACTATAGGCAAGGGCCGCCTGCTTGCTTTGTTGCAGGGATATGCTGTGCTGCTGGGCACCAGCCTGCAGACACGATAAAATAAATATGGAAAAAAAGAATGTTTTCATGATCATGAACTTATGCGGTTACGGTTTCCGGGGTTTGGCTATCCGGTTTGTTTTGATCCTCCTTGCGGAAGAAAAGCCAGTAAAGGGTAGGCAGCACGAATAACGTGAGCAACATGGATAGCAATAACCCGAAACAGATCACTGTACCAAGCGGTCCCCATAATGACGACCGGCTGATCACCATCGGTATTACACCAACAGCCGCTGCCGATGAGGTAAGGAAAATAGGTCGCATCCGGCGCTCGGCAGATAGTTTTGCAGCTTCAAAGGCAGATTTACCCTCGTGCAGCCGCAACTCTTCGGCAAAATCTATGAGGATGATACCGTTACGCACTACAATACCGCAAAGCGCAAGCAAGCCCAAAAAGGATGTAAACCCGAACGGATATCCCATCACCAACAAACCGAACGATGCGCCTAACAAACTCAAAGGCATGGTGGTAATGCTTAGCAGGGCATGTTTAAGATGTTTAAAGTGCCATAATAAAATCAGGAATATCAATATGATACTTACGCCAAGCGCGGTACCCATTGGCCCCTGGTTTTCGCCTTGTAACTCCAGTTCGCCTCCGTAACGTAATTCAACACCGTTGGGGAGTTTTATTTTTTCAATGGCCGGTTGCATTTTGGCCAAAACGGCATTTGCCACAGCGTCCTGGGTTACATCCATACGTACAGTGAGTGTACGCACGCTGTTTCTGCGTGCTATCTGGCCGTCGTTCCATTCCTGGTTTACATCAGCAACCTGCCTTAAGGGGATAATGGATTTTGTTTGTGGCGATACGATATTAAGATCGCGCAGGGCCGATAGATCGCTCCTTGCAGCTTTTGGCGATTTAATTTTAACATCTACGGCGTAAGTGTTTTCCCAAAGCTGGGTAGCTGTTATCCCTTCGGAGTGCATAGCTACCGCGTTGGCAATATCGCTTTTGCCCAGGCCAAGCCTTGCTGCTTCGGCTGTTTTAACATCTATTTTAAGAGTGGGCTGTATCTCGTTATAATCTGTTCTGGCCCAGGTTACCTCTTTGTAGGTTTTGCCAATGGCTAAAACCTGGTTAGCCACCTGTTTTAATGATGAGATATCGTTTCCGCTGATCCTTACCTCAATAGGTGCCAGGGCGTTAATCATGTTCAGCTGCTTCATACGCACATAGGCGGATGGAAACAGGTTACTGTATTTATGCTGATATTCGATAATAACCTTTTCGGTTGCATCTTCAGATACTGTTTTGATCAATATCTGCGCATAGTTTTTTGCCGGCAAATTAGGCGCGTATACCGAGTGGAAACGTGGCGAACTGCTACCAATGAAGCTGGTATAGTTGATGATGCGCTTATCCTGTTTCAGTATCCGTTCCATGCCCTTTACCACACTATCTGTTTGAGATAGGTTATAGCCAGATGGTAAATAGATCTCCATCGCGAACTGGTTGCGCTCTACCTTAGGGAATAATTGCTGCGGCAGTACACCCATAATGCCAATTCCCACAACTACAGCCATCACCGCGAAAAACACGGTGAGTTTGTAGTGCTTCATAGAATTGCCGATATGGTTGTTGAAAAAATCCTGCAAGCGGTCCAGGAATGATCTTTTTTCATCTGCCTTATTATGCAGTAATCCTTTTTTTACAAATAGGGTGTTAAAGAAAGGAACCACCAGCATAGAGATCAGCAGCGATAGGGTTAGCGCTATCATAATGGTTACCGGGAATAACCGGATGAAATCTTTAGCGGTACCGGTCATGAAAAATGCCAGCGGTACAAAAGTGGCAGAAATGGCCAGCGTAGCGGTAAATACCGATGGAAACAATTCTTTAGCACTACTGATAGCCGCATCCCAAATAGACATGCCATGATCCAGCTTTTCAACGTGATTATCAATCACCACTATAGGGTCATCAACCACAATACCCAGCACCACAATTAAGGCGGCAAGTGTAACGGTATCAAGTTCAATGCCGGTCATATACATAATACCCAGCGTAGCGGCTATGGTGATGGGGATAGTGGCGGCGGCCACGGCGGCCACCCTGAAGGGTAACAGCAACAGGGCCACGCATACAACACCAATAAGCGCGAAGGCAAACTCTTTCATAAAGTGGCTTATCGAATCGTCCACAACCTCGGGCTGATCGGCCAGTTTTACCAGTTTAATATCCGGTGGGAGGTGTTCGCGTACTTTTTCGATGTGCGCTTCCAGTTCTTTACCAAATAGTACAATATTTTTGCCGGTTATCATCTCCAGCGAAACCACTATTGATTTGGTGCCGTTTGAGGTTACATAGCTATCCGGCTCGTCATATTCACGTTTCAGTGTAGCTACATCGCGCAGGCGCACGGAGTTGCCGTTTGCATCCTGCCTGATGATCTGGTCGGCAAGTTCTGCCTCGGTTTTGTAAAACGTGCTCAGGTGGATTGGCTCATCAACTACGGCTCCTTCTACTTTGCCGGTAGCGTTTATAGCGCCTTCATTTTGCAGTATCTGCATAATGTTGCCTGCCGATACACCTTTTTGCAGCAGCTTATTGTTATCCACGTAAACTGTTAGCTGCTCGTTTAGGTTGCCCGTGTGCGATATTTTGGCAACATCCTGCACCTGCCGCAATTCGGCTTCAATATCTTCTACATTGCGGAGCAACTCTTTATATGGCCTTGTATTTGATTCCACCGATAGGAGCAGGGCCGATGTATTTCCAAAATCGCTATCGATGTAAAACCCTTTAACCTCTTTGGGAAGCTGGCTTTGCAAAATGAGCATGCCGTTTTTAATCTTGTTCCAAAATGCCTTGGTTTGTATGGCGTCTAAATTATCGGCAACCTCAACAAAAATGTACATGACACCATCGCGGGAGTAGGAGTATGTTTTTTTCTTATTCACCTCATTATTGCTGAATAAGTACTCTTCCACTTTTTTGGTCAACTGCTCTTCAACCTGTTTGGATGAAGCACCGGGGTACACCCCGGTTATAAGGCCCTGCCTGATGGTAAAATCGGGAAACTCATTTCGCGGCATGTTAAAAAGCGCGGCTATACCAAGCAGAACAAGCACGGCAGATAAAGCCAGCGGGAATACATGGTACTCCATAGCCCATTCAATTAAATTACCTTTCTTTTTCATGATCTGCTGTTAGTTGTTGACAATTACGGGGGTTTTATCGGCAAGTTTCTGGTAACCAGAAGTTATTACCTCCTCGTTGCCGTTAAGGCCGGTTTTAATAGTAATGCCTTTACTGTAAAGCTGGCCGGTGGTTACTTCCTTTCGGGCCGCTTTATGATCTGCGGTTACTATGTATAAAAAGTTGTTGCCTTTTTCGTCAACCTGTATGGCCTGTACCGGTACTATCACTTCTTTGGCGCTGGTTGTATCTGCAACCCTGGCCGCTTTATCAAACACTACTTTACAAAGCATACCTGGTTTTAGCTTCATATCGTTATTGGCCAGGGTAATTTTTACGTTGTAATTGGCGCTGCCGCTAAGGGCTAAAACACCCACCTCGGCAACCTTGCCCTGTAAGGGAGTATCGCCCAGCGCATCAATTTTCACGGTAGCCGGGGTGCCTGCTTTATACCGGTTAACTTCACTTTCGGGCACGGCTACCAATACCTTAACAGCGCGGGTATCCAATAACTGCAATACCGGCTGACCGGGGCTTGCCACCGCGCCGGCTTCGGCTTTCTTTTCGCCAACGTAGCCGCTAACGGGAGCATAAAGATGGGTATGGGCTATATTTTGATAGGTTGCCTGCGCTGCCGATGTTGCCTGGTCGAAATTTGATTTGGCTTCCAGCATTTTTATTTCGGCAACGCTGCCTTTTTTAAATACTTCGTTTATGCGGGTGTAGTTTTCCTGGGCAAGTTTTACCTGGGCTAATTGAGCATTGTACTGGTTGCGGTAGGTAGTTTCATCTACAGCGCCTACCAGTTGTCCTTTATTTACAAAATCGCCGGTATGTACGGGGAATGATAAAATGGTTCCCGAAACCTGGAAACTTAAATCGATAGTTTTATCGGCCTCAAGCGTTCCGTCGTAAACGGTATTATCGCCGGCGGATATGGATTTGGTACTTAAGTTAAATACGTTGACAGCTAAAGTGTCCGGACCTGTAGTTTGCTCTTTTTTACCGGCGCATCCGGAAATCCATAAGGCAGTTAATACTGCCGCGGTGAGTGTAGTTTTGGTTTTCATTTAATTCAATTGAACATTTTGTGTGTTTTTGTCGATATGTATTTCAGGCTTTATCAAGGAATTTATATCAATAATTAGTAAATCCATTGATGAAAGTACAGATTTGTTTATCCGCTTAACTTACGTCTGATGCAAGCTTCGACAAATATACAGTATTTGTATCGATGATATTTTTAATGTGAATGTCATTTTAGAATTTCATTCAGATTACGATTAAACCGTTTGATTGCATCATAGTCACAAACAAAAAATGTATTTTTGTCGAGCCATGAAAGTAGATGAAAACGATAAGGTAAAAGAAGAGATTATTAAAGCGTCGGGCGTGGTGTTTGAACGTTACGGCTATTTAAGGGTTTCCATGCAGGATATTTCAAACGAATGTAAAAAGGGACGCAGCACGCTCTATCATTATTTTAAAAATAAAGAAGAAGTGCTGGATGCCGTTTGCGGTAAGCTTTTCTCGCACTGCTTGGAAGAAAGCGCGGCCTCCATAAGTAAACGACGATCTTTTTCGGCCAATATAGAATCCTTTAACAGTATCAAGATTAAAAACTTACGCGAGGTGGTTTTAAAATACCAGCTTGTTATTGACGATTTGAAACAAGACCCGGCGCAGCTGATGTTAAAAACCAGAGCTTTTGCCGATGATGAAATCGCCCTTGTAAAGCAAATGATACGGTGGGGGATAGAAAACAAGGATATAGTTGAACTATCTGAAGAAGATACCCAGTTTTTGGCCGAAACCCTGAGTGCCGCCTTTAAAAGCTTTGAACAGGAAATTATGATTTTTGGCCGTTTCCCACAATTTGAAAGCAAAATAGCCTGGTTATCGCAAATGTTGCATAAGGGTTTGATGTAGCGGAGAGTTGATTAAAAGGAAGATCTGCCTGAATCCAGAATTGGAGACTTTTTAGCGTAAACAGGTAGCCGCGACGCGGCATCTTGCTGGTGGGGCTATTTTACTACAAATAGGTAGCCGCTATGCGGCAGGAAATGTGGCTGGCAAAGAAAAAATCTCAACAATACAAAAATAAAATTGAAAGAAATGGATGACCGCTACGCGGTTACTCGAGGCCCCACTATTTGCCAGAAAATCTGTTTTATTGATGATGAACTTTACACACGCATGTAAAGCAACCGATATTATCCTCTCAAATATTTCTGCCGCATAGCGGCTACCTGGTTGTAGAAAAGAACATAAAATATTTTTATGCGCCGTAGGTGCTACCTCTTTCGTGTACCGCTAATTCTCAAACAAATACCCGCTATAGGCCAACCCTTTGGCAACGCTTTTGAAATTATCGCCCGAATTTAAATTCACATGCGGAAACCTGTTTTTGAACAGCTTTTGAACGCTGCCCACCAAAGATGTGCCGCCAGTTAAAAATAAGCTGTTGATGTTTTCAGGGTCGATGCCGTTTTGGGTCATAAATTCATCCAGGTAATTGGCAATCCTGTTTACATCTTTGGCTATAATATCTTCGTAACCGGGCAGTGAAATTTCCTCTTCAATATCGATATCCATTTTATGGTAACTAAATGTAGAAGTATCACCGTTTGAAAGTTCAATTTTTGTTTTTTCGATAGCCTGAAATACCGAATACCCCAGGTTATTGTCAATAAGGGTGATCAGGTTTTTAAACTGGCGGTCGTTACGTGAAAAGTAGTAATAATCTTCAATGTCTTTTTTAATGCGGGGCCCGTTAAAAAAGTTCATTTGTTCCCAGGAGCAAATGTTTACAAACAGCGATTTGGGTACTGTTAGCACTTTACCCGGCGTGGCCTCATACAACGTGTTTTTGCCAAAGTAGGGTGTACCCTTTTCCCACATAAAAGCCGAATCAAGGCTATCGCCGCCAATGTAGATACCGCCGCTGGCCATCATATCATTCTTACGATCTTTGCTGCCCACTTTTTCGGGGTCGAGTACCAGGTAGGTAAAATCTGTTGTACCACCGCCCAAATCGGCTACCAATACGTTCTCTTTTTTCGCCAGTGTTTTTTCATAGGCAAAGGCCGCGCCGATTGGCTCAAACTGAAAACGGACTTCCTCAAAACCTGCCAATGCCGCCGCTTTACTCAGTCTGGTTTGTGCCAGCGTATCTTTCTGCACATCATCATCATCAAAAAATACCGGGCGACCAATCACCGCCTTACGGCAATCCTGGCCAATCAATTCGTCGGCCCGTTCTTTTAATTCCTGTAAAATGATGGCTACCAGGTCAGACGCGTTGTAGCGCTTGTTTTGGATGCGGGTTTCGGTGAAGCTGCTTCTGGATAGGATTTGTTTAACCGATTTGATAAAACGGCCCTTCATGTCATCGGCAAGGTAAGCTGTGATGGCTTCTTCACCTACCACGTAATTCTTAGCATTACCCACAACCGGCTGCGCGTAAAAATAAATAAGCGAAGGGATGATGATGGTACTATGAATTTCCCTGGTTTCTTCATTGTAAATAGCCAAAGCCGAATTGGTGGTACCAAAATCAATTCCGTATAAAAACTTATTCATAGCAGCGGTAATAAAGCCTTTTTAAAATTTAAAGGGCGGCGAAAATATTAAAAATTAGCTTAAGAATGAAGCACAGGATGGGAATAACAAGTAAAAAGGGCTATGAATTTAGGAGCATACTTAATGCGGCAAGTTCATAAAAAAGCCCCGCATTGTTGCGAGGCTTCTAAATATTTTTAATTAAGCCAAAAAAGAGTTGGAAATATTAATGTCCCGCTGTCGCGGCGTCAAATATCCGGCAAAAATTGCCGCCGCCTATTTTGCCAATTTCATCGGCATTAAAACCGGTTTGCAACAAGGCATCTACCACGGCATAATAGAACCCAACCTTTTGATCTGGCCAAGTCTCGTTGGTACGCTCGCCAGCCCGCTGACGGTTTGGACCGCCACCCGGACCACCATTACCACCCGGAGGAGGGCCATCACGGCGGTCGCCATTATTGCCACCCAGCGGCGGACCGTCGCGGTGATCGCCATTGTTACCACCCGGCGGCGGGCCACCATTATCGCCCGGTTTACCCGGGCCGCCCTGCATTGGGCCAAAGTTACCTGCCGCCCTGTAGGCCGGGGTTAGTTTGGTATCGGTGCCAATACCTACATGGTCAACCCCAATAACATCAACAAGCGCGCGGATATTTTGGGCATACTCCAAAGGCGAATCAGCAAGATGTGTCCATACGCCAATTACGCCGCCCGCGTCTGCCACCATCTTAGCGGTTTCTTTACTAATCAGCCTTGGTTTCATCATGCGGGCCATAAACTGGTTTTGCCCCAGTTGGGTATCAAGGCCGGTGTGCGAAATGAGTGCCGGCTGCTTACTTACTTTAAGTGCCGCGGCTACGGTATCATTGCTGGCATGCGCCAAATCTACCAATATACCCAACCGGTTACATTCCTTGATCACATCGGCCCCAAACGCCGTTAAACCGCCTAATTTTGCCGGGTTGGTATACACGTCGCCAAGCGGTACCGATGCGTCGCTGTCATGAAGTAACCCCAGGTGGCGTAAACCGCGTTGGTAGGCAACTTCTACCCGGTCAAGGTGTCCTTCTAAAAAATGGCAGCCTTCTACAGATTGAATTACCGTAGGCTGGTGTTGCTGGTGCGCGTCGCGCAGATTGCCCATGTTTAATGACCGTTTTATTTTATTTTTGGCCAGTTGCTGGTCCATCACGGTAAGGCCGTTCAGGAAGCGCTCATAGGCCTGTTCAGGTTGATCTAATCGTTGATAATCCAGCGCGAATGTCATACAGATGGCCGATAAGCCAGAGCGGGTCATTTCGCCGGCCAGGTCAATATCTGGTCCGGGCATTTCGGCCGTGGTAAGCGGTACATCAATGTGATTATGCGTGTCAATGCCAATAGTAGCGGCTACAATGGCGGCCACGCGCGGATCAACCTCATTTACCATGGCCCAGCCTGCCAGCGGACTAAGCATCATTGCAGCACCTGTCCCGGCAATGGTGGCAATGAAGTCGCGTCGCGACCAGTTTGAAGGATTTTTTATCATTACTATTTATGTTAAAATCAGAAAACACAATGATAAATGTAAGTATCTGTTTTAAAAACGAACATCGCCCAATACATCACGAAAATCGACGATGGCCAATATTCAGCCGATTAAAGGAAAGCAAATTGCAGGTTATGTTAGGTTGGATATATCGGATGTTTCGATACCACAAGACTTTTATACCGATTGATTTTATAATTTTGCCCGCACAAAACAACTAAATGAAAGAGCAACTACTTCAATTAATAGCCGCGCTAAAAGAAAATTCAATAAAGTTTACCGATGTTTTAGCGTTGATCGAAACCTATTACACCCATCAGCCAACCGCTTTTAAAAACGGCGATACATATAATGAAGCCACACAAAACCAGGGTAGCGCTAAAGTTTTAACATTTGCAAAGCTGAATGACCTAAGCGCGGAAGATACGTTGTATTTATTTGCCGAGCACTATCAGGCCGTATTAGCACACCCGGATGCAACAGATCACCAAAACATCAGGCAGTTTATGGCTCATGGCTGGGCAGGCGTTGTTTTTGAAGGAGATGCCTTAGTAGCAAAGTAGTAATTGTTAAATAAAAGATACACCGTTTAAAATGTAGAATGCCCAACAGCGAATACTATTTCAATTCGTTATTGGGCATTCAATATTCGATATTACTTTTTTTTCTTAATTCTTGACTCTTAATTCTTGATTCTGTCTCAAGAAAGTTTCCAGTCCGGGCGTTCAAAGTGGCAGGTGTATCCGTAAGGGTGTTTTTGTAAATAATCCTGGTGCTCTGCTTCGGCATTCCAAAAATCGGTTGCGGGTACCACCTCGGTAACTATTTTGCCTGGCCATTTGCCGGATGCTTCCATATCGGCAATCAGGGCTTTGGCAGTTTCATGCTGGGCCTCATCCAAATAAAAAATGGCCGAGCGGTATGATGTACCGATATCATTACCCTGGCGATTGCGGGTTGTAGGATCATGGATCTGGAAAAAATATTCAAGCAAGCCCCTGTACGGCAAAACTTCGGGGTCAAAAACAATCTCGATACCTTCGGCATGTGTGCCGTGATTGCGGTAGGTAGCGTTAACAACATTGCCACCGGTATATCCCACAACCGTTGATATAACTCCGGGTTGCACCCTGAAAAGTTCTTCTACTCCCCAAAAGCAACCACCAGCCAAAATGGCTTTTTCAGTTTTCATAATAGCATATATTTTATATGTATAAAGGTAGCGCAGAATTGATAAAAAGGCAAGTGGGATACAACACGCCTATGTAAAAGATTACAACAGGAAAGGTTTATCACACTTACCACTGCAACTTATCCCAGCGGAATTGTGAAATAAAAAGTAGACCCTACGCCGCTTTCACTTTCGGCCCAGATACGGCCTTCGTGGCGGTGTATGATTTCGGCACTTAAATACAAGCCAATTCCAAAGCCAGATATATGTTGCGTATGTGTTGTTGCAACGCGGTAATAACGTTCAAATAGTTTACCAAGGTCTTGTTGCTTAATGCCCATTCCTTCGTCCTGTACGCTTACCTGGGCGTGGTTGGGCAAAAGCTCACATTTTATCTTAATAACCTTTCCCTTTGGCGAATACTTTACCGCGTTGCTGATAAGATTTGAAATTACCGAACTGATTTTGTCGCGGTCGGCGTTTACAGTAGTTTGCGCGCAGGGTTCAAATATAAAATGATGGCTGGTTGTGGTCAGCTCTGCTTCGGCCAGTACTTCGCGAATCAGATCATCCACATCAAAATTACTTTTATCGATAACGATCTTGCCCGATTCAAGCCTGGAAACATTTAGGAAACCATTAATCATGGTGCCCATTTTATTCACCTGCACATTAGCTTTACTTAAAGCCGATACGGCAAAAGCGTCATCGGTATTCAATGATTTTTTGTGTAAAACCTGTATAAGCGCGCTTAGCGATGTAAGTGGGGTTTTAAGTTCATGGCTAACCATGCCTATAAAATCGTTTTTACGCAGTTCGTCCTGTTTCTTTTCAGATATATCCCGGGCTATTTTAGATACGCCGATAATGTTTCCCTGTTCGTCGCGGATAGGGGAGATGGTTAGGGATACATCCAGTTTTTGTCCATGGTTGGTCAGGCGTTCGGTTTCAAAATGCTCTACACGGTCGCCGTTTTTAATGCGTGCTATAATCTGTGGTTCTTCCTGGTGCCTATCGGGCGGTATTAATTTCATGATAGGTTGTCCAATCATTTCGGCAGCCGTGTAGCCGAAAATCCGCTCGGCCGAACGGTTCCAGCTGGTTATAACGCCCTGCAATGTTTTGCTGATGATGGCATCGGCAGATGATTCTACAATAGCCGCCAGTTTTGCGCTCTTTTCCTGGGCCTGTTTGTAGGCAGTAATATCCAAAGCGATAACCAGCCCCGCGTATGTTTTGCCCGCATCATCTTTTAATGGCACAAAGTCAACCTGGAAATCGTCGCCTGCTACACTTTTCAATTCTTCACGAATTTGTTCGCCTGCCAGCATGCGCTCATAAAACGGGCGGGTTGCCGCGTAGCGTTCGGGCAGGGCAACATCGGCTATATATTTACCTGCATAGCTGGCATCGTGGTAGCCCAGTTTATCCATCAGGTCGCCCTCAATAGTAATAAGCCGCTGCTCGGTATCCATTACCAGGATTAAAGACTGTGGAATATTTACAGCTATAGACCGGAATAGCTTTTCACTTTTCTGGGCAGCTTCGCGGCTACGTTGCATTTCCTCGTTGCTGGCCAGCATTTCTTCATTCGCGGCTGCTAATTCTTCGTTGATGGCCGTAAGTTCTTCATTAAGCGCCTGAGTTTCCTCTTCGCTTTCGGCCAATGCGCGGGTGCGTTCTGTTACTTTATCTTCTAACGAGCGGTTTAGGGTAAAGAGTTCTTCACGGGCTTCAGAAAGTTCCTCATTAATAGTCATGAGTTCTTCGTTTGATGCCGAGATCTCTTCATTGGCAGCTGTAAGTTCTTCGTTAAAGGCGGCAGTTTCTTCCTCTTTTAGCTGTAATTCTGTTTGCAGTTGTTCTCGATGTTTCAATTCGCGAACAACGCCAAGATAAGATAGTAAGGCAATAATTACTGCCAGCGTAATGGCCGCAAGGATGGCCAGTGGCGCAAATGCGATGTACCGGTTAAGTAAGGCGGTTTTGTTTTCAAGCAAGCGGTTCTCATCCTGCTCGGCCTTGTCAACAGCCTGGCGCAGGGAATCCATCGCATATTTACCGGCCAGCAGGTCGGCGGTGTTCACAATGCCGCCATCTCGTTTTTTATCGGTTAAGGTATGCAGTATGTCAAACCTTTTAAGGAGTATAGCGCGGATGCGGGAAAGATTAACGATTTGGTCAGGATTATCGGCGGTGAGCGTAGTAACATCATTGGCCAAATGTACAGCATGTTGATATGCACCGTTGTAGGGTTCAAGAAAGTCTTCTTTATCGGTTAGGAGATAGCCCCGCTGACCGGTTTCGGCATCTTTCATTACCGACATCATTTTTTCCAGTTTTTGGATAACAAGCGTGCTATGTGCAACAGATTGGCTGCTGCTTAGCAAACTTGTTAATGTGGTAAACGACATTATGCCAACCACCAATAATATAACGATAGAAATACCGTACCCAAGTTGCAGGTTACGGTTAAATTGTAATTTCATAGAACCAGGGAAACACTCCTTTAAAGAATGCTCATAAAGGTATGTTTTTGCGGTATATAGCACAATGGGCAAGGTTTTCTAATGTACAATAGCTTGATTTGTAACGCGAATGTTACAGTTTACGTGTGACTGCTGCCCATTGCTTCGCGTTGACGGTGTTGTTTTGAAGACTCCCCCAAATATCCTGTTTATGGTTTGGCATTATTGGGTTTTAGTAACCTGCGCCATTATCACTCAATTGATACAAAACGTAGAAAAATTGATTCATTGCGGCTATTTGCGCTAAGGTTAATAACGTTTCTTTGAAAACTATTATAAACCACGTTTAATAAACATCAATGCCTGCTGCAAATTCAAGTTCTGTTCTTTTAAAAAGTAAACCACATTTTCAAATTTTAGATGGCCTCAGGGGAATCGCCGCCGTATCTGTAGTTATTTTCCATTTTATGGAATTTATAGTTCCCAAATATCCCGATAGTTTTATAGCACATGCTTATCTCTCTGTCGATTTCTTTTTCTGTTTATCGGGCTTTGTAATCGCCTATGCTTATGATACTAAGCTGGAAAGTATTGGCAAGCTGCAGTTCTTTAAAGCACGCCTTATTCGCCTGCACCCCATGGTTTTGGTTGGCGCGGTGATAGGTTTGTTAGCTTTTGTGTTTGATCCGTACAGCAGTCTTTACAAGGTTTACGGAGCCGGTAAAATTTTGCTGATGTTTTTAAGCTCCTGCCTGTTAATTCCGTACCCAACGGTGCATGAAAGGTATTTTAACCTTTTTCATCTTAACCCGCCAACATGGTCGCTGGCCTGGGAATATCTGGCCAATATATTTTACGCTTTTGTGCTCATCAGGCTACCCAAAAAGTTCATATGGGCACTCATGGTAATTGGCGCGGCCGGCCTTTATTACGAAACCGCGAAAGCCGGCTTTTTAGGCGTTGGCTGGGGAGGCGATAATGTGGCGGGTGGTGGCTTCCGTGTTTTATACTCGTTTTTAGCGGGGATATTGGTTTACCGTTATAACTTTATTATCAAATCAAAATTGGGATTTTTGGGTGTGGGTGCTTTGCTGTTTGTTATTTTTTTAATTCCATTTTCTGAGAAAACTAACCCGTTTATCGATCCTACGATTGCCATATTTTACTTCCCGTTTTTAATAGCCATGGGAGCAGGCGCGCAGGTAGGGCAAAAGCTGCAAGGCATCTGCAAGTTTTTAGGCGATATATCTTATCCGCTTTACATGATCCACTATCCCTTTTTATGGATATTGATGAGCTACATGGATTCAAAAAAGCCGGATACTCACCAGCTGATTATCATTATGTGTATAGGCGTAGTTTTATTAATTGCCTTTGCTTACCTGGTGATGCGATTGATAGATGTGCCCGTACGGAGGTATCTTAGCGCGAGGAATAAGCAGGTAGTGACGAAGGAAGTGAGCATAGTAGGGGAGGAATAAAGAAACTATTGAACTAATGTACTATAAAGTCATCCCGAACTTGTTTCGGGACCCCACAGGACAGGTAACCCGCATGAAGTATACTTAGCAAGTGGGGTGCCGAAACAAGTTCGGCATGACGTTGGAATTAAAAGTAATTGTCATAATCACTTTCACAGTCTGCGGATTTCACAGCTCAGCATTAACTTGTGATCATAAATTTATAGCATAACATATTAACCATATGAAAACCATAACCAATAAAATAATCGCTTGCCTGTTTTGCATAGGCCTGTGCACGATAGCCGCGGCCCAAACCAAAACCACGGCAATCCCCGGCGATTTTCCCGATCCTACCATTATTCATACCCCCACAGGGTATTATGCTGCCGGTACTTCTTCAGAGTGGGCGCCACATTATCCTATTTATCACTCTGCCAATTTAAAGCAATGGAAACAGGTTGGTTACGTGTTTGATAAAGCTCCTGATTGGACAGCCGGATCATTCTGGGCACCGGAGTATTACCACATCAACAATACTTACTATATTTATTACACTGCCCGCCGCAAGGCCGATAATATATCGTGTATTGGCGTAGCCACCTCCAAATATCCCGACCATGGTTTTACAGACCACGGCGTGATTGTAGCTTACGGTAAGGAAGCGATAGACGGATTTATTTACAACGATAACGGGCAGCTGTACATCACGTTCAAAGCATACGGACTGGATAAACGCCCCATTGAATTGCTGGCCAAAAAACTATCGGCAGATGGTCTTAAAACCGTTGGCGATGATGTGATTTCGCTGCTTAAAGACGATAAAGGGCAGGGCCTAGAAGGTGAAAGCTTTCTTAAAAACGGCAAATACATCTACCTGTTTTACTCGGCAGGCGGGTGTTGTGGTGTTGGCTGCAGTTACCACGTAAAAGTAGCCCGGGCTACCAGTTTTGCTGGTCCGTACGAAAAGTTGGAGAGCGATGAGGTACTGCAACCGGCCCCTGGTTGGAAATGCAGCGGCCACGGCACTTTTGTACAAACGGGAGCAGGTAAATATACTTACCTATGCCATGCTTATAACGAACGCAGCGAGACGCTTACGGGCAGGGAAGGCATGTTGGCCTCGTTAAGTTTTACAGGCAAAAACGGCTGGCCTGTAATGAAAGCCCTACCCAACCCAACAACGCTGCCCGATATTCACGACACCTTTACCGCTAACAAGCCCGCCTTGTACTGGCAATATGATTTTCATAGTGCTGTGCCGAGGGTAAAACAAGGTAATGGCAAGCTGCAGCTATCAGGTACTATGTTAGATAACAATAACGAAGGAGTTATTTATGGTGTACGCCCGGTATCTGATAATTTTGCTGTAACCACCACCGTAACTAACCACAATGCCGCTTTAAAAGGGCTGTCATTTTACGGTACGGCAAAAGCCGCACTGGGCATAGGTGTTGCGGGTAACGAGGTGAAATTCTGGATGATTCAAGACGGTGCGTTTAACGTAATTGATTCTGCGGCGATAAAAGCCGGTACTCCCGTTCTGCTTAAAATAACCATGCAGCCCGATAAAACCTGCAAAGTTTACTATAGCCAAAACCAGGGTAAGTGGACTGAGTTGGCTACCAGTAAAGTCATTGATATTAGCTTTTTGCCACAATGGGACAGGCCACAACGGGTAGGCTTATTTTACAAAGGCCCGGCGGACGAGTATGCAGAGTTTAAGGAGTTTAATTTGGTGAATAAAGGGGAGTAAAGAATCTGGAAATAATATCGAATAATGAATCTCGAACGCCGAAGGGTGTTAGTTCATTGTCCGATACCGATTTGCATAAACTTCAACGCCAGCACGCTTTTGGTGTTGTCACCAATAGCAGATTCATATTGTTGGGTGTTGATCTAGCACGCTGTTGGTGTTGTCACCAACAGCTGATTCGCACTGTTGGATGTTGTTCCTTTACATAAAAGCATTGGGGAGAAGACCTTGTTCGCTAAAATGGTAGCATTGCTGTTTGACGACGATAGCGCCGTAAACGAGTTGTCGGTGACAACACCAACAACGTGCGGGGCTGTTGGTTGTCAACAATAGCACATTCGTGTTGTTGGATGTTGTCTCTTTATCTTAAAATTCGCCCTTTGTCGGCGTTCACCGCCCGTTGTTGGTGTTGTCACCAACAACTTTTCTTCATCCCATATGATGTCGTAAAAATCCAAATTCATCTTCGCCTGTGATATAAAACCGGGCCGACGAATATTTATAATCTTCAGGTAATGCCGCCAAATTCCATTTGGGCTGTAGCGGGTTGTTGTGAATATAATCCAACTTCTGCATAAAAACTTTCGGACTCCACAAATCAACACTCAATGAATTGCGTTCCCAAAACTGGTACTGCCTGTCTTTAGCATTTACCCTGAATGCGTCGAACCATGGGTTTTTAGAATCAAGCAATCTGAATTTCATTTGCTGGGCAGTGAATTTCATCAATCGTTGTTGAACAGATTCACGCTTGTATCCATCCTGTATTTGCCATATTAGGTGGAAATGGTTGGGCATAATCACAAAAGCGTAAACCACTATACAGCCTTCATCAGAGAGGAATTTTAAACTTTGAATAATGACATCTTTAAACTCATCGTCTTTTAAAAGGTGTTTCCATTCAAGTATAGTCGCGGTGAAAAATTGAGGATGATAGTCGAAATTAATAAGTGCCATTTAGCCAATATCGTGCTTTCGCATTGGAATTCCTATGGCTATATCACTCTTGGTTTTCATACCGCACGCTGTTGGTGTTGTCACCAACAGCAGGGTCGTGTTGTTGGATGTTGTCGTTTTACTTTAAAATTCGGGATTGAGTGAGGTGTATGGAGAAAGCGACATTATTTTTAACGACAATAGCGCCATAAACGAGTTGTTGGTGACAAAACCAACAACGTGCGGGTATAGTCGCGGTGAAAAATTGAGGATGATAGTCGAAATTAATAAGCGCCATTTAGCCAATATCGTGCTTTCGTATTGGAATTCCTATGGCTATATCACTCTTAGTTTTTACACTAACAACGGGCGTATAACAATTACAAAACCAGTCCACACCGCACGCTGTTGGTGTTGTCACCAACAGCTGGTTCGATATGTTGAATGCCGTTGCTTAACCTAACAGCATCGTGCAAAGGGAAGTGATAATATGAAACAATCGGCAGTATTGTTATCGACGATAGTGCCGGAAAACAATTGTTGGTGACAACACCAACAACGTGCGGGCCGCAATATTGAAAATCTCCCCTTCCGGGGGAGATTTAGAGGGGACTTACTGCCCCACCTTCTTCAAACTATCCTCCTTGGCCTTTTTCGCTTTATCCTTAAAAAAGCCTTTCAGGAAAAAGTTGTGTTGGGCGGCTTCCAGGTCGTCGTTTAGTTTGATGGAGCTTTGTTGCAGGTTGTTGAGGGTGGTTTGTACTTGTACGGCCCCTTTGGGGTCGTTAAGGAGTACACCTATGGCGTTATCAGTACGGTTTAATTTTTCGCTGGCTTTGTTGAGGTTATTGGTAAGGGTAGAGGCGTTGGTAGCCGCGGCCTGCAATTGGTTTGCGGCCTGGCGGATGCGGTTAAACGTTGCGGTATCGGTAAGCAGGTTATCTGCTAAACCTCCTTTGGTGTTTAGCTTATTGCTAAATCTATTTAGCTGATCGGCCATTAGTGCCGCGCTTTGGGTGGCGGTTTGCAGGTTTTTCATGGCGGCGCGCAATTGCAGGGCCATGGTATTATCGGCCATCAACGCGCCGATGGTTCCTTTGCCTTGCAATATCTGGTGACTCAGCGTTTTAAAGTCGCTGGTTACGGCAAGCAGGTTTTGGTTGTTTTCCTGCAGGGTTTTCAGCATGTCATCGGTTGATAGCAGTTTCTCGGCTTGCAATACATCGCCATCCTGCACTTCGGGCGCCTGCGGACTGCCGCCATCTATCACAATAATTTTATTACCTATCAACCCGTCGCTACTGATCTTGGCCTGGGCGTTGCGGTGTATAAATTGCTGGGTAGCCTGGTCAATACTCATAAAAACCTGCACCTGCGATGGGCCGGTAAACCGTACCGCGCTGATGGTACCCACCTTTACGCCCGAAAACCAAACGTTGTTGCCCTTTTTTAAGCCGGCCACATCGCTGAATACCGAACTGAGCTTGATGTTTTTAACAAAGGCCTTTTGTTGCCCGCCAAGCGTAAATATGCCCAGGATGAACAATATAAGCCCCAGCCCCAAAAACAGGCCTACTATGATTGCTTTTTTATTTTCTGTCGCGTCCATGATAATGGTTGTAATGTCTTTTTGTATTTATTTGATAAAGTTATAGTCGTAAAATGGCTTCACCCGGTTGTCGTTGGTATCAAAAACTTCCTCAAAAGTGCCGGTGCGCTGAAACTGACCGTCGAGCATCATGGCAATACGGTCGCCGGTTTGTTTGGCGCAGGTTAAATCGTGCGTAATGATGATGGATGAAGTGTTGAAGCGTTCCTGCACCTCGTTAATCAGGTCGTTGATCTCAATACAGGTAATAGGGTCCAGGCCTGCGGTCGGCTCATCGTACAACATAATTTCGGGGTTCAGGATCAGTGTACGGGCAATGCCGATCCGCTTACGCTGCCCGCCCGAAAGCTCGGATGGCATTTGGTTGATGGTTTGCAACAGGCCAACGGCATCAAGCACGGTTTCTACATTGGTATCAATTTCCTTACGGGTAATGCCCTTGCGGTTGCGTACCAGCGGAAATTCCAGGTTTTTGCGCACTGTCATACTATCATATAAGGCGCTGTTCTGGAACGAGAAGCCTATCCGGATGCGCAGGGCCTGTAACGCTTCTTCAGTAATATGCGCTATGTTGCTGCCAAGTACCTCTACATCTCCTTCATCGGCCTTTAACAGGCCGGATATGATTTTGATCAACACTGATTTTCCCGTGCCCGACCTGCCAAGCACCACCAGGTTTTCGCCCTGGTAAAGGTCGAGGTCAATGCCGCGGAGCACGTGATAATCTTCAAAAGATTTTTTTAATCCCCTGATGCTGATAACCGGGTTAGTATGGTCGCCTTTTACAATTTTCTTTTCCATGGTGATGCGTAATTAACGGAACCAGCTGGTAATCTGCACAATAATAACCTCCTCAATAAACACCAGGAACATGGCCGTAACCACCGCGCCATTGGCCGCCTTGCCCACACCCTCGGTACCCTTTGCCGAATTATAACCCTGGTAGCAACCCACAATACCAATAGTAAACCCAAACATGATGGATTTAATGAGCGATGCCACAAAATCGGTATACGTAAGCGGATCAAAAAACTCCTGTATAAAGGTGCTCCAGGTGGTGCCCTCGTTTTGGGCTACATTTAAGTAACCACCAAACATGGCGATGAAGCCTGTATAGGTAGATAGGATGGGGATGGTAAGCGTGGTAGCCAGAACCCGGGTGCACACCAAAAACTTAAAGGGTTTGGTACCCGATACTTCCATGGCGTCTATCTGCTCGGTAACCCGCATGGAGCCAAGCTCGGCCCCAATGCTTGAACCTACTTTGCCCGATGCGATAAGTGCTGTAACCAATGGAGCCAAAGCCCGCATAATAGCGATAGACACCAATGATGGCAGCCACGAAGTAGCGCCGAACTGTGATAATGATGGCCGCGATTGTTTGGTGAAAATCAAACCCACTATAAAACCCGTTACCGTAATAAGAGTGAACGAGCGTACGCCAACCTCATAGCACTGGCGCATCACTTCCTTTAGTTCAAAAGGGGGCATAAAGGCTTCCCTGAAAAAGCGCAGAATGAATTTGTTGATATTATACAGGCTTACAAAAAAGTCGGTTATGGTTTGCCACAGTTTCGACTTTTTTTTGCGTACCGCCGGAGTGCTGCTTGCTGCTGTATCCATTAATTTATGATAGTAATGTTTTAATCATTGTTGATTACTGTACAAGTGCCCGCCGGTATTTGTTTGCGATGGGCGTTTTATAGGTCATAATGTTAAAACCTTATGACAAAATTGTTTAAGCCAATTATAATGCCATTGTTTAGCGACAGGTTTTAAGTGCTGACCTTTTGGGTTAAAAGTTAAGTTTTATTCGCGGTTGCAAACGTAAGTTTTTATAAATACCTGCCGGTAAAGTAAATGTAAAATTAAAAGCGCGTTAAGTAGATATAAGGTGCGTAAAAGGTGCTTAGATGGATGCGAAAGGTTATCAAAAGGTGATTGTTTGGTGCTTAGGAGGATACTAAAAACAGCGTTATTTGAGGCAAAAATGGAATCTATATTGATGAGATTATTGCAAAATATAATTCAAAACTTACAAAAATGATGAATAGTTGATATTGTTTTGTTAAATTCGTATCACCATTTATCCCCATTAAACCTGTTTCTGTTTTATGACAACCAATAACGTGATGCGCGAAATTACGCCGCTAACCCCAAGCGACTGCTTTACCATTTTTTCGAGGAATAAAAAGAAGTTTGATTTTCCGCTGCATTACCATGATGAGTACGAGTTAAACCTGATTATCAATGCTAAAGGAGCAAAACGGGTAGTGGGCGGCCATATTGAAGTGATAGAGGAACTGGAGCTTGCCCTAATCGGTCCGAATTTGTATCACGCCTGGTTTACCCATCAATGTCAAAGCGAGGATATTATGGAGGTAACCATACAGTTTCATAAAGATTTGTTTGATGAAAAGTTTCTGAAACGCAATCAGTTAAGCTTTGTGAAAAGCATGCTGGAGCGTTCGCAGCGTGGTATTGTATTTTCGCCGGAGACTATCCAGGTGCTTAAGGAGCGTATCCTTAATCTCGATAAAAAGAGCGGGTTCGATTCGGTGCTGGAGCTGATGTCGATCATGCATGATCTGTCTATCTCCCGCAATATGAAGATGTTATCAGATCCCAGCTTTACCAACGATAAGTTTTATTATAACAGCCGCCGCATTGAAAAAGTGTTTGAGCACATGAACACCAACTACAACAAGCAGGTATCCCTTGCCGAGGTAGCCAAAATAGCCAATATGCCCGAGGCTTCTTTTAGTCGTTTTATTAAAAAACGCACAGGTAAAACCTTCATTGATAGTCTTAACGAGATTCGTTTGGGCCATGCTTCCCGCATGCTCATCGATTCAACTTCCACCGTGGCCGAGATCGCCTATAAATGCGGTTTTAACAATATCTCTAATTTTAACCGCATCTTTAAACGCAAAAAGCTCTGCATCCCCAAAGATTTCCGCGAAACGTATACCGGGAACAGGGTGTTTATTTAGGTCGATTTGAAAATTTGAAAATGATGAGGTTGCTGGGTTTGTGCCTGGTTTACAGATGTTCATATCTTAGATATGACGCATTTTTTGTATATTTGAGTTGTTCACGGAGAAAACCTTCTCTCATATAAACTAACGCCATCGTTTCCTTATAAATGTATTGCTATAGCCGGATGGTAGTGGGATGTGAAACATGCATAATTGCGCTTCAATATTTAAACGATAAAAAGTCTATAATATTCAAAAACTAAAATAGAAGGTTAAAAAAGTATTATAAAACTTGTTTTTATAAACTCATTTTTGAATATGCCAATTATCATCAGAATTTGCAGAATTTGAAAATTAACAGAATTTGAAAACCTGTGCGCCTTTTTGCCCATCGCCAGGCATTCTGAATATTCTTAAATTCTGAAAATTCTGATCCCAAATAAAATTAAATGAAGTTACACTTCCTTGATGTTGCCATCATCGTTTTATACCTGTTGAGCACCATTTTTATCGGTTTATGGTACCGTAAAAAGGCCCGCGAAAACAAGGAAAGTTATATGCTTGGCGGTAAATCGTTGCCGTGGTATAAACTGGGGCTGAGTGATGCATCGGATATGTTTGATATCAGCGGCACCATGTGGATGGTGAGCCTGTGCTTTGTATACGGCATGAAGAGCATCTGGATTCCATGGCTTTGGCCGGTATTTAACCAGGTGTTTTTGATGATGTACCTGTCCCGCTGGCTGCGCCGCTCAAACGCTACCACCGGTGCCGAATGGCTGGCTACCCGCTTTGGTAAAACCGGGGCAGGAGTAGGGCCATCGCATATTGTGGTGATAGCCTTCGCGTTGTTAAGCTGCTTTGGGTTCCTGGCCTACGGTTTTATTGGCCTGGGCAAGTTTATCGAGATTTTTATCCCCTGGGATTTGGTAAAAGCCTACGTTCCTTTCAATGTAGCGCCTCAATATGTGCCGCATGTATATGGTATTGTATTCACCCTTTTCGCCATGTTTTATTCCATTTTGGGTGGCATGCACAGCATTGTATTAGGCGATATGATCAAATACGGCATCATGAGTGTGGCCTGTGTTTGGATAGGTTTTATAGCCGCAGGCAAGCTAAGCGGGCATCACCTCAATGTGCCTGATGGTTGGTACAGCCCGTTCTTTGGCAAAAGTTTAGGGCTAAGCTGGTCGGGCATTATCAACGAGGTAAATCAGAAAATAAAGGATGATGGTTACTCACTTTTCGGGTTGTTTTTTATGATGATGACCTTCAAGGGTTTTTTCGCGGCGCTGGCTGGTCCGGCACCAAATTACGATATGCAGAAAATCCTGTCCACCCGCTCGCCCGAGGAAGCCAGTAAGATGAGCGGTTTTGTGAACATTATATTGCTGCCCATCCGCTACTCGCTTATTGTAAGCTTAACCATTTTAGGTTTACTGTATTACCATCAAATGGACCTCAAGGATGCTACCGGCGCTATCGACTTTGAGCGTATCCTCCCGGCAGTTATCAATAACTTTTTACCCGTTGGTTTAGTAGGTTTACTACTGGCTGGTTTACTGGGCGCTTTTATGAGCACGTTTAGCGGTACCATGAATGCGGCGCAGGCCTATATCGTAAACGACATTTACCTCAAATACGTTACCCCGGCGGCTACTACCCGCAAGGTTATCGCCATGAATTACCTGGTTGGTGTGTTGGTTGTGGCTATAGGTGTTATCCTCGGCTTTTTTGTGAAGGATGTGAACAGTGTACTGCAATGGATCGTATCTGCGCTTTATGGCGGCTACGTAGCATCAAACGTATTAAAATGGCATTGGTGGCGCTTTAATGCTAATGGTTTCTTTTGGGGGATGCTGGCTGGCATTTTGTCGTCGATGGTATTCTCCTGGTTTATCCCTTCGGGCGAGTTATTGTATTGGTTCCCGGTGTTGTTTGGTATTTCGCTGGCCGGTTCAATAATTGGTTCTTACGCAAGTGAGGCAACTGATATAGCAGTACTCAAATCGTTTTACAGCACTGTACGGCCATGGGGCTTTTGGGAGCCGGTCAAAAAACAGGTAACGGCCGAAGATGCTGCTTTTGTGCCCAATAAAAATTTTAAGCTTAATATGTTCAATGTGGTTATAGGTACCATTGTACAATTATGCCTCACCATATTGCCCATGTATCTTATTCTGCAGCAAAAAATGCCCCTCATGGTAACTATCGCCCTGTTACTTGTGCTCATGACGGTACTTAAAAAAACCTGGTGGAATAAATTAAAAGATTATTGATTACGATACGCGATAAATATATGACCCCTCACTTTAAACAAAGGCTCAATACGCTGCAACAAGAACAGCAACAGTTGCTTACCAGGCCAAACCATATAGCAGGCACAGGCAATGGCGTTTATGACCGTTACGTAAATCCGGTGCTAACCGCTGCCCATGCCCCTGTAAACTGGCGGTACGATTTGAATGCTAATACTAATCCATACCTGATGGAACGTTTCGGCATCAACGCCGCTTTTAATGCAGGCGCTATCAAATTCAACGGCAAATACATGATGGTTGTGCGGGTTGAAGGGGTAGATCGTAAATCGTTCTTTGCGGTGGCCGAAAGTCCGGATGGCATTAGCAATTTTACCTTTTGGGAGTACCCGGTAAACTTGCCCCAAACGCATGAGCCAGATACCAATGTGTACGATATGCGTTTAACGCTGCATGAGGATGGCTGGATTTATGGTTTGTTCTGTACCGAAAGGCGCGACCCAGAAGCTCCGGCTCATGATCAATCAATGGCTGTGGCTGCCTGTGGTATTGCCCGCACTAAAGATTTGGTGACCTGGGATCGTTTGCCCGATTTAAAAACCAACTCGCCGCAGCAACGTAACGTGGTATTACACCCTGAGTTTGTGGATGGCAAGTACGCACTGTATACTCGTCCGCAGGATGGTTTTATCAGCGCCGGTACCGGTGGCGGTATCGGTTTTGGCCTGGCAGATTCCATGGAAAACGCGGTTATCGACCAGGAAACCATTATCGACAATAAAAATTACCATACCGTTTACGAAGCCAAAAACGGGCAAGGGCCAACGCCCATAAAAACAGAAAAAGGCTGGCTACACCTGGCGCACGGTGTACGCAACACCGCGGCAGGTTTGCGGTATGTACTGTACATGTTTATGACCGATTTGCATCAGCTTACCAAAGTTACTCATAAACCGGGCGGCTACTTTTTGGCCCCCGAGGGCGAAGAGCGCGTAGGGGACGTATCAAACGTAGTTTTTTGCAACGGCTGGATAGCCGATGAGGATGGTAAGGTATTTATTTATTATGCATCATCGGATACACGTATGCATGTAGCCACTACTACTGTTGATAAATTGATTGACTATGTTGTAAATACCCCGGCAGATGGCTTTAGATCGTCAACTTCGGTGGATACGATTTATGGTATTGTTGATAGGAATAAGAGCTTTCAGGAGACTTTATAGTCCTCCAAAAAGCAGGGGAATGTGCGAATCCCCTCTTGAGAGGGGCGGAGGGGTGTGTTCTTCATGCGAATAGAATGCTGATCGATACCCCTCACCTTAATATCCATCGTTCTCGTCTTAATAGTGGGATGGGAATTTAAGTTGAATAATGAAATATTTAAAATACACACTCAAGCAGACAATAGTCTTGCTGGACTTCTCATTTAAGAGGGGCGTAGTAGTATGCTTTTAGTATCAAATATAACATGCCGGAGAACACACCCCAGCCACCACACAATCCACCGCGCCCCCTCTCAAGAGGGGATAAGGAAGTTTTACATGTTTTAAAATCAGAATTAAGTTTAGAACTAAACAACATTATCAATTACTGGAAAAAATACACGCCGGATGAACAGCACGGCGGTTTTTTAGGTAAAATTGATAACGATAACCGCGTTACTGCCGATGCCCCCAAGGGGTCGGTTTTAAACGCGCGGATTTTGTGGAGCTTTTCGGCGGCTTATAATTTAAAGCCGGATGCTGAAAGTTTGGCGATGGCTCATCGGGCTTATGAGTATATCAGTAAGTATTTTATAGATGCTGAATTTGGTGGGGTTTATTGGTCGCTTGATTTTAAGGGCGATCCATTGGATACCAAAAAGCAGGTTTATGCAAGCGCGTTCACTATTTATGCTTTGAGCGAATACTACGTTGCATCGGGCGTGGAGGTGGCAAAAGAGCAGGCAATCAGTCTATATCATTTACTGGTTGATAAAAGCTATGATGCTGATAAAACCGGCTACATGGAAGCCTTTACCCGCGACTGGCAACCCCTTGGCGATTTGCGACTAAGCGCCAAAGATGCCAACGAAAAGAAAACCATGAATACCCATCTGCACGTACTGGAAGGCTATACCAACCTATATCGCATTTGGCCCGATGCAGAACTTAAAAAACAGATAGAAACACTGATAGACAACTTTTGCGATCATTTTATAGATGCAAAAACCAATCACTTAATATTGTTTTTTGATGAGGACTGGAATGCGAAATCGGGCACGGTATCTTACGGGCACGATATTGAAGCTACCTGGCTTTTATTGGAAGCCGCGGAAGTGATTGAAGATCATGGCAGGGCAACGCGCATCAAAAAGATTTGCCTTCAAATTGCAGATGCTACCACAGTGGGCTTAGATACAGATGGCGGTTTATGGTACGAATATGAACCTGCCCAAGACCACCTGATTAAAGAAAAGCATTGGTGGGTGCAGGCCGAGGCCATGGTAGGGTTCTTTAATGCATGGCAGATCAGCGGCGATCAAAAATACCTCGACTTATCTATTGCAAACTGGGCGTTTGTAAAGAATAGTATATTAGATCATCAAAACGGCGAATGGTTTTGGGGAATACTTGCCGATGGTAGTATTATGCCGGGCGAGGATAAAGTTGGCTTGTGGAAATGCCCCTATCATAATAGCCGGGCTTGTATTGAAATTATCAGGAGGATAGGGGAGTGAAGGAATTTAAAAATGAGCGTCATTGCGAGGTACGAAGCAATCTCCAAGTAGGCAAATCGAGCTTGTAAAGCCAGCTCTGTATAGTTTGGAGATTGCTTCGTACCTCGCAATGACGGATCTATAAATCAGTGCATTTCCATTTTTTCGGAGTTTTCTGATTGAGACTCGCAATTACGATTAATATATCACCATTAAATCTAAAAATAACCGATATGAAAATCAACCTATATAAACACGTTATCATTACCACATTGCTCTCCGCATCAACCTGTGCCAACTTGTTTGCGCAAACAGCCGATGGCGCTGCTCCTGTGGCGATAGCAAAAGAACAAATAGCAAAGGCCAATAACCTGGCACCCACGCCGCCAATGGGCTGGAATACCTGGAATACTTTTCAAACCAAAATTGATGAGCCATTGCTTAAAGGCATGGTTGATGCTTATGTGTCATCGGGCATGCGCGATGCCGGTTATCGATATTTTGTGCTGGATGATGGCTGGATGAGCATGGAGCGCGATAAAAACGGCGACCTGGTGGCCGATCCTAAAAAATTCCCTAAAGGTATGAAAGCCTTTGCCGACTACGTACACGCCAAAGGACTCAAGTTTGGCATCTACAACTGCGCCGGCAGTAAAACCTGCGCCGGGTATCCGGGCAGTCGTGGGCACGAATACCAGGATGCCCGTTTGTACGCTTCTTTTGGCGTCGACTTTTTAAAGTACGACTGGTGTAATACCGATAGCCTCAACGCCCGCGAGGCCTATATCACCATGAGCCAGGCCCTCAAAGCAAGCGGCAGGCAAATTGTGTTTAGCCTGTGCGAGTGGGGTAACCACCAGCCATGGCTTTGGGCAGGCGGTGTAGGCGAGTTGTATCGTAACACCGGCGACATCACGGCAAGTTTTGATAAAAATAAAAACTATGGCAGTTGGTCGGCATTAAGTGTGATGTCTATTTTAGATAAGCAGGTAAATATTGGCAAATACAACGGCCCAAATCATTGGAATGACCCTGATATGCTTGAAGTTGGCAATGGCATGAGCTTTAATGAAGATAAAGCGCATTTTTCCTTATGGTGTATGCTGTCGGCGCCACTGGCGGCCGGTAATGATTTGCGCAATATGTCGCCCCAAACACAATCAATTCTAACCAATAAAGAAGCCATCGCCATTGATCAGGACGCGTTAGGCATCGCCGCCACTCGAATTTACCAGGCCGATAGTTTGGAGGTATGGGCTAAGCCACTGGCAAATAACCAACTGGCTGTATGCTTTTTAAACAGGTCGACCGTAGCAAAAGATGTTGCCTATAAATGGCAGGAGCACACTATAAACAACGAGGAAGGTAAGCTCAATGCAGATTTTGCCCAGGCAGTTTACAAGCTGCATGATGTTTGGACAAAAAAAGATATCGGCACCACAAAAAAAGAATTTAAGCAAACATTAGCCGGCCATAGCGTTGTAATGTTGAGGCTTGTTAAGTTTTAATCATTCGATAAAATCAATAGCGTCGGGGCTGTGCGATTCCTTCCTTGGGGAAGGAGGAGGTAGGGGTTAAATTAGCTGTTCGTTATCAGCGGAAGGTCGCTCGCAGAAACCCCTCCCTGCATTTGCGCACATGTCCACCACGACCCTCCCAAGGGAGGGAATTAAAAATGAAATGATGATAACTTTAAAATATGGAGCGATATTCATGTTGGCTCTTTTAGGTTTGAACGCAAAAGCACAACTATACGCCCCTGCGGATAAAATGGCCACGGCAGGAGCCCGTGCGCTTTTTTACAGCATGCAGCGCCTGGTTGGGGCCGGTGTGTTGTTTGGCCACCATGATGATACCGCCTATGGTGTGGGCTGGCGCTTTGATGCCAACCGGTCCGACGTAAAAAGTGTTACAGGATCGTACCCCGCCATTTATGGCTGGGATTTGGCAAAAATTGAGCATGATAGTATCCGCGACATCAACGGCATTCCATTTGAGTTACAAAAGCAGCTGGTAAAAGATGCCTATAAACGTGGCGGGATTAATACCTTTTGCTGGCATATGGACAACCCCACGAATGGTAAAACAGCCTGGGATACCACAAAAAATACCCTTAAAGATCTTACAGCAGATGGTGCTTATCATAATGCCTATGTTGCTTATTTAGATAAAGCCGCCGCTTATCTCAAAGAATTGAAAGGGCCGGATGGGGAGGCAATCCCTATTTTGTTTCGCCCCTTTCATGAGCTTACGGGTAGTTGGTTTTGGTGGGGTAAAAAACAAAATACACCCGATGAGTTGATTGCCTTATGGCGATTTACCATCGATTACCTGCGTAACACCAAAAAACTCCATAACCTGTTAGTTGTATACTCGGCAGCTGATTTTGATTCGGAAGCCGAATTTATGGACCGTTACCCCGGCGATGATTATGTTGATTTTATTGGGTTTGATAACTACTGCACCCAGGGTGTAACAGCTTATCAAACCAAGCTTGATAAACGCCTAAGCATTATAGATGTAATAGCCGCAAATCATCGTAAACTGGCTTGCCTGCCCGAAACCGGCTACGTGCAAATTCCACAAGCCGATTGGTGGACCAGTATTTTACTGCCTACACTGGCACGACACAAAACATCGTATGTAATGGCCTGGCGCAATGGTAACGATCATCATTATTATGTGCCCTATCCCGGCCAGGCAAGCGCCGATGATTTTGTTAAGTTTTTTAACAGCGGGCAAACCATGTTTGGAAACAGGCTTGAGAAGCTGGGAGTGTACGGAAAACCGAATAGGTAGATTACAGATATGGGATTGATTTGAAAATTTGAAAATGAAGGCGGGGAATCTTTCCTGAATATGAATTTTTCGGATTATTGGAATCGAAATTCTGTTAATTCTTTAATTCTGAAAATTCTGATTCAGACAAAAAAAAGTTAATCTAATTAATCCAAAAAATCCCGGTTCAGACAAAATTCTTCCGCAATAGGGATGGAAGCGGATACCGGCCAGGTGGTTAAGGCCCCGTGCAGTATGAGCGTACAGCCCGGACCGAAGGTATTGCCATTATTGGACTAAAGACTTTTGGACAAAGGAACAAGGACTTTTGGTTTTTACCCTTTGTAATATTTGTATTCCCGATTCTATAACCATCAAGCTCCCGAATCTCGCACCAGGCAACCCGCACACGATCAACTCAATTCAACGCCGGGTCTTCCGGGAAATTGGCGATGTGGGCGTAGCGCTGGCCAAGACCTTTGATTACGTCTTTCCAAAGGTTTTGCTCTTCGTTGCTAAAAGGAGTTTCGGGGGCCAGGTGGTCAGATACTATCCAGCTATCTGCCAGTATTTCATTATCTAATTGTTGGGCAGTCCAGCCGCTGTAGCCGGCAAAAAATTTAATTTCAGTGGCATCCAGCTGATAGTTGCTCACCAGTTTTTTTACCTGTTCAAAGTCGCCGCCCCAGTAAATACCGCTGGCTATTTCAATACCGCCTTCAATTTTTTCGGGCGCGCGGTGTATAAAATGCAGGGTGTTTTGCGCTACCGGTCCGCCGTCATACACGGGCATTTCGGAGTATGATACATCGGGCAATACATCGCCCAGCATGTACTCGCCCTGGTGGTTTAAAATGAAACCCATGGCACCATCGGCAGAGTATTCTGTAAGGATAATTACCGACCTTTTAAAATTAGGGTCCATCATAAAGGGCTCCGAAATAAGTAAACGCCCCGCGGCTGCCGATATAGTACTTAGCATAAAGGTTTATTTATAATGATACAACAAGCATAGTAAAAATATGTCCAATAACGAAAACGAAAATGATTGTTATCAGGTTATACGGATTAATTAATTTGTAAGTTTGCATCGATGGATCAGCAGGAACTACAAAACTTAAGGCAGGATTACGCTGCCGCCACCTTAGAAGAGCAAAACACTAAAGGCGACCCGATAAATCAATTTGAACAATGGTTTAACGAAGCTGTTGCCGCAAAATTGCATGAGCCCAACGCCATGACACTGGCTACCGCTACCACCAATGGCAAGCCATCGGCGCGTATTGTATTGTTGAAAGGTTTTAACCCCAATGGCTTTATATTTTATACCAACTATTTAAGCCGCAAGGGTAAGGAACTTACCAAAAACCCACAGGCCGCTATCACCTTTTTTTGGGGCGAACTGGAACGCCAGGTGCGCATTGAGGGTACTATTGAGAAACTAACTAAAGAAGCATCTGAAAGATATTTTCACTCGCGCCCTAAACTAAGCCAGTTAGGCGCGGTAGCATCGCCACAGAGCCAGGAAATTGAAAACCGGGATGTGTTGGAGCAAAAAATGACCGAACTACAGGTCGAATACGAGGATAAAGACATACCAAAACCATCATATTGGGGGGGATATATTTTAAAACCGCAATTGGTAGAGTTTTGGCAGGGCAGAAGAAGCCGCCTGCATGATCGTATACTGTACAAAAGAACCGATAAAAAGACCTGGAAAAAAGTACGTTTAGCGCCATGATGTTTACCGATATTAAACAATTACTCATCGAAAAATTTGGTGAGGCTGTAATTGCCGGCGAAGAAACCGGAGGCTTACAACCTGCCCTGTTGATTAATCCCGACGATATTGTTGCCGTTTGCCTGGAGCTGCGCAATAACCCTAAAACGTATTTCGATTTTTTAGCCAGCCTGAGCGGGATGCATTATAATGATGATGCCAACCGTTACGGTGTGGTTTATCATTTAACATCCATCCCCTTTAAAACACAGCTTACCCTTAAAGTAAGCAAGCCGCATGACCGCGAAAGCGATCAGTTGCCTGAATTTAAAAGCGTTACCACGGTATACCGCACTGCCGACTGGCATGAACGCGAAGCCTACGACTTGTTAGGCATCTTTTTTGAAGGTCACCCCGATTTACGCCGCATACTGCTCCCCGATGATTGGGATGGTTTTCCGCTTAGAAAAGATTATCAGGCTGCCGAGTATTATAAAGGGATTAAGGTGGATTAGGAGCCTCACCTAAATCCTCTCCAAAGGAGAGGACTTTTGATTAGCATGGCTTTAATTAATATACTGCCGCATGTAGTGAAACTACATGCGGCTTTCCTTTTTTAGAACCCTCTCCTTTGGAGAGGGCAGGGTGAGGCTGTTAAAATTTGTTAAAATATTTTGATAATTACGAATTAATCGTAGATTTACGAAATAATCGTAATTGAAATGGAGAAATTATCAAAACAAGAGGAAGAAGCCATGCTGGCGGTATGGCAATGCGAAGCCGGGTTTATAAAAGATTTTTTAGATCAGATGGCCGAGCCTAAGCCACCTTACACCACACTGGCATCAACAATAAAAAACCTGGAACGTAAGGGTTTTTTAAGAAGCGAAAAAATGGGCAACTCCCTGCGTTATAGCGCTGCCATTAAGGAGGAAGAATACAAAAAACGCTTCATGAGCGGCTTTGTAAGCGACTATTTCCAAAACTCCTATAAAGACCTGGTTACCTTTTTTGCCAAAGAGAAAAAAGTTAGCGCTAAGGATCTGGAAGAGATCATTAAACTGATTGAAAAACAATAAAACCTATAACCATGCCAGCACTGTTTGTTTTTTTACTTAAAGTAAATATTGCCCTGTTATTGTTTTGCGCCGGTTATTACCTGGTATTAAGGCACCTTACCTTTTATACGCTTAACCGTGTTTATCTGCTTGCAGCTATTTTATTTGCAAGCATCTACCCCCAAATAAACCTTACCGATTTTTTGCAACGCCACGAGAAACTGGCCCGCCCGGTTCAACGGGTGGTTATTAACTGGCAGGCACCTGCCCAGGCTCTGGCACAAAAGGTTCATCAGCCCGCATATTGGCTGTATATTGAAGCCGTTTTTTGGATAGGGGCGGTACTATTGGCTATCCGCCTGCTGGTGCAGCTTTTTTCATTATACAAGCTATTCAAAAACTCGCAGCCCGCCACCATTGGCGATCATAGCGTGCGGGTGATGGACGATGATGCCGCGCCATTTTCCTTTTGGCGAAGCATTTTTGTAAACCCAGCCAAACATGAACCCGCCGATCTGAAAGCCATTTTATTGCACGAACAGGTGCACGTAAATCAATGGCATACAGCCGATATTTTGCTGGCCGAGTTAAGCAGCATCTTTTACTGGTTTAATCCTGGCGTCTGGCTCATGAAACGGGCTATCCGCGAAAATATTGAGTTTATAACCGATCAAAAAATTCTTAAAAAAGGAATAGATAGCAAAGCCTATCAGTACAGCCTGGTTTCGGTAGGTTTTAGTAATACACAGCCGGGTATAGTTAACCATTTTAATTTATCAACCATTAAAAAACGCATCATCATGATGAACGCTAAACGATCTTCAAAAATTAACCTTACACGCTACGCGTTTATGGTACCGGCTGTTATTGGTTTGCTATTGGTTTTCAGTATATCTAAAGCCGATTTTGTTAAAAAAAGCAAGGCTTTTAAAACGATAACTATTATTTCAAATAATGTGGGCAACGCGGTGGGTATTAACAAACTTACTGCAAGTATAAAATCTATTTTACCCGGTGTCGATACGGCAAGTACTAAAACATCGGCCAATGCGACAACGCCGATGGTATTTGAAAATAATTTTGCCGACGCGGTTTTTTATGTAGATGGCGTGCAGGTAACAAATACACCAACAGGAACACACTTTACCGACGATACCGAAAGCCTGGATTATATACAAGCTGCCGATGCGAAAAAATATTTTAACATAGGCGATGGTAAACATACAATTGCTTTTGCAACCCGGCAGAATACTACTGCAGGTATAGCTTTAAGAAAAAAAATATCACAATTGGTTAACTCGGGCAAAATTAAAGTACAAAGTGTTTCCAGGGACGCGCTTTACAGGGTAAATGAAAAGATTAAAAGTATAGATAGCGATATTGCCAGTCATCTATCAGCAGACACGCTCAAAAAATCGAAGCATTTTTTCATAGTAACCAATAGCGATTCATCGTTGGTATACGTAAATGGTAAAAAAGGAAAAATTAAAGATGTTGATCCCGACGATATACTTAGCGTGAACGTTTTTGATGCCAAAGGAGCCGCAGGATTTATCAATGAAAAGGTGGACGATAACACCGCGGTAATTTTCATCACCACAAAAAACTCGGCCGAAGGACAAAAATTTAAAGAGAAGCTGGATGGCTATACAGGTAATAATACGGCTATAGCCGGCGCGGGGGTAAAAGGTTTAAACGGCATGCCTTTGAAAGGCAAGGTTGCCAACGTAATGGTATATAACCTTAAAGTAGATAGCAAAGATAGCTTAGACGATAACGGCTCAAAAGGACTTAGGTATACTGTAAATGGTTTTACCAATGTAACTGCCGATGATAAAAAAGGTGCACCAGGTACTTTTGTAATAGTAAAGGATACCAGGGTAGACAAAAAGAATGCTGCAGGATCAAAATTGACCTTGGTAAAGGTAACCGGTAAAACAACCAGTTCATCGGGTACCAGCACTCCAGAAATAGTATTGGATGATAACGCCACTACTGGTACCGGAACAGTTAACAAAGTATATGTTACCGCCAGAAAAGCCAATACATTACAGCTTGTGAAAAGTAATGTAACTGTAAACGGCATTCCCTTATCAGATAGTGTTGTGGTGATGAGCGATCAAAACGCCCCGAAAACCACTACCTCGAAATGGAAAATATCGTACCGAACCGATGTCGACAATGATAAAGCAAGCCCGTTGATTTTGGTAGATGGTAAAGAGGTTAACCAGGCCGAATTTAAAAAGGTTAACCCAGCAGACATTAAAGATATTACTGTATTAAAAGATGATGCCGCTGCTGCAAAAAAATATGGAGAAAAAGCCAAACAAGGCGTTATTGTTATCGAGCTGAAGAAAAAGAAATAGTGAGTAGTTGATTGGGTTGATTAAGTTGAATAGGATCAGTTAATAGTTAATAATCGTTCTTTATATAACGCTTTTATAAACTTTTTCAGCCCGATCAGCTTTGGTGAGTGGTTGATTAGGTTGGATTATGCTTAAGGGAATTTGTTATTCTGAAAATTCTATAATCGTGAGAAGCCGTTTGAAAATGATCAAATAAAACTACTATATGCCCACGTCATTGCTTCGTATTCATAACGTTTTGTAAAAAACGTTTGTCATCCTGAACGCAGTGAAGGATCTTCTTCGTTAGAAAAGTCTGCAATTAGCAGGGCGAAGAAGATCCTTCGTTCCTCAGGATGACAAACTTTTATGTCATTTCCGTTTTCAGAATCCTTGGATTAAATACTCGCAATGACGCTTCCATATGTTTTTAAACAGCTTCTGAAAATTCTGATTCAGACAACCTAATCAACTTAATCATCCAAATCAACCATTCACTTAACTCGCTATAGCGAGTTTTTCTGTTTCTAAAAGTTTGATCAAAGCTTTTTCGGCAATATTAAGTTCGGCGGCCTTTACGTCTTCTTTTTCGTTGATGCTATCGATATATTTAAAAATGGTGCCATCTTCATAGCTTTTAATCACCGATGGATGCACGTAATATTTTTTGCAAACGGTACGGGTGTTACCCAGGTTGATAGCCACTTCATCAAGCACGCTCACAATTTTCTTTTTGCACTCGGTTACGTTTTGAAACTCGCCTGCTTCTTTAAAAGCGTACAAGGCACTTACGCTGCCACTCCAGGTACGAAAATCTTTGGCGGTGAAATCCTCTCCTGTAATTTCTTTGAGGTAGGTGTTGATATCACCCGATCCAATGCTGCAGCGGTCGCCGTCGGCGTTATAATACTGAAAAAGCTCCTTGCCTGGTATATCCCGGCATTGCTTAACCAGGTTGGCCAACCTGCGGCTTTGCAGTGCTACCTTATGAAAAACGCCTTTTTTGCCTTTAAACTCAAACTTAATATTCGATCCTTCAATTTTAATATGCCTGTTTTGCAGCGTGGTAAGTCCGAAAGAGCCATAAAGCTTTTTGTACGATTCATTGCCCACCCTAATGCTGGTAAGTTCCATTAGCCGCACCACAAGCGCTACTACTTTTTCGTGATCAAGATTATGCCGTTTTAAATCTTTGTCAACCTGCTCGCGTATAGCGGGTAAATGCTCGGCAAAGGTTTGCAGGCGATGGTATTTGGATTGATTGCGGATTTGGTTCCAGCCAGAGTGATAGCGATATTGCTTGCGCCCGGCGGCATCGGTACCGGTAAATTGTAAATGCCCGTTATCATAAGGCGAGATCCAAACGTTAGTATATGCCGGCGGAATCACCAGTTTGTTAAAACGGGCAATTAGCTCTTTATCTTTCACAAGTTTGCCATCTGCATCATAAAAACTCCATCCCTTGCCCGATTTCTTGCGCGTATAACCCGGCGACGAATCCGATACATAACGTAGTCCAACGGCTTTAGCGGTAACCTTTGGGTCGCGGCCAATTTTTTCGAGTTTTTGAAGGAGACGGTTCATGATAACATAACAAGGCATGCGGGATTAAGTTTTAAGAACGCTGCCTACGCAAACGGTGTTGGCAATCATCCTAATTTAGACCATCGATAATTCTCTCACAGCTTTGTAACTATCTTGATTGTTGCCTCTAAGTTCTTGACTCTTCTCCCTCATTTCCCTAACTTCACACTCAACAAACATCAAACTTATGAAATACAATTTTTTAGGGAATACCGGCTTGCTGGTTTCCGAAATTTGCTTTGGTGCAATGACTTTTGGTGGTTCGGGCTGGTGGGAAGCCATTGGGCAGATAAAGCAGGAGGGCGTAAACGAATTGATGAAAACCGTTGTCGACTCGGGCATCAATTTCATTGATACAGCCAACGTATATTCTTTTGGCGAATCAGAAACATTATTAGGTCAATCGATAATTGATTTGGGCCTTAACCGCCAGGAATTGGTTATTGCAACCAAAGTACGGGGCCGGATGGGGCAGGGCCCAAATGATACCGGCTTGTCGCGCTACCATATCTTCAATTCGGTTGACGCCAGTTTAAAGCGTTTACAGCTCGATCATATCGACGTGCTTTACGTACATGGCGTTGATCTTAAAACCCCGGTAGAAGAGATTATGCGTTCTTTAAACGATATTGTGCTGAGCGGCAAGGTGCGTTACATAGCCTGCTGTAACTGGCCGGCCTGGATGGTGATGAAAGCCGCCGGCATTGCCGAGAAAAATGGCTGGAACAAATTTGTTGGTCTGCAGTATTTTTACTCATTGGCAGGCAGGGATATTGAGAGGGAATTGTTGCCTGTTGCCGAAGATCAAAACCTGGCCGTAATGCCCTGGAGCCCGCTGGCCGGTGGTTTTATATCGGGAAAATATACTCGTGATAACCAGAAATCAGAAGGATCGCGCAGGGAGGCATTTGATTTTCCACCGGTGAATAAAGAGAAAGCTTTTGATATTGTAGATGTTATTGCGGAGATAGGAAATCAAAAAGGTGTCTCGGCAGCACAGATTGCATTGGCCTGGGTTCGTTTGCAAAAAGGCATTACCAGTACCATTATCGGTGCTAAAAATATCGATCAACTGAATGATAACCTTAAATCTATCGAGGTTGAACTATCTGCCGATGAACTTAAACGCATCGACGAAGTGAGTGCTTTACCTCGTGAATACCCTGGCTGGATGGTTGAAAGACAATCGGCCGATAGGGTACCTAAATAAGTCCGGTAAGTCCGAAAGTCGGTAAAGTCCGGTAAGTCAGAAAAGTCCGAAAGTAGTAGTAGTTAAATTAATGCTAACTGACGCTACTTTCGGACTTTTTTGACTTTTGGACTATAAATTGAAGCTACTTTCGGACTTACCGGACTTTTCCGACTTTCGGACTACAACCCTTTCAACGCCCCCACCACATACTCAACCTGGTCTGCATGCACATCTAAATGGGTTACAAAACGGATGCGGTGTTTGGCGGTATCGCTGGCTTTGATGCCTTTGGCGGCCAGTTTGGCTAATACTATAGCTGCCGGTTCAACGGTATCAAATAGTACAATATTGGTTTCTACAGGCATTACGTTGGTTACCCAGCTTTGTTTGGTTAGCTCTTCACTTAAAATGCGGGCATGGGCATGATCAATCTTCAGGCGCTCTACGTGATGATCTAAAGCATAAATAGCTGCCGCGGCCAGAAAACCGGCCTGGCGCATGCCGCCACCTAATACCTTGCGGATACGGCGGGCATATTTTATGGTAGCAGCATCGGCCAATAATACCGAACCCACCGGCGCGCCTAATCCCTTTGATAAACAAACTGAAATACCATCAAAGTATTTACCATAGTCCACAGCCTTATCGCCAGTATGGGAAAGGGCGTTAAATATTCGCGCACCATCTAAATGCAGTTTTAAGCCTTTATCCTGGCATAGTTGCGCTATGGGCGCAATGTTATCTAATGTGTAACAGCTGCCACCGCCTTTATTTACTGTGTTTTCCAATACTACGAGGCTGGTGTGCGGGTAATGGATGTTTTCGGCGTTTATCTCCGGCTCTATCATTTCGGGGGTGATGATGCCGCGATAACCATCCAGCAAACGGGTTGATACGCCGGAGTTAAAGGCTATGCCTCCGCCTTCATAACGGTAAACGTGGGCGGTTTGGTCGGCTATGAGCTCGTCTAAGGGTTGGGTAAAACACTTAATGGCAATTTGATTAGTCATGGTGCCCGATGGACAAAACAAGCCGGCTTCCATGCCAAACATGGCGGCGGCTTTTTGCTCAAGCGTGTTTATAGTTTCGTCTTCGCCAAAAACATCATCTCCAACTTTGGCGCTCCACATGGCTTCCAGCATTCCCGGGGTGGGTTTGGTAACGGTATCGCTGCGTAAATCAACAGTCATTTTAAAAAATTAAATTATTTTTGAAATTCAAATATCAGCATCTTATGCGTTCAATTTTACTTTTATTCTGTATTTTAAGTGTTACTGTAATTACAAAAGCGCAGCAGGTTGATAAATTTAAACAGGGAGGCTACACCGATACCTTAGGTAACCAGCACCCCGGTTTTATAAAAGTTAAAATACCCCAGGGCGGCATTTTTAATATTGGACATACCTACATTACTTACAAGGAAACAGACACTGCTTTTGAGCACGATATCAACATTGGTGCGATCAATAATTTTACTATGGGGGTTGATAGTTTTGTGGTAAGCCGTAATCCGGGCATCAGCAAGGTGCCTATTTTAGAGGTATTGCTTAATACACCCGTAAAAATTTATCATTCGGTATTTTATGATCGAGGTAATTTTCTCCTGCATACTTCAGATGGTATTTACCTGTTTGGTACCGATCCGGACAATCTGGGTTTAATTACCCGTAAAAACTTTAAAGAGGTTTTGAGCCATATTATGGAAGCAAAGCCAAACGCGGTAGCCAATATTCAAAATGGTACTTTTACCTATTTTTATATGGACGACCTTATCAAGTACTATAAAGTACGATAATAAAGTTACACGATGTTAATAGGCCTGCGCACATTAAATTTGTAAAAACTACGTTCAATCTATTTTAATTAGTTATGCGTTTAAACTTAATTATATTGTTTTTAATGATAGCCAGTAGCCCCGTGTGGGCCCAAAAATGGCAGCCCGGCAATTTTACCGATGTTAAAGGTAACCGTACCGTTGGTATGGTGCGCGTAAACCCCGGTGGCAAAGGCCCTATAAAAGACGAAGGGTTCATTGAGTTTAGGGACGACCCGAAGGCCAATCCTTATAAACTCAGCGCAAGTGATATACGTAGTTTTGTAGCGGGTAAGGATAGCTTTGTAGTTGCCCACGCCCCGCAAAATGAAGCGTGGAGTAAAGAAGAAACCGATTTTGTACAGGTGGTATTAGATGCGCCGCTAAAACTTTATATGGCTAAAGGTGGTACCGGCAGCGGTAGTAGCGGCGTGCATTTTTCGCCAGGAGTATCTGCAGGTTATGGTACCGGCGGTTACGGTGGTGGCCTGGGTGGCGGTGTTGGTATTTCCCTGGGAGGGGGCGGTGGCAACGGTGGCGGCAAAAGCGGCAAAACAGTTTACTACTACGGCGAAAGCACTGCCGAAATGAAACGCCTTACCGATGATAACTTTGAAGATATTATGGTTGAGGTTATGGGCGATGAGGAACAGGTGGTTGACAATATCAAAGAGCATAAATACAATCTCCGTAATATCGATAAGCTGCTTGATTATTATAATAAAATGATAGCATCGCACACCGGCGCGAAACCCTGATTAATGTTTTGTGGTCGCCAAAACACGATTATATATAAGAAACAGCCCGGACATCCGAATTGGATATCCGGGCTGTTTAGTTAAAACCAGTTTATACGTTAAAATAAACCATTATTAATTTTTTGTTAATAATGTATACAAAACCCGTAGAAATTATCATATTTAAAAAAATAAGGTTAATATTTTATTAAATCATTTAAAAAAGTATCTTAGGGCTTGCATAATTGTAAAACAGTAAAACAAGCCTATTGAAAACAATTACCCGAAGAGATTTTTTAGGAAAAGGTGCCATGCTTGCCGGTGGCGCATACCCGGCAATGATGGCTTTAGGCTTGTTAAAATCGGCCCCCGCACATGCTTTTAACCTGGAGGGCACCGGTAAAGGGAAACACGTCATTATTTTAGGCGGTGGTCTTGCCGGTATGACCAGCGCTTATGAACTTACCAAATTAGGCTACCAATGTACTATCCTTGAAGCCCGTCAGCGTGCAGGTGGGCGTTGTTGGAGCATCCGTAATGGCAGCACCAACCTAGAGATTGATAAACCCATGGCTACTGCTAAGTTTGACGAAGGGCAGTATTTTAACGCCGGCCCTTCACGTATCCCGCACCATCATGAACTTACCCTGCATTACTGCAAGGAGTTGGGGGTGCCTTTACAGGTTTACAATAACGTTAATGAGGGCGCTTATTACTTTGCCGAGGGTAAAGGGCCGCTGAGTAACAAAAAGATTAAGGTACGCGAAGTACATAACGACATTCGTGGTTACATGACCGAAATGCTGGCTAAAAGCATCGATCATGGAAGTTTGGATGGCAGCCTTACCAAAGAGGACGGACAAAGGATCATTGAATACCTGCAGGCCGAAGGTGGCCTGGATGTAGATAAGTTTTATAAAGCATCAGCAAGGCGTGGTTACACCCGAATCGCCGGGGGCGGGGGATAGGCCTGGAAAAATTGCCGATCCGCATAAACTGGCGGATATTATTCACTCCGGTTTGATGGACCCGGATTTTTATAACGTGGCCGAATATACTTACGAACTGCAAATGACCATGTTTCAGGCCGTTGGCGGTATGGATCAGATAGCTAAGGCGCTCGAAAAAAAGGTAGCACCGATGTTAAAAATGGGTGCCGAAGTAACCGCCATTAACAACCTGGCCGAAGGTGTTCAGATCAAATACAAAGATGTCCTGGGCGAACACTTACTCAACGGCGATATGTGCATTTGTACTTTACCATTGCCTGTATTGAGCAACATCAGCAATAACTTTTCAAGCGATGTAAGCAGGGCTATTGATTATATCGAATACATTAAAACCGGTAAAATTGGCTTACAGTTTAAGCGTAGGTTTTGGGAAGAGGATGAGCATCTTTACGGAGGTATTACGCACACCAACAATGATTTAACGCAGATATTTTATCCGTCTTATGATTATTTAGGGAAAAAGGGTATCTTAATAGGATATTACAATTTTAACGAAAAAGCCCAAAAAATTGGTGCTTTAAATTATGCTGAAAGGGAAAAGTTCGCCCTTGAAAAAGGGAGATTGATCCATCCGCAATATGATAAGGAGTTTGAAAGTTCTTTTTCGGTAAGTTGGCATAAAACAAAGTACAATTTAGGCGGATGGGCGGTTTACAATACCGATACCCGCAAAACCCAATACCCGGCGCTGTTAAAACCCGATAAGCAGGTATACTTTGCAGGCGAACATCTTACTTATTTAAATGCCTGGATGGCTGGCGCCTTTGAATCGGCCCGCAGCACCGTAGCCGCGCTACATGCCCGGGTAACAGATGGCAGGGCATCGTACCCGATGGTAAAATAAGCGGGGAAGAGAATTAAGAACCAAGAGTCAAGAATTAAGACAGCTGCAGGAAAAGGTTTTTGAAGTGGAGTATCAAAATAGAATTTTAACGATAATAATTCCAGCTAACTAACAATATTGTAAAGAATAACCATCATGCGTCTTGGCTCTTGATTCTTGACTCTTGATTCTAATTTAAAACCACCATGGCAACAAACTCACTTAACCGCAGAAACTGGATTAAATCCAGCGCATTTATGGCCGGGGGACTGGCCTTCTTTTCGGGAACTATCAGCAAGCTGGCCGCGATGCCTGTTGCCAAAAAACTGGTCCCGATGGCCAAACGCTTTACCGATATGGATGCTATTGCAGATGCTCCACCGGTATTAAAGGCGCGCTTGCTGGCTAATGAAAATCCGTTTGGTCCGTCGCCGGCTGCTAAAAAAGCAATCCAGGATGCTATCGATCTGGGTTATCAGTACCCTATGCAAAGCATGGGAATGCTTTATGATAAAATCGCGGCTTATGAAGGGATCTCTTCAGGCAATATATTGATGGAATCTGGTTCGTCGCCCTTACTGCTTGCGGCTGCCATGTATTACAGCAAGGGTGGTAAAAGCATCATCACCGGCGATCCATCATATGACGACCTGCCATCACATGCCGAAAGATTAGAAGGCAAATGGATTAAAGTGCCGCTAACTACCGATTATAAGCTCGACCTTGATGCTATGGAAGCGAAAATTGATGCCAACACAGGTTTGGTCTACATCTGTAACCCTAATAATCCTACCGCTACTATATTAGATACAGCCAAACTAAAAGCATTTTGCGAGCGTGTATCTAAAAAGGTAACCGTATTTGTTGATGAAGCTTATATCGATTACCTGCCCGATCCCAAAGGTTCAAGTATGATAGATACGATGAAGGCTAGTAACAATATCATTGTGGCGCGCACATTTAGTAAATTGTATGGTTTTGCAGGCCTGCGTTGTGGTTACATCGTATCCCAGCCAGAAACTATCAAGGTTTTATCTAATTATACAACAGGTTTCTCATTATCGGCAACAACCATCGCTGGCGCCCTTGTTGCTTATCGCGAGGAAGCATTTTTAAAACAGGCGTTAGAGAAAACACTGGCCTCAAAAGAGTATCTGTACTCGGTACTGAAAAAAGAAGGCTACGAATACATCCCATCGTCGGCCAACTTTGTGATGTTCCCCTTAAAAATGGGCAGCAAAAAGTTTGTGAGCGAAATGATGAAACGCGGTGTTGGCGTACGCAGCTGGCAATTTAACGGCAAAGAATGGTGCCGTGTAAGCATCGGCCGGATGGACGAAATGGAAGCCTTTGCAGACGCGTTTAAACAACTGTCTTAAGAAAGAATCAAGAGGTTAGAATCAAGAGTTAAGACAAAAAATCTTGATTCTAACCTTTCAGTAGCCTCGTTCCAACAAACAAAATCCCAGATATTAATACAACATAACAAATATCAATCGCAGAATCGGTTTCAAGCGCTTTCAGGAAAAAATCTTGATTCTTGACTCTTGATTCTTGACTCTTTTCCCAATGCGCAAATTAACTCTAACTCTACTTTTATCATCTTGCATTTATTTAGGTAATGCTCAAACCGCTGCGGTAAACCCAAGGCCGCTTACCATGGATGAGTATACCAAGGCACAGGGCTATACCATTGCCAATCTTGACCAGGATACCTACGTTAAATTTGATAACGCGTATGTGCTTGACAGGTATGAAAACCGCAAGCCTTACTTCATTACCGGATCGGATGGCTTAAAAAAACGTATCGATCTGTATAAACTCATCGCCAAAGAGGGCATGCAGGAAATTGGCCTGATGATATTTTACACCAACGAAAAAGGCAAAATGTACAAGGCTTTAATGCCTGATTTTACCGCCGATGCCAAAGTTTGGGAAAAATACTTTTTAGATATTGATAACATCAACAAAGAGGAAACCAATTTTATCCTGAAACTATCGTATGTGCTTTCAAAAGAAATGAGCTTTCAGCAATATAAAATGCTGAATGGCGGCAAGGATATGAAAGAAGAATCGGCTACTTATGGTAACGATATTTGTTTCCCCGGTGATGAAATGGTTACCATGGCAGGTGGCGGTACCAAAATGCTTAAAACCGTTAAGGCCGGCGATGAAGTGATCACCATCGATCCCGCAACCAACAAAAGTTCGGTGGTAAAAGTAAAAGAACTAACCACACACGATGCAAAAAACTATGCGCTGACACGATTGGTATTGGTATCGGCAGTGGTGAAAGATACCAAGGCTGGCCAGTTCATTAATCTTAACTCCAAAGTGTTACAGGCTACGCCAAACCACCCTATGTTAACCAAACAAGGCAGTCAAAAAATGGGCGAGATTAAAACCGGCCAGGAAGTACTTTGCCTGAATGAAAAAACCGGCAAATACGAAGCTTTTACTGTTCTTCAAAAAACAGAAAAAGGCGGCGGCATTCAAAAGGTATACAACATTGTAGCCGATGGCGGCAGCACACTGTTGATGAATGGTGTTATGGTGATGCAGAAGTAAAAGGCCAAGAGCCCCTCCAAGCCTCCCCTGAAGGGCAGGCTTAAAAAAGATCACCTATAGATAGAAGCAAAACAACTATCTTGCGCGCTAATCAAAAAACTCCCCGTTGGTTAACGGGGGCTGGGAGGCCTCATGGCAATAAAAACAACTGTTATAACCGGAGCCACATCGGGCATAGGCGAGGAAACCGCGCTGGCATTGGCTAAAGAAGGGCATGCGCTTTATTTACTGGTGCGTAATATTATTAAGGGCGATGAACTCCAAAAACGCCTTATTACCGAAACAGGCAACAGCCAGATTTATGTACTAAAGTGCGATTTAGCCGATTTACAAACTGTAAAGGATGCAGCTGCCGAGTTAACAGGTAAACTGTTTGCAATCAATATATTGATCAATAATGCAGGTGGCGTTTTCCAGGAGCGGGAGTTAAGTAAGGATAGGTTTGAAATGACTTTTACTACCAATCACATAGGTCATTTTTTGCTAACCAATAGCCTGATGCCGCTACTACAAAAAGGGCAGGCGCGTGTTATTAATGTAAGTTCTGAAGCACATAAAATTGGTGTGCCGCAATTTGATGATCTGCAATGGGAACAATCCTATAACGCCTGGAAAGCGTATGGGATGAATAAGCTGTTCAATATCTATTTCACCCAATCGTTGGCGTCAAAATTTGGCAGCACGGGTATTCTTGCTTTTTCGCTGCATCCGGGTGTGGTAAGTACTGGTTTCTGGAATGAGTTTAAGGGCGTTAAGAAACTACTGGTGGCATTAGGCAGATCATTCTTCATGATCTCGGCAAAACAAGGTGCAGAAACCACGGTATTCCTGGCGACAGCACCACGACTTGATAAATATAATGGCAGCTATTTTAAAAAGAAAAAGGTAGCAAAAACATCGACCCTTGCTACAGATACCGCCGCACGTGATAAGCTATGGGCCATCAGCGAAAAACTGGTAACCAGGTAAATACAGTATACCGCATTGTATCTGAAAAATTACCTGTGGTTGGAGCATTTAAAAGTTGTAACATTCAAAGTTAATATCTACATTAGATGACTTAAATATGACAATTATGCTGATAAACAAAAAAATGTTAGTCACGCTGGGTTTAATGTCGGTAGTTGTGCTTGGAGCCATGACTTCCACAACACCAAAACCTGCTGATGAAGGTTGGAAAAACCTTAAAGTATTGCCTAAAAATATTACAAAAGATCAGCTTCATGAAGTGATGGAAGAGTGGGAGCATTCATTGGGTGTGCATTGCAATTTTTGCCATGTACGTGATGAAGCAGCCAAGCAAATGGATTGGGCAAGCGATGCCAAGCCAGAAAAGCAAATGGCACGTGATATGTTCAAGATGATGGATAAGATCAATGATAAATATTTTCATGCTAAAAAAGATTCGTTAGGTATGGTGATGAAAGCGGGTGTTAATTGTAATACCTGTCACCGCGGTGTTGCGCATCCAGAGGTAACCGTACCTGCGGGTCGCGGCCCTGGTGGCCCTCCTCCGGGCGGTCCGGGTATGCCTCCGCCTCCGGGTATGGCACCGGCTGGTCAGCAAGGGCCTCCGCCAGCGGGTACTCCGGCACCAGATAAAAAGGAATAATTGCCCATAAGGTAATTTTAAAACCGCTCTTAATTAAAAATTAAGGGCGTTTTTGGTTTACAATAGGTGAAAAAACGGGGTAAATACGGGTGTTTTAACCCTTTTTGTAGGGTGTTTGCCCAAAGTTCATTATAAATTCATGATTTATGGTTAATTTAGTTGTAAATAATACCCCTAATTAAAACAACTACACTATGACAGCCGATATAGGTACAAAATCAGGTATCGACAATGTAACCCGGATGAAACCGCTTGTTAATCAGCAGGAACTGCGTTGTCGCGGTTGCGCCGGTAGTCTGTCCCGCATAAGGCGCGGGCTATTTGTAAGAACCTTTTTTTCGTGGTTGCCTCTTAAGCATTATGTTTGTTATCGCTGTAACCGTAAAACGTATCGTTTAGATAAAAGAGCATAAGTGTAAGCCGCTTAACTTAAGGTGTGGCGTATTGTTGTTCATCTTTTCAATCTTCCCTAAAAATTCCTGTTGCCAAGCCGTTAAATCAATTACATTTGTTTTATGCAAAAGATATTGATTGCCAATCGTGGTGAAATAGCCTTAAGGGTAATGCGTTCGGCGCGGGAAATGGGTATTAAAACTGTTGCTGTTTATTCAGATGCAGATAGGGATGCCTTACACGTACGCTATGCCGATGAGGCTGTGCATATTGGTGCGGCCCCTTCTAATCAATCATATCTTGTTGGTGATAAAATTATAGCGGCCTGTATTAAAACAGGCGCGGAGGGCATTCATCCAGGTTACGGTTTTCTGAGCGAAAATGCCGCTTTTGCAAAGCAGGTACATGAAGCAGGCTTGATACTCATTGGTCCATCGCCGGAGGCTATGGAAATAATGGGTAATAAATTATCTGCAAAAGCTGCGGCCTTAAAATATAACATCCCCATGGTTCCGGGGACGGAGGAGGCTATTACCGACGTTGCAGAGGCTAAAAAACGGGCTGTCGAGGTAGGCTTTCCTATTTTGATAAAAGCCGCCGCAGGCGGCGGCGGAAAAGGCATGCGCATTGTTGATGGGCCTGATGATTTTGAGGAACAAATGCAGCTGGCCGTATCAGAAGCTACCTCGGCCTTTGGCGACGGATCGGTTTTTATTGAACGTTATGTATCATCTCCCAGGCATATCGAAATCCAGGTTTTAGGCGATAACCATGGCAATATAGTACACCTGTTTGAGCGCGATTGCTCCGTACAGCGCAGGCACCAAAAAGTAATTGAAGAAGCTCCATCTAAAGTGCTTACACCGCAAATCCGTGAGCAAATGGGCAAATGCGCTGTTGATGTGGCCCGTTCTGTAAATTATACCGGCGCGGGCACGGTGGAGTTTATTATGGATGATAACCTTAACTTTTATTTCCTGGAGATGAACACCCGCCTGCAGGTTGAGCACCCCGTTACCGAATTGATAACCGGCATTGACCTGGTGAAAGAGCAAATTAATATTGCCCGTGGCTTACCCATAAGCTTTAAACAGGAAGATTTGCAGATAAAAGGCCACGCGGTTGAGTTGAGGGTTTATGCCGAAGACCCCGCCAATAATTTCCTGCCGGATATTGGCACTTTACAAACCTACATTACGCCTAAAGGCCCCGGTGTGCGGGTTGACGATGGCTTTGAGCAAGGTATGGAAATCCCTATTTATTACGATCCCATGATTGCCAAGCTGATTACCTATGGTAAAGACCGGGATGAAGCAATAGAACGCATGATAAGGGCCATAGATGAGTATCAGATTACCGGAATAACCACCACGCTTGGTTTCGGAAAATTTGTAATGCAGCACGAGGCTTTTACATCTCGCAATTTTGATACCCACTTTGTGAAAAAGTATTTTACGCCCGATGTATTGCAAACAGGCAACGCCGATGAAGCAAAAATTGCCGCTATATTGATGGGACATTTGTTAGGTGCGCAAAAAATAGCCAACTCGACAACCGCGGTTGCTGAAAATAGTAACTGGGTAAAAAACAGGAGCCGGTTGTAATTACAGCAGTTCGGTCAGTTGGCTAAAAGTATCTATGGTGGCTACCATTCCATCGGCTACTACGCCAAAACCATAACTGGCAAAAATGAAAGGCGCGCCTGCTTTGGTAGCTGATGTGTAATCGCCCATGGTATCGCCAACGTAAACGGGTGCTTTAAGCTGATGGTCGTTTACAATATCTTTAATATTATCAGCCTTAGGGTTGCCTTTTGTGCCAAAACACTGATGCCCTAAAAAATGGGGATGCATGTTATTCAAATCTAAAAACACCTCAATGTAACCGCTTTGGCAATTGCTTACTATATATAACTTGTATTTTGTGCCAAGGTATTTCAGGGTTTGTTCAAGCTCTGGATAAAGTTCGCCGCCGCGGGTATGCAAAATTTCCAGTTCGCTAACAGCGCACAAGGCCTGCACTTCTTTGCGCTGTTCAGTGTTAAGGGTGGGAAACAGCTTATCAAAAATGGAATCATACGTCATTCCGGTAATTGATTTTACACGTTCAACAGTCATTTCTTCGTTCAGGTAATCAACTTTTGAAATAGCGGTTTGCCAGGCCAGGGCAACGTTCGCGGTGCTATCCCAAAGGGTTCCGTCTAAATCAAAAATTATACTGTCGAATTTGTTTTTTAGTGAAGTATCCATGCTGGCGGCAAAAGTAAGGGTTTATTTTGCCCTGAAGCAAATGGAATACACTTATTTTGTATTTAAAAGAAATAACAACAGAATGTAAAATACACGCCAATTAACATGGTGAGTTTACAAATAGGTTAAATTTGCTTAAAGCATTACCCAAAGCTATAAAATATTGAATACTAACCGCCCGCCCAAAAATACCATAAACCAGGTTACTTTAAAGGAACGATTTGAAGCGCTTAAAAACCTGCCGGCTTTTTTTAAGCTGGTACGGCAAACCAGCCCATGGATGACGGTAGTTAACGCGCTGTTACGAATTGCCCGATCTGCAATGCCCCTCGGTTTGTTATACGTTGGTAAGCTTATTATTGATAAGGTAGTTTTTATAAGCCACGCGCCCGTTAAGGATTTAACCCCGCTTTGGGAATTGGTTGGGCTGGAGTTTGCATTGGCTATACTTACCGATGCTTTGAGCCGGGCTATTACGCTTATGGATAGTTTGCTTGGCGATTTGTTTAGCAACCACACTTCGGTAAAGATTATGGAACACGCGGCAACGCTTGATCTTGATCAGTTTGAAGATTCGGTGTTTTATGATAAACTGGAGCGGGCCAGGCAACAAACGGTAGGGCGCACTATACTACTGTCGCAGGTGATGAGCCAGGTACAGGATTTGATCACCATGGGCTTTTTAGCCGTTGGCTTAATGACTTTTAATCCATCGCTGATAGTTTTATTATTGATAGCCATTATCCCGGCTTTTTTAGGTGAATCGTATTTTAATGATCGCAGCTACGCGCTCACCCGTGGTCAAACACCAGAGCGCCGCGAGTTGGATTATATCCGATACCTGGGTGCCAGCGATGAAACGGCTAAAGAGGTTAAGATCTTTGATCTTTCGGGTTTCATCATCAACCGTTTTAAGGAATTATCCGGCAAGTTTTATGACGATAACAGGCGCCTAACTATTAAACGATCATTATGGGGAACTTTTTTTGCCATGCTGGGCAGTTTAGGATACTACGGTGCTTATGTGGTAATCATTTACAGAGCAGTAAACGGTAGCGTTACTATTGGCGAACTTGCTTTTCTTGCAGGTTCATTCCGGCAATTACGGGCTTTGTTAGAAGGTATTTTAACCCGTTTTACAGCGGTATCGCAAGGGGCAATATACTTGCGCGACTTTTTTGAGTTTTTCGAGATCGAGCCTAAAATAACGATGGCTGCAAACGCATTGCCTTTTCCTAAAGTTATACAGCACGGTTTCACCTTTGAAAATGTTGGTTTCAGATATATTAACTCCGAAAGATGGGCAAACCGCTACCTGAATTTTACGCTTTACCCAGGCGAAAAACTGGCACTGGTAGGGGAGAACGGTGCAGGTAAAACCACCCTTGTAAAATTACTGTCGAGATTGTATGACCCTACCGAAGGGCGGATTTTATTAGATGGTATCGACTTGCGCGAGTATGACCTTGCCGATTTGAGACTTAATGTTGGTATTATTTTTCAGGATTATTTGCGGTACCAGATGAGCTTTGCTCAGAATATTGCTGTAGGTAAAATAAGCGAGGCCGAAAACCGCCCTCTGATAGAGAACTCGGCGCGTCAGAGTCTGGCCGATGTATTGGCCGCCAAGCTACCCGGTGCCTATGATCAGCAATTAGGAAAGCGCTTTGCCGACGGTGTTGAACTATCTGGTGGCGAATGGCAAAAAGTAGCCTTGGCACGTGCTTACATGCGCGACGCTCAGTTGCTGATATTAGACGAACCAACATCGGCATTGGATGCCCGTGCTGAATTTAATGTTTTTGAGCGTTTTGCCGAGCTAACCAAAGGCCGGTCGGCGGTACTCATTTCCCATCGTTTTAGTACCGTACGTATGGCTGATAGGATATTGGTTTTGGAAAAAGGCCAATTGATAGAAATTGGCAGCCATGAAGAATTGCTGCTTAAAGGAGGCCGCTATGCCGAACTTTTTGATTTGCAGGCGGCCGGGTATAGGTAGTTTGCAGTTTTTAGATATCAGTTTGTAGTAACTATTGCTTGGGATACTGTTATCTTAAATTCAATTATTCCTTGTTTGGGAAAAACTAATTTCAATCTAAACCTAATTTTCTTGAAGATTGCGTAAAAATACGCACGATTTTGGGTGAAATCCCCGTATGTTTTTTAAACATGAAGCCTTATCTTTGAAGTAACATTTAGTTAACACCTAAGTGTACACTTAATACCCCTATCACTATGAAACTTTTTTACCATTTTTTATTTTTTGTATGCGCCTCGCTCATTTTGATCGCATGCGCCAACATGTTTGCTTCCGACAGCAAGAGTCAGGCACAAACAGATGAGTTTACTTCGCCCAGGTCAGACGGCAAAAGCACTGAAGATACTGTTGTGGCTGTTACTCAAACCAGCCCGTTTATCCTTACCGGATTAAAAAGAGCAGCATCTATAGAATTAAACATGGGCTTTGAGTTTGAGCAAAACTGCGCAGTCAAAACGTATAGTTACCTGTATCAGTTTCAAATGGCCATGAATCATTTAGAATCGCCCCAAAAGTTCAAATAAAGTCAGTTAATTTTAGTTTAATTTAGTTAGGGAACAGTTGCAAGCAGCCATTACAGTAATGTAAGGGCTTGCTTGTTTTATGGTGCCGCTAAATACAGCTCGGGGTTAAAATTTAAAACGCCCCAAAGTGAAAAATACGGTTAGCAATGGGATTGCTAACAAAAAGTACGCTTTTGCTAATTGAACGTTATCGGCATTACCAAGTACAAATACCCTGTACATATCGGCTTTTATGGTGTTTAGTTTCGTTTTCATAACTCAAAAAATTAAGTCCGGTAAATGTGAACTGTTATAATTTTGACGAAAACAAATACGCGGGGTTTAACCGGTTATAAATTATCCTTACTCATTTCGGGATGGTAATGCAAGCCTGGTGTAAGCCAGTGTAATAAAGCCACCCTTGAATACCTGAAGTTAAAAGGAGACAATATTACAGCCACAGCCAATATAATACTGCAATATACCCATGGATTATTGCTGCCGCTCAGCACATGAATGGCCACAGCAAGTGTAACCATTTCAGCAACGTTTAAAGCATAACTCACAAACATAGCCACGTAAAAGTAGCCGGGTTCGCGCTCATAGGTTAAACCGCAATGTGAACACGTTTTATGCATCTCCTGGCCTTTAAAACCATACATGCTGTTGATAAATAAATCGCCACGACGACAACGGGGGCATTTGGCGTGTACTATGGCAGGCCAGGCTGCCAGTTTGTATTCTTTATTTTCCATGATCGTATCCATAATTTTAATTTTTTAATATCTGTTTCCTGAATTCTTCGGGATTGATGCCTTCTGCTTTTTTAAAAAATTTGGTAAAGTAAGAGTTATCGCTAAAGTTTAGTTTAAGTGATATCTCGCTGATACTCAGTTTGGGGTTTACCAACATCCGTTTGGCTTCCAATAAAGTACGGTTGCGGATCAACTCCCCTGCCGAAAGCCCTACAAGGTCTTTACAAACCGCGTTAAGATGATTTGGGGTGATGTAAAGCAGTTCGGCGTAATCCTTTGGTAGTTTAATATCTATATAATGCTGCTCTATTAAATTTTGATAGTTTTTAAGCAGTGTTTGGTTGTAAGTAGGTTTAATGCTCACATCCGGATTGGCATTGAGCCTGTTAATGTGAATAAACATTTGCAACATGAGTGAACGTACCATATCGCTGCCACCGGTGGCGGGTTTAATGATCTCGGTAAGGATGTTTTCTAATACCGTCCTCACCATGTTGAAACTATCCTTAGGCAGGTTGATAACGGCATCTTTCAAACTCCCGCTAAAAAATGAAAAGTTATGCAGGTACGCGGGTTGTAATACAAACGACTGGATAAAATCCTCAGAAAAATTAATGATATACCCATCTGTAAAGCCTTCAAAATGCCAGGAGTGTACCTGCCCCGGTATCATAAAATAAATTTGACCGGGTGTTACCTCAAAGCTTTCAAAATCAATAGTATGGCTGCCGCTGCCTTCTGTAAATAACACCAGGTGGTAAAAAGAGTGTCTGTGCGGAAAAAATAGCTTTTTGTGCGAATCGAGATAAGGAGCAAACCGGCTTACTAACAGGTCGTCCTGCCTAACGTCAGACAGGGAACAAATATCATAAACCGGAATGCTTTGCATCATGCCTCAAAGTTATATACAATACCATTACACTAATGGTACTATTGCAATAATGAATGGTACTATTTACTGATTAGTGTAAATAACTATATCAAGCCGAAGTTGCCGGCAACCATATTGAAAAAATCTTCGTTGTTCATTTGTTTCCAGGCGTCGTACAAGCCCTCCGCGTCTTTACCGGCAAGGTAACGAAGCTGATCTTTACCATCGGTGGCGGCTTTGTAAATCACGTCTGCAATCAAATCGGGTTGCGAATAGTTGGGGCGTCCTTTATCAAACCCTTCCCAAACCTTGGCCAGGGCGGCATCATAATCCGTTACCTCGCCCTCTTTAATGGTAGTATGGAGTGATCTGGTCACAAAATCGGTTACCACACCGCCGGGCGCTACCACTTTTACTTTAATATTAAATGGCATCAACTCATATTTAAGCGATTCAGAAAAGCCATCCAAACCAAACTTGGTAGCATGGTACAGGCTGTTAAATGGCAAGCCCACCAAACCGCCTATAGATGTAACGTTTATGATAACCCCGCTTTTTTGCGCTTTCATACCAGGCAGTACCGCTTTAATGGTGCGGAAAACACCAAATAAATTGGTGTTAAACTGTTTCATGATATCCTCATCGCTAACCGGCTCCAAAGGCCCAACAAGGCCGTAGCCGGCATTATTTAGCAATATATCTATCTGTCCAAAATCGGCAATGGCGTTGCTGATGGCACTATTTACACTTTCGGTATTGGTAACATCAAGCGTGTATAGTTTTATGTTTGGGTGCGCTTGTAGTTTATTCTGCCCATCGGTGTTGCGCATGGTGGCTGCAACCTGCCAGCCTTTATTGGCAAAAAACAGGGCAGTAGCGTTACCAATGCCTGTTGACGCCCCGGTTATTAAAATGGTTTGTTTCATAATACAATTTTACAGAAACAAACCCCTAAAAAGAGCTGCAAGTTTTACCCGATTAAAAAATTAACAAACCACTGGCATAAAACTACTATTTAACATTTGTCCATTTCTGGATCACGTTTTCCAGCCGTTCAAAGGTGAAGGGTTTACTTACAAAATCTTTCATGCCTGCCATGGTGCATTCATTTTCATCTTCGCTTAAAACGTTGGCAGTCATGGCAATAATGGGCGGCGCGCTTTTGCCGTGTTTTTTGATAATGCTGCGGGTAGCTTGCAGTCCATCCATTTCGGGCATTTGTATGTCCATAAAAATAAGATCGTAGGGCTGCTTATCAAGCATGTTAATGGCATCCACACCGTTTTCAGCAATATCAATGTTATAGCCAACCTTTTTAAATATTTTGCTGGCTATCAATTGATTCATTTTGTTATCCTCTGCTAACAGGATTTTTAGCGGCCTGTATTTGAAAGCTTCTTTATTATCTGGCTCAACCAATGGTGTGGTTTCCGGGCTGGTTACCTGCAAGGGCAGCGTAAAAATGAACAACGATCCCTGCGCTTCCTTGCTAATGGCCCAAATTTTACCATCCATCAATTCCACTAATTTTTTACAGATAGATAAGCCGAGGCCTGTGCCGCCGTATTTGCGCAACGCGGTTGTGTTCACCTGGGTAAATGGTTTAAACAATTGTGTTAATGATTCCTGGCTAATGCCGATACCATCATCCTTTACATGGAAACTGATATTTTGAATCCCATCTTTTATTTCTGATCCTTTTACGGTTACGGTAACATTGCCTTCATCGGTAAACTTAATGGCATTACCTATCAGGTTAACCAAAATTTGCTGTACCCGGCCTTCATCAACCTTAACAAATTCGGCTACGTTATCGTCAATAATGTAGCTCAATATAATTGGCTTATGCTGGCTGGTAATGCCAGGCATGCTGATGTCAATAATGGTTTTAACGCAGTGCCTTATATTGGTAGTAACCGGGGTAATCACCAGTTTATCGGCCTCTATTTTTGAAATATCAAGTATATCGCTAATAATGTTGATGAGGATGTGGCCACTTGACTGTAAGGTTTGTAAAAGCTCCTGCTGCTCATGCGTAAGTGAGGACCGTGACAGTAACTGCGATGCCCCGATAATGCCGTTTAAAGGCGTGCGTATTTCATGGCTCATATTTGCCAAAAAGTTTGATTTAGCAAACGTTGCCGCCTCGGCTTCCTCTTTTGAGGCACGGAGTTGCACTTGTGATTGCTGTAATTCCTCACTTTTTTGAATGAGGCTGCTTTTATCGGCTTCGTGGCTTTTTTTGATGAAGCCAATTAGTAAACCTACCAATACAATGTTAAGTATGGCAGATGAAATAAGGTCCTGCTCATTGGCCGATTTATCACCCGCGCCTTTGATCCAATCGGGGTGTGCTTTTTCTAAATAATAGCAGGTAATAAATGAGGCTGCTAATAAACCTATAAAAATATAATGGTAGCGTTGTTTTACAAGCAGGGTGATTAATACGATCAAAAATATACCGATCTGCGTTGTTGAGCCATGTAGGCCTCCATTAAAAAACCAGCCCGGGAAAATGGCCGCGATACCCATACCAATGTATACGTACACCACGCTCTCCTTATATCCTATAAATCTGCTTTGGTAATATGCGAAAGTTGAAAACGAAATAATGAATGCATTGGCCAATATTAAACCCAAGGGAAACCCCAGCGAAATATTAACCACCATTGAAATAACGCTGTTTAGTGCAATAAATAAAGAGACAGCGTTAAAAAGTTTGTTTTCGAGCGATAAAGCTGGATTGCCATAACCTATAATTCGTTTTAGCTTTTCCATTTAATACAAAAAATTAATTATACAGATAGCCTTTACGTATAAATGAACAAAAAGGATAGGTTAATTAAGGGATTTTTTTTGATAAAAAACGATTTATTTGCTCAAACGGTCAAATAGTTACGTTTAATTGTTTAATAATTAAATTTGAGGAGATTGCTAATTATTAAGCAATAGGTAGTATTAAAAGAGCTAATTGGAGTAGGGAGGGGAAACCAAAAGAGCGCAACTTTCAAAGCGCGCTCTTTTAATCAAAAATTAATATGCACTGGCTGCGGTTAAAACCTCGATAGCCTCATTGTTTAATTGTAAAGTGGCGGCTTGTGTAAGTTCCTGTAGCTGGTTTAAGCTGGTTGCGCTCACAATGGGCGCCGTTACACTTGGCCTTGCAATGAGCCAGGCCAAAGCTACAGCCGCGGGCTTGGTTTTGTATTGGGTAGATACCTCATCAAGCGCCTTTAAAATGCGGGTGCCTCTATCGCTAAGATATTTTTTTACCATAGCCCCACGGTTAGTACCTTCCAAATCCGCTTCAGAACGGTACTTGCCGCTTAAAAAACCGCTCGCGAGCGAAAAATAGCTAATTATACCTAAGTTTTGCTCCCTGATGAATGGCTCAATAGTGGTTTCGTATTTTTCCCTGTCAAAAAGGTTATACTCCGGTTGCAGGGTTTGGTAAGCGGCTAAACCTTTTTCGCGACTTACTTTTAAAGACTCGTGCAGGCGTTCGACAGAAAAGTTTGATGCGCCTATGGCTCTTATCTTGCCATCTTTTATCAATTGATCAAATGCCCGTAAGCTTTCTTCTACGGGCGTCTCCGCATCATCAAAATGAGATTGATATAAGTCGATATAATCGGTCTGTAATCGTTTTAAGGAGTCCTCGGCGGCCTTAATGATATAGTCTTTTTTAAGTCCCTTTTTATCAGCGGCTAACTCCCCGCCAACCTTGGTTGCAATAATTACTTTATCGCGCTTGCCGCTTTGTTTAAGCCATTTGCCAATCTCGGTTTCAGATTCGCCGCCCTGGTTGCCAGGCACCCATTTTGAGTATACGTCGGCGGTATCTACCGTATTAAAACCGGCATCTAAAAAAGCATCTAAAATAAGGGCGCTATCGTTGCCTTTAACCGTCCATCCAAACACATTGCCACCAAAAACCAAAGGCGCTGTTTTTATGCCCGATGAACCTAATTCACGCTGTTCCATAGTATCAATTATTAAAAATTACGTATAGATAGAAGCCTCGGATAGCGAGATTTGTTTGTCAGTACATTGAAATATTGATGTTACATTTTAGATAGGAGTCCTCGCCATAAAAGCCAGCCGCAAAAAAAATCTGCACATCTGAAACCTAAGAGGCTGTTTAAAAAACCTATAAAAGCCGTCATTTCGAGTTTGTAAATCCAGGGACTCTGAAAGTGAAATGACAACATCAAAAAAATGGGGTCATGCTGAGCCTGTCGAAGCGCGCGGGCGAAGGCCTCTGCGCGCGAGTCGTCGACAGGCTCAGACTGACGGCCCTCTTTGTTTTTTACAACTTGTCATGGGTAGTGGAAAAATTCCGGCGGACTCTGAAAGTGAAATGACGTATCTTTGTGCTAAGCTGTACAGTGTGGCCGATCGTGTTATAGTGCTTATTGCCTGTAGGGTAGTATGGTTCCGAAGAATTGAGTCTGAAAGTATGGTACGATCCTGTTTACAGAGATTTGTCCGATGGGTAGCCTGTCATTTTTTTTAACCTCTTCGGGTACAGCTTTATATAATCAAGGCATCACGCATTTGTACCGGGGTGCCCTAATCGATAATTATTACCGACGGATAGTTTTTTGGCTTTTTTTTAAAAGTTAAACTTTAGTTAACCATCTTGAAATCATTTATTTACAATAAAATCAAGAGTAAAAACACTCAAAAAAGACGCTTTTACCCCTTTAATTACGTCATGGGTAGGCACGAAGCAATTCCCATGAGACAGATCGGCTAAGCAAATTCGCCCTGTACAGTCAGGGGTTGCTTCGTGCCTCGCAATGACGTTTAATACTTTAGACAAAGGTTGGCTTTGAACGCAGACGAAGACTCACCCGGCGAGGCTACGCCCGCCACCCTCTTCACCTGCGGTGGAAAGAGGGGTTTGAACGCTGATTACTAAGTATATCTAAATAAAATATAAACTTTTCAAACCCCTCTTTCCGGCGAAGCCGAAGAGAGGGTGCCGCGCGTAGCGCTGGCGGGTGAGTCTTCGCCGCCAGGTGATCTACGTCATTTCCACTTTCAGAGTCCCCGGATTTTATACCTCGCAATGACGCTGGGGTATAGTAGTTTTATTTAATCGTTTTTAAACAGCTTCTAACATCTACACATCTACTTCAATACACTGTCCGTCACTTTCGCAATATCGTAGCTTATTTTATTAATAAAGCCCAGTTGTTCTTTCAGTAGGGCTTCGTCGGCTGTAAGTTCGGGTTTATCGGTTTCTAAGGGCGATGCGGTTTTACCAATGTTAAAGTCAATATTGGTGCCGTGCAGCTTTTTATTGGTTTCGTTAAGCACGGCTATGTTTTTTTTGATAAGCCTTAGTGCTTCGGGGTGCGGGCGCTGGGCATTTTTTATCAGTCCGGCGGCTATGGTGCTGATGTATGACGATAAGATGTGGTTAAGCACCACAAATTTATGAACCTCTTTGATGTTGCGTTGTTTGCTTTTAGGTTCAGATGTCATGCGCTCAAACGCTGCCGATAGGTTGGCCGATTTTACATATACATCCTTTCGCGCCAGTTTATAAACGGTAATATCAATTATTTTGCCCGATATGCTTTCGGCAATGGTAACCAGGTAATTGATGTTGGCTTTTACCACTTCGCGCAATGTTTCCTCTATCATTTCAAACTCCCAGGTAGGGAAAATAAGGTAGCTTGCAATAAACGCTATAGACGAGCCTATGGTGGTATCAATGATCCTTTCCTGCGCAACATTTAAAAGCCCTACACCTAAAAATTTAAACAGGATAAGCACATATGGCGTCATGAAAATTACGCTCACCACGTAGTTTAAACGCTGAAAACTGTAAGCGCCCAGCATAAAAAACATCAGGAAAATAAACTGGGCTGTGGTATCGGGTATCAGACTCAGTATCAATATCCCTATAGCGCCGCCGCCAACGGTGCCAATCAGTCTTTGGTAGTTGCGCTGTTTTGACAGGCTGAAACCGGGTTTCAATATCACAATAATGGTTAATAACACCCAATAGCTGTGGCCGCCCTGTGCTACGGTTTTGGCCGTAATAAAACCTATTAAACAAACCAGGGCTACACGCAAGGCATGTTTGAACGCGCCCGAACTAAGTGTAAGGTTGTCGAAGAAAATATGGGGTGTGTAATCCTGGTGGGTTACAAATTGCGAGTACTCCACTTCGCCCTTAACCTCGGTTGATTTAAGCGCGGTTTTTGAGTTGTAATACGTGTAAATGTTGTTGATTCCTTCTGATAAGTTGCGCAGGTTGATGAGCACTTTTTTAAGTACCAGCGTGTTGTTTTCCTGCTGGTCTTTGGCGATGGAATCAATTTTGAGTTTTAATTTTTCAAGTTCAACATTAAAATCCATTACGTGCCGGTGGCGGGTGTTTGATAGTACAATATAGGCCACATCGTCAAGCTCATCGGCCATGTGGTGTATAATGCGGGCTATCTCGTTCAGTATGCCGGTGTCTTTAAACCTATCCCGCATCTCCCGGTAATCATAGTGGGTGGCCATAATCTGCTCAAACATATCAACCAGGTCCACAAATGTAAGTACCAGGATTCGGCTGGCCGGCGTGGATTCACGTACCATGAGCCGGCTTTTAAAAAGCATTTCGCGCACGGCATCCTGGTGCTGGCTTACCTGTATCTGTTGCGATACCAGTTTGCGGTAGTTTTCATCAATATCGCTTTCGGGGTTATAAAACTCTGCTTTGATGCGTAAAAATTTGGCTATATCCGCTACGTTTTCGCCCAGGGTTTGTTGCGCGGCCCGGTAGGGGCGAATGCCAAAGAAAACCAGGCTAAAAATCATGTACCATACACCACCCGCCAATATAGTAGCGCTATATGCAACTACCCCCGATGCCGGCAGCGCCTTATCCATCATAAATATCATGATAAGCAGGCTGCTGGTACCCACAGAAGCCGCCCGGTTACCATAAACGGTAAACATGCTGAACAGAAAAGAGAATAGTGTAATTTCTAACCCGAGCGTATAAACATTAAGCCTTGCAAAGCCCGTGGTAACAGCTACAATAAACAGGCACAGGTTACCAATTGCCATGGAATTACGTTTATGCAACACCGGACCGGGGTTGTCAATAACGCAGATGCAAAGCGCGCCCAGGGATAAGGTAAGCCCAAGGTTAAACATGCCAAATTCAAGGAGTAAAAGCGATGGCAGCAAGATACCCGCAGAAATGCGTAAGCCATCAGAAAAATACTGACTGTAGAAAAAGCTTTTGATTTCGCGGGTGTTTAGTTTCATTAATTTTTGAGGCCTTTTTTATTGAGGATAAAGCTATGATGTTTACCATAACCTATGCAAATTTTTGGTGTTGATAAAATGCATTTCATTTAACGCTTTTTTTGCGCCAAAAAAGGTTTGTAAATTTACAAAAATTAAATCTTTGGGTAGTATTTTGGTGAAAATGGCATTAATTTCATATAATCATTATAAATTATTTACTTTTTGCTGAAATTAAATTTTAGATAATTAAATTCACCCCCGGTATTGCTGGCTGACCAATACCCATCAATTTTAACCTTTCAAAATATTCGTAGTACTATGTCTTTAAATTTAAAACTCAGTCAAAGAGAAACAACTTTTAATAATGAAGTTGTTACCCGTTTTGAGTTGTACAATAGTTTGTTTCAAACCCTGCCTTTTTACCAGGTAAAGGATACGGGGATTTTGCTGCCCTTTTTTACATCGCATTGCGAAAAGGGTGCCGCGATGAATGCTTCCCCAACAGATATTATTGAAAGTTTCTTTAAAAAGTACGTGCCGGATATTGATCACCAGGAACAACTTAACCGCATGTTTCGCTTTATCCAGTACATAGAGCGCCAGGTGGTTTTGTTTGATGCTATTGAAGATTCATCGTTTAACAAAATTGGTAAGTTTGATGATACCGGTACCCTGCAAAGCTTATTACAGCAGGCCGCCATGAGCGATGAAACCCGCAAAAACATCAGCGAAAAGCTAAAAGATTTTTCGTTACGCCTGGTGCTTACCGCTCACCCAACCCAGTTTTATCCCGGTACGGTATTGGGGATCATGACAGATTTGATTGAGGCCGTAAAGGTTAATAACATTCCTGCTATTGATGTGTTATTGCAGCAGTTGGGTAAAACACCATTCTTTAACAAAACATCGCCTACGCCAGTTGATGAGGCTATAAGCCTTACCTGGTTTTTAGAAAATATATTTTACTACGCCGCTTCGGGCATTCAATCCAAATTAGAAGAGGAGTTTGAAATAGATGCCAGTAACCAACTGCTGGAAATGGGCTTTTGGCCGGGCGGCGACCGCGACGGCAACCCTAACGTAACCACCGAAACTACGAGGGCCGTTGCCAGCTATTTAAGGCAACGCTTGTTCAGATGTTATTACCGCGATTACCGCGTATTAAAACGCCGCATTACCTTCCGCGGAGTTGAAAAACCGATGGCGCAATTAGAGAAACTCATCTACAAAAATGCTAACGTTGAGCTTGATGTTAAAGACCTGCAGCCAGAGTTATTAAGTTTGTTGCAAACCATTAAACAAACGCTGGTTAATGATCATGATAGTTTGTTTGTTGATATTGTAGAAAACCTTGCGCAAAAAGTGCGTCTGTTTGGCTGCTACTTTGCAACGCTTGATTTAAGGCAGGATAGCCGCGTGTTGCGCAATGTATTTGATTACGTAACCAAACAAACAGAAACCGGCATTGTAAGCGGGTATACTGATCTGGATGAGGACGGTAAACTGGCTAAGTTAACTTTTAATGAAGTTGATTATCAGTGCCCTGAGGATGCAGATGGCTTAACAAAAGATACGCTGAATACCATCAGGCTGATGAAACAAATTCAGCACAATAATGGTGAGCGGGCCTGCCAGCGTTTTATTATCAGTAACTGCCAGCGCGCGTCTGATATTCTGCAGCTTATCGACCTGTTTTTATGGAGTGGCTGGCAAAAAGATACTTTGACGGTTGATTTTATGCCATTGTTTGAAACCGTGAACGACCTGGCCAGCGCCGGCGAAATCATGGAGCAGCTATATACGCACCCATACTATGCCGAGCATTTAAAACTGCGCGGTAACAGGCAAACCATTATGCTGGGTTTCTCTGATGGTACCAAGGATGGCGGTTACCTTATGGCCAACTGGAGCATTTATAAAGCCAAAATTGAAATGACGGCCATAGCCCGTAAGTACGGTGTTAGCCTGGCCTTTTTTGACGGCAGGGGCGGCCCACCGGCACGTGGCGGCGGCAAAACTCACCGTTTTTATGCTTCAATGGGCAACGAGATTGCTAACGAGCACATTCAGTTAACTATACAAGGGCAAACGGTAAGTTCGCAATATGGTTCTGTTGAAACCGCCAGGTTTAATATGGAGCAATTGCTAAACGCCGGGATCATATCCGGCTTGCAGCCAAACCGTAACGATTTGTTGGATGACGGGCACAAATCCCTGATATCAAACATGGCCGAAGAAAGCTATGGCTTATTCATGGCCTTACGGGCACATCCGTTGTTTATGGAGTACCTGGAAAAGTTTAGTCCGCTTAAATTATTATCTAAAATCAATATCAGTAGTCGCCCAACAAAGCGTAACGCGGCCTCGCTTAAGTTAGAAGATTTGCGCGCCATTAGCTTTGTAACTTCATGGAGCCAGCTTAAACAAAGTATCCCGGGCTTTTATGGTGTAGGTACCGCGTTAAGAAAAGTAAAAAACGAAGGTAACTGGCAACAGGTACAGGAACTTTACCAAACATCGGGTTTCTTTAAAACCATGTTGGATAACTGTATGATGTCCATGTCGAAATCCGATTTCAGGGTTACCGCTTACCTGGAGCAGGATAAAAAATTTGGGGCGTTCTGGAAAATGCTGAAGGATGAGTTTGATTTAACCCGCACCATGCTGCTTGAATTAACCAGTAGCAGTGTATTGATGGAAGAATACCCGGTTGAGCGTAAATCAATCGCCATCCGCGAAAAGATTGTATTGCCGCTGGTAATTATCCAACACTATGCCCTGCAATGCATCAATAATAATGAAGATAGTGAACTGACAGAGGTTTATAAAAAACTGGTTATCCGCACCGTTTACGGTATTGTGAATGCTGGTAGGAATTTGGCATAGAAGAAGCCCCTAAATCTCTCCGCTGGTTAGCGGAAGACTTAAAAATAAAAAGCGATGTTCCTGATGGGACATCGCTTTTTTTATAGAATAAACAATTCATTTTTTTAAGTCTCCTTTTTTAGAGGAACTTATGCTGGTTGCATCCCTGTAGAAATTGCAAACCTATTCCAGGCGTTAATGGCTATAATGGCCAATATCACCTGTGCAATATATGCTTCTGGTAAAACTTTGGCTACAGCCTCATAGGTAGCATCAGATACGTGGTGTTGTATCAGGGTTACTTCTTCGGTAAGGGCCAGTATGGCGCGTTCCTCTTCGGTAAAAAATGGTGTTTCGCGCCATGCGTTCAGGGCGTAAATGCGTTGTTCTGTTTCACCTGCTTTGCGTGCATCCTTGGTGTGCATATCAATACAAAAAGCACAGCCATTGATTTGTGATGCACGGATCTTGATCAATTCCCTGTGGGTTTTGCTAACCATGCCTTTGGCTACGTATTGGTCAAGACCTAATAATATTTTATAAGCTTCCGGGTCGGTTTTACCGATGTTTACTCTTGTTTCCATTTTTCTGTTTGTTTTAATACTCCAAAGGTGGCAACAAAACAGCCCTCAAAAAATGAATCAAGATTAAGAAAAGATGCTAAAGCTAAATCTGTTTAGCATCTTTTTTTCTGGAAAATTGAGCTATCCCCTAAATTGCTAAATATTTTTAGCTCTTATCTTACTCAAAAATTGTGGTGTAAAACCAAGGTAGGAGGCCAGCATATATTGCGGTACACGCTGCATAAAAGCCGGAAATCGACTACTGAAATGATGGTAGCGTTCTTCATCGCTCATGCTGTAAATATATTTTATGCGGGTTTGCGTGGCGGCAAAAGCTCTTTGTTGCACTATTCTAAAATAGCGTTCCAGTTTTGGGACAGCCTCAAACAATTCATCAAGCTTTGTTTTGCTAATGCTGATAACTTCAGAATTTTCGACCGCCTGCATATAATAAGAGGATGGGCGACCGCTATCCAGGCTTTCATAATCCGTTATCCACCAGTTTTCAATAGCGAAAAGGGTTATTTGTTCGTTTAGCTTTTTGTTGATAAAGTATAGCCTTAGGCAACCTGAGCTTACAAAGTGTAATTCTTTGCAAACATGATCTGGTTCTAACAGAAAGGATTTCTTTTTGATGGCTTTAACCGTTACCGCATTACAGATCTGCTGCTCTTCAGTTTCTGTTAAGCTGATGTATTTTTTTATATGATCTGTAAGGCTGGATGGCATCATTGAGGAAGTATATGCAATGATACGAACTTTCGGCGGGCTTAAAACTTGCGAAGTTTTCAAAACTTCGCAAGTTTAATTGTCGGTTTAACGGAGATTAATCTTCTTTGTCTACGTAATCTTTCAACGATATACCTGTAATGTGAGTCCAACCGCCTGCAAAGCTTTCGCGTTTGAATGATGGCAGATCGGGGAAAGTTTCCAGGCCGGCATGGGTTAGCCTTAAAAGTGTTCCATCACCATCGGGAAAAAGTTCCCATGTTACTTCCGAATCGCCCGGGTATTCATCATACTGCCAGGTGTAGGCAATTGTACTACCGGGTATAACTTTGGTTACACGGCATAAATGACGGTATTGTTTGGTATCATCGCCCGCCGTAAATTCAAATTCAAAGCCCACGTCGGTTTTAAAATCAGATACGTTAAAGTACCATTCCCTCATTTTATCGGGGTTGGTAATCGCGTCCCAAACTTTATCAACGGGTGCATGGTACGTGCGTTCAATTACAAATGGTGCTGTACTCATAGTTTTTCGTTTTTATGGTTATTACGATGCTGCCGCGAGTTTAGCGTAGCGTGACTCGTGGTATATACAAATTTAAGTTTCCAACTTAAATTCTTATATGCAATGGGGTATATAATTTAGACTGAAAGCCTAAATTAGCAAACCACGGGTTTAACACACTGTAACTCGTGGTCGCGGGTAGAAAGCAATAAAATATTTATATGGAAAGTAATTTAATAAGAAAAATAAAATCCGTTGGCGGGATTGAAAAGACTCTTAGTTGTACTAATGATAAAATACAAATAGAGGAGGGCTTTTTGAGTATAGAAAGAATGTTTAATTCATGTTTACCACAATCTTATAAGGATTTTTACACAAAGGTTGGTTCATTTTCTTTTTTAGAACCTGTTTGCATAAAATGTATTGATGCAGAGAGTTTTATGCTTAAGGACAATAAAGTAAGCGTTGGTAATTTTTATTGCATTTCGGGAAACGATGAATTATCTACAAATAAAGTGTTGCTAACCTTTCAAGAACAATTACCGATTGGGGTGTTACCAATTTTTGAGGGGGAACTTGGAGATCTTATTTGTATAAGTCTACGTAGAGATGATTTTGAATCTATTTATTACTTTAATCACGAGAGTGCGCCTGGAAGAGATTTGTTTTTAATTACAAAAGGGTTTGAGAATTTTATCATGGGGCTGGAAATATATAATGATGAGAATGATGATTTAGTTAAAAAAATGAAAGTGGACTACAGCCCTGAATTAATTGAACTTTTAAAGAAGTCCGGATATGGGCCGAAAGAGTAGCACCTACCTCAAAATCTATTATTCGCTCGACTAAGCGTGTTGCTTAGCAACTACGAGTTAAGCTACACTAAACCAGTTGTATCGAAAAACGATTTAGCTTTTGCTAAACTATCACCAAATTGGTTTTGCAACTTGTAGAAACCTAACTAAATTGAAGAGTAGAGGATAACTTTATCCTTTTTTATCCGAAGGATTTTTCCTTTTTGCCACCAACATTTCCACCATTTTTACCAGCCGCTCTTCGCGGGTTTTCTCCTGTTTGGCAGTAAGTATCCATAGCACGTATTCCTTTTTATTACTGTATGACAGTTGCTGAAACCAGGTAAGCGCAGATGGCTGCTGTTCAAGTGCTGCTTTAATATAACCGGGTAGGGTTACAATCTTATTATCTACGTCAATAAATTCGCCAAACTCGTTGCCCCGCACGGCATCATTGCGCCCTTCGGACACTTTTACCTGTTCAACCGGCTTAAAGCGCAGGGCTGTCCAGGTTTCATTTACGGCTGCCGATGCTACGGGACGTAATCCATACTCAGCGGGCGCATCCCAGCCGCCCATCATTTCCAAGTCGGTTTTTATTTTAGAGGTTTTTTTGGGGTAGATGATCCATAGAACGGTATTCTCCTTCAACAAAGACGTAATCACCTTAAGTTCTGTTGCCAGTTCCGTACTATTAGTTACAAATAGTAAAATGCCATCAAAATTACCAGCGGTATTAAAAGCCAATCCGGCACCATCGGGCAGTGGGTCCAAATTATCTGTAAAACCGACATGAGAATTTTGCAACAACCAGCTTGAGTTCGGTTTAATCTGCAGTTTTTTGGCTAAGGCGTTCATAAGTTAGTTTATAGTTGGTGGTTAGCTTGTAGTTCATAGATCATGGTTCATGGCAGCTGCATGGGTTTATAGATCATGGCAGCTACTACCGCAATTTACAACAAAAGCCACTACCTAACAATACTATGAACTATGATCTATGAACCATCAACCTCAAAGACTTATCTTGGCAAAAAAGTCCCAGAGTACTATACCCGCGGTTATTGAGATATTGAAAGAGTGTTTGGTGCCAAACTGGGGGATTTCGATACAGGCATCTATGGCTTGCATCACTTCGTCGCTAACGCCATTAACCTCGTTACCAAATATGAGGGCGTATTTTTGATCTGCCTGTGGCGTAAATTCATTAAGCATGGTACTGTTTTCGGCCTGTTCAACGGCTATGATCTGGTAGCCTTGTAACCGGAGTTGTTCAACTGCCTGAAGCGGCGTTTCGTAGTAGGTCCAGTTTACAGATAGGGTAGCGCCAAGAGCGGTTTTCTCAATTTCGCGGTGTGGAGGTTGGGCGGTGATACCACAAAGGCAAACCTGCTCTACCGCGAAACCATCGGCGGTACGGAAAATGGAGCCAATGTTGTGCATGCTGCGCACGTTATCCAACACCACTGCAACAGGCAGTTTATCCTGTTGTTTAAATTCATCAACCGAAGCCCGGTTCAGCTCATCTAACTTTAATTTGCGCATCTCTCTATGTTCATTAGTTCATTGGGCGATTAGTTCATTAGTGATGTACTGATGAACTAATCGCCCAACAAAGCGCAAAAATATGATTTGTGACAACTAAATAACTACTTCGGCTAATAAACCTACGCCGTTGCCAATTAATGAACTGTAAACAGATGGCGCGTAGCCTATTTTGTTGGTATAATATTCGGTAACGCCTTTACTGAACGCTTCAAAGGCATCGCCTTTCACTAAAGCGATAGCGCAACCGCCAAAGCCGGCACCCGTCATACGTGCACCTGCAACATCGGGATTGGTTTTGCTGTATTCGGCAACCGCGTCGAGCTCCACGCCGCTTACTTCGTATAAATCACGAAGCGAATCGTGAGAAGCATACATCAGTTGGCCAAATTCATCAAGATTGTTGCCGGCCAATGCTTTCGCCGCCAGCTTTACGCGGTCGTTTTCTTCAATAACGTGTTTGGCACGTTTAAGTACTACAGGGCTGGTAATCAGGTGCTGGTGTTTTTTGAAAGTATCAGTATCAATATCACACAGGTAGTTGATATCAAGCTCTTGCTTTAACTCTGCAAGGGCCGTTTGGCATTCTTCAACACGCTCGTTGTATTTTGATTCGGCCAGTTTACGTGGTTTATTGGTGTTGATGATAGCCAGCACGTATTTGCCCAAATTACTGTCGACTGCTTCATAATCTAATGTATCGCAATTAAGCATCAGGGCTTTGTTTTTTTCGCCAAAGGCAACGGCAAACTGATCCATAATGCCGCAGTTTACGCCAATGAATTGGTTTTCAACGTATTTTGAAAGCTTAACCAAATCCAGCTTACTGTAACCGCTGTTGAAAATATCATTCAGGGCAAATGAAGTAACCACCTCTATGGAAGCGGAAGATGACAGGCCTGAGCCGATAGGGATATCGCCATAAAACAAAAAGTCTAAACCTTTAAGCTCGTGACCTTCTTTTACAAAGCTGTCAATAACACCAATAGGGAAGTTAAACCAGTTTTCGCCAACTTTTTCATAAGATGCCTGCACCGCGATATCCTGCTGCTCACCAAAATTAAGGCTGCGGAAACGGAAAACGCCATCTTCATTTGGCGATATCAACAGGTAGGTACCAAATGTAATGGCACAGGGCATTACAAGCCCGCCGTTATAGTCAATATGCTCGCCTATAAGATTTACACGGCCCGGTGAAAAGTAGGCGTATTCGGCTTCTTTGTTGAAAATGTTGTTAAACTCCTGGTATAAATTATTCTTCATTATTGGTCTTGTTACAATTGGGAAACAAATATTGCAAAAATTGTCAACTATACATTTATAAATAAAAATTATTTTGAAAAAATGTGAAATAAATGGGCCTGTTTTTGAAATTTTGCCATCGATTTTAATTTAATAGTTTTACAGCGGTCAAAAACAAGCACAAAAATGCTTGTCGCTTGTTGATCAATAAAATTTACCCTATGAAACAATACCTGGTTACCGGATACGATTTTACAGATGAAGGCGCACTAAAACGTCGTGCCGATGTTAGACCACATCATTTAGATGGGATGAAGGCATTAAAAGCAAGCGGAAATTTTATATCCGCGGCCGCATTTCTCAGCGAGGAGGGCAATATGATAGGATCTGTAATGATGCTGCAATTTGAAACAGACGAAGAACTGGAAGCCTGGAAACAAGGCGAACCCTACATTACCCAGGGCGTATGGGAATCTGTTGATGTAAAACCTATTAAAGTAGCGGTTATTCAGTAGGCAGTTGGCAGTATACAGTTTGCAGTGGGCAGTTCGCGGTTGGTATGGGCTATTTGTGACACGGTAGGTTACCTACCTAAGCGCCATTTGGTCATTTGCCAGTAGCCAGCGTCGTCTTTGCTGTAAAAGGCGGTGTAGCCAATGCCCATCATGTTAAAATCGAAGGAAAACTCGGTTATGGAGGCATCATCGGGCAGGAAATGGGGGAGTACGCTATCTGCTACCAGGGCTATATGTTCGCTAAGCTCGTCCTTTTCGCTTTTGGCAACCTTAATTTCGGTGCTTTTAACATAATCATCTAACGTGGCAAAGCTATAGTCCGGTAAATCTGCCGATTCATCTTTAAGCTTGCGGGCGGCGTTAAAGGCATCTGCTACGCTCTGTTGCTTGTAGGCCTCCATGGCATTGAGCAAATCGGGCGCAGATATTTCGGGCATACCATCGGCACCGGCGGTATAAAAACTGTTTAGTATTTCTTCCTTGGTTTTCATATTCGTTATCGCTTTGTCCAAAACAAAAGGATGTCAAATTTAATGACATCCTTTTGCTTTATCATGTTAAATAAAAAACTTGTTAAGCTGCGCCAAGTGCGTTTAAGATATCTATATCATCCGCTGATAGTTGGATATCGGCAGTGTTCATGTTTTCTTCCAGGTGAGCTACGCTCGACGTACCTGGGATAAGCAAAATATTTGGCGAATGGTGCAGCAGCCAGCTTAAAGCCACCTGGTGAATAGTGGCCTTGTGCTTATCGGCTACGCGTTTCAATATTTCCTGGCCCTGTACATTGCCGCCACCTAAAGGGAACCATGGTATAAAGGCGATGTTATGATCGCGGGTGTATTCCAGCTCTGCCTCCCATTTGCGGTTATCAACGCTGTACATATTTTGTACCGATACCACTTCAAAAAATTCCTGGGCCTTTTTAATATCGGCCACGCTAACTTCAGATAAGCCGATATGTTTGATTTTACCTTCCTGCTGAGCTTTCTGTAAAAACTCAAATGATTTTTCGGCAGGTACTTTTGGGTCGATGCGGTGCAGTTGATACAACTGAATCTGATCTTGTTTTAAGCGTTTTAAACTGCCTTCCAGGGCCTGCTTCAAATGCGCCGGCGATGAATCAACCGGCCATTCATTTGGGCCTGTGCGTAGCAAACCGCCTTTGGTACCAATAACCAGATCGGTAGGATAGGGAGCAAGCGCTTCTGCTATCAACTCTTCAGATACGTATGGTCCGTAACTATCGGCGGTATCAATAAAATTAACGCCAAGCTCAACCGCGCGTTTTAACACACGGACGCATTCATTTTTATCTTTGGGCGGCCCCCAAATACCCTGGCCGGTAATGCGCATAGCGCCATACCCCAATCGGTTTATCGTAAAATCGCCGCCTAAACTGAAAGTTTTTTCAAATGAACCTGCTGTAGTAGCCATAATGATTGTTGTTTTTAAATTGAACCCAAATAAGGAGACATTGTTTTAGTAGTAGTATCAAGTAGTTAGTATCAAGTATCAAGATTTTTAAAAGCTTAGTTTTGATACCAGAAGGTGTATAAAATGTCAGCCTAAAAGGTCTTGCTACTTGATACTAACTACTTGATACTAAAATCATATCTTTCCCGAAAAATTAAACCTCATGACCGATCAGAATTTTGCTAATCATAAACGTAATGTACCCGGTTTTCATTTTGTGTTAAGCTTTTTGCTTTTGGCGTGTTTGGTGCTTGCTGTCGTAAATTTTGTACAGCAATGGCAAACTAATCTTTTAACGGCGCTGTTGCTGTTGCTTTTCGCTGTGATTGTTTTATTAATGAGCTGGTATATCCGCACTTTTCCGATAAAGGCACAAGACAGGGCTATCCGTGCCGAAGAAAGTTTGCGATATTTTATTCTTGCGCATAAACCTTTACCCGCCACCTTAACCATTGGCCAGATTGCCGCCCTACGTTTCGCGGCCGATGATGAGTTACTCCCGTTGGTTGATAAAACAATTGCCGAAAATCTACACCCCAATGATATAAAAAAGGCCATCAAAAACTGGAAGCCCGATTATCATAGAGTGTAGGTGGATTTCGGAATTGGGATGTTCGATTTCGGATTTTTTTATTTGCTGACTGAATAAGTCTTTACGCAGATATTTTTGACTTTTGAATTCACTTTTGAATTTACCTCCATGCTCCTAAAATAGCACCCATGAGGGTTAGCGATACCAGGCTGTACCCGCCGTTTATAAAAATCCAGCCCCAGCTTTTAAGTTCAAATAAGCCAACAATGGCTATGGCGGCAAACGTCCAGATGCCCGCTAAAGACCCCGCGGTGGCCCCCCATGAAAGGTTGGTTGTGGGCGTTGCTAAAAAAGCGGCCAGGTTTGCAGCCATAACCAGCGAGAAAATGGCAGTCATGCCGAATATTTTTCCTTTGTTGCCGGTTTTTATTTCATCTTGTGTAACCTTTGCGGCAGCCATCCAGGCTTTTTGGAACATCACAGGCGAATACCAAATACCGCCAACTACAAATGCCGACAGCGCGGCCACCACAACGGCAGCCCAGTTAATTAGGGAAGGGTTCATGATAATAAGTTTATGTGTACTATAAAGCTACGAAAATAAGAGTCAAGATGTTAGAGTCAAGAATCAAGATTTTTTGTTCCTTTTAAATATCTTAAACGCCCGGTGAAGTTTTCGAATGTTTTATAAAATAAAATGGCCACCAGTTATTACTGATAGCCATTTTGTATTTTTTTGTCTTGATTCTTGACTCTTGATTCTTGACTCTTATTTTACGTTGAAGTGAATCACTTGCCGGCCTAAATTGCCGTCGCCGTCAATGCCTTCAATAATGGCGCGGTATGAGCCGCGGGCATCGCTGTTAAAAAAGTTAAAGCTGGCTGCGCCTGTTTTATCGGTAATTACCTTGGGATTCCAATAAATGGTATTGCGTAAATCAAGACCAATTACACTGCTTTTGTTAACATCGTATTTAGGTACATAAAAATCTTTTGATTTGCTAAAGCCCTGTACTGCAAACGTAATTACGTTTTGCTTAGGTATTAGCGCTAATAATTGCGAAAGGGAAATCTTCTCTTTTTTAACTACCTTTTTATTTATCACCATAACGCCCTTGGTGTTAGTTGTGCGGTTAATGCCACTCAATCCATCATTCAGGAAAATCTCTACTGACTCTACCTCATCGCCGGTCATCGAGAACAGGTTGTTTACATCAACCTGCGAGCTGTTGATATAGATCTGTACCGGCGTTGTTTTCTTTCCCTGGTTATAATCGCGGGTTACGTAAAAGTTATTATCGGCATAAGTTAAGCCCAGTGCCATAGTGCTTAAGCAGTTAATAAGGATAGGGCAGCCCTTTAACTGGTCGGAATTAATTTCATGATCTGCCTGCGGACTAAGCCCCGCAAAGGTTCCAAAATCGGCATGGCTTGGTTTTTTAACGTTTGGCTTCGCTTTAATCACAACCTCTTTCAATACCCTTGAACTTTGGTATTGCTTACGGCTGTTTTCAAGATAGGGACGAATCACGCTATCAATATTAAGCACCTCATCGGCAACGTTAACGTTTTTATTTACCTTTTGAAAGGCTTCGCCATTAACGCTGATTACCAGGTTTTTGCCATTTGGGTTATCGCGGGCGCTCAAGGTAATTTTCGAGGTGTCCCTTACTACTACGTCAGAGAACTTGAAGTTGCCCGAAAGATCTGTAATAGTTTGTGCCGAAAAGTTATTATCAGGGATAACCAATCTAACGTTGGCTTTACCTACCGGTAAACCGGTATTGGTGCGCAATATACCTGTCACTTCAATACCTTGCTCTGGCAGGGCATAAACCGGCGGGTATTTATCGGCCAAAATATCCTCGTAATTAAAGCGCGTATAACCCTGGGTAAGCATCAATAAATCCAGGTTGTTTAGCTTTTCTTCGTTGGGTTTATTGAAATAATAGTTGGGTTTTTCTATATACCCTTTTAAATCCGAGGTAAGCAGGATATTGCTTAAAATGGTTTGTTCGTTGTTTTCGTCGGATGGTATGGTGGCATCATCTAACACAGCTACCGAAAAACTACCTACCACGGGGGCGGTTTTGTTAAGCGCAGTTACCTGCATTTTTACGTTTTGCCTAACGGTATATGATGGCTTATCTGTTTTTAAATTAAGCGTTAGCTGGTCATTATGCTGTATAAAAACCAGGCGCTGGCATAAGGCGTAGCCGCCTGATGAAAATAGCGTAAGTTGCACTATACCGGTAGGGAATTTTGCTTTGGGCACAGTGGCCGAATAGCTAAGATCTTTTAACGCGATAGATGCGGCATAATAAATAACGCCACCGCTTTGCGCTACCAGGTAAAAGCTTTTGTTTTGCTTGCGCTGTAAAAAAACATCATTGGCCGCTATCTTAACATTCAGGTTTTCGGGATCTGTATTATTTACCGCAAGTCCAATACCCATGTTTTGGGTGCGTGGCAATTTGAATGTAGCTTTGGAACCGTTAGGATAAACAACATTGGCAGTGTAAGTTTTATCGCTCTCTGGCGTTAAAGCAAATACACCCATACCCAGGTGTGTTGAAGTAAATGTGGCTACTTCTGTTCCTTTATCATCTGTAATGTTACCCTTAATGTCAACTCCAAGCCCTTTAGCATTAATGGCTTTAAAAGCAATACGGGTACGGATACCATTTGTTAATTGACCACTCTCCGGAAAAAACTGCACATCAAAATTGGTGATGGAGCCTTTAAGCGGGAATGTATTATTAACCAATTGCCTGTCGCCCATATCAATACTGGTTACCAGTTGCGACGCGTTAATGGTTTCAAGATCATTTTCCGGAAGCTCTACCAACAGATTTCCATTGGCGTCGGTACTGCCTTTGCCCTTACTAATAGCATCGCCGTTGCGCACCAATTGCCAGGTAACTTTTTTATCGGCATAAGGCTCACTTGATGGGTTTTTATAAATAATGTTGGCGTTTAGTTTTATTGGGCCGCCTCTTCTGCCGCTGCTTCTGTAACTTATAAAAGTGTTTACTTTATTATCAATGGCATTACCAACGTTGATGGTACGATCATAAAAATACTCGGGCTCAAAATTGCTCATCCATTTGGTATACGCCCTTATACGATAGGCTCCTTGCTTAAATGATTCGCCATCAAGAGTGATATTTCCGTTGGCAAAGCCGTTGGTGAGCTTTAGCCTAAGCCCGGATATAACAGAATCCTGGCTGTTAAGCAAATCAACATAAACAATACCGCTCAGGGCCGATGGCTGGTGCTTTTCTACCGTTACATATGCTTTAAGCCATATGGTATCGCCAGCGGCATAATAGGGTTTATCCAGATGGAGGTAAACTTTTTCAATTGGAAAAGAGGCCGAGTATTTGGCGGTTTTCTCGATAACGGTATTAATGGGGATGCTATCCTGCTGCGCCATTGCGGCCAGGCCAAAAGAAGATAGCAAAGATAAAACGAGTAAAAATTTTCTTGATATCATTATATAATATAAAGCGGCTAACAGGGGCTAATATAAACATTTAGGGTTGTTGCATACCGGGTGCCCGCAGGTTTTAACACTTTTTTACAATCAAGCCGAATTTTTAACGGAATTTTTAGTCAGTAATTGTTTTAAGGTAAATGCCTGGATCTGAAAGTATAAGACGCCTTGTTTATAAGTGGCTGATTATGTTTTGCTTATATTGCATACATAGTGAGCGCCATACAATAACATTATTGTTACTCTTTAATGCCCTGTAACTGAATTGCCAATGGCAGTGTTTTACTGTGCGGCGGCCACTTTGCCCTCTACGTGTACAGATATCATACTGGAGTGGATGATACCCAGTGTTGAACCCGGTTTTATATCGAGGTAAAACTTTAAATAACTCTCCATAATGGCGGTTGATTGATGGATGTACGCCTGTTCAAATTCCGGCCCGCTGATGCCCAGGTCAATTAACGGTTTGCCATAGTGCATGCCACCTTTATCATCAATATAAATGGTAAAAGAGTAAAAGAAATCCTTATAAGCCTTGTTGATCACAATATCGTAGGTAGGATCAAGGTAATCGTCAGATGGATCAAAGTTGTTTTCGATTGATGGTTTTGTAGTACGACGACTAACTTTTACCTGAGGGCTTTTACTGGTTAGCTGTGCCGCCTGCCTGGCCGAAAATTGTTTTTTGTAATCGGCATTGGCTTTGGCCGATAATGCTTTTATAAAAAGGGTATCCTGCCTGCTGGGGTGCCTTAAAATTGAGGTATCGGTATGCAATACATTTTTTACATAATTATCTGCAAAAAAGCGCATATAAACTTTGGTGCCTTTAATATCCAGCGAATCGCCTTTTTGTTTAATGATCTCCAGCACCAAACTATCTTTAGTTATTTTTTGAACTTTTAACCACGACCGAGCCGCATTAAAAATAGAATCGTACCCACGTGTGAGTGGAAAATTGATGAACGCGTTTTTAGTTGGACTGAAAATACTTACCGAGTCGTCAGACACAAACTTCATTTTCCATTGCGGCTCCAGCTGGTAGCCGTATTCATTAAATGAAAGTCCGTTTTTTTGCCTGCGAGATACCTCAGAGTAGTTGATGCCGTTGTAGGGTTTAAAATCAATCAGCTCCTTTTTTTTATTACCAGGACCGCCACTACAGCCGGTTTGGGCAATTGAAACAACAGTAAGCAGTATAAAACCAATAAGTTTTACAGTTTTTATATTGATAGATAGCATACGGCTTAAAGATATGTAATTTTTGGATTTTTGGACTTGCAGACTTTTGGAGCAAGGATTTTTAGATAAAAGACAAAGGATGTTTTTTGTGTTGGAATTTTATTTTTGAACCTTCCCGTCCACATGCACATTAATTTCGCTGGCGTGTACAATGCCCAGCGTTGAACCCGGTTTTATGGAAAGGTACTTTTTAAAGTAACTTTCCATGATAACTTTAGATTCCCGGATATAATTATTTCTGAGGCCTTCACCCAAAAAAGGTATCAGGGGTTTGCCGTAATGCATTACACCCTTCGCGTCAATAAAAATGCTGAACGAGTAATAAAACTCGGCTTTAACTTTGCTGATAATTACATCAAAGGTAGGGCTCATATAATCGTCAGATACATCAAAATGGTTAAAGATATCGCCTTTGGCTTTCCATTTTTTTACTTTTATCAAAGGGCTTTTGCTTGTTAACTGGGCAGGCTGTCGGGCGGCAAAGGCGTTTGTAAAATCAGTATCTGCCATTTCGGTAAGCTTTTTAATGTATAAGGTATCTCTTCTGCTGGCCCTTTTTAATATACCCGTATCACTGTGGAGTGTGTTTTTAATATAATTATTGGCATAAAGCAGCATATAGGTTTTGGTGCCGCGGGTATCAACGGTATCGCCGTATGAATTAATAATTTCAAGCTTAAGGCTGTCTTTGTTCATTGCTTTAACCTTAAGCCAGGTGCGTGCAGTATTAAAAATAGAATCGTAACCGCGTGTTAAGGGAAAGTTGATGAAGGTTCCTTTTGTAGGGCTGTAAATACTTACCGAGTCACTTGATACAAATTTCATTCGCCACTGTGGTTCTAACTGATAGCCAACTCTGTTAAATGAAAATCCGGCGGCAGTGTGGCGCCAGATTTCGGTATAATCAATACCTTGTACGGCTTTAAATGATATCAAATCGCGCTCGCCCCGGTGTTTAACTATGTTGGGGCTTTGTTTGCAGGCCTGTGAGGTGCATAAAATAAGGGAAAACAACACCAGATAGTTTAAGCAGGTCTTAAATGTCATAAGGTAGAATATTATTTCTTTAAATATAGGTTATCGCCCTAAATAAACTAATATTTGCCGGCTTTATTGCAGTGTTTACAGCAATTAAAACCAACCGCGTTTTATTAGGTTATTAAAAAAAAGGATATATGGGAGTTGAAATTGAACGTAAGTTTTTGGTTGATCATGAGCAATGGCATCAAACGCCAAAACCTGTAGGTACTTATTTTAGGCAGGGCTATATTTTAAGCGAAGAAAATAAAACTATTAGGATACGTGTTACGCCCGATGAAGGGTTTATTACCATAAAAGGCGGCACACAAGGTATTAGTCGACTGGAGTTTGAATATAAAATTCCGGCTATTGATGGCGAAGAAATGCTCAATAATTTTGCTGTATCTGAACTAAAAAAGCGCCGTTATTGTATTGATGTTGCAGGCAAGGTATGGGAGGTGGACGAGTTTTTAGGGGATAACAAGGGCTTGCTTGTTGCGGAGATTGAACTGGAAAGCGAAGACGAAAAATTTATACTGCCAGAATGGATCACTACCGAGGTTACCGGCGACGTGCGTTATTATAACTCAAACCTGGCTGTACATCCGTTTGCAAAGTGGTGAAAAATAATCAGGCCGACTCCGGTAATGCCAACAGCATATCGGGCTGCGATTCGTCTTTAACAGTTTTTACGTATTTGTTTCCTTCGGGGCAAAGAGCTGGAATAAGGCAGGTTTTATTGCCGTATTGGTCAATAATGTAAGCTTCGCCATCTTCATTTTTAATCCAGTCATATAATTTACTACGTTCGGTTATTCCTTTTACGTTTATACGCTCGTTAACCCATTCCAGGGAATCGATAGCCACGTAGGGATTATGATGTGGTTTTTCGTCGGTTTTAATATAAAGTATACGTACTGCCATAACCAGATGCTTTAACTTATTCAGGGATGTTGTAAAACTAAAGCAAATGAACAGGGCAGGAAATAGGTATTTTAACCTGTTTTGCCATGCGTAAAACTACGTTATCGTAATTTCGGAATTCGGAGTTTCGATTTCGTATTTGTAAAAAGGACTGCAGGGGATATATAAAAAATATCTGATTTAAAGTTTCTTACAATAATTTATAGAAGGTGTATTTGTAAACAAGAGGCTTTGGGTAGCCGCGGGTTTTTACGCAAGTTATTTCCTTTACATTAAGTATATAAGCGGTCAGTTTTTGGCTTTGGGCTTTATGCCCTTCGCTTTAAGCTTTCTGGTAAATACAAAAGCCCTGGTTTAAGCAGAACTCAACCAGGGCTTTTGCGGTTAATAATAAATATTAAGCCCAGCCAGTGCCTTTTTTAGCGTTACCTTTTGCGATATGCTCTTCGGCAGTAGCTTTGCCCATAATAGCAGCCATTTTGTTGCCTGCACCATCTGTACCGGTTGCAATATACCTTCCAGATTTAATGTCGATCACAGGATCAACCATTGGTACATTTTTGGTTTTGGTTTTTACTGAATACGCGGTAATTCCGCTTCCGTTTTCTGTTGCCATGATAAGTTTCTTTTTGTGTTTTTTAGTTTAACCCCATTTATACTGAATTGTTTTCAGCCTTAGCTATAATTGGTTTTGAAGTGTAAACATGCATTAAAATTTTTTAATTCAAAATATTTCGCATAAATAATTTGTTAACACATTTACTTTTTTGTTAATAAAGCATAAATAACGGTATCTTCAAAGCGACCATTATGGTATTGGCTCTCCTTAAAATACCCTTCCCTTATAAAATTACTGCATTCCAATAGTTTGATGGACGCTTTATTGTGCGGACTAACATTGGCCTGTATGCTATGGAAATTTAATTCGTTAAAGCCAAAATCAATCACCCTTTGTACAGCTTCCTGCATTAGGCCTTGTCCCTGGTAGGCGGGGTTTAGCAGGTAGCCAATCTCGGCACGGTGGTTCTCCTTTTCTATGCGCCAAAAGCCTATGCTGCCTATAAATTTAGGATCGTCTTTTAAGCAAATGCACCAGGTGATACCATTGTTGGCGGCTAAAAGGTCGTCAATTACCTTAATTAATCCTAAAGCATCATCCAGCGTTTTGCAGAGCGGGCGGCCAATGTATTGCATTACGTTGGCGTCGCTGCGCATTTCAAAAAGATCGGCAGTATCCGCATCTGTAAACCGGCGTAACACCAATCGCTGGGTTGTTAAAATGGGGAAACTACTAAAATCTGGATTAAGCATAAATCAGGGTTTGGCATTTTGCATCAGCGAATCATTAAACTTAACAATAAGCCTGAACAAATCTTTGTATTTATTAAGCGGCAGGGTAGCGCTGATATCAAATACATCGTGGTAAGCTTTAATGCCGCCCATGGTATAAATGAAAAACGCGGGCACACCTTTTTCTGTAAATAAATAATGATCGCTGTTGGCGGCTTTGCCCCGCTTAGCCACTTTAACAAAGTAATGGCCTTCATCGCTGATGCGTTGCATAGCTGCAAACTCATTAGGATATACCGTGGCGTTCACAACGGTAATACCTTCATCGCCTGTTCCGTTCAAGTCAAGGTTGATTAAAAAACGGATGTTTTTTAATGGGATGAGCGGATTTTCTGTAAAGTATTTAGACCCCAACAAACCGGCCTCTTCGCCAGAAAAAGCAATGAAAGCCATGGTGTACGGTTGCGGGTGCGCGGCATAATACCTGGCCAAACTAAGCATTTGCGATAAACCGCTGGCATTATCATTGGCCCCCGGAAAATAAGTATCACTGCCCATGCCGCCTAAATGATCATAATGCGCGGTAATCACAATTACAGAATCGGGCTTTACAGTACCCTTAACCACCGCGCAAATGTTGGCAGTTTTAAAATCGGGGATCACCTGGTTTTCTATATCGATGCTAATAGTATTTAGCGGCAGCTTTACAGCCTTTTTATCAACCTGTATCACCGTATAATCAAGCGCCTTACCTTCAACCGACCATGTTAGCTTATCTTCCAAAGAAACCACCACCCGGTTTTGCCGGTCAACAAAGTGTACACTGTCCGTTTGCTCCAGCTTGCCAATACCATGTACTCCCTTACTATCCGGGCTTACGATAAACTGTTTGCCTGGTGCAAGCTTCACGCCGTTAATAATTACCTCCATTTTACCTGGAAAAACATTTACCGGGTAGCTAAATACCTGCTGGTAATTTTTGCCACCCATCGGTTTTAAACCATAGCTTTTAAATTGGGCTTGTATAAAGGTAGCGGCTTTGTGCACCCCATCGCGCGTATAACCCCGGCCCCAAAAGTAGGGCGAAGTAAGCGTATCAACCAGTTTGCGGGCAAACAGGCTATCCTGCGCAAAACTCAGGTTGGCTATCAACAGGAGCAGGAGGGTGAGTTTAAATTTCATTTATTATTGATGATATGGTCACATAAAACTATCGGCCTCGCGGTAAGCTTTAATCAATGCCAGTTCGCCCTCTTTGCCTGCGCCCGCTGTACCATGCTCCATGCCCAAAACCCCGCGGTAGCCCTTGTTATAAATGTGTTTGAAAATGTTTTTATAGTTCACTTCGCCGGTGCCGGGTTCTTTGCGGCCGGGATTATCGCCAATCTGGTAATAGCCAATTTCGTCATAAACCAAATCGAGCGTTGGGATGATATTACCCTGGTTACGCTGTACATGATACATATCGTACAGAATTTTACATGACGGACTGCCTACAGCTTTGCAAATAGCATAGGCTTGGTCGGGTGTGCGCAAAAACAAATCCGGATTATCACTCAACGGCTCTAACACCATTACAACGCCATGTGGTTCTAAAATGGCCGTTCCCTTTTTTATCGCTTCTATAACATTGCCGGTTTGTACGCCGATGGGCAGGTTGCGCACAAAATCGCCGGGGACAACGGTTACTAACTTACTATTAATGCGCTTGGCTATTTCAACAGCCTGTTTGCACGAGGCTATGAATTTTTCAACCTGGTCGGCTTTGCCGTTTGCCAGCATGTTGCTGTCATTACCCAGGCCAGGTTGCACAAAAACGCCCATGGCCATACCTAATTTAGCTAAAGTATCGCCTATTTTTTTCTGCTGATCTTCTGGTCGGCCGCTCATGCCATTATCTTCAATAGCCCGGAAACCTTTATCATAAGCAAACTTAATCTGATCAATAAAATCATCGCCGGCATGGCTTTTAAACATGCCATCGTGTGTGCCATAATTGAGATTGAAAGGTTTATCGCCGGCAGCCGTGGTAGTAGCTACACCTGCCGGATCGGCACAGCTGGTAAGCGCCGCCGCGTTTAAAACACCTGTAGTTAATAAGGATGCGCCCGCCAGCATAGAGCCTTGCACAAAGTTTCTGCGTTTCATAGGTTGGGATTGGTTTACGAAAGCAAGATAGTTTTTTAGGGACAAAGGAGCAAGGATATTTAGATTAAAGACTTTGGGACAGTAGGACTATTGGACGATGGACTTAAGGACAAAAGATAAAAGACTTGGGGATAGTTGGATGAAAGGGGAGAGTTTTATGATTTGTGTTTTATAAATTATATGCCTGTATATCATACTGTTGTAATTTAAAACTGTAAAATAAGTTATGTAACTTGGTTTTTAGTTGTATAACTGAAAAATCAGTTTTATATTTGAGTATGGAAGAGTTAACAAAAACAGAGGAGCGGGTTATGCAGGTGATATGGCAACTAAAGCAATGCTTTGTGAAGGATATTATTGAGGCGCTGCCCGATGATCCTAAACCACCTTACAACACTATTTCGTCGGTAGTGCGGTTGCTGGAAAAGAAGGGATATGTTGATTATAAGGCTTATGGAAAAACTTATGAGTATTTTCCTAAGGTCACCAAATCTGAATACCGCAAGGCTTTCTTCAGCCGTTTTTTTGCAGGGTATTTCGATAACTCGGCCGAAAGTCTTTTTTCTTTTATGGTCAAAGAAGAGAAACTGAGCCAGGAAGATATTAACAAGCTTAAGGATATCATTAATAAAAGCGAAGAATAATGGAAACCATCGCCTATGTGTTACAGGTATCGGCCTGTACCGGAATTTTTTACTTGTTTTATTATCTGCTGCTGCGCCGGCTCACTTTTTTTACCATTAACCGATGGTATTTGATTATAACGCTGGTGCTAAGCTTTGTAATACCGGCAATAAAAGTGCAGGTTAAACAAGAGGCGCCGTATGTTTCGGCCGTTAGGCAATTCACTTACATAGATAAAATACAGGCAGATAATCAACAGGTAGCCGCTCATCAAAGAAAACAACCATTTATTGTTGATGAACCAATAAATTGGAGTAAGGCGGCCGATTTGCTGTATGTCATTGTCGCGCTGATACTGTTTACACATCTTTTGATATCCGTAACTCTTTTCCTGGTTGGTTTAAGGGGTAAGCCCAGATCAAAATTAGATGGCGTAACCATTTTTAGCAGCCATGCCGCTCTCCGTAATGGTTCTTTTTTCAACTACGTTTTTTTAAATGACGATGGTATTAGTCCGCAGGAGTTAAAATACATTATAGCGCATGAGCTATTACATGTAAGTGCATTTCATTCTGTAGATAGGGTGATAGCCAAAATAGCGCAAATTATCCTTTGGTTTAATCCCTTTGTTTATTGGTACGCCAATGCCATTGAAGCCAACCACGAGTTTGGTGTTGATAAGAAGATGGCCGCTGTAGCCGATAAAAAAATGTATGCCAACTTGTTACTGCACTTATCCGCAACGGGGCAAGGGATGCTTTTGCTTAATGGTTTTAGCACAGTGCCCTTAGCCAAACGCATAACCATGCTTTTTAACAAACCATCAAATAATATGAAAAAGTTAACCTACCTGCTTATGGCGCCCATGGTGCTTGTTAGCTGCCTGGTTTTTGCAACCAGTTTAAAAACAAAAGTTAAAACTCCGGTTCAATCGGCAGTTGCTGATGAGCCGGTAGAAAAGTATCGCCAAAAAGTAAAGCGTGATAAGGCGTACGATTTGGCGGTGGCTGAACAAAGAGCTTACATGAAAACCGAAGAGTATAAAAGCAAATCAAAAATCACGCAACAAATTATGGCTAAAGAAATTGTTGTGAAAATTGCGAAGGTTTTAAAAGATGAAAAATCAACTTTTCTACATCGTTATACAATAACCTACAATAACAATGACTACGATGTATCGATCTATGGTAAAGACAACTCGGATTTGGATGGAAAACTTAGTGAAGGCGATGAAGTGACGATGAAAATGTCTGGCAGTAGTTTTTCTAAAAATATGCCGGTATCATTTTCGCCAGCGTACATCATAAAAAACAATGTGAAAATATTTGAGGAGAAAAGTGTTGCTATAAACGATACTGCACCTTTTTTATATGAAACAAATAAGGTGCGTTTTACCGATGGGAAAATAACCGACATAAAAAGAAACGCGGCGGGGAAATGTATCGGGATTGCTGTAGAGGGAAGTAATAATTACATCTTTAATTTAACCTTTAAATCCAACGCGCCCGATTTAACCGCACTCAAAGAAGGTTATCATGTAACGCTCCGTTTTGTACATGAGGTTAAAACCAGCGACAAAACTTATGATATAAACGATTGGGTAGCTATTGGCAATAATGCAGATACGTATGCTTACAGAAACCCCGACTGGTTCTTAAAGTTTTATGAGCCGGTAAAATCATAAACTAACCGGCTAAGCTTTTTATGAGCAGCTCAACAAAACGGCCTTTCAAAATCAATTGAAAGGCCGTTTTATTTTATAGTAAAACTTTAACAGCAAAAATTATTTGCTGAAGTAAACATTGAATTTTCCATCGGTTATAGCCTTTGTTTTAGCTGTGCCACCGCCAGTGCCTACAAATACAGTATTGGTAAGGGCACCTTTAAAAGTACCCTGCACTCCTGTTGAACTTACCGATGATATGGTTACGCTTACAATGTTTTTAGTATTGTCATCATCATTAAAATAGTTGTCATTTTTTAAAGAATAAAGCATAACGGGTTTATCATCGTCTTTACTTGCAGTTGAGATGTAGGTTTTTCCCGCTGTTGGTTTGCCGCTTAAAGTGATAGAGATAGTTGCGCCGTTTGATGCTGTACCTTGTATGTTGGTAAAAGTAGCCCCGTTAACCGTGCTGCTAAGTGTTATAGCGTTGGTGTTAAATGTGGTAGCTGTACCATCTACACCGGCAGTAATAGTTGCCGACGGCACAGAATTTTTGTCTTTTGAACATGAATTTAAAGTGATCACACCCAGTGTTGCAGCCAATAATAATAAGGTTTTGATTTTTTTCATTTTGCAGGATTTGTCTCGAATTTATTTGTTTAGATTAATAATAAGTTTCAAATATCTAAATTTCAAATTGTAATAATGTTAAATATGTATTATATGTATCCTGAATATGTTTTTTAAGGATATTTTCAATACGTAATAATTGGTAAATTATTGGGCAGGTGATGAGGGGTGTAAATTTAAGATGAACACTCTGTTAAGTGTTAATGCGCGTAATGTTTAAATAATCAGAAGTTTATATTATTGTAGATGTCTTTATCCCCTGCAGCGATCACTAAAGTTATTGTAGTTTTATTTTTTGTAACCTTTGTAAATAATATAGGTTTCGCCCAGCAATCGCAAGTATATCCCAGGGTAATGGGTTATTTTAGCGTTACAAATGCCGTTGAAACCTGGACTAAAGATGGTTTCACAGGCAATTTTAAGAATGCGTATACAGTAAGCTTTCCATTTGGGATCAACCTTTTAAAAAGTGATCACTTTGGTGTGAGTTTTGAAGTAGCTCCCGTTATTCGCACCGAAAAAAATATAGCCAAGGTAAATTCTATCTCCTTTAATCCAGGCGCCATGTTCCGTTTTAAAAACGGATTTACTTTTATTGGCCGCACCGGTTTTGAAACCAATGGCCGTTTTGGATTTAGCCCGGTATTTAACCAGCGATTGATACAAGGGAAGGACGCTAATCTGTTTATCGCCGCCTCTTTTCCAATAAGGTTTGGTAATAATTTCCCCGCATCCATCGGCTCGGGCATCCAACTTGGGGTTTCGTTTTAATTATTTGTTAATGGAAGCTCGTTAAATCGTTTCTAATCTCCTGTTTCACAGTCAGAAAACCTCCTATATTGTCATTGTAATAACACTTTGGGTAGTTTTTTTCATCATAACGTCACTATACGTCAATCAGCTTGGTCGGGCTGTTTTTTGATGCTTATTAAGGGTACCTTTGCGCCGTCAAAAAATAAGACGTGTATTATACTCAAAACTTTATCCCCCGCTCACCGATCATAATCCGCCATTCGCCGATAAAAACCCGGTGTATATCTAAATCACAAAAAAGGGCTGTAACGTTTTAAAAATGCCTGCGTCTTATTGTTGTATTTAAAAATAACACAATACAATTACTTGACAATCAAAATATTAAATATCATGAAATCAAAATTATTCACCATCGCTGCTTCATTATTATTAGTAGCTGGTATCACAAATTCAACCCTTGCTTCTACAATAAATACTAACAATGTTGCTACTGTTTTAACTGATGTAAGCAATATCAACAAAATCGAAATCCGCGGTAATGTCGAGCTTTATGTATCTGCCGGTACAGCCGACCAGGTTAAGGTTTACAATAAATACTACGCCGAAAGCGCGCTGGTACAAAGCTCAAAAGGCGTATTACGCATCGCGTCATATACAAAAGAAAAATTGGTAGTTTGGGTAACTGCAAATGATCTGCGTAACATCAGCGCCTATGACAATGCCGAAGTTAAATCATTTGGTAACCTATCGGCCATTGAACTGGAAGTTAATATGCACAACAACGCCACCGCTAACTTAACCCTGGATACTTACCAAACCAATGTAAACGTAAGCGACCATGCCAAAATTGAACTATCTGGTAAAACCGAAGTTTATTCTTTAACCCACAATAGCCAATCGACAGTAAACAACAACAAATTTATTGCTGCCAACTACACCGATAAATTAAACACCACTGCCAAAGTTCAAAACGACGAATTAGCAGGCATCTAATTCCCCTAATGACTTTTTGCAAAAGTCCATCATATATTCTGAGAAGCTGTTACTTGCAAGTGACAGCTTTTTTTGTTTTGGGGGATTGGGTTGGTTAAGTTGATTGGGTTGATTAAGTTGGATTAGGTTGATTGAGTTGGATTGTAAGGCGATGAAGTATTAGCACCAATTGAATCGGTTAGTATTCGGGAAGCCAAATGTGTCTGCAGAACAGCTTCGGGCGAAAACGGGCAGAACGATGGTGGGCGGTGCGGCGGCGGGGCATAGGAGTTTTTGCAGTAGGGGGCAAGGAGGGTGAGGGCAAAATAATCCCGGCCCAGGTTCTGCCCGTTTTGCAGGGCAAAGGCCCTGAGCGGCAAAGAAGCATTTCTGCTGACTTGATTTTTTGGTTACTTTTTTATCAAGAAAAAAGTAACAGCCCTTCCCGCGGCGATTGAGCGGGCCGATGTTTGTCCTTACCACAACATTAGCTTGGTTTGACGGAGGAGGTCACGAGTACTCAGCTGTTCTGGCCTGATCTGCATACTCGAATCATGTAGTTGAAATGTGACTATCAACTACACCAATCTCAAATCCCACAAAAATAATTCCCCCATTCACCGATGATTACCCGGCGTTCGCCGATAAAAAAACGCTGTACATCTAATACCCCAAAAACTGCTGTAACGTTTCAAAAATGGTGGCGTCTTATTAGTGTATTTAAAAACAACACAACACAATCATTTGACAATCAAAATATTAAATATCATGAAAACTACATTATTCACCATCGCCGCCTCTTTAGTTTTAGTAGCAGGTTTAACAAATTCAACCCTTGCAGCTACTACAAAAAATACTCAAAACGTTGCTACTGTTTTAACAGACGTAAGCAACATCAACAAAATCGAAATCCGTGGTAACGTTGAACTTTACGTATCTGCCGGCACTGCAGATCAGGTTAAGGTTTATAACAAATATTATGCAGAAGGTGCTTTGGTACAAAGCTCAAAAGGTGTATTACGCATTGCATCATACACTAAAGAAAAACTGGTAGTTTGGGTAACTGCTAACGATTTACGCAACATCAGCGCTTATGACAATGCCGAAGTTAAGTCATTCGGTAACCTGTCTGCCATCGAATTAGAAGTTAACCTGCACAACAACGCTACAGCCAACTTAAATTTAGATGCTTACCAGGCTAATGTTAATGTAAGCGATCAGGCTAAAATTGAATTGGCCGGTAAAGCAGAGGTTTACACTTTGGTTCACAACACACAATCAAGCGTTAACAATAACAAGTTTGCTGCTGCCAGCTATACCGATAAATTAACCAATCCAACCCTTGCCCGTAACGAAAACGAGTACGCCGGTTTATAATCGTCAACAATACTTTTGCAAAAGTTCATCATATATTCCAAAAGCTATCATGTAAATGTGGTAGCTTTTTTTAATTTTGATGTAACGTCTATTCCTAACACTACGTCATAAAACACAAAAAAACATCATGAAAAAATTCGGCTTTCAAATTTCTGTAATCGCGGCAATTGCATCGGTAGGCATATTATCATCATGCGGGCATTTACGATGCGTACACGGTTCGGGCAATATTATTACCGAAAACCGCAAGGCCAATAACTTCACCAAGCTTGATATCTCTGATGCCTTTAAGGTGCATTTAACGCAGGATAGCTCATTAACAATCAGCATAAAAGGCGATGATAATGAGCTTAAATATGTATCAACCTCGGTTGAGGGCAACACGCTGCATATTAAATCAAAAAAGAACTTTTGCGATGGCGATAGCATCGTGATTAATATAGGCATCAAAAAAATTGACGAGATCGATGCTTCGGGCGCGGTGGTTATTTCATCTAACGGGAAAATTAATACCGGCGATTTGAGTTTAGGCCTATCCGGTGCTACCAAATTAAACCTGGATATTAACGCCGGCAATGTCGACACGCAAAACAGCGGCGTGGCCGAAATGAATTTAAAGGGACAGGCAGCATCTCATAAAATACAAACCAGCGGTATGTCTAAATTAAATGCCTTTGACTTTGTGGTAGGCGATTATGATATTGATATTTCTGGCGTTGGCAATTGCAAAATCAATGTATTGAAAACCTTAAGCGTACATTCAAGCGGCGCAGCGGAGGTTGAATACAAAGGCTCACCGGCAACCGTTAATAATGATAAATCCGGCGCATCAAAAATTACTAAGGTGGATTAAGTTTTAATCCACCGCTATTAAATTACCCATTAACCTTACCTTATCATGAAAAAGCTTTTGAAGTACACCGTCTATGTCGTGATTGTAGTAGTTGTAATTGCTATCGCTGCTGTATCGTACATTACTTTGGCCTTACCAAACGTGGGTAAGGCCGAAGATATTAAAGTAGCGCTAACACCGCAGCGTATTGAGCGTGGCAAGTACCTGGCAAACCATGTTACCCTGTGTATGGATTGCCATTCCACCCGCGACTGGACAAAATTTGCCGGCCCCATGCTTGAAGGAAGCGACGGCAAAGGCGGCGAAAAGTTTGACGCTGCTGTTGGTTTCCCGGGCAATGTGGAAGTACCAAACATTACCCCATATCATTTAGGTAATTGGACGGACGGCGAATTGTTAAGGGCGATAACAACAGGCGTAAGAAAAGATGGATCGGCCATATTCCCGATAATGCCCTGGCCTTATTATTCAAAAATGGATAGAGAAGATCTGTATAGCATAATTGCCTATATCCGCTCGCTTAAACCAATCAAGGCCGATTATGCTTCGGCCAAGCTTAATTTCCCTTTAAATATTATTGTGCATACTATGCCCCAAAAAGCAAGCCTGGGTAAGGTGCCCGATACAAAAGATACGTTAAAGTACGGCGAGTATCTGGTAACGGCCGCGGCCTATATGGAATGCCATAGCCAGGTTGATAAAGGCAAACTAATACCGGGGCTTGAATACGCCGGCGGCCGGGAGTTTGTAATTCCCAACGCGGGCACGGTACGATCTGCAAATATTACAGCCGATAAAGCAACCGGGATTGGCAGCTGGACAAAAGCCCAGTTTGTAAACGTGTTTAAACAATATGCCGATAGCACCAAAGCAAAGGCGACCGTAAAACCGCATGAATTTCAAACCATTATGCCCTGGTATAAATACGCGGATTTAAAGGAAACCGACCTTGAGGCTATATATGCTTATGTTAAAACAATTAAGCCGATAAAAAACCAGGTAGTAAAGTTTTCGGCTAAGTAATCAGGCTGTTAATTTAAAATAAATTCATACTTTTGCGCCTCGAAATTTGTACAGTCTGCAATAAATTTTAGGCAGTATGGTTTCAATGGATCAAATATATACCCGGTAAAAAGATGAATATTACACAGGAAAAAGTAGATGCCCTGAATGCGGTTGTTAAAATCAACATCGACCCTGCAGATTATCAGCCACGTGTTGATAAAGCTATAAAAGAGAACGCTAAAAAAGCAAAGTTGCCAGGTTTTCGCCCGGGAATGGTGCCTGCAGCTCACATAAAAAAAATGTATGGTAAAAGCATATTGGTTGATGAAATCAATAACCTTTTATCAGATACATTAAATAAATATATAGAAGAGCAGGATCTGCGCATTTTGGGCCAGCCGCTTCCAAAGGTTGACGACGAGAAAACTTACAACTGGGATTTTGCCGACAATTTTGAGTTTAACTACGAATTAGGCTTAGCTCCTGAATTTGATATTGAGTTTTCGTCAAAAGATAAAGTTACCCAATACACCATTAAAGTTGATGATGAGACCCTGGCTTCGAGGATCAAAAATATCCGTCGTAGCTATGGCAAAATGACAAATCCTGACGTATCGGCAGATGATGATGTTCTTTATGGCGAATTAACACAGCTTTCACCAGATGGTAGTGTTTTTGAGGGTGGTATAAGCAATACAGCATCTGTACGTTTAGACCAGGTTAAAGACGAAGCCGTTAAAGCTTCACTAATTGGTTTAAAGAAAGGTGATATTGTAACCCTCGATATTCAGAAAGCTTTTGATAACGACGCGGCTAAAGTTGCCGGCTTATTAAAGATAGAAGAAGACGAAGCAGCTGATTTGAAATCAAACTTCCAGCTATTGGTTAAAAACGTTAACCGTTTAGAAGAAGGTGATTTAAACCAGGAGTTCTTTGACAAATTATTTGGTGAAGGTGTAGTTACAACCGAAGCGGAATTTACAGCTAAAATTACCGAAGAGCTTGAAACAATGATGGTGCAGGATAGCGAACGCAAATTGCAGGACGATATCTACAAAGCAAGCATTGCCAAAGTTGACTTCAATTTACCTGATGAATTTTTGAAACGCTGGTTAAAAGCTACTAACGAGAAACTGACTGAAGAGGAGTTGGCCGGTGGTTATGCTGATTTTGCTCAAAACCTTAAATGGACTTTGATTGAAAACAAAATAATTACCGATAACAAAATCGAGATCAAATACGATGAAGTTTTCGCTTTAGCGAAAGTGCGTTTAGATCAGCAGTTCAGAATGTACAGCCCGCAAGCTATTCCAGAAGAGCAATTAGGCCAGTACACCGTACAATACCTGCAAAACAAAGAGAATGCTAATAAGATATTTGAAGAGGTAAAAGCATTAAAGGTGTTTGATTATATTAAAAGTGTGATCACTTTAGATAAACAAGATATCCTTTATACCGATTTCAGCAAATTGGTTTCAGAGAAATAAGAAACCGGTTTAATTCATATTTAACAAAAGCAACTCACAAGGTTGCTTTTGTTGTATTGAGAAGTTTTTTTGTCCGCAAGTCGGGAAAGTCAGTAAAGTCCGAAAGTGAAAAAACTGACTTTTGGACTTGTCAGCTTGTTTTTTCTTTCGGACTTTCCGACTTCCTAACTACCCTCACCTCAAAATAATTTTTACTTTATACAAACTATCTTTCCATAATTGTATTCAACTAAAAACTATATTTATCGCAGGTAACAATACCTGCACCTAAAATTAACATAACAAAACCCATGAACAGTAACATCGATAAAAACGAATTCAGAAAATACGCGGTTAAACATCACCGCATCAACAGTCTTTTTGTAGATAAATACCTTGGTAACTTTGATAGCCGCCGCATGCCAAGCGGTATTGCTACTACAGTACCAACCGGCATGACGCCCTATATTATTGAAGAGCGCCAGCTTAATGTAGCCCAGATGGACGTGTTTTCACGGTTGATGATGGACCGCATCATTTTCCTTGGCGATGCGATTTATGATAATATTGCAAACATTATCCAGGCTCAATTGCTTTTCCTGCAATCGGCAGATAGCAAACGCGATATCCAGATTTATATCAATTCACCTGGTGGTTCGGTTTACGCCGGTTTAGGTATTTATGATACCATGCAGTTTATTTCAAACGATGTGGCAACAATTTGTACCGGTATGGCGGCATCAATGGGAGCGGTGCTATTGGTAGCGGGTGCCGAAGGTAAAAGAGCGGCATTGCCACATGCAAGGGTAATGATTCACCAGCCATCTGGTGGCGCGCAAGGCCAGCAGTCAGATATTGAGATCACTTATCATGAGATCACTAAACTGAAAAAAGAACTATACCAAATCATTGCTGATCACAGTGGTGCATCATTCGAAAAAGTTTGGGACGCATCAGACCGTGATTATTGGATGATTGCCGAAGAAGCCAAAGAATTTGGTATGGTAGACGAGATTTTAAGAGGAAATAAAGGGAAATAAGTCCGGAAGTTTTTAGTCCGGAAGTCCGAAAGAAGTAAGGGAAACAGTCCGGAAGTTGTTAGTCTGGAAGTCCGAAAGAAGTAAGGGAAAATGCCCGTAAGCTTTTAGTCTGGACGTTCAAAAATAGAAAGCAAAGTGGGGTCTGAAAGTGTTTTTTACTTTCGGACTTTACTGACTTTCCCGACTTGCGGACTTCAAAACTTTTTTTTCTCGCATCAATTTACTAATTTTGATTATAAACCAATCATATGAATAAAAACAGTAAGGAAATCAGGTGCTCCTTTTGCGGTGCCGGTAAACAGGATTCCCTGATGTTGATTGCGGGGCTCGACGCGCATATATGTGATAAGTGCGTTAACCAGGCTAATGAAATATTAGCCGAGGAATTAAAGGTGCGCAAGGTAAAGTCGTCGCCACTGGCGCCGGCCTTGCTTAAGCCATACGAGATCAAAACTCACCTTGATCAATATGTAATTGGTCAGGATGATGCCAAAAAGATACTTTCAGTAGCTGTATATAACCATTATAAACGCTTAAACCAGCGTATTGATAAAGACGAAGTTGAGATTGAAAAATCAAACATCGTTATGGTGGGCGAAACCGGCACAGGTAAAACCTTGTTGGCCAAAACCCTGGCTAAAGTATTAAACGTGCCATTTTGTATTTGTGATGCCACTGTTTTAACAGAGGCTGGTTACGTAGGGGAAGATGTGGAAAGCATTTTAACCCGGTTACTGCAAAGTGCCGATTACGATGTAACCCTTGCCGAGAAAGGTATTGTTTACATTGATGAGGTTGATAAAATAGCCCGTAAAAGCGATAACGCTTCCATAACCCGTGATGTATCCGGCGAAGGTGTTCAGCAGGCATTGCTGAAAATTTTAGAAGGTACCATGGTTAACGTACCACCACAAGGCGGCCGTAAACACCCCGATCAAAAAATGATCACGGTGAATACCAGTAACATCCTGTTTATATGCGGTGGCGCGTTTGACGGTATCGATCGTAAAATAGCAAATCGGTTGCGTACACAAACGGTAGGGTACAAAATGAGGCGCGATGACGATGAAATAGATATGAAAAATCTATACAAGTACATCACTCCCCAGGATTTAAAATCATTTGGCTTAATTCCGGAGTTGATAGGCCGGTTACCTATATTAACCTACCTTAATCCGCTTGATAGGGCCGCTTTACGCAACATACTAACCGAGCCTAAAAACTCGTTATTAAAACAGTACAAAAAATTATTTGATTACGAAGGCGTAAAGCTTGAGTTTGATGATGAAGTGCTTGAATTTGTTGTAGATAAAGCAATGGAGTTTAAGTTGGGCGCAAGGGGTTTAAGATCAATTTGTGAGGCTATCATGATTGACGCGATGTTTGAATTCCCATCTAAAAAAGATGTGAAACGATTAAACATCACTTTAGACTACGCCTTAGATAAGTTTGAAAAATCGGATCTGAAAAAATTAAAAGTAGCTTAACAATTTGCACAAATTTAAAAGCTAACTTTATTGTAATTAACACAGACCCTGGTGAAACGCCGGGGTTTGTTGTATAAGTAAGTTTGCAGTTTTTCAGTGGGTAGTTGCCAGTTTGCAGTTGGCAAACAATGCTGACAAGTAAACAGTTCGCCAAGTCGTTTAACTAAAAAAAATCAAACTGATGAAGGATTGTAAACTGAGGTGTAGCCTAAAATAGGCAACTTCAAATTGAATACTGCCCACTGCAAACTGGTAGCTGCAAACTAATAACTGCAAACTGAACAACTGAATAAGGCGGCCCCACCAGGCTGCCATTGACGGTTAAAACATAAAATTATTTAATATGAACGACGAATTAAACGTTAAAAAGAACCCTACCGACGCCCCGGTAGTGAAAGAAGTACACACCCCGGTAAAATCGGGATTGAAAACTAAAGATGCTATTGTTGCCAACTGGTTACCCCGTTACACAGGGAGGCCGTTGGAGGCTTTTGGTGACTACATCATCCTCACCAATTTTTCAAAATACATCCAACTGTTTTCGCAATGGCACGATGACGCGCCAATTATGGGTATCGAGAAGCCGATGCAAAGTGTAACGGCTAATGGCATCACCATCATCAACTTTGGTATGGGGAGCTCGGTTGCAGCTACCGTGATGGATTTGCTTACCGCAATTCACCCTAAAGCTGTAATATTTTTAGGCAAATGTGGTGGCTTAAAAAAGAAGAACAACGTAGGTGACCTAATTCTGCCTATAGCGGCCATCAGGGGCGAGGGGACATCAAACGATTACCTGCCTGCAGAAGTGCCCGCGTTGCCTTCCTTTGCCCTGCAAAAAGCCATCTCAACCACCATACGTGACTTTGGCCGCGATTATTGGACCGGTACCTGCTATACCACCAACCGCCGAGTTTGGGAGCACGATAAAGTGTTTAAAAAATACCTGAAAGATTTACGGGCCATGGCTGTTGATATGGAAACCGCCACCATTTTTACCACAGGATTCGCCAACAAGATTCCCACAGGTGCACTGCTGCTGGTATCAGATCAGCCGATGATCCCAGAGGGGGTAAAAACTGCGGAAAGCGATTCGACAGTAACCGAGCAGTACGTAGAAACACACCTGCACGTAGGCATCGAGTCATTAAAGCAATTGATCAATAACGGCCTTACAGTAAAACACCTGAAGTTTTAAATTGGTTCATTAGTTCAATGGTTCATTAGTTCTATAGGTTCATTAGTTCACTGGTTCATTAGTTCATTGGTTTGGGCGGATAAAACGCTCAATACCAACCTGAACTTTCGGACATTTTCGACTTCCTGGACTTTCGGACTTTACTGACTTCCCGGACTTTCGGACTTCCCGACTAATCCTTACTTTCGCAAAATGAATTTTTCGTCGAAGTTGCTGGAGAATGCTGTTGCCGAGTTTGCTAAACTACCCGGTGTGGGCCAAAAAACCGCCCTGCGCCTGGTATTGCACCTGCTAAACCAGGATAAGCAAGAGGTTGAACGATTTAGCAGCACCATCAGCAAGCTTCGTAACGAAATTCAGTTTTGCTCGGTATGTCATAACATATCAGATCAATCGGTTTGCGAAATCTGCTCATCCCACAAGCGCGATCACAGCCTCATTTGTGTGGTAGAGGACACCCGCGATGTGATGGCCATTGAAAATACAAATCAGTTTAATGGCGTTTATCATGTGTTGGGCGGCTTAATATCGCCGATGGATGGCGTTGGTCCATCGGATTTACAGGTGGATACCCTTGTTGAACGTTTAAAGGCAAATGAAACCAAAGAGATCATTTTTGCCCTTAGCGCTACCATGGAGGGCGATACCACGCTGTTTTATTTAAACAAACGCATAAAATCTTTCAACATAACCATATCAACCATCGCTCGTGGCATAGCCTTTGGTGGAGAGTTGGAGTACGTAGATGAGATCACCCTCGGGCGGTCTATCGCTACACGTGTTCCGTATGAAAACTCTTTGTCAAAGTAAGGTATGAAACTCTCTGTTGTATTAGTCAATTACAATACCTGTGATATGCTCAGGATTGCGCTCAATTCGGTTGTAAGAGCTGCTGTAGGCTTCAATTACGAGGTTTTTGTGGTTGATAATGCTTCTACCGATAAATCTGTATTGATGCTGCGGGAAGACTTTCCGGAGGTTAAGGTAATTGCCAATACCAGTAATAAAGGTATGGCAGCTGCTTATAACCAGGGCATTAAAGAAACCGTAGGGGAGTATGTTTTAGTAGTCAGTGCGGATACAATTACAGGCAAAAAGACTATTGAGAAAGCTTTGGAGTTTATGGACATGCATCCTGATGCCGGCGGCATGGGTGTGCGGATGATTACCCCGGATGGTCGTTTTTTAAAGGAGTCAAAACACGGTTTCACCAAACCATGGGAGGTGTTTTTTAAGTTAACCGGTTTAGCTAAATATTTCCCTAAATCGCGTTTAACCGATGTGCAACGTAAGGACTGGGTAGAAGAGTTTCAAACTTCAGAAACCGATGTGCTTAATGGTGCTTTTATGCTGCTACGTAAAGAAGCAATTAACCAGGTTGGCGTATTTGACGAGCGCTTTTATACCTACGGGTATGATATCGACCTAAGCTACAGAATCCGCATGGCGGGCTTTAAAAACTACTATTTCCCCAAAACATATATCATCAATTTTAACAGCAAAAACCATGTGAAATTTAGCTGGGAATACCTGAGGGAATATTATGGCGCGATGATTATCTTCGCCACCAAATATTTATTTAAGGTGCCCGAAATAAAGGTGGAGGGCTTACCGCAGCTATACCCTCCTTCATATGAAGTTAAATGATAAAGTTATAATCATCACCGGTGCCTCATCGGGCATTGGTAAATCATTAGCCATTGAATGTGCCAAACGCGGTGCTATCGTTGTACTGGCGGCCCGCCAATACGTTACGCTATGCGTTATTACCCAGGATATTGAAAGGCGCTACCAAACCAAGGCCCTGGCAATACAGTGCGATGTAACTAAAGAGGATGATTGCTCAAGTCTTATTAAACAAACCCTCGCTACATTCGGTAAAATAGATGTGCTGATTAACAATGCGGGTATCTCCATGCGTGCCCTTTTTAAAGATGTTGACCTTAAAGTTTTAAAATCCCTGATGGATGTAAACTTTTGGGGAACAGTATTTTGCACTAAATACGCCCTGCCAGAAATTATTAAAACCCAGGGTAGTATAGTGGGGGTATCGTCCATAGCGGGCTATAAAGGCTTACCAGGCAGGGCAGGGTACTCGGCATCAAAATTTGCCATGAATGGTTTTTTAGATTCATTAAGGGTTGAAAATTTAAAAACAGGTGTACACGTACTAACCGCCTGCCCGGGCTTCACGGCATCAAACATTCGCAATACAGCCTTAAACCAGGATGGCCTGGAGCAAAAGGAAAGTACGCTGGAAGAGGATAAAATGATGTCGTCAGATAAAGTGGCTACCATCATTGTTGACGGTATTGAAAACCGTTCCCGCACCTTAATCATGACCACCCAGGGAAAACTTACCGTGTTGCTTAGTAAACTTTTACCGGCCTTTTTAGATAAAATGGTTTATAATGTATTCGCCAAAGAGAAAAATCCGCTGATTAGGTAGTTCATTGGTTCATTAGTTCACTGGTTCATTAGTACTTGTCTGGCGGATATTTTTAACTGAAAAAGGTTAATCACCTGCTAAGACCAATAAACTAATGAACTAATGAACCAGTGAACTAAAAAGTTGTCGGTACCAGCTCATATTCACTAATCCTGCTCATATCTATAATGGCCTGTCCTTCCTCGTCGCGGTGAAATACAGGAACAAATTTAGCGCCCCAAACAACATCGCTGTAAACGTAGGATGTACGTGAATGAACCGTTTGCGAAAATGTGTCATCAAATGTTTTAAGGATCACCGATACGCTGGCCTGCTTATTTTCAAGTTCCTCTCTGCTCATGTCCTTTAGAGGGCTATTTTCATCAAGCGGGTGTACCACAGTCCAGTTAACGGTTAAAATGCTTACAAACTTTCGCTCCAGTTCTAACTGGAAAAACTTACGGATAGTTTTGCCGTTCACTTCCTCGTTATAACCAAAAACGACTTCTATTTCCAGATCGATCAAAATATTGCGCCTTAAATTAGCAAGGCGAAACATCAGTCCCCAACCATTATCACGGTAGGGAGCGACCAAGAGTTTATCGCTGTACAAAATTTTAGCTGATGGACGCGAGAACCGCCCGTAAAGTAAACCGGTTGCCAATGCAAATGCCAGCAAACCCATCATCGATTCTAAAGCGGCTACGCTATTAGCTAACATACCTTTTGGACTGATATGTCCGTAGCCAACCGTTGATATGGTTTGTGCCGAAAAGAAAAACGCGTCCATAAACCTATCAAACCCGGTATTTCCGCTTTTACCATCAAGTACATCTTTCCCTAAAGAAACATAAACGCCGGCAAAAATGATGTTGGCTGTAAGATACCCGCTAAAAACGATAACCCAAAAACGTCGCCAGCTCATGGTGATCAACGAATGGTAATTATTGGCGGTACTAAAAAAGGGCAAACCAGTACGCTTTACATTGATAGATCCATCCTTATTAATAACCGGCTGGCTTTTTACAACCGGCTGTGTACCAAAGCCAAGATCATCCTCGGGGTTTATTTTATCTTTATGTATAGCCATCTTTTTAATTATTGAATTATTGAATGACTGAATTATTGATTGAAAAAAAAGTCATTTCTGATTGATTGTTAAACCATTGATTCTCAAAAAAACAGTGCCTATTGCAGTGTTTTATTTACCGTGACTGTTTTTCTGGAAGCTGATGCAATTTTAAGAATTTGATTTGCTTCATCTATTAGGATGCTGATATCAACAAGTTTAATTATTTCGGCTTCAACTAAAACCTCCATCCAAAATACTGATTCGTCGGCTTCCTCTACAACGATAGATAGTTTGGCGTGAAATTCGGCTTGGGAACGGGCCCTGCATGCGGCTCTATAATTTGCACCAACGGAAGATGAGGATCGTAACAATTGTCTGCCTATTATTTTCGCTTCTTCTGTTTTCGGTAAGGATTTGAAAAGTTTAATGTTCTCAACAACAAATTTCTTTGTGCGTTTTTTAAACATCTCTGCAAATTCAATCCTGTTTGCATCACTCATAAAAAAATAATTCAATAATTCAATAATTCAATAATTCAATAATTCAATAATTGCTTCCCTGTAAATTTATCATTCTGTTTGTTTTTATAAAAACTATTTCCATATTTGTGGCGCAAATGAAAATGAACACATTAAACAACAATTGGTGGTGGCTTAACGAGATATCGTAAGGCAATTCCGTGTTTGTTTAAAAAATATATTCAAAAGGAAGGGTTGCCATACGGTAACCCTTTTTTATTGACCAGCCCCCCGGCCCCCTGAAGGGGGAGTGATTGGAGGGATGGCGCAAAAAACTTAAAAACAAAAACTCCCCCTTTAGGGGGCTGGGGGGCTTATGAAACAGATACTCAATCATCTATTTGAACACAAAACCTTTAGCAGGGAGCAATCAAAAGGTATTTTGATAAATATTGCGCAGGGTAAGTACAACAACTCGCAAATGGCGGCCTTTATGACGGCTTATTGTATGCGCAGTATTACTGTTGATGAATTGGAAGGTTTCCGCGACGCGATGCTGGAACTTTGCTTGCCTATTGACCTGGAAACCGGCGAACTCATTGACCTTTGTGGTACAGGCGGCGATGGTAAGGATACTTTTAATATCTCTACCCTGGCATCTTTTGTTGTGGCCGGAGCTGGTTACAAAGTTGCCAAACATGGTAATTATGGCGTCTCATCGGGCTGTGGTTCATCAAACGTAATAGAGTATTTGGGGTATCAGTTTACTAACGATACAGATAAACTAAAACGGAGCATTGATAAGGCTAATATTTGCTTTTTGCATGCGCCGCTATTTCACCCGGCAATGAAAACTGTGGCACCTATCCGCAGGGAATTGGGGGTTAAAACTTTTTTCAATATGCTTGGTCCGCTGGTTAACCCCGCTAAGCCCGGGAATCAGCTGGTAGGGGTATTTAACCTGGAACTGGCCAGGGTTTATGCCTACTTATATCAAAAATCAACTACAAAGTATACCATCGTAAACGCTTTGGAAGGCTATGACGAGGTTTCACTAACTTGTGATTTTAAAACCTTTTCGGCCGAAGGCGAGAAGATCAACAGCGTGGAAGCCCTGGGCTTTGAAAAGCTCGATCCATCGCAAATTACAGGTGGGGATACCGTTAGTGCTTCTGCCGCTATATTTAACAGTGTGCTTGGTGGCAAGGGTACGTCGGCACAAAACAATGTGGTGCTTTCAAACGCGGCGCTGGCTATCAGGACTATCACCCCCGAAAAGAGTTTTGCCGATTGCTTTTATGAAGCCGAAGAAGCTTTGTTAAGCCATAAAGCCTTAAATAGTTTTAACCTTTTACTGCAAAACTAATCATGAAAATAAAGGTTTGTGGTTTAAAAGACCCCGAAAATATAAACGCTGTAGCAGCCTTAGGGCCCGATTATGTGGGCTTTATATGCTACAGCCTTTCGCCAAGGTTTATTACCGGATTGCCGGTGGATATAGCTGCAAGCCTGCCATCAAATATTCAAAAGACGGGCGTTTTTGTAAATGAAAGTGCAGAAACTATTCAATCGCTGATAGATACTTACCGCTTTGATGTTATCCAGCTACATGGTGACGAAAGCCCGGAGTTTAGCAATAGCTTTAAGAATAAGGTAAGCGTTTTTAAAGCTTTTGGACTGGATGAAAACTTTGATTTTGAGCAGTTGAACAATTACGTGAACAATGTTGACTATTTCCTGTTCGATACCAAAACAAAGGGTTATGGCGGCTCTGGTAAAACATTTGATTGGGCAATTTTAGATAACTATAAATTGAATGTTCCCTTCTTTTTATCAGGCGGTATCAGCCTTGATAATTTAGAGGAAATTAAGAAGATCAATCACCCGCAATTTTACGGGGTTGATTTGAATAGCAGGTTTGAAACCGAGCCGGGTGTTAAAGACATCGAAAAACTGAAACAAGCATTTGATATCATCAAAAAACAACATATTACAGATGAAGTACGGAGTTAACGAACATGGTTATTATGGCGATTTTGGCGGAGCCTACATCCCCGAAATGCTGTATCCAAACGTAGAAGAGCTAAGGCAGCAATATATCAACATTATTAATGACGAAGGTTTTAAAGCTGAATTTGATGATCTGTTGAAGAATTACGTGGGCAGACCTTCGCCGCTTTATCATGCTAAAAGGTATTCGGAAAAATATGGCGCAAATATATTTTTCAAACGCGAGGACTTAAACCATACAGGTTCGCACAAAATAAACAATGCCATAGGGCAAATTTTGTTAGCCAAACGGCTGGGTAAAAAACGAATCATTGCCGAAACCGGTGCCGGTCAGCATGGTGTAGCCACGGCCACTGTTTGCGCTTTAATGGGCATTGAGTGCGTGGTTTACATGGGCGAGATTGACATGGCCCGCCAGGCGCCAAACGTATCGCGTATGAAAATGTTGGGTGCAACCGTACGCCCGGCATCATCTGGCAGTAAAACCCTTAAAGATGCCACCAATGAGGCCCTGCGCGATTGGATAGGCAACCCGGTTGATACGCATTACATCATCGGTTCGGTTGTTGGTCCGTACCCGTATCCCGATATGGTGGCGCGTTTCCAGTCTGTTATTTCCGAAGAAACTAAAAAGCAGTTGCTGGAGCATACAGGCAATGAATTACCGCAATACGTACTGGCCTGTGTAGGCGGCGGTAGTAATGCCATGGGCATGTTTTATCATTTTTTAGATGATGAGCAGGTTAAGCTGGTTGCTATTGAGGCGGCAGGTAAAGGTGTTGATAGCGGCGAATCGGCAGCTACTACCTTTTTAGGGCAGGAGGGCGTATTACACGGTAGCCGTACCATATTAATGCAAACGCCGGACGGACAGGTTGTTGAGCCTTACTCCATTTCGGCCGGCTTGGATTACCCTGGTATTGGTCCGCAGCATGCGCATCTGTACAAAATAAATCGTGCCCAATACGTAAGCGTTACCGACGATGAGGCAATGAAAGCGGGCTTGCTTTGCTCGCAAATGGAGGGTATTATCCCGGCCATTGAATCGTCGCACGCGTTGGCCCAGCTCGAAAAAATGAAATTTGATATCAATGATAATGTGGTGATCTGTCTATCGGGCAGGGGCGACAAGGATCTGGATACTTATATAAAATACTTTGGTTACTAATTAGTTGATGGTTTATGGATCATAGTTCATGGTTTGTTTAAAACTGTGAGATGATCGATGAAATTATCAGATAAAATTTTTGCTATGAACAATGAACCATTAACCATGAACAGTTCAAACCGTTTAAATAAACTCTTCGCTACAAAAAAAGATAACCTGTTATCTATATATTATACAGCCGGTTATCCCGCTTTGAATACTACGGTTGATATTGCCGAGGCATTGGAAAAAGCCGGGGCCGATTTCCTGGAAGTAGGCTTTCCGTATTCAGATCCTGTGGCAGATGGTCCAACCATTCAGCACAGTTCAGAACAAGCGCTTGAAAACGGTATGACGCTTAACCAGTTATTTGAGGAATTAACAGAGCTACGTAAACGTGTAACCATTCCGATATTGCTGATGGGTTATTTTAACCCCATAGTACAATACGGCGTAGAGCGCTTTTGCAAAAAGGCAGCCGAATTAGGTGTAGATGGTGTTATCGTTCCGGATTTGCCCATGTATGAGTATGAAGCCATGTATGCCAACTATTTTATCGATAATAACCTGAGTAACATATTCCTGGTTACACCGCAAACTTCAGAAGATCGCATCCGCAAGATAGATGAGCTGAGCAATAGTTTCATCTACCTGCTATCGTCGTCGTCTATCACTGGCGGCAGTTTGCAGCTTACAAACAGCATTGAGGATTACTATAAGCGCATTAAAGCTATGGAACTCAGCAATCCAACAATCATCGGCTTTGGTATTTCAGATCATAAAACTTTTGAACAGGCCTGCAGTTATGCCAATGGCGCTATTGTAGGTAGTAAGTTTGTGAAGCTATTGGCGGAAGATGGATATATGGAAAAAATCCCCGGGTTTATAAAAGGGATAAAGGGATAATTATCCGTCCTTTTGTTAGTTGTAAGGTTGACAGATTTAGCGGAGAAACCAAGCGACGAAAGATTTACGAAGTTTTAAAAACTTCGTAAGTCTGGGTTCTGCAACCAGATCACGAAGCAAATACTTGTATATAAGCAACGCTTTTACAAATACAATTCCAAATCCCCTTTACCTTCACGAATAACCTCAAAATCTCCATTGGTACAATCAACCACCGTTGATGCCACATTATCACCGTAGCCGCCATCTATCACTATGTCTACCTGGTCTTCGTACTTTTCGTAAATCAGTTCAGGGTCGGTAGAGTATTCAATGATATCGTCGTCATCGCGGATGGAGGTAGATAGGATGGGGTTGCCTAAAACCCTCACTATCTCCCTGGCAATATCGTTATCGGGTACCCTAATACCAACCGTTTTTTTGTTTGAACTCAATAGCTTGGGTACCTTGTGGCTGGCATTAAATATAAATGTAAACGGCCCCGGCAAGGCCTTTTTTAATACCCTGAAGGTAGTATTATCAATAGGCTTAATATAATCCGATATATGGCTCAGATCATAGCAAATGAAAGAGAAATTAGCCTTCTCGGGTTTAATGTTCCTTATTTTGCAGATAGCTTCAATGGCTTTATGGTTGGTAATGTCGCAGCCCAAGCCATAAATGGTATCGGTTGGGTAAATGATGAGGCCACCTTTGCGTAACACTTCAACAACCTGTTCAATAGCCTTGGGATTCGGATTTTCGGGATATATTTTGATGAGCATAATAGATAGACAAATATACCCTTAGTTAGTTTAAAATATTGTATGGCAGGTATTAAAATAGTGAGGCAAGATCGCATTCGTTTTACATGGAAATCCTTAATAAAACCTTACGTTGTGCTAAATCGATATTAATTACCGTAATTTACTTTGAAGGAATATCATATTAATACGTAATTTGAAGCGGATTTAAATATATTAAGATCGATGCCAAAGTTTTGGATGTTAACGCTTTTTGTTTTATGCCTTTTAGGTAATAAAGCGTTGGCAGCTAACACAATGAACTCTGCCGATAGTTTAAAATCAATCCTGGTTCAAAAAAACAATTCCCTGCAAAAGGAAGATGTGGTAACCCTGTTGAAAAGAGCTTTCTTTGCCTCATCTGTTAACGATAAATATCAAAACCAACTTGCAGATACTTTAAATAAGTATGATAAGGTAAATTCCACAACCTTAAATACTTTTATAAGCGCTTTGATAAAACGACGTCAGCAAAGGTTTAAAGAGGCGCATGACCTGTTGTTAAAAGCTATTTACATTGCCGAAAAAAATAAACAAACCTATTACCTGTACGTGCTTTACAACCAGTTGGCGTATGCGCAAACAGATATGGGCGACGCGATTGCAGCGCTGTTTAGCTACAGGCAGGCAAAAAGACAAGCGGGTATTTTAAATAATGAATATTACCAGGCCGTTGTAAGCCTTAATATTTCAGATGTTTACACCAATGTGCAATTTTATGCGCAAGCCCTGGTATACCTCAACGAAGCACAGGCTTATTGCTCCAAACATCCCGATAGGGATCTTTCGCTTATTCATAACATCTATTTAAATAAAGGCGAAGTGTTTTTCAAGCAGAAACGAGCGGATTCGCTTGATTTTTATACGGATAAGATTAATAACGAGAGCGATTGGATTGTAGATATAGGTCGTAGCCGTACGCGTTTCGCGGCTTATCAATTGTTGTTAAAACGAAATTATCCGGCTGCTATTACGCTGATAAAAAAACTGGTAAAAGATACTTTGGCATATGCCTATGACGCGGATTGCTGGAACCTGGCCGAAACTTATTTTAATAATCACCAACCCGATTCGGCAAAACTGATACTTCAAAGTTTGCTTGCAGGTAACAGGCAGAATGAAGCGCCTGAGTTACAATATAAATATTACCAATTATTGGCTACCATAGCCGAGCAGGCCAACGATTATCATGAGGCTTCTCTTAATTCGCGCCTGGCTTTAAAACAGGCCGAAAAGTTTGCCCATAACCTGGTACAGCTTGGCGATCTATCGTCACAAATCAGGCTTGATCAGATAGAATCATCTTACCAGGCCGATAAACTGGCTTATAAAAGAGAAAGGATATTGCTGATGATGGCTATCGCGTTGTCGGTGCTCGTAGTAGTAATCATTGGCATGTTTTACTATAATACCAAACAAAAAAGGCATTACGAACAATTGTTGTACGCCTCCAAGAAGAAAACGCTTGCCTACATGAATTCACACGAAGTGCGCAGGCACCTTTCAAACATTCTTGGCCTTTGCGCCTTGCTTGAAGAAGAAAACTTAGACCAGGAAGAGCTTGCCACCTTCAATAAATACATGCTCGAATCGGCCCGCCAAATGGATGAATCACTTAAAAGTGTAGAGCAGGAGTTGAGCGGGGACGGGTAGGGTAGCGGAAGCAGGTAGGATACTAATCTTCACCAGCTAAACGAAGAATCTCTTTGATAACAAATGAAGAATAATGGAAATTTGTTTTTTGAACTTTTTCTATAATTGAAAGTACAGATGGAATAAGTCCGTTTTGCTTTGCCCGCAGAATTAAACCAAAAGTTCCGGTGTAATTTAAATTCATCCTTTCGGCGGCAATCCTTGCTTTCTGGTCATCTAAAATTAACAACGATGGCTTAGATTCCATTGCAAGTGAAATTGCACTGGCTTCCCCCGCGTCTATATCAAGCATGGATTGGACATCAAGATAACTTGTGGGTTTTACAATTACCCACTCGGGTAGTGGAGAGCCAAATTCCTGGGCTATAGTTGTAGTTGTGGTAACCTGGCCGAAAAGGGATTTTAAAAGATTCAATTCACCAATTTTATCCAATAAAATAAAACAGGTAGTATCGGCAATAACAATTTCATATTCTGCCTGCATCACGCGATATTTCAGAAACAGGGTAATTTAAAAGCGAAACATTATAGTCGCTCAACAAATCAGCAAAAGTACGTTTTGATAGGTTCGCCATTTCGGCGGCCTGTCCCAATGAAAGTTTGCCAGATTCATAAAGCTTAGCTGCTATAAACCTAATGGTATCGTGTTTATACTCGCCAAGACTATCCGGTATTTGCAACGTTAATGTGGTCATAAACAAAAATAAACATTAAATTTAGTAAATGACGCCTGCTTCGTTTATTGTTCCGCTGGTAACTTCAAATGTTTTTATTTCCTAAGCAGCTTTGTATGGGCCTTGGCTCCGTTAGCTTCAATATCAACAGCTATCGAGTCTCCGTAAAATTTGCCGCTGTGTGGAATTTCAATATCGCCTAAAGTAACGCTGAAGGTGAACTTATCGCCGTTTATTTTGCCATTGTCAACAGGCAGCTCGCCTTTTGGGGTAAGTACCGTGCCAGTTAGCGCGTCGCCGGTAATTTTAAAGTTGTAGGTTAAAGGATATTGATCGCCATTTTCCATGGTAAGTACTCCGATCCACTTGCCGCTAAAATCGGCAATGGCAGCAAAACAAGCTAAAAAGCAGCAGGTTAACACGGTTGTTGCTAAAATCTTTGTTTTCATGAGTGTTGTTTTTATACCATTAAAGGTAAATTCCCTATTAAAATTTAATATCAACAATAAGTTAAGTTTACCCTATGATGCCATGGCATAAACTATGCCCGGTACAGCCATTAAACTAAATGATATGAATTTTTTACACTCACGCTATATTTTGGCGGTTTTTATGGTAATACTGCTTAATACAGTGCACGCCCAGGTATATAACATTAAAGATTACGGCGCTGTAAGCGATGGTAAAACCAACAATACGGCAGCTATTCAAAAGGCTATAAACGCCTGTTTTAGCAATGGTGGAGGCAGGGTTTATATACCGGCGGGTATCTTTGTTACCGGTACCGTAAACCTGAAAAGTAATATTAACCTGTACCTGGAGAACGGAGCGGTATTATCTGCCAGCACCAATCTTAAAGACTATCAAACTTACACTGTGCCCGAATATGGTGTAAACCATTACGGTATTTTATACACTGCCGATGCCGAAAATGTATCTGTTACAGGGCAGGGCACCATTGACGGCAACAACAAACTGTTTTATGATTTTAACCATGCCAAAACCATGGATGCCAACAGCACCAAACTTACCCGGCAAAAAGACAACTTCAGGCGTGTAACCAGTGGGATAGGGGATGGCCCCGTAGTGCCGCTGGACAGACCCCGGCAAATGGTAATTTTTGCCCGGTGTAAAAATGTACAGATGCGGGATATTTCGCTGCTTAACTCGTTTTTCTGGACTTTGCACTTTGTTGATTGCGACATGGTGAATGTAAACGGTATTCGCCTGTGGAGCGGTATCCTGGTGCCTAATGCCGATGGTATTGATGTAAATAGTTGCAGCAACGTGGTGATAGCCAATTGCGATATCCGCACAGGAGATGACGCGATAGCTATTACAGGCTTTGATCATCATTTTGAGATGGGCGGCTTTAGTGGCTTACGGCACGCGTCAGACAATATTATTGTAAGTAACTGTAATTTGCAATCGGCATCCAGCGGTATCCGGATAGGTTTTCTTGATCAAAATACGGTACGCAATATACAGGTGAGCCATGTTAACATCACCAATTCAACCCGTGGCATAGGTATCTTTTTGCGTGATGAAGGTTCATTAGAAAATATTTCTTTTAGTGATATGAATATAGAAACCCACCTGCGCACCGGCGATTGGTGGGGCAATGGCGAACCGATCCATATTTCGGCCGTGCGGGGTAAAGAAAATGTAAAGCTGGGCATTATCAAAAACGTAAGCTTTAACAATATTACCTGCAAAGGCGAAAACGGCATGATCATTTACGGCAGCGACGAAAGCGTAATACAGGACGTGCGTTTTAACAATGTATCCTTTGAGTTGATGAACAGCAAACTAAATGATATAGCCGGCGGCAATATCGACCTGCGCGGTGCGCTTTACGAGAAAGACCAGCTTTTTGCAAGCGATATTCCCGGTTTGTTGGCTCATTACGTGAATGGCCTAACGTTCAGTAGCTTTAAACTAAAATGGGACGATACCATCAATCAACCCTATTTTACCAATGGCATTGAGGTTAATAACTTTAAAGGATTACAAATTAATGGTTTTAGCGGTGGTGCCGCCCCGGCAAATAAAAACGCGTCGCGGATATTTTTAAGTAAAGGTGACGGTGTGGTGTTGGATAATAAAGAAGGATTGAAAACAGAGGGCGTTAGCGATATTAAATTGAAATAACCCATTAGTATAAAAGACAGATTTAAGAGCCTGCTGAAACATCAGTGGGCTTTTTTTATGGCTATCTTTAATTTTATCTCTGAAAAATTCTACCCCGCTAATATTCACTTATCTCCAGATAAAATAATGAGTGTTTAAAATACAATTAATGCTATATTTGAAATATCATAGCTGTTCACAGCTTTTTTCAATTGTAAACTATTATGTATAAAAAGATTTGTTTATTGGCAGCTGTTTGCTGCAGTTTATCGGCTTTTGCTCAAAAAACGCAGGATTATCCCATCCAGCCTGTGCCTTTCACCAGCGTAAAGCTTGCCGATCATTTTTGGACAAGCCGTATAGAAACCAACCGTACGGCTACCATCCCCGCGTCATTTGCACGTTGCGAAAGCACGGGCAGGGTAAAAAACTTCCAGATGGCCGCTACCCACACGGGTAAGTTTTGCACTACTTATCCGTTTGACGATACCGATATCTATAAAACTATCGAGGGCGCATCTTACTCTTTGGCAGTTCATCCCGATGCGCAGTTGGATCATTATATCGACTCGATGATCACTATTGTAGGTAAAGCCCAGGAGCCGGATGGCTACCTGTATACAGCCCGCACTATCGACCCCATCCATCCGCAGGCCTGGGCTGGTGCCGAGCGTTGGGTTAACGAGCAAAACATGAGTCATGAGTTATATAACTGCGGCCACATGTATGAAGCTGCCGCCGCGCATTTCATGGCTACCGGTAAACGCAATTTCCTGAACATCGCCCTTAAAAATGCCGATTTACTGGTACGCACGTTCGGTCCGGGTAAACGTACGGTTGCACCCGGGCATGAGATTGTGGAAATGGGACTTGTGCGCCTGTACCGCATCAGCGGCAAAAGAGAATATCTTGACCTGGCTAAGTTTTTCATAGATGCACGTGGCCATAAAGAGTATAACACCAAAAGCAAAAATCCATTTGAAAACGGCGTTTACTGGCAGGATAATACCCCGGTTACCAACCAGGATGAAGCCGAAGGTCATGCCGTGCGTGCGATGTACTTGTACTCGGGCATGACAGATGTTGCCGCACTTACCGGCGATAAAGAATACATTGCCGCGGTGGATAAAATATGGGACAACATGGTTACCAAAAAAATCTACGTGCAGGGCAGCATTGGCGCGGTCGGCGATGGCGAACGCTTTGGTGGCAACTACGAATTACCCAACACCACCGCTTACAACGAAACCTGCGCGGCCATCGGCAACGTATTTTGGAATCAAAGGATGTTTTTGTTGCATGGTGATGCCAAATACATTGATGTGCTTGAAAAAACCTTATATAACGGCCTTATTTCGGGCGTAGGGCTCGATGGTAAATCGTTCTTTTACACTAATGCCATGCAAATTCAGGATAGCTTCACACATCCCGATATTGAGCGCCAGCGCTCTGGATGGTTCACCTGCTCATGCTGCCCAACCAATATCGCGCGGTTAATCCCATCCATTCCTGGTTATATGTATGCCCAAAATGGTAAAGATGTTTATGTGAACTTATTTATCAGCGGTTCGGCCAATTTAAAGGTGGAGAACAAAGCCCTGAAAATTACCCAGCAAAACAATTACCCATGGGATGGTGGCCTGGTGTTTAATGTTGATCCGGCTTCGGCAATGGATATGAACCTCAGGATCAGGATTCCGGGCTGGGCACAGGATAAAGCCATTCCGTCTGATCTGTACAACTATGAAAAACCATCGGCACAAAAAATAGAAATTAAAGTGAACGGCAAAGCAGTTGCATATCAAATGGAACGTGGTTACGCCGTGGTTAGCAAAAAATGGAAAAAGAATGATAAGGTAGAACTTACCCTGCCTATGGACGTTCAACGCGTAGTAGCCAACGAAAAATTAGCTGACGACAATGGCAAAATAGCCATTCAACGCGGCCCTATCATGTACTGCGCCGAGTGGAAAGACAACACCGGTAAACCGAGCAGCTTTATTGTACCTAAAGATGTGGTATTTACCCCAAGCTATGATGCCAGCCTGCTTAACGGTGTAATGGTATTAAAAGGCGATGTTAAAAGCGTTAATGTTGACGAGGCCGGCCAAAACATCAACACAACCAATGCTACGCTAACGGCCATTCCATATTACTCCTGGGCGAACCGCGGCAAAGGCGAAATGCAGCTTTGGTTTCCGGAGCAGGTTAAGTTTGTGGATTTATTGAGTAAATAGCCGATTAAATAAAACCTTGTTTTGTTGGCGTAGCACGGCAATCTCCTACCTGCAGAGCAGCTCTGTATAGTCGGGGATTGCTTCGTACCTACCCATGACAAGTTATAAAAATGGAAGTCATCCTTGTTTCAGGACCCCACAGGACAAGCGACGGTATACTTAGCAAGTGGGGTGCCGAAACAAGTTCGGCATGACGTTAGGATTAAAAGTGATTGTCATATCCACTTTCAGAGTCCGCGGATTTTACAACTCGCAATGACAAGTTATGTTTTAAAGTAAGGCGGCCTGTCACCCTGAGCCTGTCGAAGGGTCGCGCACAGAGGCCTTCGCCCGCGTGCTTCGACAGGCTACCCATGACAACTTGTAAAAAGTAAAGAGGGCTGTCAGTCTGAGCCTGTCGAAGACTAGCGTGCAGAGGCCTTCGCCCGCGTGCTTCGACAGGCTCAGCATGACCCCATTTTTTTTCTTGATGCTGTCATATCCACTTTCAGAGTCCGCGGATTTTACAACTCAGCATGACCCCATTTTTTTGATGTTGTCATTTCACTTTCAGAGTCCCTGGATTTACAAACTCAGCATGACCATATTTTTTTCTTTTTTTCTTTTTTTTGATGTTGTCATTTCCACTTTCAAAGTCTCCGGATTTCACAACTCGCAATGACGTATTTGTATGTGTGGCTTCTTCTTTCAATAAATGTTAAACATACATTTACATTTTTGCTAATTGTTTCTATCTTTAAAAACAATTACAAAAACCATGTAAACCAGTGTTAAACCTGTGTACTCACAGGCTTTAACAACATTTAAACCCAATCAAACATGATCAGGAAGATCTTTACTATGCTATTCCTTTCGGCGGGTGTTTTAAGCGCGTCGGCACAGGAGGTGTCTTTAAGCAAGGGCTGGAAGTTTGCCGTTGGCGACTCGGCACAATGGGCCTCCCCAACATTTAATGACCAGGGCTGGCAAGCTGCTAACCTTAATGAAAGCTGGGAACAGCAGGGACACCCCAATTATGATGGCTTCGGCTGGTATCGTACCAAAGTGGTGATCCCATCATCATTAAAAAATAATTCGTTTTTAAAAGATAGTTTGCGCCTTAACCTGGGCAGCGTTGATGATAACGACGAAGTTTACATAAACGGCAAACTGATAGGTAAATACGGCGGCTATGGTGGTACTATTAAAGATGGTCATTACGGTGCGCGCTCCTATACCATAGCGGTAAACAATCCTGCTATTTTGTGGGATAAAGAAAACGTGATAGCCGTACGTATTTTTGATACCGGAGGCGATGGTGGCATTTACAGCACCGGGCATGGCAACGTGTTTAACCTTACCATGGCCGATGTAATGGATCATGTAACGGTAAATACCGGTGCCGATTTTGAATATGGCGAAAATAACAGTCTTAATAAAAGCATTAAACTGGTAACCACCAATAAATACCTTTACAGCGGTAAACTGGCATTTAAAGTAGTTGACCCCGAAAACGGTACGGTACTTTACGAAAAGACAAACGATGCCAATTTTACCAGCGGTAAACCCTTCACCTATTCGTTTTCAATAGCGCGGCTGGCCAAAAGGTCATATGCTATTACTTACACGTTTACCGATACAAAATCGGGTAAATCAATAGTTAAAACTGAAACTACGCCGTATGTGCTTACGCCATATCCATCGGCCAAAGTAAAAATTAATGGTGCCGACGTGTTTGGCGCAAGGCCGGGCAATCCGTTTTTGTACCTTATCCCGGCATCGGGCAAAAGGCCTTTAACTTACAAGGCTGATGGTTTGCCCGAAGGCTTAAAGCTTGATGCCAATACAGGGGTTATAACAGGCGTTGTAGCCCAAAAAGGCGACTACCCGGTAACTTTCACCGTTAGCAACAGTTTAGGTGCTAAAACCAAGAAATTTACCATCAGCATTGGTGATAACATTGGTCTTACACCTGCTTTGGGCTGGAACAGCTGGAATGCCTGGGGATTAAGTGTTAACGACGAAAAAGTACGCGTATCTGCCCGAGCCATGATTGATAAACTAAGCCAGCATGGTTGGGCCTATATTAATATTGATGATGGATGGGAGGCCGAAAACCGCGCTGCCGACGGTAAAATTGTAACCAACAGCAAATTCCCGGATATGAAGGGCCTGGCCGACTATGTGCATAGTTTGGGTTTACGCATCGGTATTTATTCGTCGCCTGGGCCGCGTACCTGCGGTGGATTTTTGGGTAGCTGGCAACATGAAGATCAGGATGCCCAAACTTACGGCGACTGGGGTATCGATTACCTGAAGTACGATTGGTGCGCCTATTCGGAGATTGTTCCTAAGCCAGACCTGCCCGGCTTAAAAAAACCTTACCAGGTAATGCGCGGTTCATTGGATAAAGTACACCGCGATATTATGTACAGCCTTTGTCAATACGGCTGGGGCGATGTATGGAACTGGGGTGGCGAAATTGGCGGCAACAGCTGGCGTACAACAGGCGATATTGAAGATACCTGGCAAAGTATGTCGGGCATTGGTTTCAGACAGGGTGATGCCGCTCCGCACGCAAGGCCTGGTCATTTTAATGATCCCGATATGTTAGTGGTTGGCAAAGTAGGATGGGGCCCAAGCCTGCACAATACCCGTTTAACTTATGATGAGCAGTATACCCACATCAGTTTATGGAGCCTGCTATCATCGCCATTATTAATTGGTTGCGATATGGGCCACCTGGATGAGTTTACGCTGAGCTTGTTGACCAATGATGAAGTTATCGCCATTGATCAGGATGCTTTAGGTAAAGGTGCCAGCCAGTACGTTAAAAAAGATGATTACCAGATATGGGTGAAGGATTTGAAAGATGGTAGCAAAGCCATCGGCCTGTTCAATACATCTGATAAATATCAAACCATCAGCCTTGATAAAAATGACCCAGCCATAAGCGGGTATACCAAATTCAGGGATGCGTGGCAGCAAAAATATATCATTACTGCAGGTAATGCTTTAACCGCCAAAGTAGCGCCGCATGGTGTGTTACTGGTAAGGGTTGAAAAATAGGTTGTCGTTTTTCCAGACTTACGAAGTTTCAAAAACTTCGTAAGTCTTTCGTTTACAGTAGTCCTACTTCAACGGACTATCGTAATAATAAATCGGCGCGAAAACGCCTTCGCTGGTGGTGTAGTAGCCTTTTCCATCATTAGTGAAACCAATGGCCTCACCTTGTTTTTCCATGGTATAATGCAATTCCTGTGGTTTTTTGACCATCACATCCCATATGTGTTCATTGGGCTTGCGTTTCCAGTAGTATACCTTTTCGTAGCTTCTTAGCAGTATTTGAGTACCATCTTTTGATATATCGCCGGCAGTGATCCATTTAAAGGGTTTAAAGCCCGCAAAGAACAGTTTGGATCGTTTGGTTAGCGTAACGGTATCATTGGCTTTAAAGCCGCTTAAAGGGGTTGTATATACGGTTACAGAGTCGCTGCGTTTGCTAACAATGCAAAGCAGTTTTTCTATGGGGTCTATCATCAATGTTTCCGCGTCGCGTGGCCCATCGGGGTATTTAAAATTTACCGGTACTGGTGTAGCGTGGGTAGTAGTATCCAGACTCCATAATTTGCTTTCGGCAAACCTGTAAACGGTGATGTATTTTCTTATGCCGTTATTATCACCAATATCGCCAAGGTAAACGTAACTCCTGTTTTTTTGAGGGCCGGGGCCAACAGCAATATCCTCGCAATCCCTTACGCCTAAGGGTTCTTTTTTATCGCCGGTAAAATAAATGGTACTTTTTAGCTTGCCATCCGGAGTGATAGAGAAGAACCTGCTGGTATCGCCACTATCATTATGTACGTAATAAATATCGGGGTTGATGGATGAAGCGGCAATGCCCGATGTTTCGTCCATTTCCTTGCTGCTTAGGGTACCTGTAATATCTTTTTTATCAATAATACGGTGCTTGGCATAAGCTCCTATAAAAAGCAACAGGGTAAAGGGAATCAGTATCTTTAGCTTTTTTTGTCGACTCATCTTATTGTTGCAAATAATAACGCAAAACTATCACATTATTATGAAGTTCACATTAATTAAATAATGCGATTAATCAATCTGCAATAATAAGGCCAGTTATTTAGGCGGGTTCTTCCTGCGCAATTTCTGTAGTTTGCTGAATTTCCTTTGCCCGGTGCATATCCTTTTCCTGCGGCGTACCATAGCGTTGCGGATGGTCAAATTTTTGAAAAGGGATTTTTAGCACATTTACAAACTTACCGTTTAGGTTTTCGTCCATGTGGGTATCTATACCAAATACGGTTTTCTCTTTTTCAAGGCTCCCAAAGGTGCCAAACAAGCGGTCCCAGATGCTTAATACATCACCATAATTGCAATCGGTATAAGGCAATTGATAGTGGTGGTGCACATGATGTAAATTGGGGGTGATGAACACCATGCTTACAATTTTATTTACCCTGGTTGGTAACCTGAACTCGGTATGCGCCACAATGTTTGAAAACGATTGGAACGTTTGCCTTAATATTAAAACACCTATAGCCGGGCCACAAATAAAAACCCACAGCATTAAAAAGCTGGTACGGATGGCGGTTTCGCAAGGATGCTCCCTGATGGTGGTAGATACATCTACTTTTAAATCGCTGTGATGTACCAGGTGAAATTTCCACAGAGCTTCAACTTTGTGCATGGTAACATGGTACACATATTCACAAAAATCCATCATCATAAACATGGCGATATAATAAACCCATATATTGGTGTGGAAGGGGATGAAATTGATTAAACCCCAGTGATGCGCGTTGGCCCAGCCAGATATCATTACCACAAAGGTGGTAAGTACCAGTTGGATTGGTAAGGCGGTAAAAATAAAAAGCGTATTTACCGTTGAGTGTTTCCATTTGGTTTTAATGCCATCTAATGATACTATCATTTCGGCAAACCAAAGGCTTGTGATTACACCGGCATATAAAATTACCTGTGTGAGGTCTTCATGTTGTGAAAAAAACGAGCGTAGCTCCTGCATAGTTATTGTCAATAGGGAAATAAAGATAACGTTTTTGTTACCAAATCATAAATTTGGTATAAAATCTTCATTATTTTTTCATTTTTTTTTGACAATTTAATGATTTTTTTTTGTTTACTATATATGGCTAACTTTTTGGAAATAAAACCGGTATCAAACAAAAAAAGACCCTAATGGGTCTTTTTTTGTTTGATACTAAAATTCTTATTCTGTTATCAATTCCGGTTTGGCTGCTTCCGCGCGACTCATTTCGGCATCGGGTTTTGAAACATCCGTTAGCGCTACCCTGCCGCGATCCTTACGTAAAATGCGGTTGAAAAGCGAAATCTCCCTATCAAACAAAAAGCGGAAGAATAATTTGGTCCACGATGTATGGTAATACAAGGTGTCATAATATTCTGGAGCGGTTTTTTTGATCTCAGGTAATTTATTCCATGGAATAGATGGAAAATCATGGTGCTCATTGTGGAAGCCTACGTTAAAGGCAACCACGTTTAGGTTACCATAGTAACTGTAAGTTTCCTGCTCTTCGGTATGCGTTAAATAATGCTCCTGAATCCAGCGGGCACCAAGTGGGTGCAAACCTACCGAAAAAGAGAAGCTAAGCAGTAAAAACGCTACCGCGTGCCAGCCCATAAAATAAGCGATGGCAGTGGTGAAAATTACCTGTAGTACAAAGTTGGTAATAATCCAGCCATCAATAGGGTGGATTTCTCTCAATCTTGATAAACGGAACAATTGAAATACCGGGAAAAATAATAACCACATGGCTTTGCCAAAAAAGGAATGACCAATAAGTTTTGCTTCCCATTTGTTAGGTAAATCGGCATCCAGCTCATGCACACCCTGAAAAGAGTGGTGTTTGATGTGATATTTTTCGAACGAGATAGCGCTTGGCAATATTTGCGGCAAATTGGCAAACATTGATGCCCAACGGTTAGCGTTGCGGTTTTTAAATAATAACTGATGTGTACACTCGTGAATCATTACAAACAAAGCATGATCGGCAAAAGCACCTAAGGCGTAAGCCGCGCCGAATACCCACCACCATGACTGATCACGAACCAGCCATGCTAAAACTACCTGGAAAGCCACCAGGCCAACAATAGCAAAAATGGTATTGGGGTTTTTACCTATCAGGTTACGCAATTGCGGAAACTGCTTTAAAATCTTTTTTGTACGGATACGATGTGGTTCAGACTCGGAAGAATAAACAAAATCAGTTTTCTTTATCATATAAAAGTATAAACGTTAAATATAGCAATAACGTTTCGAGAATTTCATTTTGGAGTAAAAAAATTGTCACAAAACGGAAAATTCACAATTTTTTCACGAAAATTTTTTATAAAATTAACCTTACTCAAGCTTGAATACCAGTACTTTAAAAGTATTAGGCAGTGCCTTGCGGGTGCCTGGTTCAAATTCGGCAACGCTTAAATAAATTTTATGGGTTTGGGTATCCAACGCTAACGTTTTAGCTCTCGTTGGCGTTTTTAACGTTTGGATAACGCTGTAGTCATCTGCCGATTTCTGTTTGATGATAACTGTAGTACCATCGCCGCATGAGCAAAATACCAGTTTGGTTTCGGCATCATAAGCTACTGCATCTACGCCGGCACCAATTGGTACCGTGGCAGTTACTTTACCTGTATTGATGTCAACAACACTCATGCCCTTGTTTTCGCGGCAAACGGTAAATACGCGCTGATTGGCTGCGTCTAAAGCTAAACCTGTAGGACCGCCGCATGGAGCCAGCGGATAATTTTTAATTACCTTAAGGCTTTTGCTATCGATAATATTCAGGCTGCTTTTATCTTCCAGGTTGTTGTAAATTTTGCCTTTACCATCTGCAACGGCAAACTCCGGGCCGCCGCCAAGCGCTACTGTGCCAACCTGTTTTAATGTTTTTGGATCGATAACTGATGAGTTGTTGCTTTCGCCGTTAAAACTAAAAACACGATCTGAATATGAATCATACATAATAGCATCAGGTCCGTTTGCACCTGTTAAAGGGATGGTAGCTATAGTTTTAAGCGTTTTAATGTCAAATGCAACAACAGCGTTTGCTTTGCCATCAGTAATAAAACCGCGGTTAAGTTTGTTTACAATGGCAATGCCGTGTACGCCTTTCATGTTATCGATAGAGCCAACCTGTTTTTCGGTAGTTAAATCTATCACATTAACCTGTGTGCCGTGGGATACATAAAGGCGATTATTGGCTTTGTCGATACTTAGGTAATCATACCCGCCATCGCCGGTTAATGCTATGGTTTTATCGGCCACGTAAGTTTGCGCTTTTGTAATAGCCGGAATTAAGGTTGCCGCCAGGAATGCCAGCGTTAAAATTTGCTTTTTCATTTTTATGGTTCTGCTTTTGGGAATGAAATTATCTTTTAAAACTGTAGAAATGTTGGTTACGAAGTATGATTTTCATGTTGTTCCATAGCCGGTGTAGAAAAGCCGTTGCGGTATAAAATACGCATCATACTTGGCAATACTATCAGCAGCAAAGGCAACGCTACCACAAAGCCGCCAATAACTGCTATAGCTAAAGGTTGGTGTAATTGAGCGCCCGCGCCAATGCCTAATGCCAACGGTGTTAAGGCGATAATGGCACCAAGTGCAGTCATCAATTTGGGCCGTAAACGTGTGGAAATAGAATAAACAATGGCTTCGTTTATTGATTTTTCCCTCGCGCTCTCCCTAAATTGCAGGTAGGTGAAAATGGCGTTTTCGCCAATGATGCCTACTATCATAATTAAACCGGTGTAGCTACCTACGTTTAAAGGAGTATGGGTAATAAACAGTGCTAAAAAGCTGCCCGAAATACCTAAAACCGCCATCACCAAAATTAATATGGCTATCCTGAACTGTTTAAATAAAAACAGGATCACACCAAACACCAACAGGCTTGAGGTAATGAGGATGATTAACAACTCTTTGAACGATTGTTGCTGCTCGGCATAAGCGCCGCCATATTCAATATGGTAGCCTTTGGGTAAGCTAATATTATCGGTTATGTTTTTTTGTATCGCCGGAATTACGGTACCTAAATCGCTGTTTTCAAGCCGGGCGGTAATTACCCCCATTGATTGCAGGTCCTGGCGGCTTATTTCGGCATCACCCGCGCTTATGTTCACCGTGGCCAGCTGATCTATAGGAATCAGTTTGCCATTAGCTAAAAATACATTCAGTTTGCGGATGTTGTTAACATTTAATGACCTGTTGCCAGGGTAAACCATTCTGATGGGTGATAGCTGCTGGGGCTCATATAAATTACCTACCACATTACCATCAAGCGCCGTTTGGGCCTGGAACTGCAGGCTGGCCGGCGTAATATTGTATTGTGCCAGTTTTTTATAATCGGGTACAATACTAACCGACGGGCCGGCTATTACAATACCGTCAAAGGTATCGGCAGTGCCCTTTACGGCTGTAACCTGGGCGGCTATTTGTTTTGATAATGATTGTAAAACCCGCTGGTCATCGCCAAAAACCTTTATTTCAATAGGCTGTGTTGAGCTCATTAAATCGCCCAGCATATCGGTAATAACCTGGCCAAAATCGACACGAAGAGCAGGCTGTGTTTTTTCGATCTCACCTCTGATGTCGCTGGTTACTTCTTCTGTGGTTTTTTCGTGGTTCTTTTTAAGCTGGATGAGGTAATCGCCGGTGTTGGGTTCGGTTATAAAGAAACCCATTTGTGTTCCTGTACGTCGCGAATACGCGGCAACATCGGGTTGTTTGGTTACAATTTTTTCAACCTCGCGCAGCATACGGTCTGTTTCTTCTAAAGAAGTACCCGGCGGCGAGCTGTAGTCCATCACAATACTGCCTTCATCCATATCTGGCAAAAAGCCGGTTTCTAATTTAGAGGGGATAAAAACAATCACCGCTATCAATACCAGCATAATCACGATGCTGATAAAAGGTTTCAGGATAAAAAACGAAACCCATCCCTGTCTTTTTACCTCATGTGTTTCTTCCTTCGCGTTTGCCGAGTGGCCATGGTGATTACGTGTTAAAAATAGGTATATAACCGGCAAGCCTATCCAGGTAACAAAAAACGAACAGATGAGCGTAATGATCATGGTATTGGTCATTACTTTAAAATAAGCGCCGGCAACACCCGTCATCAACAAAAAGGGCACAAAAATAACGATGGTGCTTATAGATGAACCCAACATGGCCGGAAACAGGTAGTCTATCGCTTTTTTGATGAGCCTGCTGGTTGGCTCGTCGGGGTGCTCTTCATGCGTACGATGAATTTGCTCCACTACCACAATGGCATCATCAATAATTAAACCTATGGCTGCCGCTATGGCGCCTAAGGTCATGATGTTAAAGGTGTAGCCTATTACATATAATACAATAAGCGTAAGGCAAAGCGTTACAGGAATGGTAATTAAAATAGTAGCACTTGCCTTAAGCGACCGCAGGAAAATAATAGCGACAATAATGGCCAGCAATAAGCCTATCCACACGCTATCGGTTACGCTTTTAACAGAGTCGTTAACAAAATCGGCCTGTACATAGTATGGTTTTATGGTAACGTCCTTTGGTAATATTTTTTGCAGGGCGGCCACTTTTTTAGTCATATCATCTGATAAGGATATCAGGTTGGCATCGGGTTGCTTAATAACCGCTATTAATACACCATCGTGGCCGTTGGCGTTAATTTTGGTGTATTCGATACCCTCGCTGATTTGTACCGAAGCAATATCTTTTACCTGGATAACTCGTTTGCTGTTATTGCTGATCACAATGTTTTCCAGCTGATCTTTGCCCGTTACCGTGGCATCTGTTACGGTAAGGTAAAGCATCTTATAATCTGAAAGGTAACCCTCCGATTTAATGAAGTTGGTTTGGGCCAGCGCGTTGTTAATCATATCGGGCGTTAATGACAGGGCCGTCATCCGTTCGCGGTTAAGTACCAGCCAGTACTCTTTGGTTTTACCGCCAATTACCCTGATCTCTGATACGCCGTTTATTTGCGATAAAAATGGTTTAACGGTAAAGGTAGCCAGCTGTTTTAACTCAATGGGCGATCGTTCGTGGCTCTCTAAGGTGTACCCGCTTACCGGCAAGATAGAAGGGTTCATTTTCTCTACCGAGATATTTACATCGGGCGGCAGGGTATTTTGAATTTTAGCTATCTGCGATTCTATCTGTTGCTTGCTCAGGTCAATATCGGCGTTCCAGTCCATGTAGGCCGAGATTTCGGCACTGCCACGACTGGTAGTGCTCCTTACTATTTGTAAGGCGGGTACCTGTTTTATAGCATTCTCTAACGGTTTGGTAACCGTTATCATCATTTTATTTACGGGCTGCAAACCGGCATCGGCAATTACCTTAATTTTAGGGAAAGTAATCTCGGGAAAAAGCGAAGTTTGAAGTTTGGTATAGGCAAATATGCCGCCCATTAAAGTAAGCGAAAGTACCAGCAACAGGGGCTTACGGTAAAAGATGAAAAAGTTTTCGGCTTTTACTAATCTTGTTTCGTCTGCTTTAGCCATTACTTTATAATTTTAACTTTAGCAGTATCTGCCAAACCGTAATTACCACTTATGATGATCTTATCATTTGGCGAAAACCGGGGCGATAAAATTTCGATCTTATCGCCGCTTTCAATTCCTTTTTTTATTGGTGTTTTAACAGCGGTGTTGGCATCAATCAGTTTCATTACCCAAAACTCTGTTTGGGTTTCGTTTGATAAAATTGCCGAAGAGGGCAGCGAAATGGTATTTGATCTGGCTGTTTTTACAATGCGTGCCCGTGCTACCAGGTTTTCTGGTATAGTGTTGTTGCCAGCTACCTTTATTACAATCCCTTGTGTTTGGGATAGGGTATCAACAGTGGGCATAAAAGAGTTTACCTTTCCGTTTAGTTTGGTACCATCGGGAAGGCTAAGCAGCACATCCTGGTTGTTGGTTACCGATGCCCTTAACTCATACGGCAGTTGCATAATAAAGGCAAAACTGCTGCGGTCGCTAATAATAGCCAATTGTTCGCCGTCCTGTACATAATCGCCAACCTGGTGACTTAACTGGGTAATATAGCCGTGCTCAGATGCTTTGATCTTATTAAGGCCCGAGAATTTGAAAGTGGTATCCAGTATATTAATGCTGTTACCAATACTTTGCGACTCCTTGGTTTTTATGGTAAAAAGTACTTCGCCTTTATTTACATAATGACCTATTTGGGCGTTTACTTTTTGAATATAACCTATAGCGTTTGCCTTCACATAGTTTTTTTGCAGGAACGATGAGGTAGCGTTAAGCTCAATATAATCGGTAAGCGAACTCTGATCAACAGTGGTAACTTTTACAGGTGTTACCGTAGCGGCGGCGGGGGCATCTGCTGCGGCACCAGCATCCGCGGGAGCATTACCACCGCACGATGAGCAGATTACCGCTGCTGTTAAAATGGCTAAAAGGCTTTTAAATGGCATACAGGTCGTTTTATATATTTTCATGCTATTTATTCCAGTAGTTTAATTGATTGATAAGCTGCAGTTTCGCTACAGTAGTTTGGGTAAGCAGGTTGGTTATGGAGTAGTAACTATTTACTGCCAGTATTAAATCGGCCATTCTTACGTCGCCGGTTTGCAGCAGTTTGGTATCAACCTTAATTAAGCTTTCGGCATATTTTACCTGTTCTTTTATCTGGCCGATAAGGGTGTTGTTTTCGTTTATCTGCTGGTTTAACTGCGCTATTTGCTGCAGATATTGCGAATTGAAAAACGATTTATAGTTTAACCTTGTTTCTTCCTGTAATTTAAGCTTTTTGTATTGCAGGCTGCGCTGGCCGCCATCATAAATTGGCATGCTGATGCTAAAGCCAAAGCTGGTACCAAAGTTTTTATAGGCCTGACCGGTAAAATCGGTATTGTAGCCGCCATCAGCAAAAACGTTAACCTTGGGGCGGTAGCTATGGTCAATTAAACTACGGGTGTTAATAAGGCGCAAGCTATCGGCCTTAAACTGCCTGAAAAATATGCTGTTTGCCGCGTCGGGCCTTACAGCTGTTTCTAATTTAGGTTCGCCCAAATCAACCGTGGCTGTATCAACAATGCCAACTACATAACTAAGTGTGGCGTAGTCATTTTTGTATTGCAGCTGCGCCTGTGTAAGCTGTAATTGCTGTTGTTTTAAGGTTACCAAAAAGGCAAGGTATTCGCTTTGCTTGTAAACGTTGGTACGGGTAAGGTTTTTAAGCAAAGCTTCTTCCTGGGTAAGCAGTTTTACAATATCGCGGTTAAAGTTAACCTGCTGTAAACTGCCGTAGGCGGTAATATACTGGCCGGTTACGGTTTTCTTTAAATCCTGTGCAGATACCGCCCCACTGTTGATGATCGAATCGCGCTGCAGGTTAATGGCGTTCAGTTGCGAGTTAAGGTATTGTTTGCTTATAATTTGCTTGTTTACACCCAAAAGCGCGTTAAATGTTTGCACGTTGGTAATTGCGCCAGAGTAACCAAAGCCGCTTATAACAGGGGCGTAGTAACCGCCGCTGTTTAAATTAACCTGGGGTTTTAAACCGGCTCTTAATCGTAAACTATCAATACGGCCAGCCGCGATTTGATTTTTAAGATCCTTTAGAAGCGGACTGTTATTTTGGGCAAGCTCAATATAATGATCAAGCGTGTTTGTTTGCGCCCGGGTAGCAGTATAAATAAAGGCAAACAGTATAAGGCTAAAAAATAACTTCATTAATTCCGTTATAAATCCATTTTAAACATAGCGAAAGTATCCTGTAATTCTGTAAAAAAATAGGATAGGTGAATTGTCACATTTAAAATACAATAGTGAAGGAGTGATGGGGGCTTACATGCTGATAGTTAAGCTGCCAGCCCATGTTTTCGCAAATCTGCTTGCTAATGGTGAGGCCCAGGCCGCTGCCTTCAGATTTATCTGACTTGTGGAAGCGGTTAAAAATTTTATCATCCTGTAAGGGGGTATTACTGCCGGTGTTTTTAACGCTTAAACTTTGGGGAGTTAAGCTAATAATAATTTCGCCATGAGGATGATTGTGTCTTACCGCGTTAATAATCAGGTTGTTCAATAAAATTTCTATTAAATATTGATTACCCATTATTTCTTTGTTTTCCAGATTTGTTTTTATTTCGATCTGTTTATCGCTAAAAATATCCTCTAACTGGGTTAATAATTCCTGTACCAATTCTTTCAGATTAATGGTTTGCTGGTCGGTAAGCAGGCGGTTTTCTATTTTAACCAATAGTAATAGTGATTGATTAAGACGGCTTAATCGTGCCACGGCGCTGTACAGATCTGTAAGCAGTTTGCTTTGCTGTTCGCTAAAATCTTCGGTTTGAATAAGCGTATCCAATTTGGAGTTGATAACCGCGATAGGGGTAAGCAGTTCATGCGACGCGTTTTCGGTAAAAGTTTTCAGATCCCGGTAATCATGCCGGGCTTTGTTGGTCATGGTAGTGGCGGCCTGGTTTAATTCGGTAAATTCGTCTATCCGCGTGGTAGTTTGCGCTATCTCCTGGCTATCAGTGATGTTAAAAAGTTTCATTTCCTTCAAAATCGTATGGAAAGGTTGCCACAGCCGGTTTAATATTAACCGGTTTGCAATTAACAGTACCAGTAATAGCAATAAAATAACGCCAAAAGTGATGCCGAAGATAATCTGGATCAGGTCTTCAGTTTCTACTTTCGATTCTACAATCAGAATTTTATAATACTTACCGTTTACCGTTACCGAACTAATTAACCCGCGACCTGATTCGTACTCGTTTTTATCCCGATGGTAATCGGTATTGATAAACTCCCGGTTTACCGAATTTGGGGCAACTTCGGTAAAAGAGATTTGCTGATCCTTACTTTCAAATTCCTGCGGAAGCTTTTTGTTGAGGTTCACATAGTCAAAAACCTCATTTTCCTCTACCTTTAACGCTTTGTCGTTTTGATCGTTGAGTATCCAGCTAATGGCCTGGTAATAAATAATACCGGTAATAAGCATCACTATAATAGTGGTAATGATGTTTACGCGGTTGTATAAAGTAAGGAGTTTCATTGCCCGGCAAATTTGTACCCCATGCCGTACGCCGCATGGATATAGTCGTTAGCGCCAGCTTCAATTAGTTTTTTGCGGATATTTTTGATATGCGAATATATAAAATCAAAGTTATCGGCAAGGTCAATCCCATCGCCCCAAAGGTGTTCGGCTATGGCGTTTTTAGATACTACTTTGCCTTTGTTGGCTATAAAGTAAATGAGCAGGGCAAACTCTTTGCGGGTAAATTTTAAAGGCTTATCAAGCACGCTCACGGTTTTGGCCTGCAAATCAATAGTGATTTCGTTAAATACTAATAAATTACTGCCATTGTACATTTTACGACGGATGATGGCCGATACCCTGGCCTTTAATTCTGATAAATGGAAGGGTTTTACGAGATAATCGTCGGCACCTAAATTTAAACCATCCAGGCGGTCGTCGAGCGAGTTTTTTGCCGATATGATAAGCACGCCATCGGTATAGTGATTATCTTTTAGTTTTTTAAGTATGCTGATGCCGCTGCCGCCGGGCAGGGTTATATCCAGTAAAATACAATCGTAGCGATACAATTCTATTTTGCTTATAGCATCGGCATAGGTAGCCGCGGTTTCGCAAATACTGCCATCGCCTGTAAAATATTCTTCAATACTTTCGCGCAGGCCTTCCTCGTCTTCAATGATCAGTAATTTCATTTTAGTTTTGAGTAATAAATTGTGCGTATCGGCTTAAATTTAAAGTCAAACTAATACGTATTATTCAAAACTACACGTTCATTTTGTATATATTCTGTATTTGAACAGATTTAATACAGCATCAATCTTCAGTTTTGAATTGTAATAAACATTTATAGCAAAATAAATATTATAGAGCAAGTAACACATCAATTAACAATTAAAACTAACAACCATGTGGTGGATATACGCATTACTATCGGCTTTATTTGCAGCGCTAACCGCGATATTTGCTAAAATAGGCATTAAAGGAGTTGATACCGATCTGGCTACGGCCATCCGTACGGTCATCATCCTGATACTGGCCTGGGGTATTGTATTATTCAGGGGAAGCGCGCAGGGTATTACCGGTTTAACTAAAATTAACTGGACTTTTCTTATTTTATCTGGTTGCGCGACAGGTTTGTCCTGGATATGCTATTTCCGCGCCCTGCAAATAGGGAAAGTATCACAGGTGGCCCCGGTTGACAAATTGAGCGTTGCGCTGGCTATCGCGCTATCTGTTATTTTTCTGGGCGAACCGTTGACGTTAAAAAACGCGATAGGGGCTATCCTGATTATTGGCGGAACGCTGGTGCTGATTTTTTAAGGGAGAGTCAAGAATCAAGAGTCAAGAATCAAGACAGGAACAAACGTGCGAAAAGTATCGTTTGATTTGCACTTTGAAGACACAATTATGCGTCACTACAAAAGAGAGAATCCTCCGTCGAATGTACTAAATTTCTAAAATCGTGCTTTGTTTTGCCTCCAATTACTTGCTATGCGCAACTATTTTGTAACAAAGATATTGATGATTTAACCTTAATGTAACAAACACACCATAATTCAGGATTAATCCAATCTTTCTTTTCATTTTCGCCGCAAATGAAGTTTTCGAAAGTGATGAAAGTAAGGATTATATTATTTCTTAGTGTTTTTTTGGCTATAAAGGTACACGCCCAGGCTCCTGCAGGCAAGGGTAAAATTACGGGTAAGGTTACCGACGCCACCTCCAAACAAGGCGTTGACTATGCTACCATATCTGTTTATAAACAAGGCGCTACGTCGCCATTCAATGGTATCAGTACCGATCCGAAAGGTTATTTTACTGTAGACCAGGTGCCGGCCGGTGAGTATAAGGTAACAGCCGATTTTTTAGGCTACCAGCGTGCCACTGTTGAGCATGTAATTGTTAAAGCAGGCGGTACTTTAAATTTAGGCGAAATCCTGTTAACCTCTTTATCAAAAGAATTGAAAGGAGTAACTATTACCGCGCAAGCACCAACGGTTACCAATAAGATTGATAAAATGGTTTACAACCCTCAAAACGACCTGAGCGCGCAGGGCGGTGTAGCCATCGATATATTGAAAAAAGTACCGCAGATAACTGTTGATATTGATGGTAACGTGGAGTTACAGGGCAATGCCAATATCCGCTTTTTAATAAATGGAAAGCCATCAAGCATCTTCGGGGCAAGTTTGGCCGATGCACTGGCCAGTATCCCCGCCAGCCAGATTAAAAGTATCGAGGTAATTACCAGTCCGGGTGCAAAGTATGATGCTGCTGGTACTGGTGGCATAGTAAATATTATATTAAAAGATAGCCGGGTAGAAGGTGTTAACGGCAGCGTTAACCTATCGGCAGGTACCCGCCGCGAAAACGGATCATTCAATTTAAATGTGCGCAAGGGTAACTTTGGTGTTAACGCGTTTTTTAGCGGTAACGCGCAAATTAACAGTAATGCGCCAACATCAACAAACCGGGTATCTACAGATGGCGCGGGCAATACCAATACTTTGTTCCAGGACGGAAGTAATAATTTCAGGAGGAACGGTTATCAATCGGGCTTAAACTTTACCTGGAACATCAGCAAACATGATGACCTTACCGCTGCTATTGGTTTTGATCATTTTGGTAATCATGGTAACGGCGTAACTAACCAGGATCAGCGCATGGTAAATGCTGCCGGTAGTTTAATGTCAGATACTTCGAGCATCCGTAACTCAAGCAGTAAATTCAACGGCACCTCAACAGATGTAAGCTTAAGCTATAAAAAAACGTTTGAAAAAGAGGGCCAGGAACTGGATGTATTATACTCATCAAGCTTTGGTAATAATAGCTTCAGCTCGTTTCAGCGAACAGATTATCTTTCACCTATCGGCGTACAATCAACCGGCCTGTCAAATACCAATCCTGGTAAGGATAGGGAAACCCAAATTTCTGTTGACTATACACAACCGGTAGCTAAAGATTTTACCATAGAAACCGGCGCTAAACTGGATTTCAATAACATTAAAAATAATGTAGTTACCGATAGCCTGATGGGCGGTAAAAATTTTGTACCCAATGGCGATCAAACTTATGGCTTTACTTACGACCGTAAGATTTACGCTTATTACCTTTCCTTAACGGCATCGGTATTCAATAACTTTTTAGATATCAAAGGCGGTTTAAGAGACGAGTATACCGTAACTACTGCCGACTTTAAGGGCGCTAATATTCCTAACTACAATATCCTGGTGCCGTCGCTGGTGTTTTCGCACAAGTTAAGCGAATCTTCATCAGTGAAGCTAAGCTACACCCGCAGGATTGAAAGACCGGATTACGGTTCATTAAACCCTTTCCTTAACATCAGTGATCCGCACAACATCAGCACAGGTAACCCTAACTTAAAGCCCGAGCGTGGCGATAACTTTGAGTTAGGTTACAATAAATCATTTGAAAAAGGGGCCAACATTAATATAGCGGCTTTCTACCGTAAAAATACAGATGACATACAGCGTTTTACCACCTATTATGATACGTTAAGGATCAATGGCGCTACTTATACCAATGTATCGTTGAGTCAGCGTTATAATTTAGGGTCAGAGGTTCGTGCAGGTATCAATATTTACGCGTCGTTGCCGGTTACTAAAAGTTTCAGTTTGCGAACCAACATGATTTTTGCCGATAGAACAAGCAATAATCCGGGCAGTCCGAGCGTAAGCGGTTTTGCCTATCGTTTAAACCTGAACGCCCAATACGAATTTGCTAAAAACCTGAGTGCCGAATTTTTTGGCAACTACAACTCATCGCAAAAAGGGATACAGGGAACACAGCCAAAGTTTGTGTTTTACAACTTTGCCATGCGCAAAATGTTCATGAACAAAAAAGCCAGTATAGACTTAACCGCTTCAAATCCGTTTGCAAAATATGTTAGCCAAACATCCACAACTTACGGCAGCAACTTTAATTTAACCAACGTTCGTTATGTGCCCATACAGTCATTCGGCATCAGTCTAAGCTATAAATTCGGCAAGCTCGACTTTAAAAAAGACCGTGACAACAAAGGCGATGGAGAAGGTAAACCTGATGATGGATCGGGAGATAAGGGGCGGTAAGAGCCTCACCTAAATCCTCTCCAAAGGAGAGGACTTTTGATTTGTATGCGTAATTAACGTAATAAAAAGCCTCATTTAGAATATTAAATGAGGCTTTTTATTACGTTTTTACCTCCCTCTCCTTTGGAGAGGGCCGGGGTGAGGCTACCCGTTTTTAATCAAAATACTTTCAATAACCAGGGTAGCATCTTCACAACTGTCGGTGGCAGTTTCCATGGCCATAAATACATCGGTGTATTTGATGAGTTGTATGGCGTCGGTTTCGTTGGCCAACAGATCGGCAAAGGCTTCGTTGTAAACGGTATCGGCCTGGTATTCTAATTGTTTAATGTTGTTGCAAAGTTCAAATATCTGGGCCGAATTGCTCAGGTTATTCATCGCTCTTACGGCTTCTTCTAACGCTTTTGCGGTTTTTAGAATCAACCCGGCCAGGTTAATCATAGGAGGCGTAATTTTTGGCACATCATAGAGGTTAATCCTGCGCGATGCCATGGCAATCCTATCGGCAACGTCATCAATGGCAGCAGCTAAATCGCACATGTCCTTGCGTTGAAAAGGGGATATCAGCATACGGCCCGATTCGGTGAATACCTGGTGAGTTATCTCGTAACTTTTGTTCTTTAATTTATCAATATGGTTAAACTGAAATTTTTGTTCGTAAGTGTCTGTAGTGTTTACCGCAGTGTTAAGAAAAGTTGCCATTTCGGAGGCATTTGCAACGGCCCGGTTAAATAAATCATAAAAAACCTGGTTAGAATTTGGAAATATCGACATTGATTTGAATTTTTTATGATCGCTTTTTTAACGTCTTAAAATTAAATGTTTGTATGATAGGTAATTAGCGCCTACCGCACGTAAATATTTATGCAGCTAAATGTAGCTATTAATTTGTTGGCAAAAGTCACACTAATGTTAAGTCAATGTTAATTAAGGGTTATTAAATTATTTATGTCTATGGTGTAGCATTAACACTTTGAGTAAGCGGTAAAAAATATACTTGTAACATTTGTTTAATACTAAAACAATAAGCCACTTAGGTATATTATCATTATATAAGTTAACACATCATGAAACCCGCTGATAAACATTATAAATTTATAAACAGTAAAACTGGTTATGCAATTTATTATCACTCCCTAAGCAGCGACCTCAATGCCGATGAGATCAAAAATCAACTGCAGGAAGTAAAGGCCCGTGTGGCTATTCAAAACGGAATTTATCTTGAAACTGTGTACTGGGAGGAGATAAAGGAAGGGGCCGAATTAGGCAGGTCGACTATTTGATAATAAGTAGTAATTATTTAATTTGCTTTTATACAGGGAAATACGGTATATTTAATCACCAATTATAAACCGCTTCTACTAACCTTTCCCTATATGAAAAAAGTGACATTGGCACTCCTGTGCTTACTGTTTTTTTACACACCTGGTTTTTCGCAAACAGCTAAAACTTCAATTTCTTTAGATGATATCGTAGCGCGTTTACAAACCCTATCAACCACAAACGCAACAGAAAAAGTTTACCTGCACCTGGATAGAACGCAATTTAATGCAGGCGATACGCTTTATTTTAAAGCGTACCTCACGCTTGGCGAACAGCATCAGCTTTCAAAGTTAAACGGCATTTTGCATGTCGATCTTTTAAACAATGCCGATTCATTGGTTAAAAGTATCGAATTACAAACCAATAACGGCTTATCATGGGGCGATTTTACGTTGTCCAAAAATCTGCCTAAGGGAACTTATCACGTAAGGGCCTACACCAAATGGATGCTTAATAACGCCGACCCTGATATTTTTGATCAGCCGGTAATTGTTAACAGTTCTGTACCCGAAACCCAAACGCTTACTAAAAAGCCGTCGAAAAGCACCAATAAGTTTGACATCCAGTTTTTTGCCGAAGGCGGTACTTTTGTGGATGATATACCTGCTAAACTGGCCTTTAAAGCCATAGACGAACATGGTAAAGGCGCGGATGTTAAAGGTGTTGTAGTCGATAACCTCAATACCGAGGTAACTAAGTTTGAAGCCAAACACCTGGGCATGGGCATTATTTTTATAACCCCCGTAGATGGCCGTACCTATAAAGCCAGGCTTACCTATCCGGATGGTACAAAAGCTACTGTGGATTTGCCAAAAGCAGATGTTAAGGGAATGACACTGTTGGTGAATAACGACAACCCGGATAAGTTACTGATAGAAATTAACGCCAGCCGACCCTATTTTCTCGAAAATAAGAATAAGGAAATCAGCGTGGTTATTTATTCAAACGGATCGGTGCGGTCTGTAAAAACGGTGCTTGACAGCCAGGTGCTTGATCTTAACCTGGCTAAAAAAGATTTTCAGACGGGCATTGTAAGGGTAACGTTGTTTTCAAACACCGGCGAGCCCATGAACGAACGGCTATCATTTATCCAGAATAATGATTTGCTCAATATTCAAACCATATCTGATAAACAAGTTTACACCGCCAGGAGCAAGGTACACATTGCCCTAAATGCCAAAAAAGATAACAAACCGGTTACCGGGTATTTTTCTGCGTCTGTTATTGATGCCGAAAAAATTCCGGTTAATGAAAATGCCGAAACTACCATACTTTCCAACCTGCTGCTTACATCAGAGCTTAAGGGCATCATTGAGCAGCCTAACTATTACTTTAACAATGTTACTAATGATACCCGCGCTAATCTTGATGTATTGATGCTTACACAAGGCTATCGCCGGTTTGAGTGGAAGCAGCTATTGGGCGCGGATGAGGCCGCCACTGCATCAAATGTACCGGTTGAAAAAGGAATTGATATTACCGGGACTGTTACCTTAAAGAACGGCAGCCCTGTTGAAAACGGAACCGTAACCCTGTTGACCAAAAGCGGCGGTAATATGCTAAATCAAACAACCGATGCTAAGGGTCGGTTTACTTTTCCTAACCTGGTTTATGAGGATAAAACTCCCTTTGTAATACAGGCTAAAACCAGCGCGGGTAAAAGCGATGTATTGATAGCCATAGATGAACCTCCTTTATTATCTGTCACCGATAATAATTTCCCTGAATCTGATTTTACAGCAACGTTGCTTAAATCAGATGGGAAAGTGCAACCAGTTTTTTTGGCAGATGCAAGCGGTAAAATGTTGAAAGAAGTTGTTGTAACTGATAAAAGCTATATCGGGCCAGATCATGCATCACAAACCATCAATAATAGTCAGCTTAAAGATCAGGGATCAATGGTACGGGGTTTGGAGGGCAGGTTAAACGGAGTGAAATTTATTAGTGGCGTACCATATCTTAACGAAAAAACAGGCGGCTTTGTACAAGGCGGACCAATGATGATAGTTTTGGACGATGTACAAATGTATGAAGGCGCAAGCATTGATAATATTAATGTAAGTGATGTGGAAAGTGTGAAAGTGCTTAAAAACAACGATGCCACGATTTACGGTGTCAGAGGTGCCAATGGTGTTATCGTTATTAAAACCATTAAAAATAAATCCTTGCCGGTTAGCAATATTATGGCTCCCGGTTTACTAACCTATGCTCCAAAAGGCTTTTATAAAGCGCGTACTTTTTATTCGCCGGCGTACGGCGGTTCGGTGCAGGATACCCGGCCAGATTTGCGCAGCACCATTTACTGGAACCCCGATCTGGTTACCGATAAAGACGGAAGCGCCTCTTTTGACTATTTTAATGCCGATGGCAAAGGCAATTACAGAGTTGTGGTAGAAGGGATTGACGAAAACGGCAATATTGGCCGTGGAGTTTATGATTATAAGGTAGAGTAAAAACAAATAAAAAACCCTTGCCGTAAGGCAAGGGTTAAAAAAACCACAACAATTGTTTAACCTTTTGGCTCGTTTAACCTTAAGGTCAATTCCTAACTGCAATGCGGTGTTTCTGATAGTATAACAATACTGTTTATCAAGTGTTTTAGTGAGTACTATAATTTAAAAACAAAAGCATGGTGTTAATTTTAAACAACAAATTGCTACTCACATAAATTTCATCCTATATTTATACCAAACAAAAATCATGAGAACTATTATGAAAACATCTTTTAAAATTAAAGCTGCTTTGCTTTTCGCGTTTGCGCTTTTAACAGTAACATTTGCCCAGGCACAAACTAAAGCAATTGCAAGTCCGCGTGATAGCGTTAGCGGTAAAGTTGCAGGCTCAACAATTACTATTAACTATGGCAGCCCATCGGTTAAAGGCCGTAAAATTTGGGGCGGTCTTGAGGCCTATGGTAAAGTATGGCGCGCGGGAGCTAACGAAGCCACTACTTTTACAACCACTAAAGCTATTAAAGTAGAAGGTAAAGAATTAGCAGCCGGTACTTACGGCTTTTTCCTGATCCCAGCCGAAAGTGGCGAATGGACCGTTATTTTTAACAAAGTGGCCAAACAATGGGGCGCTTTTAAATACGACGAAAAACAGGATGCCCTGCGTGTAACTGTAAAAGGTAAAACTGCCGCCAAACACGAAAGATTGGTTTACACCGTATCTGCAAAAGGTTTTGCCTTATTATGGGATACTGTTGAAGTACCAGTATCGGTAAAATAATTTTATCAACCCATTTTACAAAGAAAGCTCCCTAACCGGAGCTTTTTTTGTAGGTTGCCTTTTCCTTTCATCACACTCATATTATGGGGCCGGTTAAACAAACTTTAATAAGTTTATATTTACTTCTTAATGCGTAAGTACATCAGTAAAAATCCATTACTAAAAAGGATCATAATTATATTATTACTGGCCCTGGCTATCTTTTTGCTCATGTTACTTGCCGATCATCCAAAACTGGTTGAACGGTACTATTCCGGTGGTTTTTATAAACTCATCTGCTGGGTTTTTCACCCCGTTTTAAATCTATTTCCCTTTAGTGTTGGCGATGTGTTGTACGCCGTAGTTGTAATCGCCATCATCCTGGGTGTAGTTCGCATTATAAAATTGCTATTTAAAAAACAATTTGAAAAGGCGGCTGCCGCTTTATTAGGTTGGGTGATAGGGATGCAGATTGGTATTCTTGCGTTTTACCTTTTTTGGGGAATGAACTACTTTCGCCCCTCGGCTGCCGACCGGCTTAATTTGCGCGATACGGCTTTTACTACGGCCAATCTTAAAGCAGTTACCAAATTATTAATTGATAGTGCCAACGCCTGCCGTGCCCGCGTTACTGCTGCCGACCTGGTCCAAAGCAACAGTACTATTTATCAAACGGCTATCAATGCCGTAAAAGCCGTCTCGGCAGATTCTGCCAGTTTCAATGCTTTCCATCCGGGTATTAAGCCATCAATGCTTACCTTTTTCATGAATTATATAGGCACGTCGGGCTATTATAATCCTTTCACATCAGAGGCGCAAATTAATTATGCCATGCCCGTGTTTAACCGGCCTTTTGTGGCCTGCCATGAAATGTCGCACCAGATTGGTTACGGGGCCGAAGATGAAGCCGATTTTGCCGGTTTTGTCATCGGCATTCAGTCTAAAGACAGGTTGTTACGTTACTCGGCGTATCACCTTGCTGTGGACGAGTTTATGCACACGCTCCGTCGCCGGGATACTACAGCCCATAAAGAGCTTAAAGCCATGATATCTAAACAGGTACACCAGGATTTTGTGATTGAGCGCGACTACTGGATAAACTATGAAAACAAGCTAAGCGCCATCAGCAGTATTTTTTACGATAACTTCCTCAAAGCCAACAACCAACCCCAGGGACTGGGTACCTATAACCGCATGGTGCTGCTGGTAATGGCGAAATATAAAGCTTATTGGTTTACTGGGCATTAGTCATTAGTCATTAGTCATTGGTCATTGGTCATTGGTCATTGGTCATTGGTCATTGGTCATTGGTCATTGGTCATTGGTCATTGGTCATTGGTCATTGGTCCAAAACTGTTTTTTTCAAATTGTTTTAAATATTTCCAATTGTTTAAAACCAATATACTAATGACCAATGACAGCGCAGCGAAATGACCAATGACTGCAACGCAAATGACTGCGCAGCATAAAAAAAATGCGTTCCGTATCTCACCCCGGAACGCACTGCAATATCACGTCTCAAATGATATTGTATCAACTAAACCTCAGATCTCATGTTAAACAAGTATCCAAGCTCTTATATATTTACTGCTGTAATAACCAGTAAACAAAAATTTTATTACTTTGTGTATAAGCCCCATTAAAGGCCGAAATTAAAGCTGAGTTTTACGAATTATGAATAATTGAAGGAAAACGCAGGTTAGATGTAAATATTATGCTTAATGCGTCAAATTTACACAACATTATTAATATAGCATTACAACCGTAGTGTTAAATTTGTTTTTTGTTTCGGTAAAAAAAATGTTACCATGAAAATTTATTTAATTTTTATTTTATTATTTTCTCCGTTTATTGTTTTTGCTCAGTTATTTAACCCAAAGGAAATAGAGCGAGCCGAGGCAATGGCAAAAGCGGTAACTATCATTCGTGATGATTATGGCGTGCCGCATATTTATGGTAAAACAGATGCTGATGTTGTTTTTGGGCTGATGTACGCGCAATGTGAGGATAATTTTAAAGGTATCGAACGTAATTACTTATATCAATTAGGCAGACAGACCGAAGTTGACGGTGAAAATAGTTTGGCGATAGACATTCAACTGCAACTCATTGCTGATAGTGCCGATGCCATCAAAGATTATAAAGCAAGCGCCCCGGCTTTTAAGAAGCTATTAGATGCCTTTGCCGATGGAATCAATTATTACCTGTACAAACACCCCGAAGTAAAACCCAAAGTATTTAAACGTTTTGAACCCTGGTATGCATTGATGTTTACTGATGGCAGTGTGGCAGCTACCGAAACAGGGGGCATTAAGCTTGATGAAACCAAGGCCTTTTATGCCGATGGGGGTGAGAAAATAGGCGCGGTGATTAATCACCCGGCTAAAGCTTACGAGTTTGTTGAGGAGCGCGAAACGGGCTCAAATGGCTTTGCTATTTCGCCGTCAAAATCGGCATCGGGACATGCTTTGCTTTATATTAATCCACATGTGCCTTTCTATTTTCGTAGCGAGGTGGAGTTGGTAAGCGAGGAAGGCTTGCATGCCTATGGCGCTGTTACCTGGGGGCAGTTTTTTATTTACCAGGGCTTTAATTCGCACCTTGGCTGGATGCATACCAGTAGCTACGCCGATGTGGCCGACTTGTATGCCGAAAAGATGGTCAAAAAAGAAGGCAAATGGTATTATGAGTACGATGGCGCTTTAAAACCTATTACCACACGTAAGCTGGTCATCAACATAAAAACCGGCGATAAAACCGAGCGGAAAACTATTTTAGCTTACTATACGCACCATGGTCCGGTATTGGGTAGCCGCGATGGCAGGTGGCTGGCGCTTAAGGCCAATAATCGCTCCTATAACGCCCTGTTGGAGTCATGGCAAATTACCAAAGCCAATAACCTGGCCGAGTATAAAAAGGCTATGGACCTGCTTTCAAACGCTACTAACGCTACCGTATATGCCGATGATAAGGGTAATACTATTTTTTGGTATGGTAATTTTATCCCCAAACGTAACCCCAAATATGATTTTAGCCTCCCCGTTGACGGCAGTACATCGGCAACGGAGTGGCAGGGCGTACATCCCTTAAAAGAAATTGTTACCATAACTAACCCGGCGTCCGGCTGGATTCAAAACTGCAATTCAACGCCATTTACAGGGGCGGGAGCAAGTAGTCCCGATAAAAGCAAATACCCGGTTTACATGGCTCCCGATGGTGAAAACTATCGTGCTGTCACTGCCATCAACGTACTAAAAGATGCTAACCATTTAACTATAGACGGGCTGATTGCCAAAGGCTATGATCATTACCTGGCCGCCTTTGATGATTTGCTGCCACCCTTATTTAAAGCTTATAATGAAGCGCCCGACTCTGTAAAAGCTTCGCTTGCCGAGCCTGTTAAAGTTTTGCAGGCCTGGGATAAGCGTACAGCCGTAAATTCTGTAGCCAGCAGTTTGGCTATTGAATGGGGAACCTTAATGTTTAAATTATTGCCCCCTCCTAAAACAGAGCAGGAGGGTACTTTTATCACCCAGCGCGTAAAAACACTTGCACAAGCAATTCCGGGTAACCAGCAATTAAGTTTGCTTGCCGCTGTGATACAAAACCTGCAGAGCCGTTTTGGTACCTGGCAGGTTAAATGGGGCGATATGAATCGCTACCAGCGCCCTGCCGATGGCATAACATTTGATGATAAATTACCCAGCATCCCGGTTGGGGCAACCGGATCAGGTTTTGGGCAGTTGCCATCTTTTCAGAGCAGAACGGTTAATACCAATAAGCGCTACGGCTACTCTGGCAACAGTTTTTTAGCGGCAGTTGAGTTTGGGCCCAGGGTAAAAGCTAAAAGTATCATGACGGGCGGTGAATCATTTGACCCCTTATCAAAAAACTTTAGCGACCAGGCCCGGGGTATTATTGACGGTAAGTTTAAAGATGTTTTGTTTTATAAGGAGGATGTGTTGAAGCATGTTCAAAAAACCTATCACCCCGGCGGCGAAAAGTGATATTTAAAAAAGTATATTTGAATACCTTAAAAATGATGAAGAAATACCTGTTTATAGCTTTATGTTGTTTTGGCTCGGTTAACCTGTTTGCCCAAAGCATCACTGTTAACGATCTTACTAATTTAACAACCCTTGCAAATCCCGAGGCACATAATTACCTGGTGCTTTCAAAAGGCTTCAAAAGAGAATATACCCAGGAGGTAGATGGAAACACAGTTGAGCGTTTAAACAAGCTTACTGCCGATAAAAAAGAGGAGTCGGTAGATATTGGCCAGGCTGTTAAGTTAAGCAGCGGTGCTATTTTACGTACCGTGAGTTATAAAACAGGAACCCCCTTACATGTATTTAACCTGATATCACAGGCCAAAAGGGCCGGCATTCATATGCGTTTTCAGGGGGCCGACGTAAAAAACAATATCTACCAGTTCGATAACGATTTTTATCATATCGAAATGCTTATCGCCAGGGATAATACCTATGGGTTTGTACAGATAAAACAAAAGGAATACCTGGGCTTTGATTAAATAAAACCAGCCCCGATCTTTAACTTTCCGCTTGGGATGCCGCTAAGCTTTGGTATATTGCCATACCAATTATCTAAAGCTTATGGAAAATATCAGTCGCAAAAAGTTTATTGCAACCACGGCTATGGCCGCTGCCGGTTTAACCTTAGGGGTAAAGGCATCGGGTAAAGAATTGTTAACGCATCTGCCCGAAAATCGCCGCCATATTATTGATAATAGCTTATCTGCGGCCGACAAAATTAAAGTAAGCATTTTTTCCAAACACCTGCACTGGTTAAATTATACCGATATGGCTAACCTGGCCGCCCGGATGGGTTTTGACGGGGTTGACCTAACCGTGCGGCCCGATGGGCATGTACTGCCGCAAAACGTGGCTACAGATCTCCCTAAAGCTGTGGCAGCCGTTGAAAAGGCAGGCCTAAAAGTTTATACCATAGTAACCAATATTAAATCGCCGGATGAGCCATACGCGCGTGATATTTTAAAAGCAGCATCGGCATTAGGAATCAAGTATTACCGTACCGCCTGGTTTGATTATAACAAAAGCATAACCATTCTTGAAAACCTGAAAGCTGTTAACAAGCAATTTGCGGCCCTGGCCCAGCTTAATACAGAATATGGCATGCACGGGGCTTATCAAAACCACTCGGGCGAATTGTTTGGCGCATCGGTATGGGATCTTTGGCTGGGGTTGGAAGGGCTTGACCCTAATTTGATCGGCTGCCAGTATGATATCCGTCATGCTACTACCGAGGGGGCGGATACCTGGGCAACATCAATGCAGTTGTTGGTACCCAATATTAAAACCATCAACGTAAAAGATTTTTATTGGGATAAAAAGGATGGCAAGTGGCAGGTAAAAAGTGTGCCTTTGGGCGAAGGCATGGTTGATTTTAAAAAATATTTTGGTATATTAAAGCAACAAGGCATTGGCGGCCCCATGAGCCTGCATTGTGAGTACGATTTGGGCGGTGCGCAAGACGGAGCAAAAAAGCTTACTATAAGCAAAGAAGCTTTTACAACGGCTGTACAAAAAGATTTGCTCACGTTGCGGAAATGGCTGGCCTATAATGGGCTTTAAAAGGTTTTTATGATATCATCTAAAAATTGACTTTGAAAATTTTTTCGCTTCAATTCTGGCAAAACAATTTGCTTTTATAACAAGTTTGTTACTATATTTATATATAGTGACTGGCCTCTTTAACCCAATAAAGCCGCCGGTTGTTTAAAACCAATTTAACTTCTAAAAAAAGGAGGCCGTCATGAACTTAGTTCATAAAATTGAACGCTGGGGCGATACTCATCACCCTAAAGCTATTGATTTGGTACGCATTGCGCTTGGCGTGTTTTTATTGCTGAAAGGTGTAGCGTTTATGGATAACACGGCATTCCTTCGCAATATGATTGAAAGCCAGAATTTTGTAATTCTATCGCCAGATGTATTGATGATTTTGGTGTATTATGTAACGTTTGCGCACATGGTTGGCGGTATCCTTATTGCCCTTGGCATTTTAACCCGTTTAGGCTGCATTGTACAAATTCCTATCGTATTTGCCGCGGTGTTTCTCACCGGCTTTTTCCGCGAGCCTATAAATACCGAAGCATGGCCATCATACGTGGCCCTGGTACTGCTGGTTATTTTCACTGTCTTAGGTTCCGGACCGATATCGTTGGATAAATATTTGGAGGAGTAGGGGCGGGGAGTATCAAGTAGTTAGTATCAAGTATCAAGTATCAAGTATCAAGTATCAAGATTTTTTGATGTGCGATTAACTTCGTTGAGGGCTTCGCCGTTTCAAATGTGCAGATATGCAGATTGATTTTTTGATTTTAGGATTATTTCTGAACTGGGATTAAACAGATTTATCGGATTTTTTGGATTTGATTTTCATGCGAAAGAAAATCCTGTATAATCTCATAAATCTGTTTAATCCCGGTTCAGAAAAAAAATCTGAAATCCGAAATTGAACATCCGATATCCCAAATCAGTACCCCTGCGCTACTTTATCTACATAGCACCATAGCCAGCGTTCGCCGGGTTCGGCAGAGATCACTACGGGGTGCTCCGTCGCATGGAAGTGTTTGGTCATGTGGGTATTGGGCGAACTATCGCAACACAGCGTTACACCGCAGGTTTGGCAGGTACGCAGGTGCATCCAGGAGGAGTGCGTTTTAATGCACTCTTCGCAAAGATAGTCTTGTGGTTGTTTAATATCGGTTACGGCTGCCAGGTGCTGGCAAGTTTCATCGTTTTGCATCGTTATTAATTTTCTGCTAAATATTTGTGTACAAAACTAATAGCCATTGAACCTTCGCCTACGGCAGATGCCACACGGTTCATGGCCCCGGCGCGTACATCGCCCGCCGCGAAGATGCCCGAGCAGCTGGTTTCCAATAAAAACGGATCGCGTTTTAACTTCCATATTTTTTGAAAGCTATCATAAGCCCGCAAATCGCGGCCTGTTTCAATAAAGTCTTTATTGTTTTTAATGATATCCAGCTTTATCCAATCGGTATAAGGTTTCGCGCCGATGAAGATGTATAGGGCCGCTGCTTTATTGGTAACGGTTTCCTGAGTTTTGCAGTTTTTAAGCGTTAGCTTTTCAAGGCAGTTGCCACCATGCGCTTCGGTAATTTCGGTATCGGGTATAACTTCAATATTCGGCGTTTCGCTGATCTGTGTAATGAGGTAGGCCGACATGGTAGCCACCAGATCTTCCCGGCGAATTACTATATGCACCTTGTTTGCGTATTTTGAAAGGTGCATGGCTGCCTGGCCTGCAGAGTTGCCGCCGCCAATTACATATACATCTTTACCAATACAGGCCGAAGCTTCGGTAGTGGCCGCGCCGTAATAAATACCGGCACCTGTAAAGTTTTCAACGCCTTTAACCTCCAGTTTACGGTAATCAACCCCGGTGGTAATCACTACCGTACGGCTAATAATCTCGGGGCCATCATCCAATATAATGGTTTTATAGCCATCTTTTTGTTTGATATCACTTACCGATTGTGGCGACAAAAATTCGGCCCCTAAACGCATCGCCTGGCTTATGGCGCGCCGGGTAAGATCGGCACCACTCAGACCTGCCGGGAAACCCAGGTAATTTTCAATACGCGAACTGGTACCAGCTTGTCCGCCCGGCGCTTTACGTTCAATAAGCAGGGTTTTTAAACCCTCAGATGCGCCGTAAACCGCGGCAGCAAGGCCGGCCGGGCCTGCACCTATAATTACCACGTCATAAACATCGGTAAGCGTTTGCGGGTTTTTCTCCAGCTTGGCTGCAATGCCTTGTATAGTTGGTTTTTGCAGATAGCTGCCATCCTCAAAGAAAACGGTAGGCAGGCAATCAACAGTAAGCTTATTTAAGGCCAGTATGCCGGCCGCGTCAACATTGCGTTCAATATCCAGCCAGCGGTAGGGGATAAGGTTACCTGCAAGGTAGTCTTTGATAATGTGCGATTGAGGCGAAAACTGGTAACCAACTACTTTAATGCCCACAAATTCGGGCACGTAATTATTTTGCCAGTCCTCCAACATATCATTCAGTACCGGGAACAGCTTTTCTTCGGGCGGGTCCCATGGTTTCATGAGATAGTAATCAAGCTGCACATCGTTAATGGCTTTGATGGCGGCTTCGGTATCAGAATAGGCGGTTAAAAGTACGCGTTTGGCATCAGGATAAATTCTTTTGGCCTGCTCCAGAAACTTAACGCCCTCCATTTCGGGCATGCGCTGATCACATAAAAACAAAGCCACCACGTCCGATCCGTTTTTTAATTCGGTAAGGGTATCCAGGGCTTCGTTTGCCGATGTTGTGCTTAGTATTTTGTACTCTTTACCATACTGCGACCGGATGTCGCGGCTGATGGACCGTAGTACTTGCGGGTCATCATCAATGGAAAATATTATAGGTCGGCTCATAGGGGCGTGTTACAGGTAAAGTTTAAATAATAAAAAATATTTGTTAACCATCAATCAGGAAACAAACGCTAAAAACAGTAAGGCCAGGCTGCGATTTCATTTTAATTGATCCGCGGTGTTGTTTAACAATGCGCTGCACTACCTCAAGCCCCATGCCGGTACCTTTGCCCATTTCTTTTGTGGTAAAAAACGGATCAAACACCTGGCTCTGAATCTCGGGCGGAATACCGGGACCATCGTCAACAATAAACACTTCAACAAACTCGCGGTCGCGCCGGGTTTTAATAGTTAATGTGCCTTTGCCCGATGGTGCCATGGCGTCAAGCGCGTTATCAATCAGGTTGGTCCACACCTGGTTAAGTTCGCCAATAAGGGCTTTTACTTCGGGCAGGGTGCGGTCAAAATCTTCAATTACAGATACGTTGCCTTTTTTAATTTTGTAACCCAGCATGGTAAGGGTATTCAGGATACCGATGTGAATATCGGCATATTGCTTGTCCTGGCCCCGGTCCATATGGGTAAAAGTTTTAACAGAACTTACCAGTTCGGCAATGCGTTTTGATGATTCCTGGATATCTTCAATCATCTTTTCGGCCACAAGCTTGCTGCTCATCCAATTTAAAATGGTTGATAGGAACTGCTTTGGGATATGACTTTTTAACGCGTTAAAATTGCTGATATTAAATTTAAAATCAACAAAACTTTCGGCTATATCATAAGCATTTTCAACTTCATTTTCATCTAACCACTCAGCTATCTCGTCTTCCAGATGGGTACGTTGTTTAAGGCTTAAACGTACATTATCACGGGCATCTAAAACTTTAAACATTTCGTTGGTTACACCTTCTACCTGTTCTTCGTTCATTTTTAGGGTGAATATGCTTTTGAGCGAATCGGGAACCAAACGCAAATGTTTACTCAATGTAGTAGAATCGCGTACAATGGCCGAAGCAGGATTGTTAAGCTCATGCGCCAACCCGGCCGATAGTTTACCAAGGGCCATCATCTTTTCGTTTTGCTGCTGCAGGGCCGTAAAATCGCGTACCCGGTTGGTCATGATATGAACCAATGCCTGGGTAAGTTCAAAATGACCTTTAATCATTTCGTTAATCCGGTCGGTAGGGAAGCTTAGTACATGCACATCGCCAACGGCTTGCGCGTATCCTTTTGAAACCAAGCCGCGCGAAAAAGGCATATAACCCGTGATGCTTCCTGGCCCGGCATCCACAAAATCGCGCCGGCCGGCACCTTGCAGCATATAAAACCGCATATGGCCTTCTATAATAACGTGCGGCCCTGTCATAGGCCAACCCGGTTGATTCAGCATCTCGCCATCCTGAAAATAGCGCTCTTCACATATATCTATCAGCCATTGCAGCTGATCTTCCGGAACATTCTCTAAAACTTCAAGGGACTTTAACCAGGAAACAGTAGCCTTCATGAAATAAAATTAGGGATAATTATTCAATAGCAAAAAAAAAGCACAGGGCAATGACCCGCACAGCAAAGTAGGGCGAAAAAATGACAAGAGGAAAACTGTCTGAATCAGAATTTTTAGAATTTAAGAATATTCAGAATGAAAAACGAGTTATATATTCGGTACAGAACGAAGCCCTTTAGGTTACAGAATTAGTTACTGCCTGTTATTCTGTTAATCCTTAAATTCTGTAAATTCTGATTCAGAATTTTACACCCACTTACTCAAAAACACCCCGAAAGCTTCCTTATACTGATCGCCAACGGTGATGTTGATTTTGCCTATCTGCAGGGCATTGCGGGTAATGGAGTTAATTTTATCAAGCGATACAATGAATGAGCGATGTACGCGCATAAAACGTTTGGCTGGTAATTTTTCTTCAAGCGCTTTGAGGCTGGTGAGCGATAGCAAGGGCTTTTCGGCACTTTGCAGGTAAATTTTTACGTAGTCTTTTAGTCCCTCGATGTACAAAATGTCTTTAAGAGCAATACGCACCAGTTGATATTCTATCTTTAAAAATAGGTAATCATCTTCAATTCTGCTTTCTTCTTGTGCGGCAACGGCAGGAGCGGGGTTGGCAGAGCGTTGCAACAGTTCAGCATAACTTAAAGCTTTATTGGCAGCGTGCAAAAACTCTTCGTAATTGAAGGGCTTAAGCAGGTAATCCAAAGCATCTACCTTATAACCTTCCAGTGCGAATTGGTTGTAGGCTGTGGTAAAAATAATGCGTGGCTTGTTCGCTCCGCGACTATCCAGTACCCGCGCCAGCTCAATGCCGTTTAAATTGGGCATCTGGATGTCAAGGAATATCAAATCTACTTTTTGATCCTGTAAACCAACCAAGGCTTCTACCGCGCTGCTATAACGTCCGGTTAGCTTTAAAAACGGAGTTTGTTCAATAAAAGCGCAAACCAGGCCCAGGGCCAGTGGCTCATCATCAACGGCTATACAATTTAATATCATGACAGGTTGAGGGTTAAGTGAACTTTATAAGTGTTGGTATCAGCATCTTCTTTAATATCCAGCGTGTATTTGCCGGCATACAATAAATCAAGCCGGCGCAAGGTATTGGTTAGGCCGATGCCTTTGTTTTCTTCCAGGTTGGGGTTGCTATCTTTATAAATGGAGTTTTCTACCCGTAGTTCCAGGTTTTCGGCCTGTTGCTGTACACTGATGAGGATATTGCTGGGTAACGTAGCGCTGATGCCGTGTTTAAAAGCATTTTCAACAAAGGGCAAAAAAATCATTGGCGCTACGGTCATATCGCTTACCGTTTCGGGCGTATCAAAAGTTACGGTAACTTTATCTGTAAGGCGCAGTTGCATCAGGCTGATATAGTCTTTAATAAATGCTATCTCCTGGCTTAATAACGCTGTACCGTGCTGAGTATCATATAGTACATAGCGCATCATACGCGATAGTTGGTGAATGGCTTTGCGCGATGTATCGGCATTTATGTGCGTTAAGGCGTAGATATTATTCAGCGTATTAAAAAAGAAGTGCGGATTAATCTGCGCTTTTAAAAACGATAGTTCTGAACTGATCTTATCCTGCTCCAATGCCTCGCGAACCCGGGCATCCCCCTGCCATTTTTGGATAGATGTTATACTGGTGCTGATCCCTAAAACCAGGGCCATGATAAATAGCAAAGCGAAATCGTAAAAATGATTTTTTTCGCCATGTTTTGGAGGCCCGTGTTTATGAAAAGCGGCATCCATTAGGCGGTGCAGGTCAAGGCTGCGTTCAAACAAAGCATCTAAAAAGTAAATAGCCCCAATGAGTATAATAACGCATAAAAAGTACATACCGGTGCGGTTCTTTAACAAATATCTTGGTACAAACGCTTCTGAATTAAGATAAAATGCGCCAACCAGCATGCTGAAAATAAGGGTTTGCTTTATCCAGAATTGGTAAGGCAGCTCCACATTCATGGTTAGGGGCTGATATCCAAAAAGTACAAAGCCCAGCACCAGCCAGGTTAATACATGGATAAGTATAGTAACGGTGCTACTTTTAGATTTAAGGCTCATCTCAGTTAATAATCAGCAGTCAAGATACGAGAATCATGACTATTTATGTTTTTTATTTTATGCTCCAAAACTACTGTGGTTTTGAATTTCAGCGATCAATATTACAAATCAATTTATGTTATTATCAATCAAAATCGCTCAAAAGCAAAAACTTACCGACGGAGGGTTGATATCAATCTTTAAACAGATATTTGGGCTGCTCGGGTCATAAACAAAGGCATTTATAGGTTAAAAACAGGCTTTTATCTACATTTATATAGCCCCGGTCTATTGCGTTTTTTAGGTTGATAGGTAAACTATTGTTTTGCGTCAATAATTAAACGCATTCAATGAAAACCGTATACCTTTTAGCCATCACACTATTTATCAACATTACCGGCTTTGCTCAAACGGGCAGGCAAATTAAGGGCGTTGTAAAAGATTCTACCGGTGTGACCTTACCGGGCACCACCGTGAAAATTTTAACCGGCACCGATAGTACCACTTTAATTACCGATAGCAACGGCAGCTTTATGTTTAGCAACGTGAAGGTAAACCAATTTAGCCTGGTGCTAAACTCCATAGGTTACCAGGGTTTAAGGAGGCGCTTTAATTTAGATAACGCCAATACGCCGGTATTGTTAAAACCTATCATCCTTAAAAATGATACGTATATGTTAAACACGGTAACCGTTACGGATGCCAACCCAATAAAGCTTAAGGAAGATACTGTAGAGTTTAACGCCGCCGCTTATCCAGTACGCGATAACGCGCCTGTAGAGGATGTGATTAAAAAACTGCCCGGTGTTGATGTTGATAAAGATGGTAACATTACCGCGCAAGGTAAAAGCGTTACCAAAGTGCGGGTAAACGGTAAAGATTTTTTTGGAGGCGACGTAAAATCGGCTACTAAAAACCTACCTGCAGATATAGTTCAAAATATACAGGTCATTGACGATTATGGCGACCAGGCTAATTTAACCGGCATCAAAAGCGGTGAACCGGACAAAATTCTGAATATTACCATTAAACAAAGTAAAAACTATGGTTACTTTGGCCAGGCCAGCGTGGGCGGCGGTAAAGACGATATACCAAGCGTGGCCGGTAAAGATGATGGCAGGTACGTGGCATCGGCCAACGTGTTTAGTTTCAATGGCGATAGGCAGCTGGCATTTTTGGGTAACCTTAATAATACCAATACCAACCTGTTTACCTTTGGCGGCGGCGGCCCCAGGGGCGGTGGACCGGGCGGGCCTCCGGGTGGTAACAGCAGCAGTACTAACGGCATTACCACCGCGCGATCATTTGGTTTTAACTACCGCGATAGCTGGGGTAAAAAGGTAACCGCTTATGGTAGCTATAGCTTTGCAGATAATTCGGTATATACGGTTAGCAAAACTATCCAAAACAATATATCATCAACCAACCCCAGTACCAATACCAATAATAGTACTCAAAACGACGAAAAGCTAAACCATCGCTTTAATTTTAACATCGAAATAAAACCCGATACGGTTAACTATATAAAAATTACGCCTACCTACGCTTATGCAAAGGTAAATACCACGCAAACTGGTAGCAGTTTACTGGTTAATAATTCCGAAACGGTATCAAACTACAATTTTGTAACGGCCAGCAACCAAAGCGAACCCAATTACGGCGCCAATATTTTGTTTAACCACCGCTTTAAAACGCATGGCCGTAACTTTAGTATCAATGTAGGAGCAGGGTCATACAGTATTAATAAATATCAAAACCCGGTTTATACTTATATTGATGGTGCTGCTAACGCGCCATTGAATCAATTCATCAATACCAACAGCCGTACAGATAGTTTGGGTACCAGTGTATCATACCTGGAGCCTTTGGGCAAAAAAAGCTACCTGGAGGCTACCTATGCTTATCACTACGCCTATACCACGGCTGATAAGCTTACTGATACATTGAATGCCGATGGCATCAACAAAGATTACTACAGCCTGTTGAGCAATAACTATAATTCAACTTTTATCACCAACAGGTTTGGGTTGAACTTTCGCTTTATCGATAAAAAATATAATTACACGTTAGGTGTGGTAGCTCAACCAAGTGTTTTAAGGGGACGCTCGGTTTTGAACAATACGTCAACAGATATCAGCACCTTTAATTTGGCGCCTAATGCCAGGTTTATTTACAACTTCTCGCGCAATCAATCGTTAAGTTTAAATTACAACGGGGCCAGTAACCAGCCTACTTATACCGAGTTGCAGCCTGTTACCGATTTCAGCAATGCATCATACCCAATACAAGGTAACCCCGATTTGAAACCGGAGTTTAATAACAACTTGTCGATAAGATACAATAAGTTTGATTTTGCCACTGGTAACGTGTTCTTCAGCAATTTATCATTCACCACTACCGATAATAAGATAGTCGCCAATACCATTACCTATCCTAAAACTTATACGCCCAACAGCAAACTGGCCGGTAGTATTTTAACCCAGTATTTAAATGCCGATGGCTATTATTCGGCACAGGGTTTTTATGTGTTTGCCAAACCATGGGATAAAAGGAAATATAATTTATTCTTTATAGGCAACGTTGCCTACAATAATAACATCTCTTATATCAGTAATGTTGATTCTGCCAGTTACGCCATGACTACAGAGAAAAACATAGCTAAAAACCTGGTACTGTCGCAGGGAGTGAAATTTAGATTAAGCATTGAAAATGTGGTAGATGCCGAAGCAAGTACAACATACGCGGTAAACAAATCAAACAATTCGCTTAGCAATGCCAATATCAATAACAATTTTAGCTCCCTTAACCTGGGTATTAATGGCAAAAACTATCTATGGAAAGATTGGACAGTAAGTTATGATTACTCAAAAATGTTTTATTACGGTTACAAGGGTGCAACCAATCCAAATATATTGAATACTTACATCGAACGCAGGTTTTTAGCGGGCAATGCAGCAACTATCCGCTTATCGGCAATGGATGTGTTTAACCAAAACACCGGTTATACCAGCACGCAAAGCGGCAGTTACATTACACAAAGCAATGTTAACCGTTTGGGGAGGTATTATTTATTAAGCTTTACGCTTAAGCTGCAAAAGTTTGCGGGTAAAAAACCAAATATGGGGCCTGGTGGTCCGGGTGGCCCTGGTGGTCCTGGTCCGGGCGGCCCGCCGCCGCCGGGAGGTTTTTAAAGAGCTTGTCGTCCTTGAGAAAGATGACATGAAAAGATCAGGTGAGATTGATCTGGATTTAGTTGATGTTGTTGGTTCAGGCCGATAACAGAGCGTCCCGGGGGTGAGATACCGGGACGCTTTTTTAGTTGTAAAATTTATTCTGCAATCAGCTTTTTTTACAATAAATCATTACATTTATCCAATCAATTGTAAAATAAGCTGAATGAAGCCTTTATTGCTTAAAGTATCTTCGGGCCCTGCGCACTCTTTTAGCGTTAGGCACGATGTATTGCCCGATATTAATAACCGTTGGCATTGCCACCCCGAACTGGAACTTATTTACCTTAAAAAGGGTAGGGGGACACAGTTTATTGGCGATAGTATTAAGCAATTTAAAGCCGGCGATATGGTTTTGGTTGGTTCAAATCTGCCGCATTACTGGCGTTTTGACGATGCTTATTTTAACCAAAACGATACCGAAGGGGTTGATACCTATGTAGTGCATTTTTGCGAAAACTTTTGGGGCGATGCTTTTTTACAACTGCCCGAAAATAAGTTGATTAAAGTGTTGCTCGAAAAATCAAAACGTGGGCTGCAAATTACCGGCATCACCAAAGAAAAAGTAGCCGCGCAAATGGCTGCCATGCTTAATACCGATGGTGCCGAACGTATTATTATGCTGCTAAAGGCGCTCAACACCATTGCAACCAACACACCATCGGCCTACCTGGCATCCATCGGGTTTAAGTACGATCATAACGACTCTGAAAACGACCGGCTCAACAATATCTACGAATACTCGATGCAAAATTTCCGCAAAAAGATTTACCTGGATGAAATTGCCGAAATTGCAGGTGTAAGTTCCAACTCATTTTGCCGTTATTTTAAAACCAAAACCCGTAAAACTTTCTCACAATTTATTATTGAAATAAAGGTAGGCCATGCCTGCAAGTTGCTGATAGAAGATAAGTTGAACATTAAGCAGTTGTGCTACGATAGCGGCTTTAACAATTTCTCAACCTTTCATAAGCATTTTAAGCAGGTAACAGGCAAAAGCCCGCTGATGTATCAAAAGGAGTTTACTAAAACGCCGTAGGGAGCTGTCTGAATCAGAATTTACAGAATTTTAGAATTAGCAGAATGCTATGCCCTCGTTCAATTACAATTTGAAACAAACCTCAGATTGTAAAAGCGAAAATAACACCATGCGAATCTTTTCATTCTGTAAATTCTCAAATTCTGATTCAGATTAATTCAAAGTCTCCTCAGGGTCTCTTTGAAAAAGGACCCTGAGGCCGCATGCAATATATTGGACTATCCATCTCCCACAAATATTTTAAAGTCCTCTCCTTTGAAGAGGATTTAGGTGAGGCATCATGCCAAAAAAGCTGAATGTTTTGACATGATTTGGCTAACTATTTAGCTGTAAACTTTATTTCTTTGTATAACCAATCTAATCTATTTATGGGTCGCAGATATTGTTTAACGCTTGATTTGGTTGACGACGCCAGTCTTATTGCCGAATATGAAAAATACCATGAAGCTATCTGGCCCGAGATTTACAAAAGCATTACCGATTACGGCATCACCCACATGGAAATTTACCGTTTTGATGTGCGCCTGTTTATGATTATGGAAACCGATGACTCCTTTAGCTTTGACAAAAAGGGGGCTGCCGACGCTGCCAACCCCAAAGTGCAGGAATGGGAAAACCTGATGTGGAAATACCAGGCCGCCGTAAAGGGAGCTCAAAAAGGCGAGAAATGGGTTTTAATGGATCAAATTTTTTCTTTATAGCGCTAACCAATTAAACAAACATAAACCTCATGCTTAAAAAACTTCAATTGCTAAGCCTGCTTATATTGATGGTTGTATCATCAGTATCGGCACAAAAAATGATCGGTACTGAAACCGATGCTCAAAAAGATCAACGGATGGAGTGGTGGAAAGATAGCCGCTTTGGGATGTTTATTCACTGGGGATTGTACTCCGGCGCGGCAAGGCATGAATGGGTAAAGCATAATGAAAAGATTGATAACGCCGGATATCAGAAATATTTCGACCAGTTTAACCCCGATTATTTCGACCCTAATAAATGGGCAAAATCGGCAAAGGCGGCAGGTATGCGCTACGCGGTGCTTACCACCAAACACCATGAAGGCTTTTGCCTGTTCGATTCAAAATATACCGACTATAAAGCACCAAACACCAAAGCCAAACGCGATCTGGTGCGCGAATACGTAAATGCTTTCCGTGCGCAAGGCTTAAAAGTAGGCTTTTATTATTCGTTGTTAGACTGGCATCACCCCGATTATACTATCGATGAAATTCACCCGCAATCGCCTGCTGATAAAAGCGATGCCTCCTATGCCAAACTGAATAAAAACAGGGACATGGCTAAGTATCGCCAATATATGCGTAATCAAATTACCGAACTGTTAACCAACTACGGTAAAATAGATGTGCTTTGGCTCGATTTTTCTTTCCCACATGCAGACGGACATGGTAAAGGCAAAGATGAATGGGGTTCTGTTGAACTGTTAAAACTGATCAGAAAATTACAACCCGGCATCATTGTAGATAACCGCCTTAACCTGGAAGAATATAAAGATGGTGCCGATTTTGAAACGCCAGAGCAGGTAAGCACTGCCGAACTGGCCAAATACCGTGGCAAAACCTGGGAAACCTGCCAAACGTTCTCTGGCTCATGGGGATATTATCGCGATGAAAATACCTGGAAAACACATCGCCAGCTGCTTGATCTGTTAATTACATCGGTAAGTAATGGTGGTAACCTGATATTGAATGTTGGCCCAACAGCCCGTGGCGAATTTGATTATCGCGCAAAAAACGCGTTGGATAGCCTGGCTTACTGGATGCACGCCAATGATCAGTCTATTTACAACTGCACTTATGCTCCCGACACTTATAAAGTACCCGAAGGCACTAAACTGACTTACAATAAAGCAACTAAAAAATTATATGTGCAGTTATTTGATTACCCTAAGGGCAAGCTGGTATTACCAGGCTACGCGGGTAAAATAAAATACGCGCAATTTTTGAATGACCATTCAGAACTTTTGTACAAACCATCCGGATCTGATGATCTGGAGATAACTATGCCGGCTAAACCTCCATATGAGATTCCGGTGATTGAATTATCGCTTAACTAATTTGGTTCATAGTTGATGGTTCATAGTTCATAGCCGATTTATTGAAAAGAATAAACTCGCCACTATGTACTATGAACCATTAACCATGATCTATGAACTAACAAAACAATGTCGCAAAAAGAAACATTTTTAAAAATCCATCCGCATGATAATGTGCTGGTTGCTCTGCAAAACCTGGAGGCAGGTACCCTCATCAATTTTGAGGGCGAAAGCTTTCCGTTGGTTGATAGGGTAGCAGCCAAACACAAATTTGCCATTAACGAACTAAAAGAAGGCGCCGAAATTTATATGTACAGCGTTTTGGTTGGCAAAGCCAGCAGTACTATACCAAAAGGCGGTGTGCTTACTACCGCCAATGTGCATCACGCATCTGATGGTTACCGTTTGGGCGAACGTAAATTAAACTGGCACCAGCCCGATACGGCCAATTTTGAAGGCAAAACCTTTAACGGCTACCACCGTGCTGATGGCTCGGTAGGTACCGCCAATTATTGGGTGGTTGTGCCTTTGGTGTTTTGCGAAAACCGCAACATCCAGGTATTAAAGGAGGCTTTGGTTGATAAACTGGGCTACAAAAAAGCCAAGAGCTACGAGGGTGATGTAGAGCAACTGATGGAGCTGTACCAGGCCGGTAAATCGGTAGAAGAAATTTTAAATGCCGATATCCAGGCCAGTGCCGATAAACCAAACTCCAAGCGTTTATTTAAAAATATTGATGGTATTAAATTCCTTAACCATAGCATGGGCTGTGGCGGAACCAAAGATGACTCCGACGCGCTTTGCGGCTTAATTGCAGGCTATATTACCCATCCCAACGTGGCCGGTGCTACGGTGCTAAGCCTGGGCTGCCAGCACGCGCAGGTAAGTATATTGCAAGCCGAAATCGCCAAACGCGACCCTGCCTTCAACAAGCCAATGGTAGTTTTAGAGCAACAAAAACTGGGTACCGAAAGCGAATTGTTGAAACAGGCGCTTAAACAAACCTTCGCGGGTTTGGTACAAGCCAATGAAACAAGCAGGCAGCCGGCACCTTTATCAAAATTATGTATTGGTATGGAATGTGGTGGCTCTGATGGTTTCTCTGGCATATCTGCAAATCCTGCTTTAGGTTATGTATCAGATTTGCTGGTTACCATGGGTGGCTCGGTAATTTTGGCCGAGTTTCCGGAGCTTTGCGGCGTTGAGCAGGAATTGAGCGACCGTTGTACCGACGAGGAAACCGCCAACCGCTTTATGCAACTGATGACCACCTATAACGCCAAAGCCGAGGCAGATGGCTCGGGCTTTTACGCTAACCCGTCGCCGGGTAATATCCGCGATGGCTTGATCACCGACGCTATTAAATCGGCAGGGGCAGCAAAAAAGGGTGGCACATCGCCGGTGGCCGCGGTTTTAGATTATCCAGAAAAGGTAACCAAACCAGGGCTTAACTTGCTTTGCACCCCCGGCAGCGATGTTGAAAGCACCACTGCCGAAGTAGGCTCGGGCGCAAACATTGTATTGTTTACAACAGGCCTTGGTACCCCAACGGGCAACCCTATTGCACCGGTAGTAAAGCTATCAACCAATACGATACTTTATGAGCGCATGCCCGATATCATCGATATCAATTGCGGTACCATCATTGAAGGTGATGAAACCATTCCGCAAGCCGGCGAACGTATTTTAGATTACGTTATTAAAGTTGCCAGCGGCGAAGCCGAGCCAAAATCGGTAAAGCTTGGCCAGGATGATTTTATACCGTGGAAGAGGGGAGTGTCGCTGTAAGAAGCGCAGAGCCTCCCCGGTAGGGAGGCTTTAAGAAATATTTACCACCTGTCATGCTGAGGAACGAAGCATCTATTTTACGATATGCATATTCAATGTGCAAAGTTCATTAATAGATCCTTCGTTCCTCAGGATGACAGCTTAATTTAACATAACAATATGTTCAAACTAACCAATAAATCAGTAGTAATAACCGGTGGTGGCAGCGGGATAGGCCGGGCAATGTCAATATTGTTTGCGCAGCAGGGTGCCATTGTGCATATCATCGAACTTAATGATAAAGCGGCTGCGGATACTGTTGCCGAGATTGAAGCAGGCGGCGGTAAAGCCACTGGTTATGCCTGCGATGTGAGCGATCAGCAGCAGGTTGTAGATACTTTTGCCAAAGTTGGCCGAATAGATATTTTGATTAATAACGCCGGCATTGCCCACATAGGTCGGGCAGATAACACCAGCACTGCCGATTTTGAGCGAGTATTTAACGTGAACGTAAAGGGGGCTTATAACTGCCTTTACGCGGTGATCCCGGCGTTAAAGGCCAATGGCGGTGGTGTTATTCTCAACACGGCATCTATAGCTGCCAGTGTAGGTATTACCGATAGGTTTGCGTATTCGATGAGTAAAGGAGCTATTCATGCCATGACCTTATCTGTGGCGCGCGATTATCTGCATGACAACATCCGTTGCAATTGCATTTCGCCGGCCCGTATCCATACGCCGTTTGTAGATGGTTTCATCGCCAAAAACTACGCCGGCAAAGAAGCCGAGATTTTTGAAAAACTATCAAAAAGCCAGCCGATAGGCCGGATGGGCAAATCAGAAGAAGTAGCCGCTTTGGCACTTTATCTATGTTCGGATGAAGCTGGTTTCATCACCGGTACCGATTACCCTATCGATGGCGGCTTTATCACCCTTAACAATTAAAACAAGAATTTTAATCCCATATATAATGAAGCTTATCAGATTTGGCGAGATCGGCAAAGAAAAAACAGGAGTGATCCTTTACGATAAAAAATACGATACATCTGCCTTTGGCGAAGATTATACCGAGCAATTTTTTGAAACCGACGGTTTAAGCCGTTTAGCTGCTTTTATTAAAGGTGCTGAATTGCCCGAAGTCGCGGCAGGCGTACGTTTAGGCAGCCCGATTGCGCGCCCGTCAAAAATTATTTGCATTGGTTTAAACTATGCCGATCACGCGCATGAAACCAACGCGCCGCTGCCGCCAGAGCCTGTTGTTTTTATGAAGGCTACCAGTGCCATAGTTGGTCCTAATGATAATGTGGTGATCCCTAAAAATTCGGTAAAAACCGATTGGGAGGTTGAGCTGGCTGTGGTTATCGGCAAAAAAGCTTCATATGTTGATGAGGCCGATGCCCTGAGCTATGTAGCCGGTTACATGCTGCACAATGATGTATCTGAGCGCGAGTTTCAGTTAGAGCGTAATGGCACCTGGGATAAAGGTAAAGGCTGCGATACCTTTGCGCCATTTGGTCCGTTTTTAGCAACGACCGATGAAATTGAAGATCCGCATAACCTGCACCTTTGGTTAAAAGTGAATGGCGAAATTATGCAATATGGCACTACATCAAACTTTATATTTAACCTTGCGCAGGTAATTTCATACACAAGTCAGTTCATGACGCTGTTACCTGGCGATGTGATTTCTACAGGTACACCTGCAGGTGTTGGCCTGGGTATGAAACCACCGGTTTACCTTAAAGCCGGCGATGTGATGGAGTTAGGTATTGATGGCCTTGGCGATCAAAAACAAACTTTGGTAGCGTATGCTTAAAATTGATTCGCACCAGCATTTTTGGATTTTTGATCCCGTTAGGGATAGTTGGATTGATGATTCGATGCCGGCTATCAAACGCGATTTTTCGCCGGTTGATTTGTTGCCCGTTTTACAGCAGCATGGTATTGATGGCTGTGTAGCGGTACAAGCCAGCCAAACCGACGATGAAACCCACTTTTTGCTGGAGCATGCCACTGCAAGCCCTTTTATAAAAGGGGTAGTAGGTTGGGTTGATTTAAAAGCCGATGACCTTGAAGCAAAATTGCAGGCTTATCAGCAACACCAAAAGCTGAAAGGCTTCCGGCATGTGCTGCAATCAGAGCCCGACGTGCAATACATGCTTCACCCTTCTTTTAAAAAGGGGATAGGTGCATTACAGAAGTATGGATATACGTACGATATTCTGATTTTTCCTCAGCATTTACCCTACGCTGCTCAATTGGTGGCAGAATTTCCTAACCAAAAATTTGTGGTAGATCATTTGGCCAAGCCGCCCATCAAAGCAGGGGAAATTGAAGCCTGGCAAAAAGATATTGAGGCCCTTGCTAAGTATCCAAATGTAATGTGCAAAGTATCGGGCATGCTTACCGAAGCCGACTGGACTAACTGGAAGCCAGAAGATTTTACACCCTATCTTGATGTGGTTTTCAACGCATTTGGCCCCAACCGGGTAATGTTTGGTTCCGATTGGCCGGTTTGTTTGCTGGCCGGTGGTTACCATGCTACCATGCAAATTATACAGCAGTATTGTACTAAGCTTACCGATGCCCAGCAGCATCTTTTTTGGGGCGGTAACGCTATTTCGTTTTATGGCTTATAATCGTCCTCAAAACGGGAAAATAGCGATTTAATATGTAAAGGCTTAAACCTGGCGGCTTGTCATAACCCCGTCAGTTTAAGCCTTTTTGGTTTATATAAACAAGCTTTATTATCAATATGGTGTAACATAAGGGGGATATGCGGCGTTAATAAAATATTGGCACATAATTAGCTATGTAAATTAATGTTCACAGCTAAAATAACAACCCGGTAAGTAAACCTTTTCCCTTTTGTTAAGTTATAGATGTGCATTCACAATATTTCATTTTAAACGTTATGCATATTATTTTATTCCAAATCGCCGCACTGCTTGCCGTAGTTATTCTGCCTATATTAATTATACGTGCCAGAACCACACGTAAAAAGCCCAAAAAAGTTACCAAATACAGAATTGATACTGATACCACCTACGCCCGTTACGCCATCAACGAGAATGGTTTCCTGGAAGAAATTAATCAGGATAAGCTATCAAAACACCGGTACTAATCCAGACAAATGCAAAACGGGCTGTCCTTATTTAAGGACAGCCCGTTTTGCGTTTGTAGTATCAAGTAGTAAGATTTTTTCTTGTCTTACTGGTTCCTGTCTTACTACTTGATACTTACTACTAATTACTTGATACTAAATCTGCCTTATATGCTCCGCTTAATTCATCGGCGCTCGGGCCGTAGCTGCCGGGGATGGGAATATCGAGCAAGCGTAAAAATACACCCAATTGCGCGCGGTGATGTACCTGCTGGCACAACGCTACCCTGATGACGCCAATTTTGTTATAACGTTGTAAAACCTGGTCGCCATTGCTTAATATCCAGGGTTTTAATAACTCTTCTTCGGTAGTGCTTTCCAAAGCGGCCTTTCCCTGGGCCAGTGATTTTTCAAAAATGTCCAGTAAATCCTGGGTTGTTTCTGCTTTGCCCGGGTTGTAAGGGCTTTCGGCAAAGTTTAGTCCATCGGTGTGTACGCCAAGTGCAACCCAGTTGGGTACATCGGCAATATGAATGGCAAGTGTTTCAATATTCATGCTTTTAGGGTGTGGCTGCCATTTAAATTTATCTGCCGGTACAATTTCAAGCATTTTACGGGTGGTTTGGGCTTCCTGCTCCAGTTCCTTTAATAACATTGGGATGATTTCCATAGCTTTTTTTGTTTTTTGATTATGATTCAAAGTAACAACAGCGTAGTGACAGCCCTATGTCAGCAGGTTTTCAGGGACGGAAAATAAATTTTATCATCGATCAATTTATCATCCCGTAGCTTATATTTAAGCAATTATTAACCAATGTTATGAGGAAATTATTATTAGTGCTATTGTTAATTTATAGCAGTCTGGCCAATGCCCAGCAACGCAAAAAAGTGGTGATCATGCTTACCTACGATGACGCTATAGCTTCCCAGTTAAACATCGCCATACCACAACTGGATTCTATGGGTTTTAAAGGTACTTTTTTCCTTATGGGGAATATTAATAAGGTCAACATCCCGCAATGGCGGCAGGCGGCTTTAAAAGGACACGAACTGGCTAACCATTCTCTTTATCATCCTTGCCTGCTTACCACAGTAAAAGCCAACCAGGCAAATAACTCGGGCGCTTATACGGTATATATGATGATCCGTGAAATTGGCGAAATGAATAACCTTTTGTTCGCGGTGGATGGCAAAACAGGGCCGCGCACTTACGCTTACCCGTGTACCGAAGTTTCGGTTGGTGGCGTAAATTATGTCGACTCGTTGAGGAAGGCGGGTTTAGTTAAATATGCCCGCATAGGCGGGGGGGACGATGCCATTATAACTGCCGGTACAAAGATAGATCCTTTACTGGTACCGGCCTGGGGAGTGCCTGCGGGTGTTACCGGCGATGAACTCATAGCTTACGTTAAAAAGGTACAGCAAAGCGGTATTGCCGGTGTGTTGATGTTTCATGGCGTTGGCGGCGATTACATTACCACGCCGGCAGCGGCGCACAGGCAGTTACTGGCCTATTTAAAACAACACCAGGATGAAATTGAAGTAACCACTTTTCAGCAGGGGATGGATGGGGTTGCCGCTGCAAATCACAATTGATAACATTGGTTTCTCCAATTATAATCATGAAACGTATTTTAACCTGCCTGCTATTTATTTTGCCTGTTGTTTGCCTGGCGCAAACCCCCATTGTTGAAAGTTTAACTGCCGAATACCTGGTTAATCCAATCGGTATGGATATTTCCCATCCCCGGTTAAGCTGGAAGATAGCAACAGGCCAAAAGAATACCTTACAAGAGGCCTACACCATTGTTGTATCTACAGATGCCTCTTTTTCGTCGGCAAAAACGGTTTGGAATACCGGTAAGGTTAGTTCAGATTCGTCGGTACTGATTACCTATAACGGCGCTGCTTTAAAATCGGCCACACGTTATTACTGGCGTGTAAAAATATGGGATAACCATGGTCACGCCTCTGCCTGGAGTAAACCTGCCTATTTTGAAACGGGCTTTTTTAATACCACCGACTGGACGGCCAGCTGGATTCAGCCCAAACAGGATAGCAATCGTTTACAACCGGCCCTGATGCTGCGCAAGCCGTTCAGTACCACAAAGAAAATAGCCTCGGCCCGGGTGTATGCTACTTCCCGCGGTTTATATGAATTATACATTAACAGCAATAAAGTAGGCGACCAACAACTTACTCCCGGCTGGACAGAGTATAAAAAACGTCTGCAATACCAGGTATACGATGTAACCGCCATGCTGCAGCCCGGCGATAACGTAATTGGTGCCATGATTGGCGAAGGCTGGTTTAAAGGCGAACTTGCCTATAAAAGCAACTGGGGCTTTTGGGGCAAAAAATTGGCTTTATTATGCCAGCTGCAAATTACCTATACCGATGGCTCAACAGCTGTAGTTAATTCTGATGGATCATGGAAAGCCACTCAAAACAGCCCGGTAACGCTTAATGGTATTTACGATGGCGAGGATTATGATGCCCGTAAAGAAATACCCGGCTGGGCAGCCAAAGGTTTTAATGATGCCGCCTGGATGCCTGTTGATGTTATTAATGCCGATAAAAAAATATTGGTTGGCGTACAAAGCGTACCGGTGCGTCGCATTGCAGAATTAAAGCCCATCGGTATTTTTAAAAGCCCAAAAGGTACGCAGATTATAGATTTTGGGCAGGATATGACCGGTTGGGTACGCCTTAAGGTTAACGGCCCCGCCGGTACGCACATTAGGGTAAGACATGCCGAGGTGCTGGATAAATTTGGCGAGTTTTATACCGAAAACCTGCGCAGTGCCACCGCCACACTCAACTATACCCTTAAAGGAGGCGGTACCGAAATTCACGAACCGCACTTTACATTTTTTGGTTTCAGGTATATAGCCATTGATGGTTTCCCCGGCGAGATTAAGCCCGAAAACTTTACCGCTGTAGTGGTACACTCAGATATGGCCGCCACCGGGCAGTTTACTTGTTCAGATACCATGATCAACAAACTACAGCACAACATTCAGTGGGGCCAAAAGGGTAATTTTGTGGATATCCCTACAGATTGTCCGCAGCGTGATGAGCGTTTGGGCTGGACGGGCGACGCCCAGGTGTTTAGCCGTACGGCTGCTTATAACATGAATGTAGCGCCATTTTTTGCCAAATGGATGAAGGATGTAGCTGCCGATCAGTTTGCCGATGGCGGTATCCCTTTTGTGGTGCCAGATGTTTTGCAAACCAACCACGCTACATCTGCCGGCTGGGGCGATGTATCTGTTATTGTACCGTGGACGATGTACCAGGTTTATGCCGATAAGCGCATCCTGCAAACGCAATACCCAAGCATGAAAGCTTATGTTGATAAAATGGTAAAAAGCGCAGGAGAAAGCCGCATCTGGAAGGGCGGCAGCGTTTTTGGCGACTGGCTGTTTTATCGCCCCGGCATTTACGATTTTTCTGAACCAAATGGCTACACGAACCCAGATTTTATCGCTACGGCCTTTTACGCGTACTCTGCCAAATTGCTAAGCCAATCTGCCGCCGCCTTAGGTAACACTGCCGACGAAAAGAAATACGGCGATATTTTTGAATCAATTAAAAAAGCCTTTATCCGTAACTATATAACTCCAACAGGACGCATTTTTGCCGACTCGCAAACCGGCTACGTTTTGGCCCTTAAGTTTGGCCTGATGCCCGATAGCCTGAAAAGTAAAGCAGCCGCTTATTTGGTTGAGGATGTGCGCAGCCGTAATAACCACCTTTCTACCGGTTTTTTAGGTACGCCTTATTTATGCCAGGTGTTATCGCAAAACGGGCATACCAAGGTAGCTTATGACCTGTTGTTGCAAAAAACATATCCATCGTGGTTATACCCGGTAAAAATGGGGGCTACAACCATCTGGGAACGCTGGGACGGTATTAAAACCGATAGCACGTTTCAGGACAAAAGCATGAACTCCTTTAACCATTACTCATACGGTGCCGTTGGCGATTGGATGTACCAAAACGTAACCGGGATTCAAATTGGTAAACCGGGTTATAAACAGATAATTTTAAAACCGGAACCTACCGCTAAGTTTACATTCGCCAAAGCCACACTCGAAACCATGTACGGGCAAATCCTATCTGCCTGGGATGTAAAAGACAATCAGATGCAGGTTCATGTAATAGTACCGGTTAATACAACGGCCGCGCTTACCCTGCCACAAGCCCATACAGAAGATGTTAAACAGGATGGTAAGGCATTGACAGGTTCGCCAGTAACAGATGCAGATGGGGTAACCGTTCAGCTTGGTTCAGGCGAGTATACATTTACTTATCCCTGGGCGGCGGTGAAAGAGTCGGTGAAGGCCAAATAAACAATATCAATTATTTTGAGCCCCGTTAAAATTCGGTTTTAACGGGGCTTTTTTATGTGCTTTAACTACGTCTTTACTTTCACAATAGGCTTAATTTTAATAAATGTCAAAAAAACAACAAAACCGAAACGTTTTTTATCTTGCTAAATATTATCTTGTATCGCTAAAATTAAAATATTTGTTTTGGCGATGCAGCTTGCGTAAAACACCCCTAACATTGCGCCCGCGATTAAAATGATATGATAGTAGATAACGGTTTACCCGCTGTTGCGAATTTTCTTGATCTCGACCTGGAGACTGATAGGGAATTACAGGAGGTGATTGAGCTAATGGCCGATGTTTGCAAAACGCCCATCGCACTTATTACGCTTTTAGATGAGCATAGGCAATATATTAAGCTTCGCAAAGGTGTGGATGCCCATATTGTTTTACGGCCGCTGAGTTTTTGCACCCACACTCTGCAGCAGGATGATGTTTTGGTGGTGCCGGATGTTTTGCTTGATGAACGCTTTGTAAATAACCCGATGGTTACCGGCGAACCCGGCGTTCGGTTTTATGCAGGTGCCGCGCTGATAAATTCCAACGGACATAAAATTGGCACTATTTGCGTTATTGATACCGTGCCACACCAACTTACCGACCAGCAGCAATTAATACTGAGGATATTGGCAAAGCAGGTAATGAAGGTGATGGAACTTAAGCTTGGTGAAAAAATTCTGAAACGCAACCAAAAAGAGGTAGAGATACAACGCGAATTTATTGATGACGCCAGTATCAGGCTGCGCTCTTTTTTTGAAAGCTCCACCAATTTTCATGTATTGCTGGGTAAAAACGGCGAGATCATCGATTTTAATAAAACCGCTTTCAACTTTGTAAAGGCCGCCCATGGAGTTGACATGAAACGCGGCGATCAGCTTGAAACCTATATCGCCCCATCATTTGTAGAAACTTACCTTGATAGATACTACCTGGCGCTCAAAGGTCATATCTCAAATGAAGTAGGATCAACCGATTACGGCAAACTCGGCATCATTTGGTGGGAAGCTACCTTTGAGCCTGCCCGCGATAAATACAATGATATTGTTGGTATATCGTACATCATCCGTAATGTAACAGACCGGCAAATACGCGAGCAAAAGATCATCGAACAAAACCAGTCGCTGGTAAATATAGCCCATATTCAGGCCCACGAGTTTCGTGGTCCGCTAACCACCATTATGGGCCTCATGAATCTTATCAAAGAGGAAGATTACACCGCGCAGCCCCTGCATTTTCATTTTATGGAAAAAGCCATTTATATGTTAGATGATAAAATCCGCAAGATAATAGGGCAGATAGATAGCAACGTGATAGGCGGGGTGGAAGGGAAAGAGGAATAGCGTTCTATTCTGAACCATATCGACAAGAGTGGTGAAATCCGGCAGCCTGTTCAGTCGGAATGACTAAGCGACGAAAGATTTACGAAGTTTTTAAAACTTCGTAAATCTGGGATCTACCGCTTGCTATGGCGTAATCATCGCCTACACCACCAACTGCTCAAACAACTTCACTAACGTAGCCTCTGCATTGGTACATAATCCCGGGTGCACTTTTGATGATTGTACCACAGTGCTGCGCGTTGCTGTAAGCCAACGGAAGCGCGATGGTTGATCTAACCGGGCGATAGGGCCGCCATTTGGGTCGCCGTTGGTAATGCGCTCTAATGAGGCTATATTATCTTTAAGGCAGTCAAAATCTAAAGCGGGGGCCAGCGCGGTAACGCGGGCGGCATCAAGGTGCAGCATGGCCTTTAAAAACTTTTGTTTGGGGCAGTAAACTATCACGCCTACATTAATAAACTCTTCACGCTCTACCCTGGGTACAACGCGAATTACGGCGTACTCAAATAACAGATCGGGCATGTTGGGCTTCTTTTATAAATATAGCAGATGATGCTATACGGGTTATTAAAAATTGGGTATAAACGTTCCTACGCTCGGCTGGCGTGCCATTGCCAGAGTCGTCGGTCAACCAATCATCAGGGATCAGGTTAACAATGTTGCTGATACGCTCTGACGTTAAGATCTCTCTAAATTCGGCATCTACCTCATCTAATAAAGAAGCTTGCGGCAGCAGCACATGGTCTTTAATCTGCACAAACGGACGTTTAGCCGATTCTCCCCAGTTATGCCAGGAGTGATGGAAATAAAGGGCCGCGCCATGGTCAATTAGCCAAAGTTCTTTATGCCACATCAGCATGTTAGTATTGCGGGGCGTGCGGTCAACGTTGGTTAATAAGCAATCCAGCCAAACAATCTGCGATGCTAATTTGGCATCGAGCGTGTTTACTACGGGATCATAAGTGATGGCCCCCGACAAGTAATGTAGAGCCAGATTTAAACCAACGCTAAATTTAAGCAGGTCCTGGATCTCTTCATCGGCCTCCGAGCGGCCAAAGGCGGCATCAAGGTTGGCAAATACCAGTTCGGGGATTTTCAGGCCCAACAGGCGGGCAATTTCGCCGCCAATCAGTTCGGCAATCAATGCTTTAACGCCCTGGCCGGCCCCCCTGAATTTCAGTACGTATAAAAACTCATCATCACCCTCGGCAATAGCCGGTAACGAGCCACCCTCACGTAAGGGCGTTACGTAGCGAATTACGTTAATGGTGCGTAGTTGTGGTGGAGTGTAATTCATAGAATGGGCGAAAATTAGGGCAAATTTTTCAGAAAACGGTAATGTGATGTTTATTTGCCTTGTGCCAAAGATAAATCCTATTTTGTGCCAATAATCATATGCAGGCATATATTTTAGGAATAGACATTGGTACCGGCAGCACCAAAGCTGTGGCGGTTACCTTAAAGGGTGCTTCACTGGGGATAACGCAACAACATTACGGTATCAATATTCCCCAACCAGGTTACAGCGAGCAAGACCCGCTGATGATCTGGAATGCCTTTGTAAAATGCGTGCAGGATATTGTTTTGAAAATTGGCTATGCCCCCGTGGCGGTAAGCTTTAGCAGCGCTATGCATAGCATTATTCCTGTTGATAAAGCAGGCGCGCCGCTGGCCCCCATGATAACCTGGGCCGATTCAAGAAGCGAGGACATCGCGCAAACATTGAGAGAATCTGCCGGAGCAGAGGAAATCTATCGTACTACAGGCACCGCCATACATGCCATGTCGCCTTTGTGTAAGCTGATATGGCTAAGGGAAAATAACCCATCGCTTTTTAACAAATCGCATAAGTTTATCGGCATCAAAGAGTTTATATGGTTCAAGCTGTTTAATGTTTTTGAGGTTGATTATTCTATCGCCTCGGCAATGGGATTGTTTGATATTTTGAAGCTGGAGTGGAGTATGGAAGCTTGCGCGTTGGCTGGCATTGAAACCGATAAATTATCTGCACCTGTAAACACCACCTACTATCGGGAAGGCCTAAATATCGATTTAGCAGCTTTGCTAAACATTTCAGTAGATACTAAATTTTTTGCCGGCGCAAGTGATGGCTGCTGTGCCAACCTGGGTAGCCATACCACCGGACCGGGCATCGCGGCCCTTACCATTGGTACCAGCGGCGCGGTAAGGATTACCAGCGCTAAACCGGTTTACAATTTTGAGGGCATGACCTTTAATTACCTGCTTAATGAGCAAACCTATGTTTGCGGCGGCGCGGTAAATAACGGGGGCATTGCCATTAACTGGCTGCTCAAAAACTTTCTGCAAAAAGAACAGCTTTCCGGTACCGATTACGATCAATTGTTTAAAACCATTGAAAGTGTACCCGCCGGTAGCGATGGCCTTATCTTTTTACCTTACCTGTATGGCGAACGCGCCCCCATCTGGGATACCAAAACCAGCGGGGCTTACATTAACATTAAACCAAGTCATACCCAAGCTCATTTTTTACGGGCCGCGTTAGAGGGCGTTTGTTTTGCTTTGTACAACGTGCTTAAAACGGTAGAGGACGCCTCGGTTACCATTACCCAGGTAAACATCAGCGGTGGCTTTGTAAGTTCGGCGGTGTGGACGCAGGTGCTGGCCGATATTACCGGGAAAAAGCTGGCTGTATTGCAAAATGAAGACGCGTCGGCAGTAGGTGCTATCTATCTTGCCGCTAAAGTTTTATACTCCGATGATTATGCCAGGCTTACTTCGGTAACCCATCATACTTTTATCCAGCCAAACCTTAACAATCATGAATTGTACAGCAGGGTGTTTGTGATTTTCAAAAAGCTATACCAGGATTTGAAAGGATCGATGCATCAGTTGAACGATTTAGCATGGTAGGGATCTCTAAGATGAACAATGTATCAGCTAAACGATTTAGCTAAAAATGTAGAGACGCAATATTTTGCGTCTCCCAATAGACTTTTTGCTGCCGCGAGTTTAGCGTAGCGTAACTCGTGGTAATGTAATTTAAGTTTTCAACTTAAATTATAAGTAGCTGTTTCTACATAATACTTTTACCTCAGTCCCAACGCCCGCGCAAAGCGGTAACAGCCATAAACAATCACGGGGGCCGCTAATACATCCATAGTATAATGAATGTGCTGTATGAGCAGCATAAACATTACCAGCAGTGTTAATGCAAGTACGATGCGTTTATCATTTTTACGTTCCAAGTTGAAATAAACGATCATAAGGGTAGAGGTATGGCCCGAAAAGAAAAGATCTTTAGTGATAGCCGCATGCCCGTAAAAGTAACTGGTGAGCGGATCAACCAATGGAATAAGACCAACCGGCGGATCGAGTTTTACAAATGTCAGGGTGATAAAACGGGCAATACATACAAATATAAGCGTCCATACATAGCCCATAGCCAATTCCGGCTTGTACAGCGCCCTGATCAGCATGAGGATGCCTACGCCCCATATAATGGCAAAAATGGGCACAGATACATCATAAGCCGGCAAATGGGCCAATACCCTATCATGCAACACAACGCCATGGCGCTGCTCTATCGTTTTGAAAAACGATGGCATAATGTTAATGATGGCCACAATTAACATGGTGGCTATAATGAGTTGAACACGTTTAAGGCTGGTTTTAAAGGCGGCCTCCCAGTTCAGTTTTATTCTATAGAGTGTAATTTGGGTCACAAATAAATCAGGGTAATAATTCGCAAAGTTAATTATTGACGCTTAGATTAATAATATGTTACGTGATTGTTAAGGATATTTTTTTGGTTGGGTTGGAGTGAGTTGATTGGGTTGATTGAGTTGGATTAAGTTTCTGTGAATCAATTTTTTTGTTTTGAGAATTTATTTTCGAATTAATAAAACAAAGTACCTAACCAACCAATCAACAAAAAACTTACAATATATAAATGCAATTTAGTTGCAATTGAATTATCTTTGCGGCATGCATCTTCATAAAACATCGTCCCGGTTGGATAAGATTGGCGTTACCGCGTCCACCATATGCGCTATACATTGCGCGGTAGTGCCGGTATTTATTACAAGCTTACCGTTGCTGGGGATGGGCTTTTTGGCAACACCGTGGATAGAGTGGGGGATGATTCTTTTCGCGCTAATGATAGGCGTTTATTCAATTGGAGGAAGCTATGTTAAGGTGCATCGGAGTTTGCTGCCTTTAATATTATTGATAGCCGGTTTTGGAGTGATTGTACTTGGGCATTTGTTTTTAAATACCGGTACAGAGCGTTATGTTGTACCCTTAGGAGGGCTGCTAATAGCCATAGCGCACGTTGTAAATCAACGCTATGTTGGCGCATGCAGCCATGAAAGTTAAATGAGGGTGCTAAAATCCAAGCTCGCCGTGCTCAATCACTGCCGAATCGCAAATGTAGGTAGGTACAATTCCGGTAGCATGAATCCTGTTTTCGGCATCAACTGCCTGGGTATTGCCCGATAGTACCAGCACAGTATCCAGGCCAAATTTATTACCACCCAGTATATCGGTTTGCAGCGTATCGCCCACCATCACAATATCTTTTTTGCTGATGGGGCCCTGCTCGCGCAGCAAATCATAAGCAAACATAAACATCTGCGAATCGGGCTTGCCAAAGCGGATAAATTCTTTGCCAACAATTTTTTCTATCATACTGGCCAAACCGCCTACGGCAATTGACACGTCATTTTTGCTTAGCGGGTAGGCGTGATCCGTATTGGCAACTATGGCTGGAATGGTACGTTTGCGAAGAATGTTTACCGCTTTATTAAGATCCTCAAACCAATCAAAACCCTCGTCATCCAAAAATATCAGCGCGTTAACTTTATCAATATTGCTGGCGTCTATCTGGCTCACCGGCAAGGTATGCAGGCCCGAACTATCAATATAATGTGCAGAATCCGGCGTGCCCAAATAGGCTACGATCCCATCGTTTACCTTTAGATCAAGGTACTCTTTAGTGAGCATGCCCGAGGATATGATATGATCTGGCGTAATGGCCTGCAACCCCTTGATATTATAAGACTCTGCCAGCTGCGCCGGACTACGGGATGCATCGTTGGTAACAATATAATAATCCTTCTTTTGCTGATCAAGGTAAGCAAAAGTGTTTTCAATACCCGGCAACAGGCCCTTATAGTTCTTTAACACCCCGAAGGCATCAAAAAAAACAACTTTATACCGGTCAATAATGGATTTAAAGTTGTCTATTTTGTTCATAGTAATGGATTATGCTGTTCAAGCCGCAATATGCTGAAAATATTAAGCCAATGTTTATTTTAATTTAAGTGCTTCAATGATTTTTTCGGCATCAAAGTCGCGGTCGACAGATGGCAGGTAAACATTAAAGGCTTCGGCCTGTAGCTTTTCGGCGTATTGTTCGCTAAAAAAGTGCTTGCCATCCTTAATTACATAATTCAGGATAAAAAAGCGGTAAGCTTCTTTCATAAACCTGATCTCATCGGCAGTAAGCGGGTTTACTTTGTGGTACTCTTTCAGGAAAAGGATAAACCTGTCTTCCATCATGGTGTTAATCACGTAGCTAAAAACGGTACGATCACCAACATCAGATACTACACGGCTAAAAAAGTAAAAATCAAGCACGCGATAGCTCATCCTGAACCAGTCATAATCCCAGCGGGAATACAACTCAAGGTTTGGTGTAACCGAAAAATTGCCAATATTCCAATCTATAAACACCGGGATGATCTCAAATGAGCTCATATTATATTTCGACCGGTTTTTCATAAACGTATCGCAGTGATACTTCAAAAAATCGGCCTGCATGGCGGTCCCAAACTGTTTTTCGTTGGTATCCAACTGGTGCAATAAAGACGATATATCTGTACGAAGCGTTTTTGATGATTTGGGCAGTACATTTTTTACCCTGGAACAAGCCTTATGAAATTTACCAACCTGTTGCCCAAGTTTTTTGATATGGTTATCATCCAACCTGCGTGGCAAACGGTTTAAGATACGTGTAGGATTATAAAAAACAACCCATGCATCGGTTTTACCATGCTTGTAATGATATATGTAAACACGGTTGTTTTTAAGTAACGAGCGAGCCAACAGGTTTTCAAAAGGATAAAGCAGGTTATTGGCTAAGGTTTGGATAATACGGTGATCTTCCTTAAAATGCTCAAATTTACCGAAGTACGAAAGTTTGGCTATAATGATATCATCGTCATCAAAAGTGATCCTATATACATGGTTGGTTGATACCATGGCGCTGATGTCCTCAATAAGTTTAATTGTTTTAGACGCGTCATAACCTTCCCATGCTTTTTTAACAATTAAAGAAAAGTCCATTTCAAAATTTGGTTTATAAAATTTGCGGGTGCAAATGTGCGCAATATTAAGCAAAACTATATAATCTCAAAATACCTTTTCAATTCCCAGTCGGTAACATGTTTGGCGTATTGGCGATGTTCCCAAAGGCGCGTTTGGGTAAAGTGCTCAACAAATCCTTCGCCAAAAAGAGCTTTGGCTATAGGCGAATTTTGCATTTCGGTTGCCGCGTCAAACAAGTTTTTGGCCAGTACGCCGTTCTTTTTATCCTGGTAACCGTTGCCAACGGTGGGGGCTATGTTTAAGGGGAGTTTGTTTTTTATGCCGTATAAACCGCTGGCCAGTGCTGCCGCCATAGCCAGATAAGGGTTGGTATCTGAGCCGGGAATGCGGGTTTCCAGGCGGGTATAGCCAGGAGTGGTATTAATAACGCGCAAAGCGGTTGTGCGGTTATCCATGCCCCATGTGATAGTTGTGGGTGCCCATGCGCCTTCAACAAGGCGTTTGTAACTATTAATGGTTGGCGCGTACATTGGCAATAAATGTGGCATACAATACAGCTGGCCGGCCAGGTAATGTTTATGCAAATCGCTCATTTTATTAACATCATCGGCGTTGTAAAACAGGTTATCTGTTTTATCCTTGCTCCATAAGCTTTGATGAATGTGCCCACTACAGCCTGGCAATGTCTCGTTCCATTTGGCCATAAAAGAGGCCATAATGCCATGCTTATAGGCTATCTCCTTAACAGCGGTTTTAAATAATACCGCTTTATCGGCGGCAGCCAAAACTTCATCGTGCGCAATGGCGGCTTCATACACACCCGGTCCTGTCTCGGTATGCAATCCTTCTATCGGGATATTAAACTGCGTAAGCAGGTTAAATAAATCGTAATAAAAATCGCTGTTTTGTGATGTGCGCAGTATGGAGTAGCCAAACATGCCTGGCGTAAGGGTATTAATATTGGTAAAATCTTTATCGTTGATGCTTTGCGGCGTTTCCTTAAAATTGAACCATTCAAACTCCTGGGCAAACTCGGCATGGTAACCTAAATCTTCGCACTCTTTAACTATCTTTTTTAACAGGCTGCGCGGGCAGGCGGGCAGGGCCGTACCGTTTGGATCGCTGTAATCGGCTAAAAAGAAGGGGATATTATCCTGCCAGGGGATGTGGCGTAAAGTATTTAAATCAACACGGCAAAGCTTATCGGGGTAGCCGGTATGCCAACCGGTTAGCTTAACGTTATCATAACAATTATCGCTGCTATCCCAGCCAAAAACAACATCGCAAAAGCCGTAACCGCTTTTTAATCCTTCCAGAAATTTTTTAATGTGGATAACCTTGCCGCGCAGTACGCCGTCGATATCGGCAAAGGCAAACTTTATTTTCTGGATGTTATTTTCTTCAATATAAGCTTTGATCTGTTCGTAGTTCATGGTGTAATTATAAGGCGGGGTCAGTTTAGCAAGATACCCATTAATGATGTAAACATAAAAAAATGCCCATTGAGTTTACAAGTGTTAATACGAATTTGACCCTACCTTTGTTTAAAGCAATTTTAATGATGAAAGTAACCTGCTCTTATATATTTGTTTACGGAACTTTGCTTATTAACGGCAATAATTACGCGGCTTATTTGCAAAAGCACTGTAAGCTGATAGGTGAGGGAAAAATTAAAGGCCGGCTTTATGATATTGGCGAATACCCCGGTGCTGTAATTGATATCAATGCTAATCAATACATCTATGGCAATATTTACCTTATGGACGATGCCGAAAGTATACTGGGGTTTATTGATGAATATGAGGGCTTAGGCCCGGATGAACCGCAGCCACACGAATACCTCAGAAGTATGGTAGGTATAGAAACCGATAACGGAAGTATCCGCTGCTGGATGTATATATATAACTGGCCGCTTAACGACTTTGTTGAAGTGCCAGGCGGCAAATACCTGGCATATACAGCCGGGAAAATTTAACACAAAAAAATCCCCTGATTTTTGCAAACCAGGGGAAAGTAGTAGTTATATGCGGGGGATTAAACTTTAGCAGTTTTAACAGTTTTGATGATAACCGCGGCAACTTTGTATGGATCGGCAGCTGAGTTAGGGCGACGATCTTCTAAGTAACCACTCCAGTTATGATCAACAGCGTAAAGAGGGATGCGGATAGAAGCACCACGATCTGATACACCGTAGCTAAAATCATGGATTGAAGCTGTTTCGTGTTTACCGGTTAAGCGTTGATCGTTATCAGCACCGTATACAGCGATACACTCAGCAACTGCAGGACGGAAAGCCTCGCAAACTGCTTTAAATTTCTCTTCGCTGTTTGCAGTACGTAATAAAGTGTTTGAGAAGTTAGCGTGCATACCAGAACCATTCCAGTCTAATTGACCAAGCGGTTTACAATGCCAGTTGATTGATACGCCATAGCTTTCGCCAATTCTTTCTAATAAATAACGTGCAACCCAGATTTGGTCACCAGCTTCTTTAGCGCCTTTAGCGAAGATCTGGAATTCCCACTGACCTGCTGCTACTTCGGCGTTGATGCCTTCAACGTTTAAGCCTGCTTCTAAACATACGTCTAAGTGCTCTTCAACAATTTCGCGGCCGTAAGCATTGTTTGCGCCTACAGAGCAATAGTATGGGCCTTGTGGGGCAGGGTAGCCACCAGCCGGGAAACCAAGTGGTTTGTTGGTTTTAGGGTCCCATAAAAAGTACTCCTGCTCAAAACCAAACCAAAAATCATTATCATCATCCTGGATAAGGGCACGACCATTTGATTCGTGAGGCTGACCTTTTGAATCTAAAACTTCGCACATTACCAGGTAAGCGCTTTTTCTCTGTGGATCAGGGCATGTAAAAACTGGTTTTAAAATACAATCAGATGAACCACCTGGTGCTTGTTCAGTTGACGATCCGTCAAAGCTCCAGTTATCCAGATCTTCTACTTTACCGCTGAATTCTTTTACAATTTTTGTTTTGCTACGTAGGCTTTGTGTTGGTTTGTAGCCATCAAGCCAAATGTACTCGAGTTTAGTTGCCATTTTTTAATTAATTACTAAAGTTGGGGTTCAAATGATAGTTTTTGTATTAATCTCGCCAATTAATAAGGCGAATTTAAATTAATTTTACAAAAATCACTATGATTTTGCGTTTTTTTTATAATTTTTTTCAACAAACAGCTTCTTTTAGCGGCAAATGCGTAATAATTAACAGAATAAACAGTGTATTTAGTAAAATGATATTTTTAGGCGTTGTTGAGCCTTTGTTTTTGCTAAAAATGCAAAATACTGACTTTTATGTATGGAAATAAGCCCGAATTTAGTATTATTTGGGTTTGAAAGCCTTAATCTTTTTCGCTTAACTTTTCAGATACGTTCTTAAGGTTTTTATCTAACTCCTCGGCCGAATGCTGTAAAAAACGTTGTATTTTGAGTAACTCTTCTTTGGTTTCAACATCCTTTGAAAGGTCAAGCAGACCCAGGATGTTTGATAAGTGGTTGCGTACTTCGTGCGAGTTAATGGTAGCCAGCTCTTGTTTTTTGGCAGCAAACAACAGCTGTTCATAATGTCTTTTTTGCCTGCTGCTACGATAAAAAATAGCTACAATAATAACAGCTATAACAGCAAGCGCTATAGCAAACAGCATCCATAAACGCTCGCGCTGGTATTTTAGCAAGTTTACGTAATAAAGGTTTTGCACCTCATTTATTTTTATCTGCGATGATTTATCGCCCACCTGCGATAGGTTGGCAATATTTTGCTTTAACTCCCCTAAAGCCATCTTGTAATTGTTGGTTGCCAGCTTATCGTCGTTTTTATGTTCGGCAATTTGGGCAAGCATTTCGTACAGCTGGTATTTTATTTCGGGGTGATTTACTTTTGATTGCTGGTCAAGTTGCCTGTCTACCCAAACTTTGGCCGAGTCTACCTCTCCGTCGCTAAGATATGCGCGGGCAAGTAATTGTTCTTCAAGTTCGCTTTTAACATATTGCTTATCCTTAAACAGGGCGTTAATTTCATCTATGGCACCTTTATAGTCGTGTTTTAACAGGCTTAAATAATAACCCGTGCGTTTTTGATAGGTGTGTAGCTTGTAACTTTGGTTTTTAGGTCCCAATAACTTTTCATGGCATAACTTTAGCGAATCATAGTTTTTTGTTCGGAAGTAATTCTCTGCTTTATTATAGGTAATTAAGCTTAGTATATTTAGCCTTACTATTTTGTTATCATCAATAAGTCGCTGCGCCTGGTCAAGGTAAGATAACGATTGACTGTACAGGCCGCTTTTATAATAAATATCAGATATGTTAACATTTAACAAAGCCTCTAAGTAAGGGTTGTTCAATTTTTCAACTTCTTTTTTTGCCCACCCATAACTTGATACCGCGCCTATAGAGTTGCCCTCATCGGTTTGAACAAAGGCAAGGTGTGTAAAGTAATCAAAAAGCAAAAGATGATCGTTGTCTTTATGCGCTTCATCAATTGCCTTTACCAACGCGTTTTGTGATTCTGGTAGTTTAGAGAGCCTTCGCTGAAAAATACTCTCCATAAAGTATATAATAGATTCTTTATGCTCTAAATTATATTTTGTAAAGGTATCGGCAATGGCAGCTTTCTTGGCTTCCAGTTGCGGAAGGGGGGCACTTTGAAAAAAAGTTTTGATGTACTTAATCACCTTTGTTTCGCGTTTTTCCTGATCCTGGAGCAAAACGTAATTAGTAAGGCTATCCGTGGTTACATGGGCCTGGGCGTAAGTTGCTTTAAATAAGCAAATAAACAATAAGATAGGGGTAAGTCGCAGTATTTTCAACGTGCAGGCAATTTATCATAAAATTACATTTGTTAACGAATAAACCAAATAGGAGTAGGAAATTAATCAAATAACCGCCACATATTTTCAATTTAAATATTAACGCCGATATTAAAATAATGATAAATAATGTTAAAAGTTTCGTAACAAAAAAGATACGATTCCGTTAAAGGGGTGTAATGAAATATTCCTATAAGGAATATTTCAAAATAGTTATCTTTGTAAACTTAAATTTTATTATGAAAAAGATTACACTTTTATTACTGGCAGTTGTTGCCATCGGTTACTCTTCATGTACCAAAGAAAGCGGCGTAAAACCTGCTGCTAAGGCTACCATTAATGGTGTTGCATCCTTAAAAAAGGATACCATTACTGATAGGTCAAGGGTTACATTGAGAAGAGACACTATTACAGACAAATAGTATGACCCCTTAAAATTTCTTGAGAATTTGATGGTTATTTAACTATCAAATTTCTCAAGGAGTTTTAAAAGCGTTTCAAAGTCCTTAGGGTAAGGCGCATGGATGGTTATTTCCGTTTCGGGATTTATTTTAAAAGTAACCTCATAAGCATGCAATGCAAATCTTTTCATGATCGGAAGTTCTTCCTGATCTTTACCTAAATGGTATTTCCTTTTTATTTTCGATAAAAAAACAGGTTCGCCTTTGTACATATCGTCGCCGGCGATAGATGCGCGTTGGGTTGCCAGGTGTATCCTGATCTGGTGCATACGGCCGGTTACCGGCCTGCACTCTACCAATGTATAATGCTTAAAATATTTTAACGATTGAAACCAGGTTTCGGCGCGTTTACCGTCCTGCCTGCTAATGGTTACGTTGCCTTTGCCTACATTTAGTATGGGTAAATCAACCAGTAAGCCATCAAAAGTATGGGTGCCATCTATTACAGCATGGTACACCTTTTTTACCTTACGTTTCTCAAATTGCATAGAAACCGAACGGTAGGCCTCGGGGTTTTTGGCGATAATTAACGCGCCCGAAGTCTCCTTATCCAAACGGTGGCATATCTGGGCATCATCCCAATATCCTTTTGCCAGGCGTAATAAGTTTACCTCGCCGCCTTCGCGCTCATCAAGCGAGCTTAAAAACGGTGGCTTGTTTACTACAATCACATCATCATTCTCAAACAATATCAGGTCGGCAAATTTCGGAAACTTCATATTTTGTGTATAGCCGGCAAAAATACGGTTTATAATTTAAACAGTTAATAATGTATCAGCTTATTAAGGGCGCATTTGTTAACCTACTGTAAAACAAAGTTTAAATACATGGGTTATCATACAAAATAAAACATTTACCTATTAAATAAAATATCATGAGCACTAACGCAACCAAACCAGAAGAAAAGGGCTTTTTTGAAAAGGTTAAAGAAACTATAGAAGGACTTTGGGATAGCACCAAGGAGACTGCCGAAGATGTAAAAGAAGCTGCCGGAGAAAAAATTGAAGATATTAAAGAAAAAGTTACCGCTAAGAAAGAAACTGTAGCTAAAAAAGCTGTTACAGCCAAAGCCGCTGTTACTAAAAAGGCCGATGCCGCAGCTGATAAAGCAAAGGCAAAAGCCACCGAGGTAAAGACCAAAGCCGCCGAAAAAGCCAAAACAATTACTGCCAAAGCCAAGGATGAAACCGCCGTAGCGAAAAAATCGGCTGCCGATGTTAAGACTAAAGCCGATGCGGAAGCTAAAAAGATTACCGCCAAAGCAAAAGACGCTATTGCTGATACTAAAAAAACAGTAGCTGCTAAAACTGCTAAAGCCGCTACCGCGGTTAAGAAAAAAGCTGTTGCAGCTAAATAAACGTAACCGTAATTGATTACAAAAAAAGTGGCAGCTCAAAAACTGCCACTTTTTTTGTTTTAACGAATAAGGATTTCGAAACCTGGCTCATTCAAACCTGTGTTTAAAACCAGGAAGCTGTCTTCATCTTTTTTAAATACCGAAAAGCATTTTGTATCGATGAGTTGTATCCCTGATAATTTGAACCCGGCGGAAATGAGATTATTCTTAAACTCATTGTAATTATCTTCCTCACTCATCTGGTAAATAAGTTGGGGACTGCCATTTGGCAAAATTGCTTTTATCAGCATAAAATCAATATGCCCGCCCTTTCTGGGCTGAAAATACCAGGTACCTGATTTTGTTTCACCGTGGTGTGTTTTGACCATATACCCCCTTTTGCTTAAAAAGTTGGTGATAGCCAAACTGTCATTTAACCGGTGAATGATGATAAGTTCCTGAGGTGTTAATAATGCGCGGTTTTTAACTTTATGCGCTACAGACAATAAGGTTAGCATAGGTAAAATAATTATATGGTTTTTCTTCATGATTGTATTCAACGAAGATGCCATGCAGGATACTATTCCACATACCCGTTAAAAATTGCGACTGGGGTGAAAGATTTTTTTAACTTTTTTATTTTAAATGTAGACTTTACATTTATTTTTCTACTTTTGAAATATCAATGGCAATAACCAATTGCCTTAAGCCAAAAAAACCTGGATATATAACATAATGGAAATTAATAATTTTGATCTTAAAGAGCATCCGCACAGTCGTTTAAATATTTTAACAGGCGATTGGATATTGGTATCACCGCATCGTACAAAACGCCCGTGGCAGGGCAAGGTTGAAGCCACCCAGGCAGATGAACGCCCGGCCTACGATCCGCAGTGCTACCTTTGCCCAACCAACAAACGCGCGGACGGCAGCGAAAATCCCGACTACAAAGCGAGTTTTGTATTTACTAATGATTACTCGTCATTGTTGCTCAACACGCCTGAGGGCGGTTTAAATGATGATGAACTGTTGGTAGCCAACAGCCAGAAAGGTATTTGCAGGGTTATCAGTTTTTCGCCGCGTCATGATCTTACCTTGCCCCAGATGGAAACTGCCGCTATAAGGAAAGTGGTAGATGTGTGGCAAACGGAGTTTGAAGATCTTGCCTCTTACCCCTGGATCAAACATATCCAGATATTTGAAAACAAGGGCGATATTATGGGTTGCAGCAATCCGCATCCGCACGGGCAAATATGGGCGCAAAACAGCATCCCGGTTGAGGTAGCCAAAGAAACGCAGCAGCAAAAAGCCTATTTTGAGCAAAAAGGCCGCAGCCTGCTTGCAGATTATGTTGCCCTTGAACTTAAACGCCAGGAACGTATTATATTTGAAAATGAACATTTTGTGGCTTTAGTTCCTTTTTGGGCAGTTTGGCCTTATGAAGCCATGATTGTAAGCAAAAGGCACATCACCAGTATTGTTTACTTTACCGACGAAGAGAAAACAGCATTGGCCGATGCCATTAAAAGGCTAACCGTACGTTATGATAATATGTTTGAAACATCGTTCCCGTATTCGGCAGGGATGCACCAATCGCCGGTAAACATGGGCGATCAGCCTTACTGGCATTGGCATATGCATTTTTATCCGCCGTTGTTACGTTCGGCCACGGTGAAAAAGTTTATGGTAGGCTACGAAATGCTGGCTAACCCGCAACGTGATATTACAGCCGAATACGCGGCAGATAGGCTTAGAAACCTAAGCGAGGTACATTATAAGGTTAAAGCTTAAGCAATTATTTAAACCAATATAAACCATCTATTTTATGAATCACTTATTTAAAAATCTATCATTGATGATATTGCCCGCCTGCCTATCTTTGGCAGCCTGTAATCAAACATCAACCCAAAACAAAACAACCACTATGGCAGACAGCACAAAAACGGATAGCACCAAGGGGCCGGCCGCGGCTTTTGAAAAAACAATTGACGGCAAACAAACCCACCTGTACACTCTAAAAAATAAAAATGGTGTTACTGCCACATTTACCAACTATGGCGGCCGTATAGTGAGTTTGCTGGTACCCGATAAAACAGGTAAGCTTACCGATGTTGTTTTAGGCTACGAGAGTGTGGATGGCTTTATAAACTCAACCGAGCCTTATTATGGCGCTACCATAGGCCGTTATGGTAACCGTATTGCTAAAGGACATTTTAAGTTAGATGGTAAAGACTACCAGTCATCTATCAATAACCCGCCAAATACGTTGCACGGTGGTAAAAACGGTTACCAAAGCGTTGTTTGGGATGGTAAACTGATTGATTCATCAACCCTGGAGCTAACTTACCTTTCAAAAGATATGGAAGAAGGTTTCCCCGGTAACTTAACAGTTAAGGTTACTTACAGCTTAACCGATAACAACGAGTTTAAATGCGTTTACGAAGCACATACCGATAAAAATACCGTAGTAAACTTAACCAACCACGCGTTTTTTAATCTGAACGGCGAAGGTAGTGGTACTATTTTGAATCACTTGGTACAGGTTGATGCTGATAACTATGTCCCGGTTGACGCGGGTCTGATTCCTTTAGGTAAAATTGAACCGGTAAAGGGCACGCCATTTGATTTCACTAAACCAGAAACCATTGGCAAAAGAATTAACGACGATAACGTACAGTTAAAAGACGGCAAAGGCTATGATCATAACTTTGTGTTAAACAAACATGATTTAAGCACCCCGATTGCTACCGTCATCGGCGATAAAAGCGGTATCAAAATGGAAGTATTTACCGAGGAGCCAGGCTTACAGTTTTACAGCGGCAACTTTATGCAGGCAAAAAACGCTATGAAACGTGGTATTAAAGACGAGTTCCGTACCTCTTTCGCTATGGAAACCCAGCATTACCCGGATTCGCCCAACCAACCGTCATTCCCATCAACAGAGTTGAAACCGGGCGAAACTTACAAAACACAATCATTATACAAGTTTTCGGTAGTAAAATAACCGGCAACTATCAGCTATAAAAAGGTTCTGCCATTGAGGTAGAACCTTTTTTGTAACTCGTAAAAATAAATAAATCTTGCACCAGGCTTTAAAGTTTGCATGAACAGTTTGTCGCTATCAATACGATGGAAATTGTTCCAGGTAAAATATTACCTGGTTGTGGTGCTGTTGTTATGTGTAAAACTCTGTTTTAGCCAGGCGGGCAATAAGCCGCTGGTAACTATTAACTCATTGCCAATAAGCGCATGCAAAGGGCAGCCTGTTAAATTTACCGCCACTATAACCAATTCGGGTACGTTGCCGGTTTATCAATGGCAGGTGAATGGTGTTAACGCCGGTAGCAATCAAAATACATTTACAAGTACATCATTATCAAACGCGGATGTAATAGAGTGCAGCGTAAGTTTTGGGCTTAATGGTGCGGGAGGGATGGTTAACAGTAATAAGCTTACCATTACTGTTATATCGCCGCCACAAATTATACAGCAGGATATGGCTATTTGCCCCGGAAGCACTGTGGTGCTGCAGGCCGATGTTTCTGGTGCAGCCTATGCTAAATATAAACCGGTTGATTTTGCCAACCAGTTTAATTTTAACATCGCGCAAAACCCTATTGCAACCAGTATTTTTAACTGCCCCACCGGCAATGTATCTTTTAACGGCGTCCCATTTATATTACACCCCTGGAGTGATGTTTACACCGGCTGGAATGCTTACTTCGCCACAGGTAATGACCCGCGAAATCTACAGATTCCGGTAAACGAGGACGGGGTGGTTGGTATCAATATCCTGGCAAATACTTATTATGGCCGGCCCGGACCTACTTCATATGTAAAAGCCAGTTTTTGGGCAAATGGAGTTGTTGTATATCACCAGGATTTAATTGGCGATGAGGATATCCGCGATTTTAACAGATCGAGCTATACCAATAATATCAACAACACCACTACTGTAAATGCCTGGCAATCGCCCAGCGGGCAAACCCGTTTGGATAATGTGCATATTCAAATGCCGGTGCCAACGCGTATTGATAGTATTGTGTTTAATGATAATGGTGGAAACGGGCAACGTATATTCATTATGGCGGCCACGGTCGAAAAAAAGCCCCTGTCTTTAAAATGGTCAACCGGCGAAACTACTTCCTCTATTACTGTTAACCCTACGCAGCCCACAACCTATTCTATAATGGCCAACAATGGTGTGGCCAATTGTGGCAGTAGCATCAACATAAGCATGACTACACCCTTGGTTCCCTCGGTAACAATTAGCGAGTCGGCTGGCAGTGTGTGCAGTGGCTCGGCAACTACCTTCACGGCGGTGCCGGTTAACGGTGGCGATACCCCCGCTTATCAATGGCAGGTTAACGGCGCAAACGAAGGCACAAATGATGCTATGTTCACCACCAATACTTTGGCTGATGGCGACCTGGTGAAGTGCCTCATGACCAGTAATTCGCCCTGCATAACTACGCCTACAGTGACCAGCAACGCCATTGCCGCGTCTGTTTTACCATTGCCACAAGTTGATGCCGGTAACGATATTGTTATTCATTATGGTGACCATACACAGCTAAATGCTACCGTTACCGGCGATGTGCAGTTTATGCAATGGAGCCCTGCCGATGGTCTTGACGATGTCACCGTGCTTAAGCCTGTTGCAAATCCTTTGACTACCACTAAGTACACCTTGTTTGTACAAACAAAAAATACCTGTACGGCATCGGCTACTGTAACCGTGAAAGTATTGCCGCTTGAGGTTGTCATTCCTAATGCAATCAGCCCCAATCACGATGGCGTTAACGATGTGTGGGATATTAAACACCTCAATGAATTTGCTACCTGTACAGTAAAGATATTTAACCGGTATGGTCAACAGCTTTTTTCTTCGGTTGGTTATGCCCAGCCCTGGAATGGTACCTATAAAAACAAGCGCTTGCCACCAGCCACCTATTATTACGTTATTGATTTAAAAGACGGCAGCCGGATCAGATCGGGGTATGTAGAAGTGATTTATTAAGGCGAGTGCGTGGATTTATAAAGGCGTAAGCAATTGCTCTTTTAATTCAAAATTCAAAAGTAAAAATTCAAAAAAAGCTTTTGTGTGGGCATTGTGTGTGATGACGGCTTTAGGCTTAGTTCTGTCCAACATTTGTTAGTAAAATCATTTCCTGTGCTACCCTATAAATTGTGGCTTAAAAAGCGTACCTTTGCGCCATTATTTTCTTGAAAACAAAGGGCTTGATTTTTAGTGCTTTCGGCTTCAACGACAATAAATAAAAAATTAATAGAATGAAAAAAATTGTCGACTACAGAAAGCTTTTAGACGTTACCGAAGCTGCCGAACTACAGGAATTAAAAACCAACTACAGGAATATGATGAAAACCTGGCATCCGGATAAGTTTCAGGATGAGAGCAGGGTAGAGGCCGAAGAAAAGAGTAAAACCATTATTGAGGCCTACCATTTTCTGGTGAGCATTGCCCCCGAAACCCGTAACCAAACGTTAGAAGCGTATACCGCAACCACCACGTTATCAAACATAGCCGATTTTGAATACAAATCTCAGGTGCTTACCGTTACCTTTTTAGATGGTAACACTTATGAGTACTTTGATGTGCCTAAAGCCGTTTATGTAAAGCTAATCAATGCCGATTCGCCGGGAAGATTTGCCCGCCGCCACATCTATAACGAATACGTTTACAGAAGCGCAAGCAAGTTAGTAGCAAACGCATAGTTAGTGAGTGGTGAGTGGTGAATAGTGAGTGGTTTTCAATTACCTAATTAACTACTCATCATTCACAACTCACCACTCATCTGTTATTTAGCTTTTCAAAATCTTCAATGGTATCTATGTCAATTGCTCCTAAGGCAAAGGGTACGGATACCACATCATCGGGATAAAGGCCGATAAGTTTTTTTGCACCTTCCTGGCCTTGCAGTTCCTTTAAATGCCCAAAATAGCTTTGGCCAAATAAGGCGGGTACCCCTAAAGTGTTTTTATATTCGCAGGCTACTATTCCATGGTCATTTTCGGCTCTGCGTTCGGTGAGTTGATACAGTAAGAAAGGGTCAACAAAAGGCTGATCGCACAACATCAGGATCACTGATGTTACCAGTGGTTCCAATCGTTGAATTTCTGATATGCCTTGCCTGATAGAGGTTGACATGCCTTCACTCCAATGCGGGTTATAGGTAATGTGTATCTGCTGATCTGAGATGCTGGGCCGTATTTCACCCTCGTTGGCTCCCAATACCACCAATACACAATCGCAGCAGGCAGATGTGATGGCGGTTTGAATAGCCCGCTGTAATAAAGTTTTACCCTGGTAAACCAGGTTTTGTTTAGGCGATCCGAAGCGGCTTGATGAGCCCGCGGCAAGTATAATTATCCCCGTCATTCATTTTGTTCATTATGGTTTAAAGCATAGGTTGCTGTATAATTTGCTGCTGAACGCGGTGATGAATAGTGGTTTTGTAACGTAATGAGGTACCTGTTCTGTTTTTGAGCACAGCCTGCATTTCGGCAATGATCGATAGGGCAATTTCATCGGCATTTTCTGATCCTATATCCAATCCCGCCGGTCCAAACACGCTTTTTAATAGTTCCGGGCTTGTTTTTTCGCCGCTTTGGGCAAACTCATCCAGCATTTTTTCAAGGCGTTTTTTGGGTCCCAAAACCCCGATGTAAGCGGGTTTTAGCGGCAGCAACTGCTTTAATACGCAGCTATCGTAATTATAGTTGTGTGTCATCAGCATAATTACAGTGCGTTCATCAATAGCTATATGATCAAGTATGTTTTGGGGTTTTGAGATAATTATATTTAAGGCCAGTGGAAACCTTTCGGGAATAGCATAGTTTGAGCGGCCATCAATGATATTAATTTGCCAGCCCAGTACCGATGCCATTTGCACCAGGGGGATGGCATCATTACCGGCCCCGAAAATGATAAGTGAAACGGCAGGTTGTATCAGTTCAATAAAACAGGTGAACCTATCGCCATATAAATAAGTTTTGGTAACGGAGTTGCCATGTTGTAAAACGTCATAAGCGTCATTAAGCAATGCCGGTTTAATGGCCTCATCAGGAAAGTCGCCAATAATTTGTTTGTCCTGGTTAAGCAGTAAGCAAGTGCCGGGCTGCAGGGCCTGCTTATCGTTCACAGTGAATAAGGTGATGAGCACCACCGGTTCGCGTTTGCTTAAAAAAAGTTTAAAAAGCTGGATGGGATTATCCTGCTTGTTGCTGAAAATAGGTTCTATCAATATCTGGATAACGCCGTTGCAACCCAGGCCTACGCCAAATTTGGCATCGTCATCGTCGGTAGTATCATAAGTAACCAGCATGGGTTTGCTTTGCGCCATTACCAACCTGGCCTTGCGCAAGGCATCACCCTCCAAACAGCCACCACTTATGGCGCCGGTAAGCTGTCCGTTTTCGGTAATAAGCATACGAGCTCCTGCGCGACGGTATGACGAGCCCTCTACATGCACAACCGTTGCCAGGGCGGTTTGCAGGCCGTTTTTTTCGGCCTTGTTAAATGCGTTTACAATATCTTTAAGCTCTTTCAATGGTTTATAATGGAGTATTGATGGCAAATGCCGTTAAATAAACCAATATCAGCAATTTTAACCAACAAAAAAGTACATTTAACTTACAATGAACAAAATTGTAATTTTTACTTTAGGCCTAACAATAATGAAGGCTAAAAACTCCAATTTTGTTAAACTAAGATGCACACTGTAATTTATTCCAATTGCTAATAGATAATCACGGTCGACCGATAAACTACCTTCGCCTCGCGGTGACCGATAGGTGTAACCTGCGCTGCTTTTATTGCATGCCCGAGCATGGCTTAAACTGGCTGTCGCGTACGGAATTAATGAGTTATGACGAAATGTTGCACAGCTGCGCTTTACTGGTTAACATGGGGATACAAAAAATCCGCATTACCGGCGGCGAACCCTTTGTACGTAAAGATCTGATGCGGTTACTTACTGCCATATCCAAATTAGATGGTTTAAAGGAGTTGAGTTTAACCACCAATGGCGTTTTAACCGCTCCTTTTGTTCCCGAATTGAAAAAAATAGGCGTACGTAGTGTAAATCTTAGTCTGGATACTTTGGATGCCAACCGTTTTTTTGCTATCACCCGTCGTGATGAGTTTGCCAATGTGATGGCTACTTTGGATGCATTGCTGAAGCACGATATCGAGGTTAAAATAAACGCGGTGGTAATGGACGGGCAAAATACGCAGGATATTATCCCATTGGTGGCAATAACTAAAGATATGCCCGTAAGTGTGCGTTTTATTGAAGAAATGCCTTTTAACGGCGACGGGCATTTATATACCGGCTTGCAATGGGACTACGTGCGCATTTTGGATGAAATTAAAACCCAATACCCGCAGATTGAAAAATTGACCGATCCGGCTTATTCAACAGCTTATAATTACCAGGTGCCGGGGCATAAGGGTACGGTAGGTATTATCGCGGCTTATTCGCGTACGTTTTGCGGTACCTGTAACCGGATACGGATAACTCCGCAGGGCGAGTTAAAAACCTGCCTTTATGATGATGGTGGACTAAATATAAAAGATTTAATGCGAAGCGGGTTTAACGATACTAAAATAAAATCAGCCTTGCTAAACGCTTTTAGTAATAGAGCCAAAGATGGCTGGGAAGCTGAGCAGTTGAGAGTAGTGCATCCGGGGATTCATGAATCGATGGCGACGATTGGGGGGTAGGAGGCTAAAAGCGAAAGGGTTAAGGCTGAAAGATTTTTGGCTTTTATAGAGACGGGTAAAAGCATGACGCAGACGACTCACCCCCGACGAGGCTTCGCCCGTCTGCCCCTCTCTCCGACTGCGTCGCATAGAGGGGGCGAAAGAAAAATAAAAGGAGTGGTGTTTACCCTCTATGCGGCTTTAGCCGGAGAGAGGGTCGGCCAGCGAAGCGTAGCCGGGGTGAGTCGTAGCCAGCGTTCAAAATGATGCAAGGTAAAATAACAAACAAACGCCATCCAGGCCCAAAGCTTTCCGCTTTTTGCCTTTGGCTTTAAGCTTATAAAATGACTACTGTTGAACAAGCTGAAAAACTTATCCTGGCGCAATTGAAGGACTACGGGGATGAAACCCTGCCCTTTGAACAGGCTTTAGGCAAGGTATTGGCCGAGCCTATCCTTGCCGACCGTGACCTGCCGCCATTTAACCGGGTGACCATGGATGGTATAGCGGTGAGTTATAGCGCGCTCCAAAACGGTGTAAATACCTTTAAAATAAAGGCAATCCAGGCGGCTGGTGATGAACCAACCGATATCAACGAGCCGACTGAATGCATCGAGATTATGACAGGCGCTGTATTGCCCGCTTCTGTAGATACCATTATCCGGTACGAGGATGTAGAGATCAGGGCAGGGCTGGCCAGCGTTCATGTGCAGGATATTAAAAAAGGACAGAATATTCATCCTCGTGGCATTGATAAAAAGCAAGGTGATGTGCTTGCAGCCGCAGGTGAAACGGTTACGCCGGCTATTATCAGCGTGGCGGCATCAACCGGTAAAACGCATTTGCTGGTTAAAAAACTGCCTCGTGTGGTGATCATTTCATCGGGCGACGAATTGATAGATGTTAATCAAACGCCATCACCCTACCAAATCCGTAAATCAAACAGCTACACCGTAAAAGCGGTTTTAAAACAGCATGGATTAGCGGCCGATGTACTGCATATTCCTGACGATCCGGATATAACTAAAACACAAATCAAACAGTGCCTGCAAAATTATGATGTACTGTTGCTAAGCGGCGGTATCAGCATGGGTAAGTTTGATTATATTCCCCAGGCTTTGGAGGATTTGCAGGTTGAAAAGATTTTTCACAAGGTAGCGCAGCGCCCCGGTAAACCATTTTGGTTTGGCCGGTACCAGGATGGGGTATTGGTATTCGCGTTTCCCGGTAACCCGGTAGCCACGTTTATGTGCCTGCACCGTTATTTTTTAACCTGGTTAAGGGCAACCCTTGGCTTGCCGCAACAATTGCCCGTATACGCTGTTTTGGATAAGGATTTCGAGTTTTTACCGCCTTTGCAGTATTATTTACAGGTAAAACTAAAAAGCAATCAGCAGGCACAGCTCATAGCCACGCCGGTAGAAGGAAATGGATCGGGCGATTTTGCTAACTTAGCAGATACTGAAGCTTTTTTAGAATTGCCGCTTGAAAGGAACGAATTTAGAAAAGGAGAGGTGTTTAGAGTTTGGAAATTTGTCTGAACCAGGATTAATTGGATTCATCAGAATTTTTGGATTTTGATTTGCGTCTTCTTAAAAGAAAATCCTGTTAATCCAATAACCCGCTTAATTGTGGTTCAGGCAAAAAAAGAAATCATTCTCAATCAGCGTAATCATAAATATAAAATGTTAACCCATATAGATAAACAAGGCAACCCCGCTATGGTTGATGTAGCCGCCAAGCAAGCCACGCACCGTACAGCTACGGCGCGCAGTGTTGTGGTGCTGCCCGATGAAGTGCTGCAATATTTGGTTAATGGCGAGTTGCTGAGCAAAAAGGGGCCGGTTTTTCAAACGGCTATTATTGCCGGTATAATGGCAGCTAAAAAAACGGGCGACCTGATTCCGCTTTGCCACCCGCTGGGCATGGAAAATTGCGCTATTACTGTGGAGGTTAATAAGCAGCAGGAAATTGTAATTGAATGTACGGCCAGCATCACGGCTAAAACAGGTATCGAGATGGAGGCGTTGGTTGGCGCATCCATCGCCGCGCTTACCGTGTATGATATGTGCAAGGCCATGAGCCACGATATTGTGATTAAAGAAACCAAACTGATAGCAAAAACAGGAGGTAAACGTGACTTTAAACGAGGGTAATCCCGAAAAAAAACACCGCAAACACGCCAAGCTGACCAGGCCATCTACCGGTAATTACAGCCGTAATGAGTGGGCTATTGTTGGCGGGCCATGCGTGGTGATCAAACTATTGGCCGATGACGTTATTGGCGCGCTGGGTGCCGAATATAAATGCGCTTACATAGATACATCGCATAACGATGATGTTACCTTGCTGCCGGGCAGGTTGGCTACCGGGGCGATATTGGATTATACCGATCAGTTAAACTACCAGCAGTTTAACTTTCAAAACCCGCTGATGCCGTATCAGCTTAAGCAGCAATTTGCAAATACCGATTTATTACTGGTAAATGGCAATCATCAGCTGGCTAAAGCACAGGTGGTAATTATCGATATCAATAAACGGGCGTCATTGCTTAAACGGCTTGACCAGTTGACCAATGTAGAGCTATTTTTATTGGCCGATAATAGTGATGATTTGTTCGATTTTATCAAAGAAGCCATCCCCAACTGGCAGCAGATTCCGGTTTATAAACTGGGCGATAAAGAAAAGATCATCGCCTTTTTTGATGCCCAGTTAAAGCAAGCCAAGCCCGTTTTAAACGCTTTGGTATTGGCCGGCGGTAAAAGCGAACGCATGGGGTTTGATAAGGGCGGCATTAACTGGCATGGTAAACCACAGCGTTACTACATGGCCGATATGCTGAAGCCGTTTTGTAAGGACGTATACATTTCTTACGCGGCTGGTCAGGTGGAGGATGTAAACGCGCCGTATCCATCGTTAACGGATACTTTTACCGGGCTTGGCCCGTATGGCGCCATATTATCTGCCTTTAGGGAGCAGCCCGATAGTGCCTGGCTGGTGATAGCCTGCGATTTACCTTTGATGGATGAGGGCACGCTGCGTAATTTGGTGGCCTGGCGCAATAGCTCGTCCGTAGCAACGGCTTATTATAGTCCGGTTACTGACTTTCCCGAACCATTGATAGCCATTTGGGAACCGAAAAGTTACCCTATCTTGTTGTCGTTTTTGGCGCAGGGCAATTCATGCCCCAGGAAAGTGCTGATCAATACAGATATCACCCTACTAAACGCTCCGCAGCCTGAAGCGCTTACCAATGTAAACACACCCGAAGAATTAGAAACGGTAAAAAGGATTATCCATCAAAAATTAGCTGCTAATGAGCAATCCTGATTTAAGATACAGCTGCCAGATAGCCTTGCCTGGTTTTAGCGCAAGCGCTCAGAAGCTATTACAACAGGCAAAGGTGTTGATAGTAGGAGCTGGTGGTTTGGGCTGCCCGTCCGCGCAATATTTAACCTCTACAGGGGTGGGCACTATTGGCATTGCCGATTTTGATACCGTATCAGAGAGTAACCTGCACCGCCAGATTTTATACACCCCAGCTGATATAGGGCAGGAGAAAGCCATTTTAGCCTGCATGCGCTTGCAAGCGCAAAATCCGGGCGTAAAATTGGTACCCTATACAGAAAAGATTACATCAACAAACGTACTGGATATTGTGAACCAGTACGATATTGTGGTTGATGGCACCGATAATTTTGAAACCCGGTACCTGCTAAACGATGCCTGCGTTTTAAGCAGTAAGCCGTTAGTTTACGGTGCTATTTACCAGTTTGAAGGCCAGGTGGCGGTATGGAACGTAAAATGCAAGGACGACCAGCGAACACCAAATTACCGGGATCTTTTCCCTAAGGTTGATGCTACACAAATCCCTAATTGTGCCGAAGGCGGCGTAATCCCCACCTTGGCGGGTATTATTGGCTGTATGCAAGCCAATGAAGTAATCAAATACATTACCCAAACCGGCGAACTGCTGGCCGGCAAAGTGCTCATATTTGATGCACAAAGCATGCAAAGCCGCATTATTAAAATAGGCAGCGTAACCCAAACAAACATCAGGCGTTTAACCCAAACGGTAAGCACCCCAACCATAACTGCAGAAGAACTCAAAGCCAGGCTGCAAAAAAATGATATAGAATTGGTTGATGTACGCACCGAACAGGAGCGTGATGCCTATGATATTGGCGGCACCCACATCCCATTGGATGAACTGGAAAGCTACCTGCCATTTTTTACCAGCACTACTACCAAAGTACTGTACTGCGCCACCGGCATCCGCAGTGCCGAAGCCGTAAAGCTGATTATGAAAATGATGCCCGAGGCGGATGTGTTATCGCTGAAGGGCGGGTTGAAGGGATATATTTAGATGTAAGAGATGTTTTCAAATTATAAAAAACCGTTGTCATCCTTGAACGCTGTGAAGGATCTTCTTCGTTAGAAAAGTAGGCGATTTACAGGGCGAAGAAGATCCTTCGTTCCTCAGGATGACAAAAGAGATGTCTATTTTTTACCCGATCCTTGAATTAAATCCGAAATCGAAATTCCCAAATCCGAAATCTCAGGGGTGCGCTGCTACCCAAACTTCGCACGCTGTTGGTGTTGTCACCAACAGTAGGTTCGTGATGCTCTTTGCTGTTATTTTACCCAATGGCCTTGTACAGAAAGACGTTTATTTCTCGCAGTCAGGGATAGTATACTTAGGCGAAGGTAGCGCCGGAAAACAATTGTTGGTGACAACACCAACAACGGGCAGTTGTCATCCTGAACGCTTGAAGGATGACAAAAGAAAGGTCGATTTTTCCCTCAACCCTCGAATTAAATCCGAAATCGAAATTCCCAAATCCGAAATCTCAGGGGTGCGCTGCCACCCAAACTTCGCCATCCTCAAAGGCCTCTTTTTTCCAGATAGGGACGGTTTGTTTCAGGGTGTCTATGATATATCGGCAGGCCTCAAACGCGGCATCACGATGGGCGGCAGACACCGCGATCACCACAGGTACTTCGCCAACCTGTAACTCACCTGTTCGGTGATGGATTAGTACTTTTTGCACCGGCCATTTTTCAAATGCCTGCTTGGCTATCTTTTCCATCTCGCTAATGGCCATCGGTTCGTAAGCCTCAAAATCAAGTTTTAAAACCCTTTTGCCTTTGGTGGCATTGCGTACCGTGCCAATAAACACATCTATACCGCCACTTTCGGGCGACATTACCCAGTCAATGCATGACTGAATATTTAAAACATTTGCCGAAAGCAAGATCTGGGTATTGCTCATTTTTACTTATGCTATCAACGATTTGAAAAAATATTTAGGCGAATCCTGGTAGCCCTGCCGCTCATAAAAACGGTGTGCATCAACCCTGCGCGAGTGGCAATGTACCTCAATCCTGTCGCAATTACGTTCTTTAGCCAGGGTGGTAAGATGGTCTTCCATCAGTTTACCTACGCCTTTGCTTCTGGCAGATGCATCAACGGCAAAACAACTGATGCGTACAAAGTCGCCTTTTACTACCAATTGCGTTAAAAAATCAAAAGCGATAAAGCCCGCGACTTGCCCATCCACCTCGCAAACCAAAACTTGTGAATTAGCCTGACCAAGCATTCGCTCCAAATTAGCCGGTAAAAAACTTTCCGACCCCGGATAGCCCAATTGTGCAAGCAGGTTTGATATTGCTGGATGATCGGATACGACGGAACTTCTGATAAACATATTTTTCTTTTGAGTAAGGATTTTTGGATTAAGGAATAAGGACTTTTTCTTGGATTAAGGATTTATGGAGCAAGGATTAAGGCATTGTTTTATATTTAAATTGTCATGCCGAACTTGTTTCGGCACCCCATCGGGTAGGTCTACTTCACGAAGTATACTTTGCATATGGGGTTCTGAAACAAGTTCCAGAATGACTTCGTTTTTGTTTTCCCTTGTAGGGATGGGTTTCTGTAAGCGATTATACGTTATGTTCACGAATGGTCAATTAAATCCTTACCCCGCCTTCCCCAAGGAAGGAATCGCACTTTCCCAACGCTTTTTTCTTTCAAACTCATCTCAACCTAAAAAAAGTCCCACAATCCACCAGTCTCAAAGTCCCACAGTCTGCCAGTCCCAAAATCATCCTCCGCTCACCGGTGGTATAATCGCTATTTCGTCGCGTTCATGAATGGTATCGCCGGGTAGGGCGTATTCGTTATTTACGGCCACCATGTATGATGCCAGTTGTTTTAGGCGCGGATACTGCTGCTCCAATACATACTTTAAATTATAAATGGTTGCATCGTTTGTCAATTCCAAACTCACTGCCGAACTCCCGAATATCTCCTTAGCTACCCCAAACGCCAGTACATTGATCTTCATAAATCAAAATTAGGCCAAAACGGAAACAAAAGTTAAACAAAGTGAAAATATAACATCATGCTAATCAAAAGCTCCCCCTTTAGGGCACCAGGGGGTTAAACATTTTATACCACTAAATTGTATATTTACATATGTCAGCCAAGTCCACACAGCACCTGCCCATTGTAAAAGTAACCGCCCAAAATAGTACACTCGCTGTTGATGTGCTTGCTATTGAGGAACCCTTAGAGATCAGGCTGGAATATGGGCCTCAAGAGCAGCGGGTTGTGCGCAATGTTTCCGTTACCATGCGCACACCAGGTCATGATGCCGAACTGGCTAAAGGTTTTTTGTTTACCGAGGGCATCATCAAAAACGCCGCGGATATAGCATCAACCCAACACCGGTTTATTGCCTGTGCCGAAGATAAAGAGAACACTATACAGGTTAGTTTAAATCCCGGCGTTATGCCGCACCTCCAAAATACCGAACGTAATTTTTATACCACATCAAGCTGTGGGGTTTGCGGTAAGGGTTCTATCAACGCCATCCGCACGGTAAGCAGTTTTGTTGCCGGGGGCGAAGATCATGATATGGTAACTACTCATGTACTCCATCAGCTCCCGGCCATTTTACAGCGTCACCAGCGTGTTTTTACAGATACCGGCGGCCTACATGCCTCTGCCTTATTTACTACGCAAGGCGAGCTTCTGTTGCTGCGTGAGGATGTAGGCAGGCATAACGCGTTAGATAAGTTGATAGGAGCTGCCCTGGCTTATGATTGGCTGCCCTTAAACCAAACCGTGTTGCTGCTAAGCGGTAGGGCAAGTTTCGAGCTGGTACAAAAAGCGGCTATGGCAGGCATTAATATCATCGCGGCTGTTGGCGCGCCTTCAAGCCTGGCCGTGCAACTGGCAGATGAATTTAAAATTACGCTGATAGGATTTCTGCGCGACGAACGTTTTAATATTTACACCGCGGCACACCGCGTATTTATACCAGGCAATGAAACTGTTACTACCGGCAGTTCCGTTGTTGTTGAAAATATATAACACCTATGAAAATACGTATTAAAGGAAATTCGTTACGATACAGGCTTACCAAAAGTGATGTAGCGCAACTGGCCGAAGAAGGACATTTACAAGAGGAGGTGGACTTTGGCGGCCAGCAGCTTTATTATGCTGTACAGTTGGTTGACGATGAGCACCTATCCTCTGTTTTTAGGGAGAATACGATCATCCTGTACGTACCCAAATTTGTGATCAAAGAATTTGTTGATACCGATAAGGTTGGCTTTGAGGGTAAACACGGCAACCTGTTTTTATTGGTCGAAAAAGATTTTACCTGTTTGGATAATGTAGATGAAGACCAGAGCGATAATTACCCTAACCCATTGTTAGCTAAAAAGCCATGAGCAATAGTATAAAAGAACAACCCGCAGCAGAGAATCCCGAAGAACTGCTCGATCTGAAGGTGACCAAGCCAAAAACCTGGGCGGCGGGCATACCTGCTGTAACGGTGGCTATGGTTGATATTTTGCAGGAGTCGGGTTTTGTGCGGGGGATGGAAGGCTTGTTTAAGATGAACAAGAAGGATGGTTTTGACTGCTCTGGCTGTGCCTGGCCCGATCCGGACGACGACCGTTCGCCCATTGCCGAGTATTGCGAAAACGGCGCCAAAGCCCTGGCCGAGGAAGCCACCACCAAAAAACTCACTGCCAAATTCTTTGCCGAAAATTCAGTTGCCGATTTGGCTAAACTAAATGATTACGAGATTGGTAAAAAAGGCCGTATAGCCCAACCGGTTTACCTGCCCAAAGGCGCTACGCATTATCAGCCTATCAGCTGGGACGATGCCTTTAAAAAGATAGGGGATAAGCTTAACAGCCTGGCATCGCCGGATGAGGCGGCTTTTTACACCTCAGGGCGTACCAGCAATGAAGCCTCGTTTACTTATCAGTTGTTTATCCGCGAGTTTGGTACCAATAACATGCCCGATTGCTCAAACCTGTGCCACGAATCTACCAGTTTGGGTTTAGCCGAGGCCATTGGGATAGGTAAGGGCACCGTTACGCTGAATGATTTTTATGATACGGATGTAATCATGATTATCGGCCAAAATCCGGGTACTAACCACCCCCGGATGCTTACCGCTTTGGAGAAAGCCAAGCAAAAGGGTGCAAAGATCATCGCCGTAAATCCGTTGCACGAGGCTGGTTTAATGGGCTTTAAAAACCCGCAAACCCTTAAAGGCATACTGGGCATAAATTCCCAACTTGCCGACTTGTACTTACAAGTTAAAATAAACGGCGATATGGCTTTGTTGAAAGCCATTGAAAAACTGCTATACAAAGCTGAGCAGGAAAACCCAGGTAAAGTGTTTGACCACGAGTTCATCAAATCCAATACAGAAGGCTATGTAGCTTTTCTGAACCACTTAAACCAGTTTGAGTTATCGCACCTTGCCGATGAATGCGGCATCTCAATAGCCCAGATTGAGCAGGCGGCCGATATGCTGAAAGATAAAAGCCGTATTATTATTTGCTGGGCCATGGGCGTTACACAGCACGTAAACGGGGTAGCTACTGTAAAGGAAATTGTTAACCTTGCGCTGCTTAAAGGAGCCATAGGCAAGCCCGGTGCCGGTTTATGCCCTGTACGGGGGCATAGCAATGTGCAGGGTAACCGCACCATGATGATATTTGATAAACCCAAACCAAAACAGTTAGATAAACTGAAAGAGGTTTTCGGCTTTGAGCCGCCGCGCAAACATGGCTATGATGTGGTAGAATCCATACAAGCCATGCACGAGGGTAAACTCAAGGTTTTCTTTGCCATGGGTGGCAATTTTCTTTCGGCTACGCCGGATACTACTTACACGGCCGAAGGGATGCGAAAATTGGAAATGAGTGTTCATGTATCAACCAAACTTAACCGTAGCCATCTGGTGCATGGCGATGAGGCCTTGATATTACCAACGCTTTCGCGAAGCGATAAGGATGTTGTACTCGGCGAAGATCAGTTTATCAGCAGCGAAAACTCTATGGGCGTTGTGCAAATGTCAAAAGGCATGTTGGAGCCTATCTCCAAAGATTTGCTGAACGAAAATCAGATTGTATGCCGTATGGCAAAGGCTACGCTGGGTAGCCGATCTGTAATTGATTGGACAAAATTCGAGAAAAGTTACGACGCCGTACGCGATGCCATAGCCAAAACAATCCCTGGTTTTGAGCATTACAACCAAAAGGTGCGCATCCCCGGAGGTTTTTATTTACCTAATGGGCCGCGCGACGGCAAGTTTGAAAATATTGATTTTGGCAACAGGGTAGGATTTAACATTGCCGAACTACCCAAACACGAAATAGGCGAAGGCGAGTACCGCATGACCACCATTCGTAGCCACGATCAGTTTAATACCACCATTTACGGCTTAGATGACCGCTATCGGGGCATCCACAATGAGCGTCGTGTAATATTCATGAACGCCAACGATATTGCCAAAGCCGGCTTTAAAGATGGTGAATTGGTTGATCTTTACAATAACTTCGGCGGGAGGGAACGTGTAGCCAGGCTTTTTGTCATCGTATCTTACAACATCCCCGAAGGTAATACCGCCACTTACTACCCGGAAGCCAACGTACTGATCCCAATTGATAGCGTAGCCGAAAAAAGCAATACGCCAACTTCAAAACTGGTATTTATCAGTATCAAAAAGCATCAGCCTAAATAAGTTTTAGCGCGTAGAGCCCAAAAGTCATTGCTTCGTAGCGCCCCATAACAAGGTGTTTTAAGGAGGGGCGGTCATCCTGAGCCTGTCGAAGGACGTGCGCAGAGGCCTTCGCCCGCATGCTTCGACAGGCTCAGCATGCCCCCATTTTTTCTATTAGTATGTCATCTCTACTTTCGGAGTCCACAGATTTTATAACTAATAATGATAGCTGTATAGGTACTCAATAGAGTAGATTAAATTTGAAATAAATTTAAACAGGCTTCAAATAAAAATCTCTTTTTTAAGCTGATTTTGATTGGTTTGTAATAACTTACTACCATGTCAACTGTGCTTTAATGTCAACCTCTGCCATGCCCGATAACTTGGTTATCAACAATAAACACAAGCTTGCCGGGCTTGATCATTTGCGGGCATTGGCTATCACCCTGGTTTTCTTTTACCATTACCAGTTGTTTGGTCATCCCGAATGGGAGGGAAGAATTTGTGAATTTGGCTGGACGGGTGTCGACCTGTTTTTTGTATTAAGCGGTTTTTTAATAGCGGGCCAGCTTTTTGCCACCATAGCCAGGCGGTACCAAATTTCCTTAAAACAGTTTTTTATAAAACGATTTTTCAGAATCATCCCCGCTTACCTGGTGATGGTTGGGCTATACAGTTTTGCTCCGTTTTTACGCGAAGGGGAAGGCATTGCACCGGTTTGGAAGTATCTCACTTTTACCCTAAACTACGGGTTAGATAGGCGGTACGTAGGCACGTTTACCCATGCATGGTCCTTATGCGTGGAAGAGCAATTTTACTTGTCGTTACCTTTAATCATATTGCTGTGCCGCTATTTAAAAGTTGGCAAAAAAATAACATGGTTGTTTCCCTTACTATTTATTGCCGGTTTTGCCGTGCGGGAGTGGTGTTGGCGCTATCAGGCGCTTCCCAACTTAAAAACCGAAGGCGCATGGACTAAATATATTTATTACCCAACCCATAACCGTTTGGACGGTTTGCTTATTGGTGTTGCCATTGCAGGTTTGTTTACCTTTTGGCCGCAAATTAAGCTTCGTGTTAACAACCATGGTAACCTGTTGTTGGCTACGGGACTGGTGTTATTAGCCGCATCATATTTTGTCACTTTGCAACATTCCGATCATAAGGCATCTGTGTATGGGTATCCTTTGGTATCGCTTGCTTTTGGTTTTATAGTGGCCGGAGCGGTTTGTCCATCGTGTATTTTGTATAAGCGGGCTTGGTGGCTTACATCGCAAATTGCTACGCTATCGTACTCCATTTACCTTGTACATAAAATGATGATCCACTTAACGCAGGTTATTGGTGGCTACTTAGGTATGGATGTTAACGGAAATCTGATGTTTCTGTTGTGCATTATCAGTTCTATATCCGGCGCTTTGTTAATGCGGTATTTGGTTGAAAAACCGTTTTTGAAATTAAGGGATAGGGTGCTGAAGAGTTGAAAAGCCATACAGGCGTCATTGGTTGATGCAACTTGAATCAACCATAAAATTTTATTCGCCGTGTTCTTTTTTATATCTTAAATACAACAAACCTACTACAATTACCAGGCCTGTGGCTAAGGGGAATACCTCTTTATTATGGTCTATTTGACTATTTATACAATCAGCATCTATATAATTGATTTGACGTGCTGTTAGTGAGACAATCGCATCTTTTGTTAAGAAATCGGTTTTTATACCTAACTCAATGGTATCACCATTATTTACTCTACTTTGGAAAACGTTATAGTCAAAACATTTATAATCATCGGCGGCTATTTTAATATAATCGGCCGACTCATTAATGTAAAGTTCGTATGATATGTCCCCTTTATATTGTATTTCTCGAATTGTTCTGAAAGTAGCCTTTTTAAACGAAATATTTTTCCTGCTTACATGTGGAGTTAAAAGAACATCGATCGAAGCCAGGGAAAGTATGATGCAAACTATCGTAAATACGATCTTCTTTTCGCGTAATGATCTCATGCTGTAACAAGGCCTGGTTTGTAATTTATGCCTTTAGAAAAGTTTTATTTAAACCATACCATGCTACCCAGGCTTATGAAAAGCGGTATGGCTATAAGTAATACAAGGTAAACAAAGGATCGTTTGTGTGCAAAGTTCAATGTCCAGCCCAGGCCGGTGCGCTTGGGGAGCCAGATCGCCGGGTCGTCGGCATTGATATAAATAATGCCCCATTTCCAGTATTTAAAATCATTACGGTCAAAATTGCTCATATACAAATTTAGATTTTTGGATGATAACTTCTCTTGTCCGGTTGCTGGTAACCTCCTCAAATATATCTTCAAACAATTGAATCATTTTATCCAGAATTTATCCAGTTTATTTGATTAACTATATCAAAAATTACAATCATGAAATTGGTAAACACCTCCATTTGCTTATTGATGTTTGGCGCGGCATTGGTTATGCCTGCTGCTTTATCGGCACAACAAAAAACCGGCTTTAGGGTACTGGCATCGTATCCTGTTAAAAGTTCGGGCGGTTGGGATTATATTACGGTTGATGGTGCCGCAAAACTGGTATACACATCGCATGGTAGCCAGGTAAATATACTGTCAACCACCACCGGCGATTCGGTTGGTGTTTTTACCGATACCAAAGGCGTACATGGTATAGCGCTTGTTAAAGATTTAAATAAGGCCTACACCAGCAATGGCAGGGCAAATACAGTAGGTGTTTTTGATTTGAAAACCAACCAGCTGATAAAAGCTATACCGGTGGGTACCAATCCCGATGCTATTTTTTATGATGATTATTCAAAAAAGGTATATGCCTTTAACGGCAGGAGTAAAGATGCTACGGTAATTGATGTTACCACCGATGCTGTTGTGGCAACAATTCCATTGGGTGGCAAGCCGGAAACGGGCGTATCTGACGGCAAAGGCAAAGTTTTTGTAAATATTGAAGATACCAATGAAGAAGTTGTAATTGATGCTAAAACCTATAAAGTGATAAACAGGTGGAAACTGGTAGGTGGCGATGAGCCATCGGGCCTGGCTATTGATCGTAAAACCAACCGTTTGTTTATTGGCTGCGGCGGTAATAAAACCATGATTGTTTTAAACGCCGTAACCGGAAAAACAGTAAGCAAATTCCCGATAGGCGACTGCGATGGTGTGGCGTTTGATCCCGTCCTTAAACAAGCTTACAGCTCAAATGGCGAAGGTACCTTATCGGTGATCCGCGAGCTGAGCGCCGATAAATTTGTATTTGTTGAAAACATAGTAACCGAACCAGGTGCCCGTACCATTGGTTTAGATGAAGTTACCCATAAACTTTACCTGCCAACAGCTAAATCGGTACCAGGAACACCAACAGCCGATAATCCGCACCCATGGCCTAAGCAAATTCCGGGTACTTTTCATATTATTGTTGTAGGGAAATAATATCGCCTGCCCCGTTGTGGGTTATTGGACTTCCCGTTATCAATAATATGCTTACAAACCAAAGAAAAAAGCTGATCACTTATACCCTCGCTATTTTAATAGCGGGGTTTGCTATTCTTACAGTAGCGGTTGTATTGTTGCCCAACAACCTGCTTGATGTTAAATTTTCAAAAGAGGTACAGGAGCATCAAAACCCGCTGCTTGATTCAAGCATGGAATTTATCAGCTGGTTTGGTTACACACCCGGCGCGCTGATTACAGTAGCCGTTACCGCGCTGCTTTTACTGGTGTTTAAATACAAAAGAGAAGCGCTGTTTGTGTTGCTTTGCCTTTTAGGAGGCCTTGTAAGCACCATCGTTAAGTTTTTTGTGGATAGGCCCCGTCCATCGGCCGATGTTGTGCGGGTGATAACCAAAACTGCCCAAAAAAGCTTCCCCAGCGGGCACGTGCTGTTTTATGTGCTGCTTTTTGGTTTTATACTATTGCTGATGAACCAACTGAAGCAAATTAACAGAACGTTGCGCATCACCGTTGGCGCCATTTGCCTTTTCCTTATTTTCAGTATCCCATTTTCAAGGATCTACCTCGGTGCGCATTGGTTTACCGATGTATTGGGTGGCTTTATACTGGGTTTACTTTGCTTATTTACACTCAGCTATTTTTATGAGAAGGGGAAACGGACTACCGATGTGGAATAAACTCCAATTTTACAACAGTCGCGTTTATCTATTTTATTCTGTTAATTCTTAAATTCTGAAAATCCTGATTCAGACAACTATTTATCCAACACGAATTTAACCGCAAGTGTGCGCCCGCCTTTATGATATTTTCCCGAGATAGACGATGGCATAGGACTATAATTCTGCTGCATATTGCTCAATACAAAATAATCGCCGTTTTGCAGGTATTTTGATTGAAACAGCATGGTGTTACCGGTTTCTGGCCGGCCGCTGTTTGCGTAATAGGTAACATTCCCTATATGTATCTCGCTGCCGCCTATAAAACCGTTGGCCAATTTTAACTGCATGGTTTTGCCTTTTAGCCTACCACTGTAATTTGCAAATTGAGGTTGGTTTGGCGTAATACCACAAACAGAACGGATAGTTAATAAAAAGATAAGGAGGTATTTGTGATACATAAACAAGGACTAAATAACGTTTTTTTTACGGCAGATAACCCCGAATGGTTGCTGCAAAGGAAAAGTTTTCATTTGGGTTAATATATCATCTTATCAAATTGATGTTATAGTAACTAAATGTTTACAATAGAACTGTTGTAAACGTTTAAGTAAGCTTAGTCCGCTATGTTTATTTTGTAAATCAGCTTTTTTCACCTCTAATGTTAACTCTGTATTAAGTTTAGGTTATTGTATTTGTATTGGTAATATAATTCAGTTTTTCTCCAACATTGAGGAGGTTTCTTTGCGCAAAATTAAACTGTTGTACATGAAATACTCCTACCATCTTCACAGGCTTTTGTTACTTTTTGCATTAAGCTTATTATTTACCTTACCATCGGTTGCCCAAACTATAAAGGGCAAGGTTACCGATCATAAAACCGGCGAGGCCCTTACAGGTGCCACCGTTACGTTAAGCCAGGCTGGCGTAAACAGATCTACGGCCGTAAATTTAAATGGCTCATACAGCTTTAAAAATGTAAAAAATGGCGCATATCAAATTTTAGTTAAATATATAGGTTATACGCCGTCAAAAGCCTACACCGGTACTATAGATGGTGCCGATGATGTAAAAACTATCAACATTGATTTGCAGGATGCCAGCCAGCAAATGGTTGAAGTACAGGTAAAGGGCCAGGGCAGTAAAGAATCTGACAGAGCGGCGCGCGGCATCGAACTGAATGCGGCCACTGTACTTAACGTTCTATCGGCTAATACCATTCAATTATTACCCGATGTTACGGCGGCTAACGCCTTGCAGCGCGTGAGTGGTGTAACCATTCAACGCTCGGCAAATGGCGAAGGTCGTTACGCAATCATCCGCGGTATGGATCAGCGTTACAATTCTACACTGGTAAATGGTATCAAAATTCCAAGTCCAGATCCGCAATATCGTTTTGTGCCTATGGATATTTTCCCATCAGAAATGTTGGAACGCTTAGAGGTTATTAAAGCCTTAACCCCAAGTATGGAAGGCGATGCTATTGGTGGCGCCATGAACCTGGTTATGAAAAGCGCTCCAAATCACTTTGTGCTAAGCGCCAACGTATCTGGCGGGTTTTCAACGTTGTTTTCAAAAAGCAGACCATTTGTTGATTTTACAGGGTCGCCAAACAGCAAATCGCCGGCTGCTGTTAATGGTAATAATTACGCGGCAACCTATGCCGATTTTAATAACAAAGCGCTTACCAGTGATAAAAACCTGTCAACACCGTTCAGCTCAACAGCTGGTCTTACCATTGGGGATCGTTTCCTGAACAACAAGTTAGGAGTTATCGTTTCTGCAAGCTACCAGAACATTTACCGCGGATCTGACTCTAAACAGCTTACGCCAAACGCGCAGCCATCAGCTATACCATTGCCAAATTCTCCGCAGTTTTCTGATGCTTATGACCGCACTTATTCTACACAAACACAACGTGTAGGTATCCATAATAAAATAGATTATGTGATTAACGATAAAAACAAGTTGTCATTATACAACTTGTACATTCACCAAAGCGAGTTTGAATCGCGCTACACTGCAGATACCCTTGGCCTTGGCTTAAACTCTACAGGATTAAGCAAGCAGATAACACTATCAAACAGAAGCACCTTAACGCAAGAAAATATTTATAACTCAACCTTGCATGGCGACCACATTTTGGGCAACGAGTGGCGTTTTAATTGGGACGGAGTATATTCAGTTGCAAGCAGGCACATGCCGGATAGAACCGAATTTTCATACGATGCCAACAAAACGCTTAACAACAGCGGTGCCGTAACTGCCGAGGTTGATAATAATACTTCACTTACGCATCATTGGGAAAACAACCGCGACAGAGATCTTTCTGGCTATGCGAATTTGATTTATACCCCTAAAATTGCGGGTAAAGATGTTGAGTTTTCTACAGGTGGCTTATATCGCCATAAATTAAGAGATGCAGATTACATCACTTATTCATTAACCGGTGGTAAATCAACCCTGTTTAACAATAATTTCAACGCTATTCCTTTCGCCTTTAATTCGGCGGCTGATGGTATTGGTGCAAACAATCCCGATTTGCAAAATAACTACCATGTAACTGAAAATGATAACTCTGAGTACTTCCAGGTGAAATTTGACCTGTTCCCTAAACTACAGGTGTTAGGTGGTGTAAGGGTTGAAAATACTGATATGAGCTATGCTACTCAATCGCCAGAAACGGTAACAGAGCGTAGCGGTAATATTAAGTATACCGATGTGTTACCAAGTGTTCACCTGAAATACGAGTTGGCTAACAACCAAAATATCCGCGCATCTTACTTCGCATCTATCAGCCGTCCTGGCTTTGGCGAATTGGTGCCGTACAAAGTTACCGGCGAATATTTTGACCAGGTTGGTAACCCATATCTGAAACACATTACAGCCGATAACTATGACTTAAGATACGAGCTTTACCCAGGTGGTGCCGATCAGTTATTGATAGGAACTTTCTACAAAAAAATCTATAACCCTATTGAATATTTCGTAGTGCGCGATGGCGGTCCAAGCTCGCAGGTTATAAAACCTCAAAATGACCCGGGTAATGCTACCAACTACGGTTTTGAAGCTTTGGCTACCAAGTTTTTTGGTGTAATAGGTTTCTCTGTTAACTATACTTACACCCACTCAAGGATAACTACCAATAAGTTGCTTTACTCAAATGACGCTACCCTTGGTTTACAGCAAACCAATGTGAATGAAACCCGCCCGCTGCAAGGCCAGGCAGACCACGTAGGTAACGCGTCTGTGTTGTTTAAAAGCGCAAAATTAGGTTTGGATATGCAGGTGGCGTTTGTTTACACAGGTGAGCGTTTGGCACAGGTATCGCCTTACTACAACCTCGATTTTTATCAGCACGCCTACAATCAGCTTGACTTCTCGTTTGAGAAAACCATTGTTAAGCGCTTATCTTTTTACGGTAAAATCAATAATATCACCAATGCTGCCAGCAAAATCTATTTAAAATTCCCTCATGGCAGTTTAGATGCCAAACAGCAGGAGTTTATTGGCAAGCAGGATATTGCAGCGCAAACCTTAGTACAAAGCGATTATTACAAAACCTTATTCCTGGGTGGTTTCAGGTATAAATTCTAATAAAAATACAACGATGAAAAAATATATAGTCCCAGTAATGAGTTTCCTGCTTGCAGCATCAATATCAGGCTGCCAGAAATGGAAGGGTGAGCATACCGATATTTATACTTATACACCGCCGGCTGCAAGCCCGGTGAGTGATAAGGCACCACTTTCGTGCAGTACATCAGGTTCAACCGTAGTTTCGGTTAAAGGTACGATGCTTAGTGGTAAAACATACACTGTTGAGGCAGGTTGCGATTTAGTTATTAATCCTACAGATACACTGCTAATGCAGCCTGGTGTTACCCTGAACATGGGTGAAGGTAGCAGCTTAATTGCATTAGGTACATTTGTTAGTAACGGAAGTAAAGACGCCCCTAACTGGATCACTGTTGCAGGTGTAACCAAAAACGATGCGCCGGGTGGCCTTACCGCTGCTGCCGACCCTGCTTATGCCGGTAAATGGAAAGGCATTATTGGCGGCCCTACCTGTAATTTATTGGTATTGAGATGGACGCATGTTGAGTATGGAGGTTTAACCGAAGGTAAAGCTACATCAACCATAGCAGGCTCTGGCACAGGTAACCAGTACAGCATTTTGTTTGCCAACTATAAAGGCAACTTTATTATGGAAGATTCATGGCTGTATGGCGGTGTGGATGATCCCATCCGTATCTCGGCTGGTAAAATCGCTATTTTCAGAAACACGTTTGAAAAGAACGGCGTAAGCGGTGGCGACTGTCTGAATGCTAAAGGCGGTACCGTTGGTACTATGGCTTATAACATGTTTATTGGTACCGCAACAAACGGTCAAAAGGCTTCAAACAAAGGTCAGGCAACAGGTGCACCGCAAACCAACATTGTAATGTATAACAATACTTTTGTAAGCGGCGGTTATCGCCAGGTGCAGAGCGGCAGGGGCGGTTGTATTAACTTTGAAGAAGGTGCCGCCGGTGCTTACTTTAACAACGTAGCCATTAATTGCAAAGTTGGTTACAGGGTAGTAGGTAGCCCAACGGCCGATGTTGCCCACCTTACTTATGGTAACAACTACCAATGGGCCGATTCATTGAGCGTTGCCAACCAGTTTTACCCAACCGGTTATATTACCCAGCCACAAACTACCGATATTCCGTCTATCAGTACATCGGCTAAATATTTACCTTCAAACTATACAGTAGGTTCTATTTATGATGGTACCGATGTGGTGCAAAAGAATAACCCGATGTTCCTTAACTTTCCGTTACCAACCACAGGGCATCCATTGTATCAATATAGTGCTATCGGAAGCTTTAATTTCCGCTTGTTAGCAAACTCGCCGTTAATTGGTAAAGGAAATTTATCGGTACAGCCATTAATCACCGTGCCCCTGGATAAGATCTATGGTTTATCTGAAGCTACGGCTCCGGGTGCAGATTTGGGAGCTTACCAGTTAAACGGTAGCGGCAATAAACACTAAAAATATCAAAAGGATAACCGGATCTAATTCCGGTTATCCTTTTTACTAAAATTTGAAATGAAAAAAATTATAAGCGCTTTAGCGTTAGTATTAATAAGCTTATCAACAGTAAAGGCGCAAACAGCCGGATTAAAAATTGTATTTATCCGTCATGGCGAAAAACCTTTAAAGGGCGATAACCTTACTTGCCAGGGCTTAAACCGGTCGATGAAATTACCGGCGGTGATCACCTCAAAATTTGGGGTTCCTGCTTTTGTATTTGTACCGGGTTTGGGTTTGGGCGAAGCCACCAAACACGCGCGCATGTTTGAAACTATTGTGCCGCTTGTGTCGAAATATAATTTGACGGTAAACAGCAGCCGTACCGAAAAAGATTCCTTAGGAATGGCTGCCGATTTGAAAAGCCGCAACGGCGTGGTGCTGGTTTCATGGGAACATGGCGGAATAGCCCCAATTGTAAGAGCTTTAGGCGTGCAGGAAGCTGGTTTAAAATGGCCGGATGATGATTACGACAGCATTTGGATTATTACTTTCAATAACGGAAAAGCGATTTTAAGTCGCGATAAAGAAGATATAAAACCTTCTGCCGATTGCAATTTTTAAGCGATAAACTGATAAAGAAACAAATTTGTTACACAAACATCAATTTTGAATAAACTTTAGATAGATAGTTAACAACATATTAACATTGCATTTACCTCATCATTAAATTGGTGGGGTTTCTTTGCTGCGGATTTTTAAACCCATAGCAAATGAAGAAACTTATACCCCTGCTAATTCTACTTCAGCTTGCCATATGCAGCTTTGCATTTGCCAGCGGTACAATTAAAGGAACCGTTACCGACAGGAAAACCGGCGAGCCGCTTGTTGGCGCCACGGTGAATATTCACAGCAAATCAACAGGTTTCAAAGTATCAACAGGCGTTGGCCTTGATGGTAGCTTTGTACTTAAAAATGTACCCGCAGGCAGGTATGAAATTGATGTGCGCTATGTTGCTTTTGATAAGGAAGACAAGGATATTGAAGTGCAGGACGGTCTTACAACCACTGTTAACCTATCCTTAAAAACTAAAGAAACCAGCCTTAACGAGGTAACTGTAACCGGCCATGCAGATAAATCATCTGATAAAGCAGCTCAAAGTGCCGAACGCCGTTCGCCGCAGTTATTAAACGCGGTTTCGGCCCGTACTATCGAAGCATCGCCAGATATTACCATTGCAAACGTTACACAAAGAGTATCGGGCGTATCTGTTGATCGCAGCGCCAATGGCGAAGCCCAGTATGCCATTATACGCGGTATGGATGCGCGTTACCAATACACATTGGTTAATGGTGTAAAAATCCCAAGTCCGGATAATAAAAACAGGTATGTGCCTTTGGATATCTTCCCGGCCGATATTGTTGACCGTTTAGAAGTATCAAAATCGCTTACTGCCAACATGGAAGGCGATGCGATAGGCGGCGCCATTAACCTGGTTTTAAAAGACGCGCCCGACGAATTTTCAGTACGCGCCAATTTAGCAACCGGTTTAGCCGCAAACTTTTTTAACAAAGGCTTTACGGGTTTTGATCGTAGCGCAAGTTTACAAACATCGCCACGTTCGGATGGGCGTACTGCAACCGGGGCCGATTTTACCACCAATCCGTTCCATTACAGCGAAAACAAGGTTCCGCTGGCAACTATAGCGGGCTTAAGCATTGGCGGGCGAACAGCCGATAAAAAGTTTGGAGCCTTACTGGCCTTAAGCTACCAGAATACTTACAGGCTAACTAACAGCACTTTTTTTAGTACCGAAGTAAACCCAACCAATAACCAACCCCTGGTAACCGATATCGAAAAACGTACCTATAACATTCAACAACAGCGTACCGGTATACTAACCAAATTTGATTACAAGTTTAATAATGCCAATAAAATCACGCTCGATTTAGATTACATTAACCTGGCCCAAAACAACTACAGGTTTAGCTCTGATACAAGTTTGGAGCTTGGCAGGGCAGGTGTTGGTACTGGTAGGGTAAGTCAAACTTATCGCAGCGACCGCACCATTCAAACCATTAAAAACGGTAATTTACATGGCGATCACAGGTTGAGCGATGTATTCAGTATCAATTGGACCGCGGTATATTCCAAAGCAACCGCCAACGAGCCCGACAGAGCAGAACTAAATCTGAATACCGGCCGTAACGTGCAAAGCGATGGCAGCATTGTGCAGGCACCATACACTTTTGATGGCTTAAAAGCCCAAAGCCGCACCTTCAGCAAAAACTCCGACGAGGATAAAACAGGCTTTCTTAATTTTATTTACAAGCCAACTTTGTTTAATACCACCTTTGAACTAAGCGCCGGTAGTATGTACCGCGATAAAACAAGGCACAGCAGTTTTGACGAGTATGATTTAAGACCGGGCGCAAGTAATACCGCCCAAACGTTTACCGGTAATGTTGATAACAATACTTTCGATTTGTTTAACAGCCAGGGTACGCCTACAAACGCGCTTAACTATGATTTTACCGAAAAGGTAGGGGCTGGTTACGGCCAGGTTAAATTTACCGCGGGCAAATTATTAACTATTGCAGGTTTAAGGTACGAGCATACCAGCCAAAGCTGGCTTACCCAGGCCGATGCATCTGTTGAAGGTAAAACCGGCAGCATTAAATATTATGATTTTTTGCCAAGTGTAAACTTCAAATACCAGTTTAACGAAAAGCAGGATCTTCGCCTATCATACTATTCGGCTATAAGCAGGCCTAACTTTTATGAACTGGTACCGCATACAGCGGGTGACCCCGACGCGCTTTATGACGAGCAGGGTAACCCTAATTTGAAACGCATCACTGCCGAAAACTTTGATTTGCGGTATGAGCTTTTCCCGAAAGCCCTTGATCAGTTATTGGTAGGTGTGTTTTATAAATCAATCCATAACCCGGTTGAATACGCGATTGAAAAACAGGCTACCAGCTACGTGCTAAGGCCCGAAAACTTTGGGAATGCCACCAACTACGGTTTCGAACTTGATTTTACCAAATATTTCAGAAGCTTTGGTATCCGTGCCAACTACACATACACCAATTCAAAAATAACTACCGATAAAGAAGAAGATTATCGTAACGATCAGGGTTTTGTAACCCATCGCACCGTGCAGCAAACACGTTCATTACAGGGGCAATCAAAAAATATCGGTAACCTATCACTGCTGTACCGTAGCGTTAAAAATGGCTTAAACACCCAGCTATCATTTGTTTATACAGGTGCCAGGTTAAATACGGTATCACCATATCTGGATAATGACATTTGGCAAAAAGGCTTTACCACGCTCGATTTATCGGCCGATAAGCGTTTGTACGGTAACCTGTATCTGTATGTAAAAGCAACCAACCTTTTAAATACACCTTATGAACTTGAAATAAGGAGGCCTTACCCAACTGATGCCGTAAATGTTGAACTGCAAAAAGCGGGCGAAAACACCTCTGTCCGTAAAGATCTGTACAGGCAGTATTATATATTGGGTTTACGCTATAAACTATAATGAAATTAAAAATGAAAAATATAAACAAAATATATTTGGCGTGCCTGTGTTTGATTACGCTAAGCGCATGTCATAAAGCCGAACTTGCAATTATTTCGGCACCCCTCAGGCTGGTTAGTAATGGCATTACATCCGATACCTTAAAAGGAGCTGTTAAGGGCACCATGCTGGCTGGTAAAACCTATTATTTTAAAACCGATATCACAGTTAATGAAGGTGATACGCTGCAAATGCAGGAAGGGGTTAAACTAATCGCTATCGGCGATGGTAAAACCTATCAAACCGCGCCCGAAATTATTATGCACGGTACTTTTATAAGCCTTGGTACTAAAGAAAAACCAAACTATATTACTGTGCAAAATGCCGACACCTATCATACTGAAGCTTTGACACAAAATTACACCGATGTTTTTAAAGGCTGGTGGGGTGGCATAGTTTGCTGGCCCGATCCTTCGTCAAAAAATCCCGCTCCAGGTGGCGATTTGATTATTAAATGGACACACCTTGAACTGGCCGGAGGCCCTGCAAGCGGAAACGAAACTGGTGTTTACGCCAGCGGCGATCCCCGGTATATTATTTACTTTGGTAACATTACCAAAAAATTTATTCTCGAAGACTCATGGGTATTTGGTGCCAAGGATGACGCGATAAGGGTAAGTGGCGGTAAAATAAGTATTATGCGCAACACGTTTGAACTTTGCGGTCAATTAGGCGGCGAGTTTTTTAACATGAAGAGCGGCACCGTTGGCGATTTAGCTTACAACTTTTTTATAGGCGCGGCAACCAACGCGTTAAAGGCATCTGATGCAGGTAGCTCTGGTACACAAACCAATGTTGCCATGTATAATAATACCATGGTGAATTGCGGTTTCAGACAAACAAAATCGGGCAGGGGCGGTTCAATCAACTTCGAAAAAGCAGCAAGGGGTATGGTTTATAATAATTTAATAGCCAACTGCCGTTTCGGTTTACGCTTAACCAGCGATGCTGATTTAACCAACATTAAATACAACAACCAGTATTTTTATGGGTCGACACAAAAAATTGTGAGCCTGTTCCAGGCGGCTGATGGTGTAAGTACTTTTCAATCTGCCGATGTGCATTCCACCACACCAAAGGAAAATGATCCAACTTTTTACGGTTATGATCTTACCGCTTTTGATTATACCGCAAACCCTGGCCCAATGACGGTATCCGTGCAAACTCCGGCTGCTGTTTTGGTGGGCACATCAAACTTCAGGCTTAAAGCGGGTTCAAAAGGCGTAAATGCAGGTAACGTTAATTTTAGCCCGATAGCTTCTGTAACTGCCACGGGTGATTACGGCACCACGATAACCTTACCAGGTAAAGATATTGGCGCTTACCAAAGCGATGGTACCGGTAACCAGCATTAATACGCAATGAACTTTACACAAACAAACTAAACTAAAACTTGCAAGGATCAGCCTGAAAACTGATCCTTGTGTTGTTAAAAGCTAAATTTTGAAAAAATGAAGTCATGCCGAACTTGTTTCGGCACCTCACATGCCAAGTATACCGTTATAACCGTTCATCTTGCTTGTGGGATGCTGAAACAAGTTCAGCACGACTTTTTTGATATAAGTACATCATGAAAAAAGTAATTCTATCCATGTTTTTCATAACAGCCTTTGCATCGGTTGCATCGGCACAGGATTGTGGCACCGCGTTTTTAGGTACTAAAACCTTGTATAAGTCACCTGTTGTGAAATATACACCTGTGCCTAAAGGCTACGAGCCGGTTTTTATAAACCACGTGGGCAGGCACGGTGCCAGGCATTTAACCAAGGATGTTAAAGCCAGTTTTACCTATGGATTTCTTTTAAAGGCCGATAGCGCAGGCATGCTTACCGATGAAGGCAAATTGTTAAAAAAGATGGTGCTTAACCTGCAAAAGGTTGAGAAAGGCAATACCAAATCGATATCGGCCGAAGGGCGTGAAGAATTGCAGGGGATTGGCAGCCGCATGTACAATAACTATAATAAAGTATTTGCCAGTAAACCTAAATTGAATATAACTATCACCAAAGAGATTCGTACCAAGCAAAGCGAGGACGCGTTTTTAGCGGGCCTGAAACCTCATTTAAAAGATTCAGCACAGATTACTGAAGCAAATGATGATGTAAATCTTCGTTTTTATGACGAGTCGCCGGCGTATACCGCTTATGAAAAAAAAGGCGACTGGGATAAATACAAAGCCATTATTGCCAAGGCAGAACATGTAGAGGAGATCAACAAAGCCATCGTATCGCGCCTTTTTAAAGCCGAATATTTTAAAGCAATTGATGAGATGCAGGCTGATAGGATCATCAATGACATTTGGGGATTTGCTACCATTGTTTACTCGGTACAAGGAGAGGCAAAACAACTCGGCATTGAATCGAAAGAACTGGATTTTACTTCCCTATTTACATGCGATGAGCTTAAAGCCCTTGGCAGAACAGATAATGTGGAAGATTTTCTTGTAAAAGGCCCCGGGGTGAAAGCCGACGGTTTGCAAGTGATTATAGCTGCGCCGTTGCTGGCCAATTTTATTACTACTACAGATGATTTTATTAAAACCGGTACGTACAATGCCAACCTACGCTTTGCCCATGCCGAAACCATATCGCCGTTTGCAGCGCTGTTAAGTATTGAGGGCGCAGATAAAGTATCGAATGATATTAACCAGTTTGATAAAGCCTGGCAAGCCTCAAACGTGATCCCCTTAAGCTCCAACATCCAATGGATTTTTTATAAAAAGAAAGGATCAACAGATTACCTGGTTAAGATTTTACTGAACGAAAAAGAAGCACATATTACTGGTTTGAAAGGTACTTCGCCATATTACAAATGGACAGATGTACGCAAGTTTTATGTAGCTAAGCTGGCAAAACTCAATTATAAATTGGGTGATGACGCGGTTGAGTTTTTGAAGAACTTGAAGTAGAAGCCCCCGGGCCCTTCTAAATTTCCTGAAATTCCCGCGGGCTTTCAGCTCGTGGGTAATGTTGGTTGCAGCTTTCAGCTGCACTATTACATTAAATATAAAGGGAAGCCAAAGGCTTCCACCAGTTTTACCCACGAGTTACGCTGCGCTAACCTCGCGGGAGTTGGGTAACTCCCAAAAAAGTTCTTATTCCTTTGTTCAAAAGTCTTTTGTCCAATAGTCCCCAAGTCCCATAGTCTCAAAGTCCAAAAAAAGAAAACAAAATTCAATCGTAATGTTTCTACTATAAAAAACAGAACATTATGTCATTTGATCAATATCACGAACCTGCCAACGAATTATCGGCAGAAACCCGCACCTTTGCGCGTATGATTGTTTCCCTTACCGAAGAGGCTGAAGCCATTAACTGGTACGAGCAACGTATTTCGGTAGAAACTGATAAAGCCGCCAAAGCCATTATGCAAAATGCCCAGCAAGAGGAGTTTAAACATTTTGGGATGGACCTGGAGTTTTTATTGCGTAAAAAACCAATCTGGCGTACCACGTTAAAAGCTATCTTGTTTCAAAAAGGGGATATTGTAGAATTAGGCACAAAAGGCGAAGAAGCTGCCGAAGACTAATTAATAATGACTAACCAACGAATAAAATTAATACAAGGTGATATCACCAAGGTAAATGCCGATGCTATTGTTAACGCTGCCAATACCTCATTGTTGGGTGGCGGTGGCGTTGACGGCGCTATACACAGGGCCGGCGGTAAAGCTATTTTGGAAGAGTGTATCCAGATCCGTAACCGCCAGGGAGGTTGCAAAACCGGTGAGGCTGTAATTACTACCGGCGGCAACCTGCCTGCCAAATATGTGATCCATACGGTTGGTCCGGTTTATAATAATGGCGGTAAAGGCGAGGAGGGGTTATTGGCATCAGCTTATTTAAACAGCCTTAAGTTAGCCGCCGAAAACCAGGTAGAAACTATCGCTTTTCCTAATATCAGCACTGGTATTTACCACTTTCCCAAAAAGAAAGCGGCCGCAATAGCCATTAAAACCGTACAGGATTTTTTAGCCGATAATGAAACTGTTAAGCAAGTAATTTTTGTTTGTTTTGATGATGAAAATTGCGGTATTTATAAGGGGATGTTGTAGTATGGTTGCTGAGGCGAAAGACTAACGAAGTGTTTAAAACTTCGTTAGTCTGGATTCTGCACCTTATCCCGTTTTACTTGCTCGCGCTCGTTCTTAAAAAGCCACTCAAATTAGCCACCTGTGCCGATTGCAACGTGGAAGCATTGGCTGCTTTAAACCGGCTTGTGCCACCAAATACAAATAAATAATTATTAAATACTGCCGATGCGGTAGCCCTGCGTGGTTCCATATTTGATTTAAGTTTTACGAATTTGTTGGTGCTGATATCATAATAAGCAGTTAAGTATTCATCATCATAAGCACCTGTAATAAAAATTTTATCGCCTAAGGCAGCCACACTATTAGCCGACATGAACTGTGGCATTTTACAAACCGTTTTCCAGGTGTTGGTTTTAATATCGTAAGCGTTTACGTTTGATGACTGGCGCTTTAAGAAAGCGTCATAACCGCCAACGGTGTAAATAACGCCGTTAACAACCGTGCCCGCAGCTTGCAGACTTTCGGGCATGGCTGCCAGTTGGGTAAACTTTTCGGTCTGCGGGTCAAATTCATAAAGGGAGTTACTGGTGCGTTCTTTCTCCCGGCTGCCGCCAAATAAGTATATCTTATTGTTATATTCAACAGCACAACCGTAGGTAGTAGCCTCGGGATTTTGAGCATGCAGGTTTGCAACTTCGCCGGTTTTAACATCTATGGTTTGTACACTCTGGTAAATATTAGTGGCACGGCCTTGTCCGCTAATACCACCAAAAACATATATTTTATTAGTTACTGGCACGTAAGCGGCAGCCGCCTGTATTCGGTTACCGCCAATATTGGTTAGTACCGACCAGCGGTTTACCTGCGGATCATATTTCAAAACATCATTTGAATAACCACCGCGACCCTGGTAGCCGGCAATGGCGTAAATGTAAGTACCATCGGTAACCGGTGTATTCCAGGTTAGGGGGTAGGGCAAATTTGCGGTGTTTTTAAAAGTTATGTTGGCGGTATCTGCCTGGGCTTTTACTTCGTTTTTAGCGGTGGTTAAGCCTGTAATAATTAGTAGTGCGAAAAGGAGTTTAGACGTTTTCATAACAGATAGTGTTTGGTTAGGTGAATTTAGATATTATTAAATATTATTTCAAAAGGGTAATTTAATTGTATCGTAATAATTACAAGTTCTTCTAACCTCTAAAATAGTAGCGTCTTGATAAAATTTATTTGAATATTTTGAGCACATCCTGCGCGTTTTGGTCGCCAACAAGGATAAGATCGCGCAGGGCAGTTTTATTATAGGGTGTTTCCGGTGATTCAATCATAATGCGGCCGCTTTGTGGATAGTAACCCATTCCCCATTTGGGCTCGGTATTGATATAAATATTTTTAACATCCTTTCGCCTGATGATGAAATTCTGTCCGTCGGCGTTGATGAATTTATCGTTGCCCATATTTTTATCCACGTATTTTGCCGCTTTCTTTTTGTTAACGTAAGCCTCGGGGTTATGCATCACATCGCGAGGTACGCTTGTGCCGATGCCAAAATTAGGTTGAACGGTAATATAGCCATTTACTTTGGCTCCTATGATCAGGCTGTCATTAATGGTTACTTCATAAATACAATTTGACATGCCTTTGTACTCCATCGCGATAAAACGACCATTTTTAGTAGTAGTATCAACCGGATGATGGTTTAAAAAGAATAGAAGTAAAAGCAGTTTCATTTAGCAGGTATTTAATTCGAAGATACGTTTACATCCAAAAAAATCAAAAACTCCCCCTTTAGGGGGCTGGGGGCCTCTACATCCTCCCTACATTGTAACACCTTAGTGTTATTTGTACAATGCATTATTTTATTCTCCTATATTTGAAATACTAACCACAATTCATCTACATGAGGAAAAAATATTACTTGCCCCGCGTATGCGCGGCATCGGCACTGTTTGCTATGCTGGCTTTGCAGGCATCGGCACAACAAAAAAATATTTACCATAAAGGCTGGATAGATTTTAACAAGAACGGCAAAATGGATGTGTTTGAAGATCCCTCTCAAACTATCGAAAAACGTGTTGCCGATCTGCTAAGCCAAATGACCGTTGAAGAAAAAACCTGCCAAATGGCCACGCTTTACGGCTACAAACGGGTTTTAAAAGACGAGATGCCCGTACCTAACTGGAAAAATGAGATCTGGAAGGATGGTATAGCCAATATCGACGAGGAATTAAACAACCTTACCTCGCATACCGATGATGCGCCTACCCAATATTCTTTTCCGTTTAGTAAACATGCTTCGGCTATCAATACCATCCAAAAATGGTTTGTGGAAGAAACCCGCATGGGCATCCCGGTCGATTTTACAAACGAAGGTATCCATGGCTTAAATCATGACAGGGCTACACCGTTGCCTGCACCCATAGGCATCGGCAGTACGTTTGATAAACAATTGGTACGCCAGGCCGGTCAAACGGTTGGCCGCGAGGCCCGTGCCCTGGGTTATACCAATGTTTACGCACCCATACTTGATCCCGCCCGCGACCAGCGTTGGGGCCGTGTGGTGGAATGTTATGGCGAAGATCCTTTTCATATTGCCGAAATGGGTAAACAAATGGTATTGGGTATGCAGGAAGAAAATATTGCCGCAACTCTTAAACACTTCGCGGTATACAGTGTACCCAAAGGTGGCCGCGATGGTAGTGCCCGCACAGATCCGCATGTGGCACCAAGGGAAATGCACCAGGTGTATCTGTACCCTTTCCGCAGGGTGATTCAGGAGGCGCATCCCATGGGCGTAATGAGCAGCTATAATGATTGGGATGGCGTACCTATAACCGGTAGTTATTACTTTTTAACGCAGCTGTTGCGCCAGCAATTTGGCTTTAATGGCTATGTAGTGAGCGATAGCGAGGCGGTGGAGTTTTTATACTCTAAGCACCATGTGGCTGCCGATTACAAAGAAGCCGTAAGGCAGGCTGTTGAAGCCGGACTTAACGTGCGCACCAACTTTACCATGCCACAAACTTTTATTTTACCCTTGCGCGAGCTGATTAAAGAGAACAAGATCTCGATGAAAGTGATTGATTCGCGGGTGGGGGATGTGTTGCGGGTAAAAATGCGTTTGGGCTTATTTGATAGCCCGTATGTTAAAGATCCCAAAGCGGCCGATAAGCTGGTGCACACGGCCGATGATGAGGCAATGTCGTTACAAATGAACCGCGAATCGATGGTGTTGCTTAAAAATCAGGGCAGCTTGCTTCCTTTGGATAAAACTAAACTTAAAAACATTTTGGTAACCGGTCCGCTGGCTACCGAAACCAATTATGCCATCAGCAGATACGGTCCGTCGCATAACCCGGTTACTACGGTGCTTGATGGTATTAAAAAATATGTAGGTGCAGGTGCGCAGGTAAACTACGCCAAAGGCTGCAACATGGTTGATGCCAGCTGGCCCGAAAGCGAGATTATTGAAACCCCTCTTACAGCGCAGGAGCAAGCCGGTATCGATTCGGCGGTTAACCAGGCCAAGCAGGCCGACGTGATTATAGCCGTTGTAGGCGAGGATGTGGATAGGGTAGGTGAAAGCCTGTCGCGCACGGGTTTAAACCTGCCTGGGCGTCAATTAAAGCTGATACAAGCCTTGCAGGCTACTGGTAAACCTGTGGTGATGGTGATGATCAACGGGCAGCCGCTTACCATCAACTGGGAAAATAAATATGTGCCGGCTATTTTAGAAGCCTGGTTCCCCAGTGTGCAAAGCGGCAGGGTAATTGCCGAAACTTTGTTTGGTGATAACAATCCGGGTGGAAAGCTGCCTATCACCTTCCCTAAAACTACGGGCCAAATTGAGTTTAACTTTCCGTTTAAACCCAATGCCCAGGCAGGGCAGGGCGGTCAAAACAGCTGGGGCAAAACCAGCGTGAATGGTGCGTTGTATCCTTATGGCTACGGTTTAAGCTATACTACATTTGAGTACAGCAACCTAACAGTATCGCCAGAAAAAGAAAACGCCCAGGGCGATGTACAGGTAACTGTTGATGTAACCAATAACCGTGCACGTGCCGGCGACGACGTGGTGCAGCTTTATTTAAAAGATGAGATAAGCAGCGTTACCACTTACGAATACGATTTGCGCGGGTTTGAACGCGTAAACCTTAAGCCCGGTGAAAAGAAAACCGTGCAATTTACCCTACACCCCGATGACCTGGCCCTGTTGGATAAAAACATGAACTGGACGGTGGAGCCCGGTAAGTTTATGGTGATGATAGGCAGCTCATCTGAAGACATTAAGCTGAAGAAGGAGTTTGAAGTACAATAAAGCAGAAAGCCGAAGGCGGAAAGCTTAAAGCAAAATTAAAAATTTGAAGACTTGCGGATGATTGATTCGCAAGTCTTTTTTGTAATATTGAGGTATGATGATAGAAGATATGCCCCTGAGCGATGCATGGGTTGAAACCGAATTTGATAACGTAGATGGATTGCCTGTTTGGGTAAGGTACCGACCCAATATTTATAATTTTATGGATACCGGTCTTTACAACCAACGATTGGATGTAATATTTGCCTATCAGCCCAACAGCACAAACCAACTGCCCGATGGTATCGACCTGGATTTGATGGAACGGGTTGAAGAGGTCCTTAGAAGCCTGCTGGAACAGGATAACCAAAGCATCCTTACCTTTGTATTCACCGGCGAAAATGAACGATGGTGGGGTTGGTATACTACTGATATTGACATAGCCGGTGAAAGATTGAATATCGCTTTGGCTCAGTTTGAAGAACTGCCCATCACCATTATAGCTAACGATGACCCCGATTGGAGCGAGTACACTGGTGTGCTTGATGATTTTAGCGAAGAGGAATAAGGCATAGTTGTTTTTTATGCTTAATTTTTTCATGCAGGGCTTGTTGATAATCACTAATTGAAAACGTCATGAGCACATCAACCCAACAAATTATTCCCATGCTATCCTATGAGGATGGTGTGGCTGCTATGGAATGGCTTTGTAAGGCATTTGGCTTTACCGAAGTAACCCGCATGACTAACGACCAGGGCCGCCTTGCTCATGGTGAAATAGCTATGGGCGATAACATTATTATGCTGGCCGAACCAACTCCCGATTACCAAAGCCCCAAACACCACGTTGAAAATTGCGCAATTGCAGCAAAAGCTTATACGGTTCCCTATGTTATCAATGGCGTTTTGGTTTATGTAGATGATGTAAAGCAGCATTGTGAAAAGGCGCAGGCAGGCGGCGCCATCGTTTTGTCGCAGATTGAAGAAGGTTACCCCGGCACCCGTTACCGCGCGGCCGATCTGGAAGGCCAGCGTTGGATGTTTATGCAAAAAGAGTAAACAACGTATGGAGAAAGTATACGGGCTATTAAATCAAACAGGAAGTGCCTTACTTCGCATCCGGATAGGTAGCACCTACGGTGCATAAAATCTTGTATGTGTTTTTTCTACAAACAGGTAGCCGCTATGCGGCATAAAGGTAGTTTTAGCAATGATCTGCGTTTATCATTTATGTCGCCTAGCGCAATGTCATTAAGTTAAGAGATTGACAGGTTGCTCCATCGGAGCAAAAGCTTTGTAGCATGCGAAATTAATATTTTTTGCGTGCCGTAGGTACGCTACACAGGTTCCGTACCTACGGCACGGAGCATTATCTCCTGTTTTTCTACAAAGCTCTACCCCCTATGGGGGAGAAAATCCTTAACTTAAAGACATTGCGCGTAGCGACCACCTGTTTGTAGCCCATACACCCCAAATACAAGATGCCGCATAGCGAAATGTCATTAAGTTAATGATTTAATGTTGATTTAATATCGAACACTGAATGTCCAATATCGAATAATGAAGTAAAACCCTTCGGTGTTGGACATTCGAAATTCATTATTCGATATTATTTCTAATTCTTTTTTTCCTTAACTTAATGACATTGCGCATAGCGGCTAACTATTTTTAAAACAACATGGCTATGTTAAAACTGAGGTTTATACAAAATGCCTTCTTCCTAAATGTGATTTACTTTACATAAAATCTACCATTCCCATCTGCAAAATATTATTACCTATATTACCATTCTGTTAAGTTTGTTTATTTTTGTCAATTAATCAGCCAGTTAAAAACCGTAATGTTTACAGTTGTAGTTTAATACTTTATTTATATTTTTATGAACTTTAAAAACTTACATTAGGTCTTTTAAAATCTTTAACTATTAATTATTGAATGGAAGCCGAAACTAAAGGTATCAAGGGCAGTCAGCTAAAAAACATGATTATTAAGCGGCTTTACTTTAACAAAGCCATGTCATGCGCGGGATTGAGCGATTTGTTTGAAAAAAGTATTCCATCAATAGCCAAGGCCGTAAACGAATTAATGCACGAAGGTTTTGTGGTTGAGCATGGTTACGCTCCTTCAAGTGGTGGCCGTCGCCCGTTAATGTATTCGGTAAAGGCAAATGCCATGTATATACTGGCGGTAGCGCTTGATCAGCTTACGGCACGCATCCAATTGTTTGATTTGCAGAACAGCCCGGTTGCAGATATGCTTACTTTTGAGCTTAAACTGCTTAACAACCCAAGCGCGCTTACTATCCTTACCAACCAGATTAATAGCTATATCAAAGATTCGGGCATAGCCAAAGGTAAAATCGCAGGTATCGGTATCGGTATGCCTGGTTTCATTAATGTAACTGAAGGAATCAACTATACTTACCTCGATGCTAACGGCAGCCTTACCGCTTATCTTACCGAACATACCGGGATTACTACTTATATCGATAATGATTCGAGCTTAATTGCCCTTGCCGAGCAAAAATTTGGCATTGCCAAAGCGCAAACCGAAGTAATGGTGATTAACCTGGGCTGGGGTATAGGTTTGGGGATGATTGTTAACGGCAAGTTGTTTAGAGGCCACACCGGTTTCGCGGGTGAGTTAAGTCACATCCCTTTATCAGAAGACGGTTCCCTTTGCGAGTGCGGTAAACGTGGTTGTTTAGAAGCCGAGGCATCGATGCTGGTGGTTGCTCAAAAAGCCATTGAAGGCATTAAACAAGGCCGTATAACCAGTTTAAAGCATAATACCAACGATCACTCGAAATTAATGGGCGATGCCCTCTTAGATGCCGCCAATCACGGCGATCAGTTTGCGATCGAGCTGTTATCAGATGCAGGCTACAAAATAGGGAAGGCCCTGGCCATCCTCATTCATATCATGAACCCGGCGACCATTGTATTGAGTGGCCGCGGCGCAAAAGTGGCCAAAATATTAATGGCCCCCATTCAGCAGGCTTTACACAAATACTGTATCCCCCGTTTATCCAAAGGGACTGAATTGCTGGTATCAGAACTTGGCTTCGATGCCGAATTAGTTGGCGCAGCCGTATTGGTAATGGAAAATTTCGATAAATCTGTAAAAGCGAAAGTGGTGAAGGCTGCGAAGGCAACTGCGTAGATGTGCAGATTTCAAATGTGCAGATCTGCAAATGATTTTTTCTGAACCGAGATTAAGCTGATTTATTTGATTTATCGGATTTTAGATGAATTTGATAGTCAAAAATCAGCTTAAATTCAAACATTCATCATCTGCATACCTGCACATCAATTCCCTCATCTGCACATCTGAAATCTGCACATCTAAAGAAATACTCTCCCCGCATAGTCCATCGCCTCCCTAAATTTGTCCATATTAAGCCCTGTGGGCTCGTTTTGCGATTGGAGGTAACCTAATAGGTTTTCTGTGGCGATATTGCCTGTAAGGTCGTCTGAGGCCATTGGGCAGCCTCCGTAGCCTTTAATGGCTACGTCAAAGCGCTGGCAGCCGCTTTGGTATGCTGCATCTATTTTGGGGTGCCAGGTATCTGGTGTGCTGTGCAGGTGGATTCCAAATTCGGCCTGCGGGAATTGCCTGCAAAGCTCAGGATAAATACCGCTGATTTGGTCTGCATTGGCAATGCCTATGGTATCGGCCAAAGCTATATTGTGGATGCCTTCGTTTACCAGTTTTTCTGCCCACTCATGAATGATGCCTGTATTCCATTCATCCCCGTAAGGGTTGCCAAAACCCATAGATAGGTAAACCAGTAATTTTTTATCGTTACCAGCGGCTAATTCCTGCATCCGTTTTACATTATCAAAGGATTGGAGTAGTGTGGTATTGGTGTTGCGCAGTTGAAAAGTCTCAGAGATAGAAAATGGATACCCCAGGTAAGTGATCTCCCTGTGTTTAACAGCTTCTTCGGCACCGCGGTAGTTGGCTACTATGGCCAGTAATTTAGATTGTGTGCCGCTTAAATCAAGCTTAGCCAAAACTTCAGCAGTATCCTGTAATTGTGGAATAGCCTTAGCCGATACAAAACTCCCAAAATCGATAGTATCGAACCCCACCTGCAAAAGAAGGTTAATATAAGCCGCCTTAATATCGGTGGGGATAAAATGAACTATCCCCTGCATAGCGTCGCGCGGACATTCGGTAATTTTAATAACCATGAGTTTTGAGTGATGAGTTTTGAGTTAGGTCCCAAATACCTAAATCAAAGTTCTGAATAATTTAATGATAACTTCAAAACAATATAAACGCCTAATAAGTTTTTACTCACTACTCACTACTCACTACTCACTACTCACTACTCACTACTCACTACTCACTACTCACTATCAATCCACCGTCACCGGCAAGTGTTCTTCCTCGGTGAGTCCTTCGCGTTCAAATTTGCGGATGATAAGCCTTGTGCCGCCATTGTAGTTGATGTAGCTTGATATCCAGTTGATGAACACAATAACCTTGTTACGGCCTCCTAAAAGCGATATCAGGTGTACAAACATCCACACCAGCCATGCAAAAAATCCCTGGAACCTGATTTTGCCCAGATCGGCAACCGCTTTATTCCTCCCGATGGTGGCCAATGATCCTTTATCAAAGTATTTGAACGGCGCGGTAGGTTCATTAGTGATAAGCTGTATAATGGTTTTACCTACGTGCGCGCCCATTTGTATGGCTACCTGTGCCACGCCTGGGTGCCCCTTGGGCGTTTCGTCGGTAATCATGGCTGCTACATCGCCAATCGCAAAGATATTGCTGGTGCCAATTACCCGGCAAACGCTATCTACCTTAATGCGGTTACCGCGTTCTATATTGCCTTTATCAATACCTTCGGGCACTACGCCCATTACGCCTGCACTCCAGATCACCGTTTTGGTGCGGATGGTTTTACCACCTTCAAATTTAATCTCGTTACCATCGTAGCTTTCCACCTTAACACCTAATAGTACTTCAACACCCATTTTGGTTAAAAACTCTTTAGCCGCAGCCGATGCCTGGTCAGAAAACGGTCCCAGTACTTTCGGCAAAAAGTCTACCAGGTAAACCTTCATGTCTTCTTTTTTAAGTTCGGGATAATCCTTGTTTAATACGTGGTTGCGCAACTCGGCCAATGAACCTGATAACTCAACGCCGGTAGGGCCGGCACCAACTAACACGAATGTGAGGTAAGGCTCGCGCTCTTCCCTTGATGGTTTTAAAAGCGCCTCCTCAATATTTTGCAAAACCGAATAACGCAGGTTGAGCGCTTCCGGAATAGACTTCATGGGCATTGCAAATTTTTCAATCTCTTTATTGCCAAAAAAATTGGTGGTCGATCCCGTTGCAAGCACCAGGTAATCGTAAGCTATTTCGCCAATGGTGGTTTCAATGGTGTTTTTACCGGCATTAACTTTTAATACTTCGGCTATCCTAAAGCGGAAGTTTTTTTGGCTATCAAAGTTTTTACGCAATGAAAACGCTATCGACTCTGATTCGAGCCCACCCATGGCCACCTGGTATAACAGGGGCTGAAAGGTGTGGTAATTATGCTTATCCAGCATTAAAACATTTACCGGTTTATCTGCCAGTTTTTTGGCTACCTGCAGGCCGCCAAAACCGCCGCCTACTATAACTACTAATGGGAATTTTGAGCTATCTGATGTGTTCATATACAGGGAGTATGAATGTTATTAAATAATACAGGAGCGTATACTTACGCTTCTTTTCTGTTTAAATAGCCAAAGCAAAAAAGCTTTTGGGGTGCTATCAACAATAGCCGTGCCGCGGCTAATATGATGGGGTTATTTTCACTGCAATTATACCCTCATTATACGCCATTTGCAACCCCATCTGTCCGATGATTTGTATCTTTTAAATAGTGATAAAGAAGCATTTAAAGCCGGATTTTAAGGTGATCTCTAATTCACATCGAAACAAAAAAGGCCCCAAATTTACTTTGGAGCCTTTTTGATAATTTTAGATTATTTTTATTTGAGGTCTTTTTTTCCAAAGTCGACGATAACTGGTGTTGCCACGCAGATAGACGAATATGTACCAAAAATAACACCGATCAATAATGCAAAGGAGAAACCTTTAATTACGTCGCCACCAAATAAGAATAATACGATCAATACGAAGATTACCGTTAAAGCGGTGATAATAGTACGGCTTAATGTACTGTTAATCGCTTTGTTGATAACGTCTTCGGTATTCTCGTCTTTATTTTTATGAGCAAGGAACTCACGTATCCTGTCAAATACTACCACGGTATCGTTGATAGAGTAACCAATAACGGTTAGGATAGCCGCGATAAACGCCTGGTCGATATCCAATGAGAATGGTAATAAGCCATTGAATAAAGAGAAGAATGAAAGTACTAACAAGGCATCATGCGCTGTCGCGATCATCGCGCCTAAGCTAAACTGCCATTTGCGGAAACGGATTAAGATATAAGCCGAGATCACGAAGATGGCGAACAATACCGTATACACAGCTGATGTTTTTAACTCATCGGCAATGGTTGCGCTTACTTTGGCTCCACCTAAAATGTCGCTGTCAGAAATTTTAGTTTCTGCTTTTGTACCTAAAGCCTGTACCAGGGTGCTTCTTACTTTTGCATCAGCCGCGGTATTGTTTTCCTTAATCAGGTAGTTGGTAGTGATACTGATTTTATCTGTACCTAAAGTTTTAACCTCGGTACCACGACCTAATGTTGCATCAATAGCATCATGTATTTGACCGGTGGTTACAGTTTTATTAGGGAACTTAACAATAAAGTTACGTCCGCCTTCAAAATCCACACCGTAAGTAAATCCGCGGGTTGCAATTGAAATTAAACCAGCAAGAATGAATAAACCAGAGAAAATATAAAACTTGAAACGGTTTTTAACAAACGCGAAGTTTGCATTTTTGAAGGTATGTGAACTCCATGGATTGCTGAATTTGATCTCCATGTTTTTGTCCAACATCCACTCAAATATAACCCTTGAGATCAACAGTGAACAGAACAATGAAGTTACGATACCGATCATCAATGTGGTAGCAAAACCCTGGATTGGGCCCGAACCAAAGATGAACAGGATTAAACCGGTAAGGAATGTACTGATCTGCGAATCCAGGATTGAAGGTAACGCGTGTTTGAAACCATCGGCTACGGCAATTTTTAATGATTTGCCTAAAGCAAGTTCTTCACGTACACGTTCGTAAACCAATACGTTGGCATCCACCGCGATACCGAGCGTTAACACGATACCCGCGATACCTGGTACAGTTAACACAGCACCTAAGCTGGTTAATACGCCCATCAGGAAGAAGATGTTGATGATTACCGCAACTACCGCTACAGTACCCGCACGATTGTAGTAAGCGATCATGAAGATCAATACCACTACTAAACCAAGGATACTTGAGGTAATACCGGCAGTGATGGCCTCCTGACCTAATGACGGACCAACAATTTCTTCAGACACGATATGTGCCGGAGCAGGCAAGCGACCAGCCTTTAACACGTTGGCCAAATCCCTGGTATCTTCTTGTGTAAAGCTTCCTGATATTGATGATACACCACCAGAAATTTCATTTTGAACGTTAGGAGCAGAGTATACGTTATCGTCCAACACGATGGCGATAGCCCTCTTATTGGTTGCTGCAGCAGCTTCGGCAGTGATCACGCGCCATTTTTCGGCACCTTGTGAGTTCATCACCATTCTTACTTCAGGGCTGCCTTTTTGATCAATATCCGGGTTGGCATCATTAATAACATCGCCAGATAATACAGGGCCGTTTTCGGCGCCGCTTAATTTAATAGCGTATAAAGCAAATGCTTTTTGTTTAGCATCCTTTAAAGGTTTTACATCCCAAAGGAATTTCATGTTGCGCGGTATAACTGATTTAACCAACGCGCTATGCAGGTATGAATTAACTTTAGCGGTATCTTTCAATAAAGCGTAACCAACAACCGGGCCCTGACCCAATGACTGCTGACCGTTTGCGTTAGGGAAAACGTTTAACGACATTACAGACAACAACGGGTGTAATGATGCCAATTGTGATTTGCTGTTAAGTGCGGCAGCCGATGTGTCTTTAGCGGCATTTTTTTGAACCTTGCTCAATAACGAACCTGCTTTTGCAGCAGTATCGGTTTTTGCAGCTACCGCGGCAGTTGCTTTCGATGTATCGGTTTTTACAGTTTTATTTTTTGCAGCAAAAAGATTATCAACAGCAATTATGGTTTGGTAAGCTTCGCTGTTATCAAATGTTTGATAAAATTCAAGCTTTGCCGAACCTGATAATAATTTACGAACGCGATCTGGTTCTTTAACACCAGGTAATTCAATCAGGATACGGTTTGAACTCGCCTCTAACTGAATGTTAGGCTGGGTTACACCAAACTGGTTGATACGTGTGTTTAAAACGGTGAACGATTGTTTTACCGCTGTATTAGCCAAATCTTTCAGGTAAGTTTCAACTTCGCTGTTTGAAGCGTTAAACTTTAAGTGGTCCTGGTTATCTTTTGTTGAAAAAATAGCAGCCAGTTTACCATCCGGATTTAATTTTTCATACTCACTAACAAATAACGCGATGTAATCTTTTTGGCTGGTTTTTGCATCAGCCTGCAATTTGTCGGCATTTGCTAAAGCCTGGTTAAACGTAACATCAGGATTGTTGTTGGCAATTTTACGTACCAGCTCATCCAGTTGAATTTGCATGGTAACGTTCATACCACCCTTTAAATCCAGGCCTAATGCAAGTTTCCTTTGTAGCGCGTAAGCGTACGTGTGTTTTAATATCGGATATACCGGTTGTGTAGACATTGAGTCCAGGTAAGCCTGATACTTTTCAGGATTTCCCTTTGCGATCGCCATGGCATCACTCTCAACTTTTTGGGCCACCCATGTAAATGACAGCTGGTATAAGCATACAACTGCCAGCAGAATGGCGAAAAATTTAATAACCCCTTTACCTTGCATCGAATTTGTAATATGTAATTAATTAGTTTATAAGCTTTTTTTAATAAGACGGCAAATCTAATAAAATTTCGCAAGCACAAAATTTTAAATTAAAACAAATTGATGACAAAAAATGTTAGCGACGTTCAAGTGTTATGAACGAATACTTCAACTTGTTTTTGTCATCCGGCTCAAAATTTTCGCGTTCGGTTTCTTCCCACTCCGCAGCAGTCAGTTCCGGGAAAAAAGTGTCGCCCTCAAAATCCTGGTCAACCTTTGTTAAATAAATGCGGTCTGTTAACGGGACAGACTGTTTGTAAATCTCGGCCCCGCCAACAATAAACACTTCGTCCTCATCGGCACAAAGCGCCAGCGCAGCTTCAATTGAAGTTACTACCTCGCAACCTTCAATGCTGATGGCTTGCCGCGTAACCACAATGTTACGGCGCTTAGGTAGCGGCTTACCCACCGACTCAAATGTTTTGCGCCCCATAATCACCGAATGCCCGGTGGTTACATCTTTAAAATGTTTAAGATCGTTGGGCAGGTACCAGAGTAATTTATTGTCTTTACCGATGGCGTTATTTTTGGCCGTAGCCACTATGATAGATGTGATCATATTTCATGTCATTGAGTCATTGAGTCATTAGGTCATTAGCCTGTATGTTGGCTTTATGATTTTTACTTTTTGACATTTCCAATGAATTTTATGTAGATGTTTAATTTTAGATGAATTGTTTCCAGTTGTTGGATCAATGATTGAAATTGTTCGGCAGATATCAAATTTCGTTGTTCCGATTTGATTAGCCACGTTTTGGTTTCGATTATTGAGCCTCTGCTAAAATAGCAGAAGTTTTTGTTTTCCTTGTAATGGAATCTTCCAAAGCCTTCGGCTATGTTAGCGCTGATAGAATCGGAAGAGCGAACCAATTGCTTAACGATAGTATCTTTTGCAAAATAATCCCACGTGATAACAAGCGCCCACACCTGATGAGCAAATACCGCAGACAGGTTATAAATTTCCAGATCCTCTATCCGGTTACTCATATCAAAGTATCGAAAACAAAAAATGACTAAATGACCTGAGACAAATGACGCGCAGCAAATGACTACACCGCCACTACCCCCTTGATATGCGGATGCGGATCATAATTCTCCAAAGTGAAATCTTCAAACTTGAAACCGAAGATGTCTTTTACGTTGGGGTTGATTTTCATGGTTGGCAATGGTCTTGGCTCGCGGCTTAGTTGCAGGTTCACTTGCTCCAGGTGATTGTTGTACAGGTGGGCATCGCCAAGGGTGTGGATAAAGTCGCCGTAATCCAAATCGCAAACCTGGGCCACCATCATGGTAAGCAGGGCGTATGAGGCAATATTGAAAGGCACGCCCAAAAATATATCGGCGCTGCGTTGGTACAACTGGCACGAAAGCTTGCCTTTGGTTTCGCCCTTTGCAGCATCAGCAGGTTCCACATAAAACTGGAATAAGCTGTGGCAGGGAGGCAGCGCCATTTGATTAACCTCGGCAACGTTCCATGCCGATACAATCATGCGGCGCGAATCGGGGTTGTTTTTGATTTGGTTAACTACCTGGGCAATCTGGTCAATGTGGCCGCCATCCGGCGTAGGCCATGAACGCCACTGCACACCGTACACCGGCCCGAGGTTGCCATCGGCATCGGCCCACTCGTCCCAAATACGCACGCCATTTTCTTTCAGGTAGCGAATATTACTATCGCCGCTCAAAAACCATATCAACTCATGGATGATGGATTTAAGGTGCAGCTTTTTGGTGGTCACCATCGGGAAGCCCTCTTTGAGGTTGAAACGCATCTGGTAGCCAAACACACTCACTGTACCGGTACCCGTCCTGTCGTGCTTTTGCGCGCCGGTTTCCAATACATGCTTCATCAAATCGAGATACTGTTTCATTATTTTGGTTGATTAGGTTGATTAGGTTGATTGAGTTGATTAGGTTGATACCCTAAAAATTCAATGAACCAATAAACCAGTGAACATTTCTAAAAGGCAAAGAAAAATAATCATCGCTAACAATCCTAAAGATGTGCAAAAATAGAGGTTTGTTAATCATTCGTGATAACTTTGGGGCGAGTATCTGGGTTGATTAAGTTGGATTAAGTTGAATGGGTTGATTAGGTTTAGAAGCCTTAGCAAGTTTAATTGAAAGTTAATCAAAAAATGAAATTTGTAAAAACAGGTAAAAACAATAACTCATTCAACTTAATCCAACTCAATCAACTCAATCCAGCTTAGTCAACCCAATCAACCAAAAACAAATGATCATCTTCCCCAACGCCAAAATAAACATCGGTCTTAACATCACAGAGCGCCGGACGGATGGCTACCATAACCTCGAAACTATTTTTTATCCCATCAACCTGAAGGATGCCCTGGAGGTGGTAAAAAGCGATGCGCTGAGTTTTACTTCTTCGGGCATTGAGATTCCGGGGAGGGCAGAGGATAATCTTTGCGTGAAGGGCTATCACATGCTCAAAAAAGATTTTGATTTGCCGCCGGTAAAAATTCACCTCCACAAAAATATTCCGATAGGCGCGGGGCTTGGCGGTGGCTCGGCCGATGCCGCTTTTTTTATCAGGTTGATGAACGAAGAATTTAAACTCGGATTATCTGTGGAGGAGATGACCGACTATGCCCGCAGGCTTGGCGCGGACTGCGCCTTCTTCATCGAGAACAAACCGGTGTATGCTTTTGAAAAAGGCGACGAGTTTGAAAATATCAAACTCGATTTGTCGGCTTACAAAATTGTGCTGGTGATGCCGCCGGTTCACGTGTCGACGGGTGAGGCTTACGGGGGTGTAAAACCAACGCCGGTAAAAGACTCTTTGTTCGATCTGATCAACGAGCCAATCACCGAATGGCGTAAGCATATCAAAAATGATTTTGAAACTTCCATCTTCAAAAACCAAGTAGAGATCCGCGGCGTAAAAGCAGCCCTTTACCAGGCCGGTGCCATCTACGCCAGCATGAGCGGGAGTGGTGCATCCGTGTTCGGTATTTTTGACCACGAGCCGGATGTGGAATTTTTGAAAGAAGAGAACGAAGTGTACTTTGTCTGATATCGGATTTCGGATTTTCGATTTCGGATTTTTTTATTTTGAATTTTTAAATTTTTCAAAACTCAATAAATCCGAAATCACAATTCCGAAATCCGAAATTCAAATAAATCCGAAATCGAACATCCCAATTCCGAAATTTAAATTCCCGCGTCCTCGCTCACGCCGCGTCCAAAACCTTCCACCCAATCCTTATCGCCAAGGCCTTTGGCAACGGCGGTCAATAAGCGGCTGTGTACGGTGTTTACTATCGGCATGGGTGTCTCACTTGCCTGCGATAATCTAAATGCCAGGCGCGCGTCCTTATAGCCCAGGCTGGCCTTGAAACCTACGGGCTCGTATTGTTTGTTGGCAATGAGTCTGCCGTAGTTTTGATAAATGGGTGCGTTGAATAAAGTGGAGCCAAAAAAGTTGGCTACCTGCGCGCGGTCGAGCCCGTTCTTCTCGGCAAGGGTATAAGCCTCGGCCATCATTTCCATCGAAGCCATGATCATAAAATTGCCCGCGATTTTTACCACGTTGGCACCGCCAATTTCTTCGCCAAAATCATGGATGGCCTGCCCTAAACATTCCAACACGGGTGTTGCTAAATCTTTAACCGCCTGCGGACCGGAAACACAAATAAATAATTTTTTCGCGGCTGCTGCCTCGGGCCTTCCAAACACGGGCGATGCCAGGTAATGACTGCCTGCTTTTGTGTGCGCCGCCGCTAACTCAACAGATGTTTCCGGCGAGATGGTGCTCATAGAGATGTGCACAGCATTTGGCTGTAGCGTTTTTAAAATTCCGTCGTCGCCTACAACCGATTCTCGCAACACCGAATCTTCGGAGAGCATCGTGATCACAATGGGCACGCCGGCGGCTGCTTCGGCCGGGGTTTGGCATTTGGTAAAGCCGGTGGTGCCAATCTCGTCGGCCTTGTTAATGGTGCGGTTGTAAACCTGTAAATGATAGCCCTCGCTGATGAGGTTTTTGGCCATGTGAATGCCCATGTTGCCAAGGCCGATAAATCCGATTTTCTTTTCCATAGTATTAGCTGATGTAGTCCCTGTCTTCGTCACTTAGTGTATTTTTATCTTCTTTGGTGTGTATGCTGTCGTGGTAGCCCTCTATATCAAACTTAGCCTTTTTAGGCCGGCCAACCAGGTAGCCCAAAATGAAACCGATCACCGTCATGGTAATCATGATGGCCAGTTTGGAGATCCTGAAATTCATGAATAAAAATGCGAACGTAACGTCGTCGGTATTTTGTGCCAGGGCTGCCGTAAGCAACACCGTGATGATTATGATGGTGATTGTTTTGATGCTCATGTTGTGTTGATTTTAACAGTTAATACAAGATGAGGTTTTTTAATGTTTATTAAAAATGAAGGTAGGCGATTTCGGATTTCGGAATTGAGATTTCGGATTTTTCCGGGTTGTGATTTTTGATTTTTTGACGAGTCGTTTTCGTGACTTTTCATTTGGGCTAAAATCGACTAACGTTGATTTTTTTGAGACGCGGGTGATTTGTTCCCGCACAAAAATAATAACCCGGAAAACGGCCCAGGAAAATGGGAGTGGAGGGCTATCGGCAGAAAACGATCGCCATCTGCAATTTTAAATTTTGCCGCCTGGCAATCTCTCCCCGTTTTCATTTAGCACGAGTTTTGGCGACTTGAATTTGATTTCAAGATTGCAGACGAGAGTGAAAAAATTCTCACGTTTTTTCAATTTCGTATACATCGGGAGCAATCATAACCAATTTATTTAAATTCTCATTTTTTAGTTCGATACACTTAAGGATTTACCTATGCGCAAATCGAATAAGCTGAGTTTTGGCTGATATAAGGTGTTTTAAAGTACTGATATAGTGATTTATAAGTGTACTATTTTATGGCCTGTTTAGTATTTGCTAATATTTTTAGTTTTTTGATTTTAAACTTATGTCTTTTTTGTTTAATTTTTACTTTTGATAAATTACATAAGTATCTGATTATTTTATTTATATATTTTTTATATAAAGCTGATTTTTAATTTTGTTTAAATGAAATTTTATTAAAATATAGCTTTCGTTCGACTTTTGTGCGTTTTCGTTATTTAAAATATCAATACACTAACTAAAAATCAGATTTTGGCGCTAATAAATTAAAAAGCGTTTAAGCGCACCAGAATACGTCTGAAAATTTGAGTGGCTCTGAGGGCTTAAAAATGGCCTTGGTAGTTATAGAGATTTCGCCCCTATCCGGCAGTTTTTTTTGAAGGAAATGCAAAATAAGAGCGAGTAAGCGGGATGATTCTGGCACGCTCCCGGCAATCAAAAACGAAAAGAAAAGTTAGGGTAAGGATACGCTGGCTTTAAAAAAGTGGCAAATGTTAAGGCCTGTTTTTACGCCTGGCAATTTGTGTTTGGGCAACTGGGTACAGAAAAATGGTAGACAGGATAAGCACCGATCCGGCCCAAAAACCAAGCGACATTTTGTTCAAATCGCCAAAGAAAATAAATGATAAAATGATGCCATATACTGGCTCAAGGTTGGTGATGAGCGCCACCCTGAACGCCGAAAGCTGGCGCATTACAGATACCCCGGCAACGTAGGCCAGCGATGTACAAACGGTGCCAAGTAGTAAAAGGTATCCCACGTCGGTAGGTTTTAGCAGTAGCTTTTGGTTGTAGCCATTGATGACTAAAAGGTATACGGAGATCCAGAAAAAGGCACCGCTTAGTTCATAAAAAGCAATTACCGGAGCCTGGGTTTTCTGTACAAATTTTGAATTGATGATAGAAAAAAGGCTTGCGCAAACCGCGCTCATGAGGCCTGTTATAATACCCTTAGTGTATTTCGTTTCAAATTTGAAAATTAAAACGATGCCGCTAATGATTAATAATCCGGCTAAAATTTCCAGTTTGGAGATGCTGGTTTTCTTGATCATCGGCTCAAAAATAGCCGTAAACAAGGTAATGCTGGATAGGCAAACCAGCGTTACCGGAACGGTGGAAAGCTTAATGGAAGCAAAGAAAAGCACCCAATGCGCGCCCACAATTGCACCTGTAAAAACCATTTTAACGATGGTTTTGCGCTCAACTTTAAAGTCTGTTTTGCTGAATTTGAAGTACAGGAAAAGTGAAACAGAGGCGATAAACACCCTGTACCATACCAATTGTACTGCCGAAATGGTAATTAATTGACCCAAAATGCCCGTAAATCCCCAAATAAAAACTGTAAAATGAAGAATTATGAGATCCTTATTTAGATTTTTAGGGGCTTTTTGCGGGCTTTGCGACACTATTTTGGTGCTTTACGGAGTAAATAATAGCCCAATATACCAAACATGGTGTTACTTATAAGCACCGTAAAGATGGGAGGTACCCCGCCTTTTATCGAAAAAACGATAGAAAACTTCTCAATGATGATATAGGCAAAGCACAATAAAATGCCTATCCCAAGGGGTAAACCTACCCCTCCGCGCACCTTGCGGGATGATAAAGCAACTCCCAAAATAGTCAATACGTAGGCCGATAAAGGGTACACAAAACGGTGAAATTTTTCAAAATACAGGTTGTTTAAAACCTCGGGACGGCGTAGTTTTTCCTTGTCAATATTCTTGTTTAGCTCCGATAATGACATGGCCGCATACACGTTATCATAAACAATAAAGTCGCCCGGATGCATGTCTAAAACGGTATCTTTTTGGCCTGTACTATGGATAAATTGCTCCTTTAAACCGCGTACATATTTAACAGCATAGTCCTTTAATGACCATATTCTTTTCACAGAATCATAGGTAATGGTGTTGGCAATAAGCTTCTCGCGCAGGGTATCACCATTGAATTTTTCCATTATAAAGTTGTAACCATTGTGTGTTACGGGGTCGTAATTTGATAAATAAACGTAGGTATGTTTATCAATTTGCATGTGTACTTCGCTCTTCGTGGGGTCGTTATCGGCTATCCCGTTCTCGTTTTCAAAGTCGTTTTTGAGGTGATTTGTGTAAGGTATGAGGTACACATTTGCAAAAAAAGACACGATAAATATGAGGGTAGCGGCCAAAAAATAGGGCCTTAAAAAGCGGTTAAAACTGGCCTTGCCACTCAATATCGGTACTATCTCGGTTTGGTTTGCCATCTTGGCGGTAAAGAAAATTACGGCCAAAAAGTTGATTAAAGGCGATAGTAAATTGAGGTAAAAAGGCACAAAACCGGCGTAGTATCTAAACACAATATCGTGCAAACTGGCGTGTTTACTGGTAAAGTTATCCAGCTTTTCAGAGATGTCAAACACCACAGATATAGCGGCAAAAATGAGCATCGTAAACACAAAAGTGCCCAGGTATTTCTTCATGATAAACCTGTCGATAACCATCAGATACCGGTGTAAAAAAGTCCTCATTGGCAAATCAATTGTTTGTTAAAGCCACGGTTTAGTATTATGTAAGCACAACGCATATTACCTTTTTTTATTGGATGCGGCGGTATTATAATCGCTCGCCAAGGCGTTTTACCATCATGTTTTTCCATGCATAAAACTCGCCGGCAATGATCTTTTTGCGCGCTTCTTTTACCAGCCAAAGATAAAAATGAAGGTTATGCAGGGTGGCAATTTGCGCGCCCAGCATCTCTCCCGAGTGAATTAAATGGCGCAAATAGGCCTTGCTATATTCCTTGTCGGCGTACAAATCGCTGTCTTCTTCAATGGGCGAAAAGTCATCTTCCCACTTTTTATTCTTGATATTGATGATGCCATTTTTGGTAAAAAGCATACCATTCCGGGCATTCCTGGTCGGCATAACACAGTCAAACATGTCAATTCCGAGGGCGATATTTTCTAAAATATTGATAGGAGTGCCTACGCCCATGAGGTATCGGGGCTTCTGTTCGGGCAAAATATTGCAAACAATTTCGGTCATGGCGTACATTTCTTCGGCCGGTTCACCTACCGAAAGACCGCCAATGGCGTTGCCTTCGCGCTCAAAAGAGGCGATAACTTCGGCCGATTTTACACGCAGATCTTTATAAACCGAGCCCTGTACAATGGGGAAAAGCGTTTGATCATACCCGTATTTTGGGCCTGTACTATCAAACCTGTCGCAGCAGCGTTTGAGCCAGCGATGGGTCATTTCTATTGATCGGCGGGCGTAGCCGTAATCGCAGGGGTAGGGGGTACATTCGTCAAAAGCCATGATGATATCGGCACCAATTGTACGCTGAATATCCATCACATTTTCGGGCGTAAACAGGTGTTTTGAACCGTCGATATGTGAGCGAAACGTTACACCTTCCTCCTTTATTTTGCGTACTTCGGTTAAAGAATACACCTGGTAGCCTCCGCTATCTGTTAAAATAGGACCTTCCCAGCCGTTAAATTTATGCAATCCGCCGGCACTTTCCAGTATGTTAAGCCCCGGGCGAAGGTATAAATGGTAGGTGTTTCCTAATATGATCTGTGCTTCAATATCGCTTTTAAGCTCGCGTTGGTGCACCGCTTTTACGGTACCGGCGGTACCCACAGGCATAAAAATTGGGGTTTGTATAGTGCCGTGATCGGTGGTGATTTCGCCGGCTCGCGCTTTTGAAAGCGGGTCTTGTGCTGCTAATTTAAATTTCATTTTGAGGGTGTAAAATTAACAAAAAAAGCCTCATTGAGGCTTTTGCGAGCAGGCGGTGGATAAAAAAAGATTTTATAAATAACAGATATACACTGAAATTGGAGAAGGAAGTTGGCAAATGCCGCCTATTTCTGATGTATTGTAAAAAAAGTTTTGTCATCCTGAGCGCAGCGAAGGATCTATTCTGCACCCTGCGTGTTCGCCGTGCAAATTTGCGAATAGATGCTTCGTTCCTCAGCATGACAAGGTGGAGAAGATTAGTTTACACTATTCTGCAATGATGATTTATCGAGTTTTTTATTCAATATAATATGGTAGAAAGGCACTAATTACACCACAGCTTTCACATAAATCACTTGTTTAGTTTCAAAAAACTCTTCGGTAAAATGATCTTTAAGGTGATATTGCTGTACTTTAAGTCCCGATTCTTTGATCTCCTGGTCAAGGTCGCCGCCTTTAAGGTAAAGGATGCCATTTGGCAGTTTATTACCCGATTGTTTTTTGAATTTGGCACGCACCCAGGGGTAAAAATCACGCAGCTGGGTTACCGCGCGGGACACCACAAAGTCAAACTTTTCGTCAATTTGCTCGGCACGGGCATGACTGGCTTGCACGTTTGTTAAGCCTAAAGCTTTGGCTACTTCCTGCACTACTTTTATCTTTTTGCCTATAGAATCAACCAAATGGAACTGCGTTTGGGGGAACATTATAGCCAACGGAATACCCGGAAAACCGCCACCCGTACCAACGTCAAGTACGTTTTCGCCGGGTAAAAAAGTCATGATTTTGGCTATGCCGAGGGAGTGCAAAACGTGGCGCTCGTATAACAAATCAATATCCTTGCGGGATATTACGTTGATCTGGCTGTTCCACAAATTATATAATCCGGGTAGTTGCTCAATCTGGGCGCGTTGCTGCTCAGTTAGTTCGGGAAAATATTTGAAAACGATATCAGATGTCATCCCTGTTAAAACGGTTTATGATGTTGCCAAGCAAGTAGCGGGCCCTAAATAACTGTGCTTTTACCGTACCCAGGGGTAAATCTAATTGCTGGGCAATCTCTTCGTATGATAATTCATCAAAATAACGAAGCGTAATGAGGTTACGGTAGCGCGGCGGCAAGCTTTCTATGAGTGTTTTAAGCTCTTGCGTTTGCTGTTTTTTAATGGATGTTTCCTCGGGATTCAATACATCAGCCTTAATTTGAAGCGGCTTTTCGTCGCCATCTTCGTCCGTCATCCCGTGAATCGATTGCGTATTTAGCTTCTTTTTACGAATAAAGTCGATACAATTATTGGTAGCTACCCTAAAAAGCCAGGTGCTAAAAGCATAATCGGGCTGGTATTTTTCCAGCTTTTCAAACGCCTTGGCAAAGGTTTCAACGGTAAGATCCATGGCATCCTCCTTGTTGTTCACCATCTTTAAAACCATAAAATATATGGAATCTTTGTAGCGGTGCATCAGATCGGCATACGCCTTTTGATCGCCTTTGCGGGCCCTCACCACCAGGTGAAAATCATTCTTGGCGTTTTCGGTAAAATTCGCGTTTATTTCCATTGGGAAGTTTTTATAAGAGCCCCAACCAAACCAAATACAGTCAAATACATATAATATATGAAATCAAAAAATGGCAGATACCAAATTACATCTTTGCCATCTAATTTTTTGAATATTTTGTTATAAATAATAAGCTGTACTATAAGCCTAAAAAGCCACAAACCTAATGCCAATAAAGGTTCATATCTGAATACAAAGCACAGTATAAGCAATATATAAAACAAAAAGCCGCTTATGGCATCAAAACTGAGCATGGTACGGTCCCTTTTTTTATACAGTTTGCCAACGCTCATGTGTCTTTTCTTTTGCTTAAAGTATGCTGGCCAGCTGGTTTTGGCTGCGGTATAAGTGAAGGCTTCGGGATTAATTTCGGTAACTGTATTGTTGGCTGTAGCGTGTTGATTTACAAACAAATCATCATCGCCAGATAAAATGTGCATGTGTGAAGCAAAGCCCTTTGCGCTAAAAAACAATGTTTTGGTATACGCCAGGTTGCGGCCAATACCCATATAGGCTTCGCCTTTTAAAGCACATGAAAGATAGTTCATGGCCGTTTTAAGGGTTTCAAAACGGGTAAAACGGCTGATAAAACTGCTGGTTTTATAGTACGGCGAGTACCCTAAAACAATCTCGGCACCGTTACCAAAGCCGGCAGCCATGCGGGTAATCCAGTTAGTTGAAGCCGGTTTACAATCGGCATCGGTAAATAATAGGTATTCGTGTTTTGAGGCTTTGATACCAAGGGTGAGGGCAAATTTTTTCCCGGTTTTAAAGCGGTCATGCTCGGTAATGGTAACTACTTTAAGGCGCGGATACTGGCGCTGCAGGTCTTCCAATACCTCGTCCGATCTATCGTACGAGCAGTCATTGATCACTACAACCTCAAAATCGTGGTAATTTTGTTCTAATATAAAAGGGAGATTTTCCTGTAGATTTTGGGCTTCGTTACGCGCGCTGATGATAACAGAAACAGGTATCAATACCTGCGGAAGCGTTTCGACAGGCTTATAGCTGATAAGGCGGCTATGGTTACTTACCAGGTAATACAGCTGAAAAATAAAACAGAGCTGAAGCAGAACAAAAAGTACGATTTGTATATAAGTTTCCAATGACCAATAATAATCAGGCAAAGTTGTTAAAAATACACGAATTTGATAGGCTGTTGTTCCTGTTTATTTGATTATTAACTGTTATTGACTGAAGTTTTTTTCCACACTGTTTGATTGTTGGGCAAATGTGTGGATAAAGTGAGGAGAGATTAGAAACGTATTTACAGCAAGTTGCAGATGTATGTATTTACAATGCAGGTCTGTATGGTATTAGATGCATGTAATGCGCCCCTACATCAAAAAAACACTAAAAAAGAGGAAAGGTTATTACGCAAGAAATTGCCGGGACGGTTTTTGGGCCGGCGGCAATATCATCTCAATAGTTAATTGAGGGTTAATTGGCTTGAATACTGATCTTATTAACCATTATTTAATTGTTTATTAATTTCTGCCTTTATTTTAGCTTTCACTTTCGCTGTTGGTGAGGCTGCTGCCGGTTTAACGTCAGGCGTGGCGGCCGGCTCGGTTGGGCTTACAGTTGGCTCTGTATCAGCTGGTTTTACATCGGGTGTTGGTGCTACTGCCGGGGCCCATTTTTTATCTTTTTTAAGTTTTAAAGGCGGCAGCGGAGGCAAAGGTAAGCCAACAGCACCCAATGGTGGAGTAGGCGGCGGCGGTGTCTTATAATCGGCTGACGATACCGGTGGAGCAGGCGGCGGCGGAGGAGGGGTTTTTCCTTTCAGTTTTGACTTAACCGGTGCTGCAGGTGGCGGTGGTGGCGGCATTTTTACATCTACGGAGGCTACCGGCGGGGCAGGTGGCGGTGGTGGCAACCTGTGCAAGGTTTTATGCGGCACCGCAGCTACAGGAGGGGCAGGTGGCGGAGGCGGCATTTTAGGGAATATGAGCATTTTAGGAAAAGTATAGCCGTATTTTTCCTGCAGCATAGCCAACTCAGTACCGTTTGCTTTGCTCTTATAGTACTCTTTTTGTTCGCCGTTTTTATCGGTAATGATTACCCGGAAATCAGCCTTATTATTAACAAGATAGCCGGTTTCCTCATATTTGTAACCTTTGGTAGTTACCGCCCTTGATTTTACTTGTGAACGCGATAGGGTATCCGCAGCAGTTTTAGGTGTTTTGCTGGCTACGGTTTTTAAAGCAACAGTGTGCTTTGGAGCCAGGTCTATAACCGCGTAATTTTTACTAAAGGCCAGTGTAGATGCACAAAGCATCCCCCCGAAAACGGGTATGGCCACCAGGTATTTTAGCCTTGCTAACTTACCCGAGCGTTTTTGATTTAACATAATGATCCTCTTTTTTAACAAGTTATAATTGAAAAATGAATGCGTAATTGACGAACCATTGAGGCCGTAAGCATTATCAACCAAAAAGGCAGAGTAGGCCAGGGCATCATGGTCAAGCGCGGCGGTTTGCTCGTCGGCAATGTACTCGTGTATTGTTTTAAGGCTTATTTGCAGCAGATAAATAACCGGGTTAAACCAGTTGATGATTTTAATAATCTCTATAAAAATAATATCGAAAGAGTGTTTTTGCCGGATGTGTACCAACTCGTGCTGTATAATAATATCATTACCGGTGGTTTTTGTGCCGATAAACAGGTAGTTGAAAAACGAGAACGCAGTATCGGTATCTTCCACATCAATCAGTTTGTACCTGTTGTCTATCAACGTTTTGCCCGATGTAGTCATATTGATAACCCTGAACAGTTTAATAACCAAAAGTAAAGTCAACACTGCTATTCCTACAATATAAACAGCCCATAAAGCATCATTCAAAGTGATTTGATGAATCACAGTCGGTTGCTTAGCTAATTTACTTATCAACTGCACATTTTGCGCCGTTACATTATAGCTTACCGCTGTAAGTTCAGGAAGCTTTTCTGCTGTTTTTAAAACACCTATCTGTATAACAGGCAGGATGAACGATAGTATACAAGTTAACAGGAGGTACGCCCGGTTAAGTGTATAATAGGTTTCCTTATTTAAAAACAGGCAGTAGCAGGCGTAAAATACAGCCAGGTAAATGTTTGCCTCTAACAGATAATGCAGCCAATTCATGGTGTCGGGTTTATAGGTTATAGTGCCAGGTTTTGTTTGCCCGCTTTAAGGGTGGTTGAATAGCCAAGCTGTGTAAGGTTGGTAATGCAAGGATAAGCCTCTTTTTGAATACGTTGCTCATTGGCATAAAACGTTTTTGGCCCCTGCACAACAAATTGTATGTATAGTGCATATGAACCGGGTTTGGTAGGGATGTTTTTATTATATCGCTTTAAGCAGTTTATTACCTGGTTACTAAATATTTGACCGGTGCTGTTGGTTACTCTGATGTTGCTGATACGTTGATCTTTAATATCTATTACACAGTTTACATTCCCTGGTGTATTTTCTTTTAAAGCTTTTTGCGGGTAGCCAAGATTATCATTGAAATACAGCCCAAATTGCTCAAATGTCAATTGGTAGTTTGTTGTTTTATGCCATTTTGCAGTTACATCAATAAAGGCGTAGCTTTTACTGAAGGCCAGGGTCGATGCGCAAAGCATCGCTATAAAAATGGGCGCAGCTAACAGGTATTTTAGTTTTGCTAAATTGCCCGAAGGTTTTTTGTTTAACATGATGATTCTCTTTTTTAACAGGTTATAATTGAAAAATGAATGTGTAACAGATAAGCTATCAATACCATACGCGTTATCAACCAAAAAAGACGAGTAGGTGAGGGCGTCGGTGTCCCGCGCGGTTTGTTCATCTGCAAGGTATTCGTGCTGGGTTTTAAGGCTCACCTGTATTAAATAAATAACAGGATTAAACCAGTTCACAATCTTCAATAGCTCCATAAACAATACATCAAAAGAGTGTTTTTGACGCATATGCACTAACTCATGATTGATAATAATTTGGCTACCAGTAGTTTTTGTGCCGATAAAAAGGTAGTTAAAAAACGAAAACGCGGCATCAGTATTCTCAATACTGATCAATTTGTATTTGTTATCAATCAGTGTTTGGGTCGAGGTAATGAGCCTTATAACCTTAAACAGTTTAATAATCAGCAGCAAACTACATATTGCTACGCCAACAATATAAATAAACCACAACGCGTCTGTCCAGGTAAATGCATAAACACTAATCGGTTGGTTTACCGTTACTGGTGTTGTTACACCAGTAACGGTGTTTATTGCATGGCTTATCATTGGCGAAGCAAGCGGTAACCTATATTTTAACGCCCCCACCTGCATAACGGGCAGTATGAAAGATATGATACAGCTTAGCAACAGGTAAACCCGGTTAAGCGTATAATAGGTTTCCTTATTTAAAAACAGGCAGTAGCAGGCGTAAAATACAGCCAGGTAAATGTTTGCCTCTAATAGATAATGCAGCCAATTCATGATGCTTATTTAGCGGATTAATATTAGTCGGTCACGTAACCAACTACAACTATTTGATTTAAGCTTACCGTTGTTGAAAATTCCGACGGTTTATCTGTAGCAGCTTTTTGAGTGTCTGTTGCAGGTGTTTCGGGAGCATGGGCTACCTGGTTATTTTTAGGGTCGAGTAATTCAAACGCTACCGGTATGGAGTAATGCCCATTTTTTAAATCGAGTTTGCCATCAAATTCATTAAGTACTCGTAAAACTTCTCCGTTCATAACAGGCTCTATTCCTCTTACAACTTTAGGGTTGGTGATTTTACCATCAACCACGTCAACGGTTGTAATCACCCTGCCGCCTATACGATTATTATAGTCAATTGTAGGGTATCTTACATGTTTACCTACATATTTATAAAAATCAGAAAGATCCGGATCTGATGGTATTGCTGCGACAACGTCTTGAACAGGTGCAACTGGTGGCGGTGGAGGAGGAAGCTTGGTAGCGTCTTTGATGGGGGCAGAAGCCGGTATTTCTGCTGGTTTCTTATCGGCATCATGCGATTGTATAGGCGTAAATTTATCAACATCAGACATCTGCAGTTTTAAATCGTACCCGGGCGAATTAAGTTCTGCTGCGGCCTTGGTTTTTATAAACTTGTAATAGTTGTTGGTAAAATAAACGGCTATTTTATGGGGGCCCGCAGGTTCATCAACTTTGCCGGTATAAGCTTTTACGGCTTTTAATACCTCGGCATCTAATATAGGGGATGCACTTTTTGATACCTTGATATTATCTATCTGATGGTCGGCCTTAACATTAAAACTAACGCCAACAACACCTGCTACGCCTGCATTTGATGCCTGGCGCGGATAGCTGATTGCTGTTACCAAGTGGTTGAAAAGGTCGGTATAGCTATCTTTTATAACCATTGGCGGCGGTGGGGGTGGTAATTGCGGAGCATTTTGCGGTTTGCTTTTCTGGCCGCTATCGGGCAATGTCGCCTGCATAGGTGCGTGATGCTTTGGTGCGAGGTCAACCAATGCGTAATTTTTACTGAAGGCCAGGGTTGATGCGCAAAGCAATCCCCCGCAAATAGGTACAGCCACCAGGTATTTTAGCCTTGCTAAATTGCCCGAACGTTTTTGGTTTAACATAATGATTCTCTTTTTTAATAGGTTATAGTTGTAAAATGAATGCGCTATAGATGAACCGTTGATACCGTAAGCATTATCTACCAAAAAGGATGAGTAGGTGAGCGGATCGGTATCGAGTGTCGCGGTTTGTTCGTCAGCAATGTATTCATGCACGGTTTTAACGCTTGCCTGTAACAGATAAATAATAGGGTTAAACCAGTTGATGATGCGCAGCAGTTCGATAAAAAGGATATCTGCCGAGTGCTTTTGCCGGATGTGCACCAACTCGTGCCTGATAATAAGCTCATTGCCGGCAGTTTTCGTGCCGATAAAAAGGTAATTGAAAAAAGAAAAAGCAGCGTCGGAGTCTTTTATACCTACAAGCGTATAATCATCGGCAGCCAAAGTTTTGGCACCGGTGGCCATTTTAATAAGGCGTACTATTTTAATGATCAACAATACAGATAGCACCACAACGCCTGCTATATAAATATACCAAATCACATCCTGTAATGTAAGGCGACTAACCTGCGGCTGATAATTTATCACCGGTTGGGCAGTTGTTTTTGAAGCAACAGGACTTACCGCTATGTAGGTTTGCTGAGCAACTTCGGCTGGTTTAAGTGTACTTATCTGTATAACAGGTAATATAAATGACACAACGCAGCTTAGTAAAAGGTAAACCCGGTTAAGCGTATAATGCGTTTCCTTATTTAAAAACAGGCAGTACCCGGCGTAAAATACCGCAAGGTATAGGTTTGCTTCGAGCAGGTAGTGCAGCCAGTTCATGATTGTTTTTTACTTTTAAGGTTATCAATTAAAGAAGTAAGCTCGTCCAGTTCCTTTACGCTGATTTTTTTTTCGTCAACAATAAACGATACCAGGCTTTTGTAGGAGTTGCTGAAATAGTTATTCATCATTTTATCAAACGTGAACTTTTTGTACTGATCATCGCTTACAAGGGGGAAGTACACATGCGAGTTACCATAGGCTTTATGATCGATATAACCTTTACCCTCCAACACCCGCACCACGGTTGATACGGTGTTATAAGCAGGTTTGGGATCGGGCATTTGCTCAATGATATCCTTTACAATGGCTTCCTTTAAAGTCCACAGAATCTGCATGATCTGTTCTTCGGCTTTGGTGAGTTCTTTAACGTTCATAGCAAACTATTTTTATAGTTCAATAAAGGTAGAACTATTTTTATAGTTTGCAAACTATTTTTGTAGTTTATTGAAAAAAAATTTATAGATGTGCAGATATGCAGATTTCAGATGTGCAGATTTTTTGTCTGAACCGGGATTAAGCAGATTTATGAGATTTTGATTAGCATGCGGCTAAATTTAATAATCCTGCTAATCCGATAATCTGCTTAATCCCTGTTCAGATAAAATCATTTGCTAAAAATATTAGGATTTTATCTATATTCGTCTCAAGAATGTCGGGCTTTTAATCTGCATATCTGCACATTTGAAATCTGCACAGCTAATACATTCGTCACCATGATGTGGGGCTTTTAATCTGCATATCTGCACATTTGAAATCTGCACATCTAATAAAACCTGTCCATTACTATGTCTCTGCTTCATAACGTCGCTTTATCGTTCGTAAAAAATCTGGGGCCGGTGGCGGCCAAATCATTGATGGCTTATTTGGGTGGGGCCGAGGAAGTTTTCAAAACTTCGCCTACCAAAATGACCACCATTCCTGGTATTGGCGAAAAAAGGGTTGCGCAATGGGATTTTGAAAGCGCTTTAAAGCTGGCCGAAAAGGAGATTTTGTATGCGGAGAAACAGGGCATAGACATTATATACTATACCGATGCACGTTACCCCAAGCGCTTGAAAAACTGCGGCGACTCGCCCATATTGCTTTATGCTAAAGGCAACATGGAACTGAATTTACCTAAAGTTATCAGTATAGTAGGCACACGTAATGCTACTGATTATGGCAAACAGCTTTGCCACCAGCTTATTGAAGAACTGCAGCAATACAATGTTTTAATAGTAAGCGGCCTGGCATTGGGTATTGATGTGGCCGCGCACAAAGAATGTTTAAAGTTTAATGTGCCCACGGTAGGGGTATTGGGTCATGGATTGGATAGGATGTATCCCAGCCAAAACCGTGCAACGGCTGATAAAATGCTGGAAAACGGTGGTTTACTAACCGAATACCCTTCGGGCACAGTACCCGACAGAGAAAACTTCCCCCAGCGAAACAGGATAGTTGCCGGTATGACAGATGCCACCGTAGTAATAGAAGCCGGTATTAAAGGCGGCGCGCTAATTACTGCGGAAATTGCCAATTCTTACAACAGGGATGTATTCGCTTTTCCGGGAAGGTTGGATGATGTATATTCGGAAGGGTGTAACTTCCTGATCCGTAATAATAAGGCCAGCCTGCTTACCTGTATGGCCGATCTGGCTTTTAGTCTCGGCTGGGATAAACCAGATGGTACAAAAACTGTTGAGCAATTTGCATTGCCATTAGATTTAACCAACGATGAGCGCCTGATATTTGATATTTTACAGCAACACAAGGCTCCGTTAGCCATTGATGAACTTACCATAAAAGCCAATATGCCTATGAGTGCCCTGGCCATGAACCTCCTTAATATGGAAATGCAAGGGTACATACGGTCGTTACCCGGGAAAACGTATAGGATAGGATAATTTTTTTAGTAGTAAGTAGTTAGTATCAAGTAGTAAGACAGGAAGACTGATTTGCGCTTTTTGGTTATTTGCTATAAGCGACAAAAACTTGTGAAGTTTTTAAAATAAGTTTAATTAAGTTTCACTCACCACGCAACACTCTGTTCTGAATCAGGATATTTATGTTATAACACATGTACTGTAAGTATATTGAAAGGGGTATAATTTACCTATGACTAATGGTAATTTCACGATAGGCTAAATTAGCCTCTTTTTAAATAGGCATTGGGTACATTTTGAGGGATGTAATCAATACAGTAAGCGTATTTTATCAGCAAGCTTACTACTTCCGCGGTGGTTTTTTCCCTGCGATGAAACTGCGGCAATAAGCCCATCATGGCATAGCTGATAGGGTTAACGGCAGGGATAAATGTTTCCCATTCATACCCTTTACCCCAAATTAGCCCTTTGACAGTATACTGAAGATCGGCACCGTTCAGTAACAGGAAATTCAACATATCTATAGATGAATTGCTGTTTTGGTTAACAGTATGGAATATGGGCGTATGACCGCCAAAGCCATATTCATCATAAGCAGCTTCGGCATTTATATCAGCATCATGTTGTAAAAGTAGTTTGGCACATGCAAGGCCATTGTATTCGGCACAAAAGTGCAGCAGCGCACCACCGGTTAGTGAGGTATAGGTGTTATTATATAAGGTATAAGTTTTTGAAATAACGCTGGTATCACTGGCAATAACTGTAGCTAATCTATCTGCATCATGTGCCAATATGGCCAGCAAACCCTGGTCTTCAAACTCCAAACCGGCATCAATAAAAGCCCTTACACAATCTTTAAATTGAGGGCTGCGGTAATACATTTCTATCAAGGTAGTAAACAATGGCACCCCGTCATGAACTTCATTTGGGCTTCCGCCATCATTAAAATACTGGCTGATGCCCTCTGCCGAGTGGACTTCAATAGCGTAAAGTATTTGATTGTAATCGGGCATGGTATACGTTATATAATAGTGTCGCTTTTATATAAAGTTAGGTATAAAGTGATGATATCAAATTCCCATTCTGTTAATTCTAAAATCCTATAAACGGCGGAGCCTTCTTGAACTCCTATAAGAAACAATTAATATGTGTGAAAAATCGTGATTCAGATAACCCCCGTTAAGGATAGAAGCGGATACCGGCCCGTGACTAAGGCCTGCGCAGTATGAGCGGATAGCCTGGGCCGCAGGCAACGGCAAAAAAGATCAGTTATATTTGTATTCTTGTTGCCACTTGAACTGAGTTAGTGATGATTATAGCAGGTTTGCCATTGTACATAACTGCCTTCCCCGAAAAATGACCAATTCCTTCTTTCCATAGACTCAATTCACGGTTAACTTTTTCACCTTTTAGTATAACTATCATAACGTGATTGGGATAGCGATCACCTATATATAGCAGCTTGAGTGATTTGTTGATAATCTTGTAGCCTGCAATGGTATCCTTTATATAAACATCATCGCCAATGTGATTTATTATTTCTTTTGATGTCAGAGCAGGCTCTTCTGGGTTCATTCGCAACAATAATTGGTCGGCCTGCGTTTGTTGCGCCATGCTTTTAGTGGCAAATAACATCAAAAAGAAAAACAATGGAAGGTAGTGTTTCATTATATAAATATACATCGAAACATTTAAAAATATCCCCTTATCCCAAAACAAACACTGTACCCGGGCTGTCATTACAAAGCCTTTTTGTATTTTTACCGCTCAATTTTATTATGGAAAATAAACCCATAGCCCGCAAGCTTCGCTTACTATCGCAACTCATGGAATTGCATGAGGTTAACCCTTTTAAAATTAAATCAATAGCTAACGCCGCTTTTAAGGTTGATAAACTGTCTTTCCCTATTGCCGGCAAAACTCTGGAGCAGTTAGAGAAAGTTGATGGCATTGGCAAAAGTATTGCCGGTAAAATCATCGAACTTTTTGAAACCGGCACCATGGCCGAAATGGAGGAGCTATTGGCCCAAACTCCCGAGGGTGTTGTAGAGATGATGGGTATTAAGGGTATTGGTCCTAAAAAAGTAGCCATTATCTGGAAAGAACTGGCTATCGAAAATATAGGCGAACTCTACTATGCCTGCAACGAAAACAGGCTGATTGAGGCTAAAGGTTTCGGCTTGAAAACCCAGGAGGAGATTAGGAAGGCCATTGAATTTAGAATGGCCAGCAATGGTAAATTCCTGTTTGCCCAGGTAGAGAAGGAAGCCAATGAGTTGATGGATGAGATCAAGGCGGTATTTCCCGGCGCGTTAAAACATTTCGCGGGCGAGTTTAGGCGACTGAACGATATTATCACCGAAATTGTGATTGTGATTGGTAGTATCGATAGGCAAATTGCTTACGATACCTTTCTTACTTCAAAAATTTTACAAAACGTTGCCCAGAAAGAAAATCACATTTCGGGCGAGTTGAGTAATGGGTTACTGGTAGATATTATATGTGTAAGCAAGGATAACTATTATAAAGAGTTATTCATGAACACCGGTACCGACGATCATGTGCAGGCCGTGCTTGCCCGAATTACCGAAAATATAGAGCAGCCCGAAACGGAGGAAATGATATACACCAAAGCTGGTTTGGCCTGGATGCAGCCCGAACTACGCGAGGGAACCACATTTATTGAAAAGGCCGAAAGAAATGAATTGCCAACGCTCATTAACTGGCACGATTTGAAGGGCAGCCTACACAACCACAGTACCTGGAGCGACGGCGTGAATACGCTGGAAGAAATGGCGCTGTACTGTAAGGATACCCTGAAACTGGAGTACCTGGGCATGTGCGACCATAGCAAGAGCGCTTTTTATGCCAAAGGACTTACTATTGAACGCGTATTGCAGCAGCACGAAGAAATTGACAGCCTGAATAAAAAGCTAAACGACTTCCATATATTTAAAGGTATAGAATCGGACATATTATACGACGGCAGTCTGGATTATCCGGATGAAATCCTGGCTAAGTTTGATTTTATAGTAGCATCGGTACACTCCATTCTTAAAATGGATGAGGCTAAAGCAACTTCGAGGCTGATAACCGCTATTGAAAATCCATATACTACTATTTTAGGCCATCCAACAGGCAGGTTATTGCTAAGCCGCAAAGGTTACCCTATTGATTATAAAAAGGTTATTGATGCCTGTGCTGCCAACAACGTGGTGATTGAGATAAATGCCAATCCACTAAGGCTTGATCTTGATTGGCGCTGGCACCAATATGCATTAGATAAGGGAGTTATGCTATCCATAAATCCCGATGCGCACAGGGTAGAGGGACATTTAGATATGCATTACGGTATTTTAGCCGCCCGCAAAGGCGGCGTATATAAAGAAATGTGCTTAAACGCGTTATCCTTAGCAGAAATTACCAAAGTATTTGAGAAAAAACGGGTAGGCCGGTAGGCCGGCGACTTTGGGACTTTTGGACTATGAGACTTTTGGGACTATGGGACTTTTGGACAAATGACTCTAAGACTAATGACAACGCAGCGAAATGACCAATGACTGCGAAGCAAGTGAACTAATGAACATACTAAGAGATAAGATACATACTATACAGGCAGCAGCTACCAAACCATCTATTTTGGTTATTGGCGATTTAATGCTTGACCATTATATTATAGGTGGCGCTACGCGGCTTTCGCCAGAGGCGCCGGTGCCTATTGTTAATGTTAAAAAGGAAACCTATACCCTTGGCGGCGCGGGTAACGTGGTGCAAAACCTGGTAGCTTTGGGGGCTGGCGTAACAGTGGCCGGTGTTATTGGTGATGATGCGGCGGCAACCCAGGTTATTGATATTTTGAGTGGCGAAGGTGTTGCTGTTGATACTATAATAAAAGATGATAGCAGGCCTACTACGGTTAAAACCCGTGTTTTGGCGGGCAGCCATCAGTTGGTAAGGGTTGATAGGGAGGTAACGGACGAGGTTTCTGTTGCTATAGAGGATGAATTGCTTGGTAAACTGGAAGCTCAAATTGAGCAGGCCGATATGGTGGTTCTGTCTGATTATAATAAAGGATTGTTTTCGCCATCATTAACGCAGCGTGTTATCAAGCAAGCCAATAAATATGGCAAAAAGGTAGTTATTGACCCTAAAGGGTTAAACTATGAAAAGTATAAAGGCGCATTTATTATTAAGCCAAATCGTAAAGAATTGATAGAGGCTGCCAAGGTAGAAAAAGCCAATTCAATTGAAAGTTTGCAACAAGCGGCCAAGGTTATATTTGAACAAACTAATACCGATTACCTGGTCATCACGCTATCCGAAGAAGGGATGTTGATCATCGATGAATTGGCTTACAAGTTATTGCCGGTAAAAGCCACTGAGGTATTTGATGTTACCGGTGCCGGCGATACGGTATTAGCAGCTATGGTTTATTTTATGGCCGCAGGTTTAAATATTGAAGAAGCCTGTGAGATTGCCAACCACGCTGCTGCAATAGTAATAAGGCAAGTGGGCAGCGCATCGGCTACAATTGATGAGATCATAGCCGATATGGAGAAAAGCTAACGCTTTTGGACTTTTGGGACTATGGGATTTTTGGACAAGGGACTGAATGCTGTATACGGAAACTGAAAATATAATACTTACAACTAAATAATGGTTTTAAAGGAACTACAGGATCATCAAAACACGATACAACTGGTTATTGATACGCTTACCGGCGATATTGAAAAGGCTTGTGAAATGATGATTGATACATTAAAAAAGGGCAACAAAGTATTGTTTGCAGGCAACGGTGGCAGTGCTGCCGATGCACAACACCTGGCGGCCGAACTAACCGGCAGGTATGTAAAAGAGCGAAAGGCTTTCCCGGGTATCGCCTTAACGGTTGATACTTCGGCACTTACCGCTATTGCTAATGATTACCATTTTGATAGGGTTTTTGCACGCCAGGTGGAGGCTTTTGCCAAACCGGGCGACTTGTTTATAGGCATTTCTACAAGTGGCAATAGCCAAAGTATTTTAAATGCTTTTGAAACTGCTACCCGGCTTGGTTGTAAAACATTAGGGCTTTCGGGCAGGGATGGCGGCAAAATGAACGGTATTTGCGATTTAAATATTATTATACCATCAAACGCTACCGCGCGTATCCAGGAAATGCATATATTGATAGGACATATTATGTGCCAGGCAGTTGATAATATGTTTGAATAATTGAACAGTGATGAGAATTAATCTTGAAGCAACGCTCACCGGTAAGATATGCGATTTGCCTTCGCTTAAAGCCAAAGTACAGGAATGGCAAACCGAAGGCAAAAAAGTAGTTTTTACCAATGGGGTGTTTGATCTTTTACATATCGGCCACATCACTTACCTGGCTAAGGCCGCCGAGCTTGGCGATAAACTGATCATCGGCCTTAACGCCGATAGTTCGGTTAAAAGGATTAAAGGTGATGACCGGCCGGTTAATGATCAAAGTAGTCGTGCTGCGATATTGGCAGCCATGTTTTTTGTAGATGCTATTGTTGTTTTTGAAGAAGATACCCCACTTAACCTGATCAGTAATTTATTGCCCGATTACCTGGTAAAAGGCGCCGATTACTCGGTAGATAACATAGTTGGAGCTAAAGAAGTGATAGCCAATGGCGGCAAGGTAAAAACAATTAATTTTGTGGAAGGGTATTCATCTACCTCAATCATTAACAAAATCAGGAGTCAAACTACCTGATAGGGCAGCAATATGAAGATACTGGTGATCCGCTTTAGCTCGATGGGCGATATTATTTATACCACGCCTGTTGTAAGGTGCCTAAAAAAACAGGTGCCCAATGCCGAAGTTCACTTTTTAACCAAACCAGCCTTTAAATATATCTACGATAATAACCCTTATGTGGATAAGCTACTGCTGCTAAAACCTACTCTAAAAGAAACCATTGATGAAATAAAAGCGGAAGGTTACGATCACATTGTTGATTTGCACAATAACCTGCGTACCGCCATCATTAAATTGCGCACCGGCATCCCATCGGGTACTTATAAAAAGCAGCCTATCAAAAAATGGCTAAGCTTAAAATTTAAATTGAAGCTGATAGCCCCAACACACCTGGTTGACAGGTACCTGGAGGCAACCAAATCGTTGGGTGTTGTTAACGATGGCCAACCTATTGATTATTATGTTAAAGCAGAGCATCAGCTTAGTAAATTACTACCTCCATCGCACCAAAAAACATATGTTGCCTTTATAATAGGCGCAACGCATTTTACCAAACGAATGCCTAATGAACGCATCATTAGTTTGTGTCGCGAAGTTAAAACGCCGGTGGTGCTGTTGGGAGGTAATGATGTTAAAGCCAATGGCGATGAGATAGTTGCTGCGCTTGGCGATGTAATTTATAATGCCTGCGGAGTAACATCGCTCGATGAATCAGTTTTCCTGGTATCTAAAGCGCAAAGTATTATTGGTTTCGACACCGGCCTTACCCATATTGCCGAAGCTTTTAACAGGCCAATTGTATCTGTATGGGGCGGTACCGTGCCCGAATTATTAGGCGTACAGCCGTATATGGTTAAAGACGTGTTGGTTGCAGGTATTGATCTGGACTGCCGCCCGTGTTCTAAATTTGGGTTAGAAAAATGCCCGCTCGGTCATTTTAAATGTATGAATGATATGCCGCTTGATGGTATTGTTGAGTTTGTGAATAAGTAATGTTCCATATTTTATACATTTGGGTCCCCAATATCCTAAACTCATGAAAAAACTATTACTTTCCCTGTTATTAATAGCTTCGTCTACAGTTGTTTTTGCGCAATTACCCAGTATCGGCGTAAAAGGAGGTGTTAATTTTGCAACAATTAGTGGCTCCGGAACAGAAAACCAAACCGTGGCCGGGACTAATAATATTGCCAATTCCGGGTCGATAAAATCATTTAACATTGGTGTTTTTATGGATGTAAAAATGGGGCATTTATCACTGCAGCCGGGTGTTAATTTTACAGGCAAAGGCGGAACATTTAATGGTGTTACCGGGCAGCTTCCTAATGGCTCTGTTAGTGCGGTAGATAATAAGTATAACCTGTACTATGTACAGGTACCGGTAAATGTGCTATATCATGTTCCTTTTGCGGTTGGCGAGTTTTATCTCGGCGCTGGTCCGTATGTTGGTTTGGGCGTGTATGGTAAGCATAAACAATCTGCCGATAATAATGCTAATGGTACGCATACCTACTTTTCATCGGATGATAAGATAAAGTTTGGCGATACTGAAGATATTAAACCCTACGATTTAGGCGGAAGTGCCATTGCCGGTATCACGTTAAAAGGTGGGCTGCTTTTAAACCTTAATTATGATCTGGGCTTATCAAATATATTGCCCGATGCCGATGGCCGGAATTTTAAAACCCGCACTTTTGGGATATCTGTAGGTTTTGTTTATTAAAATGCTGTTTAAATTGTTTCATGTAGAGACGCAATATTTTGCGTCTCCTGCTGTACAGAGGGAATTTGTTTCATAATTTGCGTCGCCGATTTGCACGTTAAAGACGCAAAATATTGCGTCTCTACACGATAATAAATAGATGTGATTTGGGGGGGAAACAAAAACTTCCCGTTGGTCTTAGTTTAAAATACACTTTTAAGTATTCATGAACCTATGAAAAAGCTACTGCTCATTCGCCATGCCAAAGCAACCCACGAAAGTGATTATGCCGATTTTGACCGTCCGTTAAAAGATTCGGGTAAAGAAGATGCTAAAATGATGGCGGAGGTTATAAAGGGGCAATCCATTATTCCGCAGGTTATTATAACCAGCCCGGCATTACGTACGCAAGCCACAGCCAATATTTTTGCTCAACAGCTGGAGCTGGCAACGCCTGGTACCGATAAACGCATTTACGAAGCCAGCGAGATAACCTGGGTAAAGGTGATCAACGAATTGCCCGCGGCATATGATTTTATTGCTGTAGTTGGGCATAATCCCGGCATTAGTCAAATTTTGTACTATTTAACCGGCCAGATTCGTGATATGCCTACTTGTGCTGTAGCCCTCATTACTTTTGATAATGATGATTGGCAATCAATTACAGAAGAAGACGGTCACCTGGCTTTTTTTGATTCGCCAAAGGGGTAGGAGAGGTTAAGCTATCTGCATTGGGATAAGGTATCTCCTTCATGATGCTGATATCCCGTGATTGATTTCTACCATATCTTAATAGCCACACAATTCCCGCGGTAGCGTATAAGCATAAAATAGCTATTGGTAATTTGCCAACTTCGTGGGTAAAACCATCATGATTCATAAATATACTTATCAAAGAAATTCCCATGCCACCACCAAAAAAGTAGGCGGTAGTAGTCATGCTTGAGCCTATCCCAACGTGTGCAGCGGGTACCTGTTGTATGGCCAATACCGAAAAACTGGTAAAACAAATGGTCATTCCCAGCCCCGAAATGAAGGCGGCAGCACAAAGCAATAAGGTAAGATTATCATATTCTACGGCTGCAAACAGGGTAAGTCCGCCGGCCAGCATACAAAACATGCCCAATAAAGCACAGCCAACTACTTTGAGTTTTGCCAGAATTCCCGGTAACATAAACCGTGCTACCAATGCGGAAAGCAGACTATAGGGTACCAATAACAATCCCGATTTCGCGGCGCTGAAGTGCATATCTTGTTGCAGTATAATAGAAATTAAAAACAAATAGCTGGTAAAAAAAGCCCCTAAAGCTATAAATGCGCCATTACCTGCGGATAAAGAACGAATGCCGAATAATGTTGGCTCTATTAACGGTTCTTTTCTATGGTATATCCGGTATCGGACTATGAATATGCAAACCACCATTATTGCGGCTAAGCCAGGCAATATCAGCTTGTTTTGTGCCAGGTTGGGCAGTAAATGGATAATGAATGACAGTATCACCAGGCCGGCAACTAATAATAAGCCCGAAAGAATATCCGGTTTTTGAGTTTGAAGTTTATTTTCTTTCTCTAATAAAATTGCTGCCAGCACAATTACTACTACAAGCACCGGCACGTTGATAAAAAACACCCATTGCCAGCCCCAATAACTGGAGATGAGTCCACCAATGGAAAGACCACCACCCGAGCCGATTGCCGCGAAGGAACTGAAGATACCAATGGCTTTGCCGCGTTCATGGGTTTCCGTAAAGTAGTAATTGACAATGGCAAAGGCCGATGGCATTACAAAAGCAGCGGCCAGCCCCTGTATAGCCCTAAATAAAAGTAATATTTCAAATGAGCCGGCAAGACCGGCACCCAATGACGTGATCAGGAATAAGGAACACCCCGCCAGGAAAATCTTTTTGCGACCGAAAACGTCAGATAGTTTACCGCCTATAATCAAAAAGCCACCATAAAACAGCACGTATAGGGTTTGCAACCATTGTACTTTATCGCCTGTGAGTGAAAACGTTTTTTGTATCGATGGAACAGCCAGGTTGATGATGGCGATATCCAAAGCCTCCACAAAAATCCCCATCGATGCGATAATTAAAATGATGTTCTTTTTTGACATAACTTTTTACATTGTTCTTGCAAAGTTACCTAATATGTAATTTTGTATTATTTATATTTTTATTTTGGAACAGATTGTAATATAGGTTATATTTAAAAGAACGAAACGTAATATAGATTGATTTATGGAGCTGTTAACAGAACAACAGGAAGTGCAATTTACAGGATTAGATAAAAAGGATTTTGAAATACTGGCCCTATTGCAAACCAACGCTAAGCTAACAGTAAGGGAAATTGCCGCCAAAGTGCACCTCAGTTCTACACCCACCCACGAGCGCATTAAACGGATGGAACAACAGGGCGTAATATTGCAATACGGAGCTTTGTTGGATAATAGAAAGGTAAACAAGGGTATCATGGTTATTTGCCATGTATCGCTCAAAGAGCATAATAAAAAAGCAGCCGGTCAGTTTTTAAGTGTCGTGGTTGATTTTAAGGAAGTAATTGAATGCTATAATATCTCCGGCGATTTTGATTTTATGCTTAAGATAATTTCTACCTCAATGGAAAGTTTTCACAAATTCTTTGTTAACCAGTTAAGCGAAGTCCCCAACATAGGCCAAACCAAAAGCATTTTTGTAATGGATGTCATTAAGCAAACGCATGTGTTAATATAATGCTAATCTCCTGCGAGCTTTTATCTAACTCTTCCGCGAGCTTTCAGCTCGTGGGTACCATGGTTGCAGCTTTCAGCTGCCCTACAATAACATAAGCTGAAAGTTTATGTCATAATAGCTGCCGTATTTTTAATATGAAATGTTAATTTACGTAAGCTAAAAGCTTACCCCAGGTTTACCCACGAGTTACGCTACGCTAACCTCGCGGGAGTTTTTTTAGGTAGCAAACAAAAAAAGCTACCCTAAAAAGGCAGCTCTTCTTTACTAAATATAAACAAAACTTACTTAATCACAATGTCATAAGGCAAACGTGCCTGCGGGGTGCGCATCATTTGGGTTAAGCCTTTTAGTTGTTCGTAAACGCGGTAGTTATCACCCAGCTCCGACCGCATCATTTTAACCTTCATTTGGTTGGTTACATCACCATCCAGCTGTTTTAAGAAGCTTTTCTGCTCGGGATAGGCTACTATATTATAATTTTTTACCTTGGCTTTTTTTGCAGCACAGGCAATAGCGTCATTGATATTCCCTAAACGGTCAACCAATCCAATTTTTATGGCCTGGCTACCTGTCCATACGCGACCCTGGCCAATGCTGTTGATATATTCCTGGGTTTTACCACGCCCGGCTGCTACCGCTTTGGTAAACTCGTCATATCCATGATTTACATTGTTTTGCAAAATGGCCCGCTCTTCGGGGCTTAATGGGCGACTTACATTGCCCAAATCTGCATATTTACCTGTTTTTACACCATCAAACGTTACGCCTAACTTATCATTAAACAATTTTTGCATGTTGGGCAGTATGGCAAAAATACCTATTGAACCGGTAATGGTATTTGGCTCAGCAAAAATCGAATCGGCCGCGCAGCTGATATAGTAACCGCCAGACGCCGCGTAATCGCCCATGGATACGATGATAGGCTTTACTTTTTTAGTTAAAGCTACCTCGCGCCAAATCACGTCTGATGCTAATGAACTGCCACCTGGTGAGTTTACACGTAACACAACCGCTTTTACTTTATTATCTAAACGTACCTTGCGGATAGCTTTTGAAATTCTTTCAGATCCTATACTGTTATCATCGCCTTCACCGCCAGAAATCTCGCCATTAGCGTATACAATAGCTATCTGTTTTTTTGATGAAGCATCATCATCGGTATTATCGGCTTTGTTTTTGGTGTAGTCGTCCAAATCAACACTAACCACGTTGGCAGTTTTGCCGATGCCTGTACGTTGTTTCAATTCGTCAAGAATTTCATCTTTATATTTCAAGCCGTCAATCAGTTTTAACTTCACAGCGTCCTCCGGAAATTGAACGCGGCCGCTATTGGCATAATTAAATAACGAATCTTTATTAATACCGCGGCTTTTGCTGATGCCGGTTAAAAATTGATCATATAACGACCCTAAGTAGGAGGTAACCTGCAAGCGGTTAGGATCGCTCATTTTGGTAAGGAAAAAAGGCTCAACAGCGCTTTTGTAGGTGCCTACTTTTATAACCTGAACTTCAACGCCCAATTTATCAAGCGCGCCCTTCAGGAAAGTAACCTGCTGGCTAAAGCCCGTAAATTCAAAAATGCCTTTAGGGTTCATATACACTTTATCGGCAACGGATGCCAGGTAATAAAAGCCCTGGGTATAAACTTCAGAATAAGCTATTACAAACTTGCCCGATTTTTTAAAATCGATGAGCGCGTTACGAATTTCTTCGGTAGTAGCCTGGCCCGATGTCATGTAGCTTTCGTCAAGGAAAATACCTTTGATGTTGGAGTCGGTTTTAGCTTTTTTAATGTTGGCCAAAATATCGTTAAGTCCGGTTGATTTATCGCTGTTTAACCCTAAAAAGCTCAGTCCGGCAAGCGGGTTATTGGGTGTACGTTCGGTAATGGGATTAGTGAAAGCCATGTGCAGTACGGAGTTGGCTTCAACATCAACGGTTTTATCGCTACTTGCCGAAACCACAATGCCAACAACCACAACAACAAGGATCACCCCAATTAATAATACACCTAACATGGAGGCCAGAACGAATTTGAAGAATTGTTTCATTAATATTATAAATCTTTTTATCTATGCAAACTTAGTGATTCAGCACCGTATAATGTTAAGAGCCGCTTCTATAATATTTGTTACAACATGATTAATGTTTTTTTACTTTTAGGGAGTAACCTTGGCGACAGGCACGCGTTTATGCAACAGGCAATTGCGCATATCGAAACTGATATAGCCCCGGTTTTACAGGTATCTGCCATTTACGAAACACAATCATGGGGCAAAAAGGATGCACCCGATTATTTGAACCAGGTAGTATTGTTGCAAACCGACTTACCGGCGCAAACTATACTTCAAAAAATACTGGCAATTGAATTATTGTTAGGCCGCAGGCGCGAGGAAAAGTGGGGATCGCGCACTATTGATATCGATATTTTGTTTTATGGGGACGATATTATCGATGAGCCGGATTTAAAGGTTCCGCATCCCGAAATGCATAAAAGGAGGTTTACTTTAGAGCCTTTGGTTGAGTTAGCACCTGATTTTGTACATCCGTTAATAAAAAAAAATATTTTACTGTTAAAAACCGAACTTATTGACGAGTTGGTCGTAAAAAAAGTATAATTTTGAATAATTATAAATTTCTATATGTCAGATATTTCACCCGAGCAAGACTTTGATCTTTCCTTCTTATATGAGATTGCCGATGGCAGCGACGAATTTATTGTTGAATCGATAGGGATGTTCCTGGAGCAGACTCCCCAGTTACTTAGCACCATCAGTAACGCGCTTGATGCCGGTGAGTGGGCCGAAGCCGGTAAGGCATCGCATAAATTAAAACCCAACCTTGGTTTTTTTGGTATGCCTATAAGCCAGGCTACTATACAAGAGGTAGAATTGGCATGTAAAGCAGGCGGCGAAAACCCAACACAAATATTCGCGAAGTTTGCGCAGGTAAAATCAACTGTTGAGGCCAACCTGATCACCTTACAACAAATTAAAGCCGAAAAAGAAGCAAGCCTTTAGTTTTAAGGTAAAAGGGTAAAGGCGAAAGGTTTGCCTTGAGTTTAAAGATATTGTAGGTCGTGTCGAAAGATGCGACCTTTTTTGTTAGACGCATCCGCACATAAAATCTTGAATAAAGGTGTAAAAGAAAAGGCCATCCAAATGGATAGCCTTTTTATATTTTATATCACCCCAAAAAAAACCTTTTGCCTTTACCCTAAAACCGTTAGTTCTCTTTCTGATGACCACTCATAATAGGATCGCTGCCTATCCTGGTTTGAATTAAGGATAGCGTGATATAGATAAATATCACCACCGGTACTGCTACAAATTTGAAAAACAGGATGAGTATTGCAGAAAAAAGGAGCAATAAATAGCGAAAAAAGTTTTTATTAAAGTCGCGGTTTTTGAACTTAAGCGACATTAATGGAATTTCTGATACCAGTAGCGTACACATCACAATAATTAATGCTGTTAGCGTGTAGGGGTTTAAAATAAACCTCGCCAAAACTTCGTACTGTTCAACTATTAAAGGCAACGATGCAATGAAGATAGCATTAGCCGGCGTTGGTAAACCTATAAAACTATCAGATTGACGGGTGTCGTTATTAAACTTAGCTAATCGTAATGCCGAAAATACGGTTATAGAAAAGGCCAGGTAGTTCAGGTACTCACTTACGTGGTTTATTTGAGGAGCTTTCAACAGCAACTCATATAATATAGCCGATGGCAAAAAGCCAAAACTCACCATATCTGCCAACGAATCCAGGTCTTTACCTATAAAAGAGTAGGAGTTAAGTACACGTGATGCGAAGCCATCAAAAAAATCGAAAATAGCCGCTAAAAAAATAGCGTATGATGATATCAATAAATTACCCTGAAACGCAAAGACAATACCAATACAACCACTGAACAGGTTTGCACAGGTTATGGCATTCGGCAGGTGTTTTCTAACTCGTCTCCTCATTTCGGGCATGAAGTTATCAAGATTTTATTAAGTAATAATGAAGTTACAAATAATATTAACATTAAATATAACTTCATTATCACCAAAATATTACGAATTCATCGAGATCAGGAATTCTTCGTTGGTTTTTGTACCGCGGATCTGGGCTTGTAAAAACTCCATAGATTCTTGTGAGTTCATATCAGCCAGGTGGTTACGTAAAATCCAGATGCGTTGCAGGGTTTCACGATCAAGCAATAAATCGTCACGACGGGTGCTTGAAGCGGTGATATCAATAGCAGGGAAAATACGTTTGTTTGAAAGTTTACGATCCAACTGTAACTCCATGTTACCGGTACCTTTAAACTCTTCAAAAATAACCTCGTCCATTTTTGAACCGGTTTCTGTAAGCGCTGTAGCGATGATAGTTAACGAACCGCCATCCTCAATGTTACGGGCCGCGCCAAAAAAGCGTTTTGGTTTGTGTAAAGCGTTAGCATCAACACCACCAGATAATATTTTGCCGGATGCAGGCGCAACGGTGTTGTAAGCACGGGCTAAACGGGTAATAGAATCTAACAGGATCACCACATCATGACCGCACTCAACCATACGTTTTGCTTTTTCTAACACAATGTTGGCAATTTTTACGTGGCGCTCTGCAGGCTCATCAAATGTTGATGATACTACTTCGGCGCGTACGCTGCGGGCCATATCGGTAACCTCTTCCGGGCGCTCGTCAATCAGTAATATAATAAGGTATACTTCCGGGTGATTTTTAGCGATAGCGTTGGCCACATCCTTTAATAACATGGTTTTACCAGTTTTAGGCTGGGCTACAATTAAACCACGCTGACCTTTACCAATAGGTGAAAACAAATCCATGATACGGGTTGAATAGTTACCCGGATCTGTAAAGAGGCTTAGTTTTTCTGATGGGAAAAGCGGCGTTAAGTGATCAAACGGAACGCGGTCACGCACTTCGGCAGGGATACGGCCGTTAATGGCTTCAACACGTACCAAAGGAAAATATTTTTCGCCCTCTTTTGGCGGACGGATGCTACCGCGAACAGTGTCACCGGTTTTTAAACCAAAAAGTTTTATTTGCGATTGTGATACATAAATATCATCGGGAGACGTAAGGTAGTTATAATCTGATGATCTTAAAAAACCATAACCATCTGGCATAATTTCTAATACGCCTTCGTTTACTATAACATTATCAAAATCAAGGTTGATGGCCGGTTCCTGGCTTTTTTGCTGGTTTTGGTTGTTGTTGCCATTGGCGCGCCTGTCAAATTTTTGAGGGCGGCCTTCAGCTACCGGACTTTCTGTTTTTGGAGCTGCTTCGCCTGGCTGGTTGTCTGATACTTCGGCAGCAACAGGGGCAGGTATATCGTTTTGAGCGTCTTCGTTATTTTGCTGATCATCTTCTTCCTGGTCAAACAGGTTGGTATCATCTAACGGAACTTCAACGCGCGGTTGTGTTTTTGGCTTTAACACGCGTGTACGTTTGCGGGCTTTTTCGGCACCTGCATCTGCGGGTTCTGGTGTAATGGGAGCATAATTTTGTTCAACAATGTTTTGCTGCGCCCTTGCGGCTTCAATCAATTCTTGTTGTTCAACAATACGGGCTATCAGGGGCGCTTTGCGTAGTTCGTCGGCCTCACCAATACCTAAATTTTTTGCAATTTCGCGCAACTCTGATACGAGTTTGTCGTTCAATTCGATTTTATCAGACATGATATGAATTATAGTTCAAAAGGGATTTTTAATATTGTAATTAGTTTTCAAACGGTAACAATGGCACTATATGTATTTGCTTTTTTATACACAGGGGCATTATTATAAGAAATTGATCTTGAAACATTGATTAAATAAACATCAAAACCCAGTCAAAGCATTTACTAATAAATATCGTGGGGATTTAAATTGTTTCTTTAGTGCAAGAAAAATTCAAAGGAAAACGATGCAATTGTAAACAAATATTTCTTTATTTCAAATTAATTAAATAAATATCTGCTTTGTTGTGGCCTTTAAGCTAAATTTTTAGTTTTTTTGACAATCAGAATATTTAATAACGTCTTTCCATGATATCCCGCGCGCAGCTAATAGAGCAGATCAAACAAAAAAAATCCTTTTTATGTGTAGGTCTGGATACTGATATAAATAAGATTCCCGAATTTTTAAAAGAATATCCCGATCCTATTTTTGAGTTTAATAAACGCATTATTGATGCCACTAAAGATTTGTGCGTATCCTATAAGCCCAACGCTGCTTTTTACGAAGCCCGCGGTATAAAAGGCCTGCAAAGCCTTATAGATACCTGGAAATATTTACCAACGGATACCTTAAATATAATAGATGCCAAAAGAGGCGATATTGGTAACACATCTGATAAATACGCCCAGGCCTTTTTTAACGAAGAAGCTTCGGGCATGAGCTTTGACGCTATCACCATTACACCATATATGGGTAACGATAGTGTAACCCCATACCTGGCTTATGAGGATAAATGGGTGATCATTTTGGCCCTAACATCATCTGTAGGCAGTAAAGATTTTCAATACTTGCAAACCGGCGATGGTTATTTATATGAAACCGTAATTAAAAAGGCCAATACCTGGGCCGGTGCAGATAGAATTATGTACGTAGTAGGAGCCACCAAAAGCACCGAGTTTACCAACATTCGTCAATACGCGCCCGATAACTTCCTGTTGGTACCAGGTGTAGGTGCACAAGGTGGTAGCCTGGAAGAAGTATGTAAATACGGTATCACCAAAGATTGCGGCCTTATTGTAAACGCGTCCCGTTCAATCATCTATGCGGGCAACGACGAAAACTTTGCCGAAGCCGCCCGCGCCGAAGCCCTAAGCCTGCAACAACAAATGCAGGCAGAACTGGAAAAGGCAGGGGTGATTTAGTATCAAGTAGTAAGTATCAAGTATCAAGATTTTTTGATGTGCAGATGATGCTTTAATTTGAGTATTTGAAGATTTGAAAATGATTTTTGTCTGAACTGGGATTAAACAGATTTTTCAGATTGGTAGGATTTGATTTGCATGCGATTTCAAAGAATCCTGTTAATCCCTTGATCTTAAAATTCCGGTTCAGAAAAATTCTAAAAATACCGGTTCAGACAATAAAAATCATTTTAATCTGAAAAATCTGTTTAATCCCGGTTCAGACAAATCCCCCTCAAACTATCATCCCTTTGTAAATCCGAAATCGAAATTCCCAAATCCGAAATAAAATAGGGTACTTTTCATAACTTACAGCCTCATAAGTTGACGATATGAAAAGAACCCTACTTTTTTCCATTGCCCTTTTATCTTCAGTTTCTTTTTGTGCCACCGCGCAGGAAAAAAAGCCTTTAAAACCATCAGATATTAACCGGATACCTACCGTGAGCGATCCGCAGCTTTCGCCGGATGGTAAATGGGTGGCTTACAGCGTATCTGAAGTGGACACTGCTAAGGATAAGCGGGTATCGCACCTGTGGATGCAAAGCTGGGATGGTAAAGAGTCATTAGAGTTGACGCATGGTGCCGAGGCCGCGTCGTCGCCAAGATGGTCGCCGGATGGTAAATATCTTTCTTTTGTTTCCTCACGCGATTCAAAAAACGGTGGGCAAATCTGGCTCATCGACCGTAGGGGAGGCGAGGGCGTTAAACTCACCGATATTAAAGGCGATTTGGGCGATTACGCATGGTCGCCCGATAGCAAAAAAATAGTTATGGTGATAGGCGACCCCGAAAACAAAGGAAAGGAAGAGCCAAAAACACCCAAACCAATTGTTATTGACCGCTATCATTTTAAACAGGATATTGAAGGATACCTGCAACACCTGCATCAGCATTTGTACCTGTTTGATTTAGAAACCAAAAAGCTGGATACCTTAACTAAAGGCGATAAAGATGAAGAGTCGCCGGTGTGGTCGCCAGATGGTAAAACCATTGCTTTTGTGAGTAACCGGTCTGCCGATCCTGATAAGAACGAGAACACCGATATTTTTACCATTGATGCCCACCCCAACGCTACTATGTTGCAAATTACCAGCTGGAAGGGACCCGACCGTAACCCGCAGTGGAGCCCCGATGGCAGGTATATAGCTTATTTACGTTCAACCAGCGATGCGGATTATATGATGTATGACGAAAATTTGCTTTGCATCACCGACGTATTAGGCTCTGGCAAAAAGATTTTAACCCAACAGCTTGACCGTCCGGTTGGCGATCCTGTTTGGGCCAAGGACAATAAAAATATTTTCTTTTTAGTGGCCGACGATAGGGAGCGCTACGTAGCCAGCGTAAACATAAACAACGGTAAAATAACTACCATAGCCAAGGGCGAGTACAGCGTTACCGATATAAATGAAAGCCTAAATGGCAGCCTGGTAGTGCAAAAAAGTGATCCTTACACACCGGCGGAGTTATTCGCCCTGGAGGGTAGCAAATTACGCCGCTTAACTTTTCATCAGCAGGCCTGGTTAAATACGGTTAACCTTGCCCATGTGGAGGGCTTTCAATCAACCAGTGTGGATGGTACTTTGGTGAATGGCATTGTGTTAACGCCGGATAGCAACTCAAAAAAACTACCTTTCATTTTGTTTATCCATGGCGGTCCGGTTGGGCAGGATGAGTTTTCTTTTGATGCCACAAGGCAGGTGTTGGCCAGTGCAGGTTTTGCGGTGGCCGCTGTTAATTACAGAGGAAGCACTGGTCGCGGATTGGATTATTGCAAAGCCATTTTTGCCGACTGGGGTAACAAAGAAGTAAAAGACCTGTTAGGCGCTGTTGATCAGCTCGAAAAATTAGGCATAGCCGATCCTAACCGTTTAGGTATTGGAGGCTGGAGCTACGGAGGCATCCTTACCGATTATACCATTGCTACAGATACCCGTTTTAAGGCGGCGGCAAGCGGCGCGGGCAGCGCTTTACAGTTATCTATGTATGGCAGCGACCAATATGCCCTGCAATATGAAAACGAATTAGGCGTACCCTGGAAAAATGCTGATAAATGGATAGCCTTATCGTACCCGTTTTTTCATGCTGATAAAATAAAAACGCCGGTATTGTATATGTCTGGTTTGAAGGATTTTAATGTGCCTACCATTGGTAGCGAACAGATGTACCAGGCGCTACGGTCGCAGGGGATACCAACTGAATTGATCTTATACCCAAATTCATTTCACGGTATCAGCAAGCCGAGTTACCAGGTTGATAGGCTGCAACGCTACGTGGAATGGTATGATAAGTATTTGAAGAAATAGGTAGCCAACCTCACATGAGGTTTTTATTAATTTACTTATAAAGTGTTCCATCATCACCATGAATAAAAATATACTGTTTATCGTTTCTGTTTTCGCTTTTGCGGGAGTATCAGCTCAAACAGCTAAACGACCGCTTAAACCTACCGACGTTAATAATATCCCCACATTGCAAAGCCCTGCCTTATCGCCAGATGGTAAGTGGCTGGTTTATGAGCTATCGGAAGTTGATACTGCAAAAGACAACCGGGTATCGCACCTTTGGATGCAGAGTTTTGATGGTAAGCAATCTATTCAACTTACTTACGGAGATGAGCCTGCATCATCCCCAAAATGGACGCCGGATGGTAAAAATATATCTTTTATCAGCGAACGCGATTCCAAAAACGGGGGCCAGTTTTGGTTGATGGATCGTCGCGGAGGCGAAGGGCATAAGCTAACCGATATTAAAAAAGGCGAGCTGGAAGATTACGCGTGGTCGCCGGATACAAAAAAACTGGTTTTGGTTATTAAAGATCCTGAGCATGATGGTAAGGAGCCTAAAACCATCCCACCCATAAAAATAGATCGTTACCATTTTAAACAGGACATTGAAGGCTACTTGCAGCACCGGCATTCGCATTTGTACTTGTACGATGTTGAGAGCAAAAAACTGGATACCTTAACCAGTGGTGATAGGGATGATGATTCGCCGATATGGAGCCCGGATGGTAAAACGATAGCCTTTGTGAGTAACCATACCATCGACCCGGATAAAAACGAAAACACCGATATTTTTACGGTTGAGGCAAAGGACGACGGCGAGATTAAACAGTTGACCACATTTACCGGCCATGATATTCAGCCGCTTTGGAGCCCCGATGGCAAACACATTGCCTATCTGCGCTCCACCAGCGATGCCAATTATTACATCTATCAGCACGATTTATTGTGTATAATGGATGCCGACGGCAAAAATAACCGGGTACTTACAGAAGCACTTGACAGACCGGTAAGTAACCACGCATGGAGTCGGGATAGCAAAAATATTGTATACCTGGTAAGTAACGACCGTGTGAGGTATGTAGCGCAATACAATCTGCTGCTAAAAAAATCAACTACGGTTTATAAAGGCGAATGTAGCTTTGAAAGTTTGATAGGAAGTACCCCCGGCGTATGGATAGCCAAAATGACCACCCCGTACATGCCGCATGAACTGGTAGCTATCGAAGCCGGAAAAATAAGGCGACTTACTTTTCACCAGGATAAATGGTTAAGTAAGGTTAAGCTGGCTTATGTGAAAGGCTTCCAGTCGTTTAGTGCCGATGGTACGCTGGTATCGGGTATCTTGTATACGCCGGATAGCGTGGTAACTAAAAAGATGCCTTTCATCCTGTATATCCATGGCGGTCCGACAGATCAGGACGAGTTTGAGTTTGATATGATTCGCCAAACACTGGCTTCGGAGGGCTATGCGGTAGCCGCGGTTAATTATCGCGGCAGCACAGGCCGCGGGTTGGAGTATACCAAAGCTATTTATGCCGATTGGGGCAACAAAGAAGTACAGGATCTTTTAGGCGCGGTTGACGAGATGATTAAATTTGGCGTAGCCGACCGCGACCACCTTGGCATAGGTGGCTGGAGCTATGGCGGTATTTTAACAGACTATACCATAGCCACAGATCCTCGTTTTAAAGCAGCTTCGAGCGGCGCGGGCAGTGCTTTTCAGCTGGGTGTTTACGGCAGCGATCAATGGGTTGTTCAATATGATAACGAACTGGGCTTCCCTTGGAAAAACCCTGAAAAGTACATCAAACTTTCGTACCCATTTTTTCATGCCGATAAAATCAAAACCCCAACCCAGTTCATGTCGGGCTTAAAGGATTTTAACGTACCTACGGGCGGGGGCGAGCAAATGTACCAGGCGCTTAAATCGCAGGGCGTACCTACACAAATGGTGCTTTATCCCGGTCAGTTTCATGGCATTACCGTGCCAAGTTACCAGGTGGATAGATTACAGCGCTATATTGAATGGTATGATAAGTATTTGAAATAGCATTGGTAAGCTATCATGTAGAAATAATGAAGAAATTCTTTTGCAACAATACTTTTGCACAAAAACTTATTTTTTATTTTGATGTTTGCTTCTAAATATCAAAGGTGTGCTGAATAAAAAACGGAATATATTTAAGGAAATGCAGGTGCTGTTTATAGCATGCTGCTATCTTTTTGTAGGTGTTTCGCACATTTTTTTACTTCCAAGACTTACCGGGCAAACCGGTACGCCGTCCATCAGCCATAACTCTATCTTTAAAAGAAATTCAGATAATCCTTCGCTTAGCGCTGTACATCTTAATTTTATTCAACGTACAGATAAAGTAGTGATCAATGATAAAAAATCGGCGATTGATTTGCTTAGGGCGGTTATCACCAGTTTTATCCTCGTTTTTTTTGCTTTACAGGTTTGGAAACTAAAACCATGGCAATACCTCTTTAATGTTCCGATTGATGATGGTCGGTACGCATACCTCTCCCTCTGCTCTTTCCGGATTTGATTTTTCCTGTTTAAAAATGTTAAGTCATAAGCCTAAGTGCTTGTGCAATATCAATTTTTAATCATTTACCGGCTTACGCGACGATTTTACGCGTCTTACTATTTCATCAATAAATAGTTACGCGGATTAAAGCCCGATTTTCCGGTATTACAATTCCCGAAAGTTCTTATGCAAAATTTAAAAAGAAGCATATTGGCGGTAGTAGCCCTGTTTACTGCTGTAAATGCTTTTGCACAACAAAATAATCCGCCTGTTACGCTCAAAACCCTGCTTAACCAGGTTAACGCCAATGCGCCGGTATTAATAACAGATTCCGCAGCAATAGGCATCCGCAAAGCTCAGGCCGCCGAAACCCGAAGCAGTTGGTTACCCAACTTAAAATTAAATTACCAGGCCGATATTGGTACCAATAATAATGTGGCCGGTCCGTATTTTGGTTTTGGTATCATCCCGTCCGATTCAAGGGGCGTACGTACCCAAAGTAATACCACGGCCGTATCAGCCAATGTGGGTATCGCCGCGTTGGATTGGGAGGTTTACAATTTTGGCGCTTATGGTGCCCAAAACAAAGTTGCCAATTCCGATATACAGGTTGAGCAAAACCAATTTGCCAATTCAAAATACCAGTTACAGGCCTATGCCATTGGTAATTATTTGCAATTGTTAAGGCTGCAAAATTTCCTCAACATCCAGGCCCGCAATATTCAGCGCAATGTCGAGATCCGCCGGTCGGTGCAATCGCTTGCCAAAAGCGGTGTAAGGGCCGGTGTAGATACCAGCATTGCCGAAGCCGAACTGTCAAAAGCCCGCTTAAACTATATTGAACTGGCCAACCAGGTAAAGCAAACACAATTGCAGCTATCGGCCATTAGTGGGTTACCCTATCAATCTATAGTGCCCGATACGGCATCAGATCAGGAATTGATTGGCCAGCCGTCCATCGTGCAAACATTAAGCGCCGATACGGCTACACATCCATTGATCAACTATTACCAATCGGTTTACCAGAATAGTTTGCAGCGCGAGGATATGGTGAAAAAAAGCTATAACCCCAAAATTATGTTAGAGGCCGCCGCTTGGGGCCGTGGTTCAAGCGTAGATGCTAATGATCATTTCAATAGCTTATCTACAGGCTGGGGGTTTGACAGGAGCAATTACCTGGTAGGGATAGGCATATCCTACAACCTGTTTGATTTGCGCCGCCGGCAATTAAAGCTTCGCACGCAAAGGGCGACCACGAATTACAACGCCCGCAAGCTGCAGGAACAAAAGCAATTACTATCTGTAAATGCTAACCAGGCCGATGTGGAAATGCAGACCGCTCAGCAGCGCCTGTTAGAAATTCCAAACCAGTTAAAGGCCGCCAATGATGGTTACCGGCAAAAGCTGTCGCTGTACAAAAACGGATTAACAGATATTATTGAGCTAAATGCAGCCCTTAATATCCTGTATCGTGCCGAAACCGATTATGCGCAGGCAAAATTTGCCTACTCCAGCGCATTGTTCCAAAAAGCAGTTACCGATAACCAGGTAAATGCAGTTTTAAACCTTTTAAAATAACGTAATATGTCAATGGTCACCTCCGCACTGAAAAGGCCAATCACTACTATAGTGATCACCATGAGCCTTTTGATATTTGCAGTGCTCAGTGCAATAAATATACCTATCGATATTTTTCCGCAGTTAAATCTGCCAACTATATATGTGATAGAATCATACGGCGGTATGTCGCCGCAACAAATGGAAGGCTTTTTTAGTACCCGTTTGCAAGATCAGTTCCTTTATGTAAACGGTATTAAAGGCATCAGCAGTAAAAATATCCAGGGCTTAACGCTAATAAAGCTGGAGTTTTATGAAAGTACCAACATGGCCGAAGCATCTGCCCAGGTTGCCTTGCAGGTAAACCGGGCGCAAAGCTTTTTCCCGCCGGGGGCATTGCCGCCGCAGGTGGTACGTTTTGATGCTTCATCGCTACCGGTTGGCCAGCTGGTGATGGATAGTAAAACCGAGAGTTTGAAAGATATTTATGATATGGCCGCTACCCGTATCAGGCCTATGTTTTCAACCATTCCCGGTTTATCGGCACCGCCGCCATTTGGTTCAAACGCCCGATCGATCATCCTAAGTGTTGATCCTAATAAACTACGCAGTTACAATTTAACACCCGATGAGGTGGTTGAGGCGCTATCTAAATTTAACGTAATGTCTCCATCGGGTAACTTGCGGTTGGATAATACCATCTACGTAACCACCATGAATACGCTCATCAAAAACACCGATACTTTTGGTAGTATCCCCGTGATCACAAAAAACGGCGTGCCTATTTACATGAAGGATATTGCCCGTGTAAGCGATGCTGCGGATGTTACGGTTGATTACGCGCTCATAAACGGCAAACGTTCGGTATATATCCCCGTAGTGAAAACGGCCGATGCCAGTACCTGGACAGTGGTACAAACCCTGAAAAGTAAACTGCCCGAAATGCAGAACCTGTTGCCCGATGATGTAAAAATCAGTTACGCGTTTGATCAATCGGTTTTTGTGGTGAACGCTGTAAAAAGTTTGATTACCGAAGGTGGCTTGGGTGCCATACTCACCGGTTTAATGGTGCTCCTTTTCCTGCGCGACTGGCGAAGCAGCTTGATTGTGGTAATCACTATCCCGGTTTCTATTTTGATAGGGGTATTGTTGCTAAGCTTATTTGGGCAAACCATCAACATTATGACGTTAAGTGGTTTGGCACTGGCCATAGGTATCCTCGTCGATCAGGCTACGGTAACTATTGAAAACATTCACCAGCACCTGGAGATGGGTAAAACTAAACAACAGGCTATATACGATGCCTGTGAGGAGATCTCGTTCCCTTTGTTGCTTATTCTGTTATGTATCCTGGCTGTGTTCGCGCCATCTTTTATGATGAATGGCGTACCCAAGGCCATGTTTTTGCCGCTATCTATGTCAATAGGTTTAACCATGATCGTGTCTTACATCATAGCGCAAACGCTGGTGCCTATATTAAGCAACTGGATGATTAAGGCAGAGCAATATCAGCATTATCATCATGACCAGGTGCATGCCCATGCAGGCGAATCATTAGATAATGAGGAGGAAAAACAGGTTGACAGGCATCTGAAAGAAGAGAAAATCCATCCGGAACAAAACGATCTGTTTGAAAATGTAAAGCTTAAGTTTATGAAGATCATTAGCGGCTGGATGCCTAATAAACGCCTCATTGTACCTGTTTACCTTGTAGTAGTAATAGTATTGGCGGGTGTTGGTTTTGTGGTGATAGGGAAAGATATGATGCCGAAACTCAATAATGGCCAGTTCCAGATGCGAATTAAAGAACCCGAGGGTACCCGTTTGGAACGTACCGAAGATAAATTTAAGCAGGTGCTGAGCATTATTGATAAAACGGTAGATCATCACGTGGCTATTACCTCTGGATATATTGGTTTGGTACCAAGCAGTTTTGGCAGCAGTAACCTTTATGTTTTTAACACCGGTACCCACGAAGCCGTGTTGCAGGTAAACCTTGATGAAGGTTACAAGATGAATATGGATGAGTTGAAAGACGCGCTCCGTAAAAACATCAAACAGGCAATTCCTGAAATGAGCATCGGGTTTGAGCCGATTGATATGACCGAAAAGATCATGAGCCAGGGAGCTTCAACGCCTATACAGGTACAGGTTGCCGGTAAAAATATGCAGCAAATTCAGGATCAGAGTAATAAGATACTGGCTAAGATGAAGCAGATCCCATACCTGAGAGATGTTCAGATAGATCAGCCATTGAAGTTTCCAATCGTATCCATCACGCTTGATAGGTTAAAAGTTGCTCAGTTGGGACTCAATATTAAGGATGTTGCGCGTTCGGTTACGGCAAGTACCTCATCAAGCAGATTTACGGAGAAGAATCTTTGGCTGGATGAAAAATCGGCCTACACCTACCAGGTGCAAGTTCAAATCCCGGAATATGTGATGAACACGATGGACGAATTGAAAGAGATCCCGCTACTGAAAGGACAAAGTTCACCAACCCTGGCCGACGTTGCCGTTTTTAAAGTAAACTATGCTCCCGGCGAGTACGATAGGAGTGGTCCGCGGCGGTACTTAACAGTTAGTGCCAATATTTATAAAAAGGATTTGGGTACTGCTACTGCCGATGTTGAAAAGGTGGTAAAATCATTAGGTACACCGCCTAAGGGTGTAATAACTGATATCAAAGGCATGTCGAGCCTATTAACAGAAACGCTGAGCAGTTTACAAAACGGTTTGATGTTTGCCATCCTGGTGATATTTTTATTGCTGGCCGCCAATTATCAATCGTTTAAATTGTCGTTAACGGTTTTATCAACGGTACCAGCGGTAATATTGGGGTCGATAACAGCTTTGTTGATTACCGGTTCAACGTTAAATCTGCAATCATACATGGGCATGATCATGTCTACCGGGGTATCCGTGGCTAACGCCATCCTGATTGTAACCAATGCCGAAGCTTTAAGGCTGGAATATAAAGATGCTACCCGCGCTGCTGTAACCAGCGCCTCTATCCGTTTAAGACCAATCCTAATGACCAGTTTGGCCATGATGGCCGGTATGATCCCTATGGCATCGGGTATGGGCGAAGCCGGTGAGCAAACCGCTCCGCTTGGTAGGGCGGTAATAGGGGGACTATTTGCCTCAACCTTAGCGGCTTTATTTATACTGCCGCAGGTATTTGCCTGGGTACAAGCCAAAACTACTTACAACTCGCCATCGCTGATGGAAGGTGTACAACAAACTAATCAACCTCAACAAATTGAAACTCAAAATATATAAAGTAATGAAACTTAAGCTCATCATATTCATAGGCTGCATTAATCTTTTCGCGGCCTGTTCCGGCGATCAAAAACCGGTAGACCTAACTGCAACAGCAACGACTAATACAAAAAAACACGCCGACATAGGCACTATTAACGAGCGCTCCCTATCTGGCAGCGCCCGCTTACCTGGGCAATTGAAGCCTTTTAACGAGGTAAACATATTTCCTAAAGTAAATGGCTTTGTAAAGCAGCTATACGTAGATAGGGGAGCGGTAGTAAAAAAAGGCCAGTTATTGATGACGCTGGAAGCGCCAGAAATGGAATCACAATTACAGGCTGCCAACTCCCGTTATTTGCAGGCCCAGGAAAACGCGGTAGCCAGTAAAGAAAAATATCAGCGTTTAAAAGAAGCTGCAAAAGAACCGGGTTCAGTATCCCCGCTTGATTTAGATAATGCGTCGGCCCGCATGAAGGCCGATGAAGCCATGGCCCGGTCGGAGCAATCAAACGTGGCGTCGGTGCGTACCATGCAGGATTATTTGAATATTCGCGCCCCCTTCGATGGCATGATCGTACAGCGTAATGTATCGCCCGGCGCGTTGGTGGCACCGGGTAAAGGAACAGACCAGCCGATGCTGATTTTACAGGATATCAGCAAAATGCGTTTGGAAGTTTACATTCCGGAGGATTACGTTGATAAAGTGGATTTAAACCAACCTGTTAAATTTACCTACAACGCGATGCCCGGCACTGAGCAAACGGCAAAGATCAGCCGCTCGGCAAATGCTTTGGGTAGTATGCGTTCTGAAGCCATAGAAATTGACATTATCAACCAAAACGACAACTTAAAACCCGGTATGTACGCCGAGGTGAAGATTCCGATGTTATCAGGTGCCAAATCATTGCTTGTACCCAATGGTGCCATAGTACGCTCAACCGAGCGGGAATACGTGATAACCGTTACCGATGGCAAAGCCGCATTGGTGGATGTTAAAGAAGGACTTGCCCGCAACGATTCGACCGAAGTATTTGGCGATTTAAAAGCCGGCGGCAAAATTTTAAACCATGCTACCGACGAGGTGAAGCAGGGGGATAGTATTCAATAATACCTAAAAGTAAAGCCATGCAGTACACAAACTGCATGGCCTACTTATATAGCCCGTGAGGGCTTCCCTACCTTGTTATTTATACGCTGATCTTACCTTCGATAGAATCATCAAAGGTTTTGCCGATAGCCGCGCCAGCCAACATTTTCACAAATGCAACGGCATTGCCATGTTTATTATCCCAATAATAGCTTTCTGTAGGCTCAACCTTAATCACAGAAATCCGCGGATCATCTTCGCCCTCGGTAAACCATACTTTTAATATGGGTTCCCAAAGTTCCTTGATCTTGTCTTTATCTTCAGTTACGGTAGCGATACCATAAACATTCAGAAAATCTGAATGGGCCGAACCTTGAAACAGCAAGTGTACCATCGGATCTTTAGCCAAATCTTCATTTTTATGGCTGTCATTAGCACTCAGGAACCAAATATTGCCTTCATCATCCACCTTTTGAACCGACATCGGCCGCGCATTTGCCGGGATACCGGTTTTGATGTTGGTTAAAAAGAAACAGCTTTTGGCGCTGCTCACCATATCCTTAAGCTTAGCAATAGCTTCCGGTCCGCCCAAATCCTGGTAATTGTCTTCGGGTTGTTGTTGATTAATACTATCCATTATTTAAAGTTTTTATTGGTAAACGTTATAGAAATAACCAATCAAAATCTTTATTGTGTTAAATAAATTAACTTTTAGGATAGTTTGGTGTCAAGAGCCGTCGTCTACCTAACTTACGAAGTTTTCAAAACTTCGTAAGTTTTTATAGGATTGAAAAGTAAACCGATTAAAGGTACTCGTTCAAAGAATCATCCTTTACTATAATTTTATGATTATTCAGAAAGCCATCTATGCCACCAAACCATTCCAACACTTCTTTTTTACTCAAAACGGTTTCTTTGTCTGATAAGTAAGCGTTATAAGACGAGCATTTGTATTCACCTAAGGTTTGAACCAGTTTGGCTACAAAGGGATTTTGATGGATGTAAGTAATGATTTTTGTAAAGTAGCTGTTAGATGTAATTTCAGAAACCTTGTATCTTCCTTGAAATAAACTCCCAACGCGATTATATTTTTTATTGATGGCTTTTGAAAAGGAAATAAAGAAGTCTTTTAAGCCTCTTTCAAATAAGTCTTTATTAGTTACGCGAATGAAAAAATGAAAATGATTAGGCATCAAACAGTACGCAAAAACTTCGCAAAAAGGCAATACGTGTTTTTTGAATTGATTTAAGAAGTAACCATAATTTTTATCGTCAAAAAAGATGAGATCTTTATTATTACCGCGGTTATAGAGATGATAACAGGTGTTAGAGTTAATCTTCACGTTGATAACTTGAAAAGTTTGAGACTTTTAAACTTACGAAGTTTTTAAAACTTCGTAAGTTAGCGAGCGGCCTTAATCCCGGTTCAGACAAAATCCGAAATCGAACATCTGATATCCGAAATCAAGCTACGCCGATGCAAACACCACCATTCTATCCGGGTACCGTGAAGCGTAACTGGATACGATGTTTTTAATATAATCGTTCCCTGGGTAGGGCGTTAAGTAATTTTTGAGCTGCTGAACGTTATCGGCATCAAAGTAGTGCGAAATATAGCCCATGCCATAAAACTGTCCTTTCTCTACCAAAATACAGCTATGCTCATCGCCATTACGGCCTTCGTCGCGGATGGCGTAGGTGGGTAGGGCGAGTTTTAATTGGTCGATGGCGCTATTCACTTTGATGTTGTATTCATCAACGCTTTCAACACCTTCACAAGCGCATTCACGGCCTTTTGCGCTGGCGCAAGCGTTATTATTGGTTTGTATAAAGCAAAATTTAGGGCAAAGCTCAAAGGTTTCTATCAATTTATTTAGCAGGGTATAACCATCAAGCAGGGAGTTGCAGGTATAAATGGCATCGCTGAACTTGCGGCGTTTATCAACCGCCAGCCTAATGTAACCACGCTGATCCTCATATGTGTACAGGCAATAAGCGTGGTCGAACCGTTTTAATGAGCGGTTGTATTTGGGCCAAAGACGTTTAATCTCAATAGCTTCCAGCACAAAAGCAATCAACTCCGTACCACAAACCTGGTGACTGATATGGTGGATATTGCGCAGAAATTCCTGACGCTGAAAACCGGGATTATTGCCCGTAAAATGGCTGCTCACTCTTTTTTTGAGGCTCTTGGCTTTGCCAACGTAAATTACCTTACCCTTATCATCGTGAAAATAATATACACCCGGCGAATTGGGTAACTGCTCTACATCTTTTTTGGGAAGGTTGGCAGGCAATACCTGCTCCTTAGAATTTTGTTTGAGGGCTGCTTTGATATGGCCTTCGCTATCGCTGTTTAATAGCAACGTAAATAACTCGGCGGTAGCTTCGGCATCGCCGGCTGCACGGTGGCGGCTGTTATTGCCTATGCCTAAATGCGTACAAAGCCTACCAAGACTGTATGATGGTAAGCCCGGGATAATTTTGCGGCCAAGGCGCACGGTACACAGTTTATTACATTGTAAATCGTATCCGGCAGCGGCCAAATGATAGCGAACAAAAGAGTAGTCGAAATTTACATTATGGGCTACAAAAATCTTTCCGTGTATGAGGTGATAAATATCAGCTGCCACATCCTCAAAAGGAGGGGCGTTTTGCACCATCTCGTTGGTGATACCCGTTAAGGCGCTGATATAGATTGGGATATTCTGATTGGGGTTTACCAGCGTTTCGTAACGCTTTACAACCTTTTTACCATCGTGAATGCGTATAGCAATTTCTGTGATGCCATTCGCGCTGGCATGCCCCCCGGTAGTCTCAATATCAACAATTGCATACATATTTCAAATGTAATACAACTTTGCTAATTATTTTAGTGTTTTTTTTATTTTGTTTTTGACGGATAAAGAGTCCGAAAGTCTGTGAGACGGAAAGTCCGAAAGTTTCCCAAAGACTCCAGAGTCAGCCAGTCCAAAAGTCAGCAAGTCCCAGAGTCCATTACTCTTTTTCAGCTGTTTCTGCAGCGAGCCTTCTGTCTACTTTTTGGATGTGTTCGTTTTGATAATCTTTTTCAATCAGGCCGTCGCGCATACGTACTATGCGGTGGGCGTGCATGGCAATATCTTCTTCGTGAGTTACCAATATGATAGTGTTGCCTTTGGCGTGGATGTCTTCCAGCAAGCCCATGATTTCTATAGAAGTTTTTGTATCCAGGTTACCGGTAGGCTCATCGGCCAAAATAATAGATGGATTGTTGATTAACGCGCGCGCCACGGCCACACGCTGGCGCTGACCGCCTGATAACTCGTTAGGTTTATGATCAACCCTGTGCTCCAGGCCCACGTTTTTAAGTGCGGCATTGGCCCGCTCGGTACGTTTCTCTTTGCTGATGCCGGCATAAATTAAGGGCAGTGCAACATTATCAAGGGCGGTATTACGGGGCAACAAGTTAAAAGTTTGAAAAACGAAGCCAATTTCTGAGTTACGTACCTCGGCCAACTGGCTATCGGTCATGTGGCTTACATTGATGCCGTTCAAAATATATTCGCCCTTGCTTGGCGTATCCAGGCAGCCCAATATATTCATCAGCGTAGATTTTCCCGAACCTGATGGTCCCATCAAAGCAACAAACTCACCTTTATTAATAGTTAACGATACCGATTTAAGCGCGTGAATTACTTCGGCACCTATTACGTATTTACGTCCTATTTCTTTGATTGTAATTAAAGGCTTGTCTTTAGTCAATGGCTCCATGCGTGTTTTTTTATTTGGACTGTAAGAGGGGTGACTTTGTTACAGGTTGGTAAATCAAATTTCGCAATTAAAGTTCAAAAAGATTACTCATTAGTGCTGATTTTAACTCTTAGCATTTTACAGCACTGTTACCACTAACGCTGTTTGAAAATATCTTTTAATTATTTGTAAAATATTTTTATTTATTAAATATTAATAATAGCTTTAAATAACCATATCGAAACCTATCTTATTTTACATTAAAAACCTTATGAATTATGAAAAAGAATTTAATTTTTTCTTTATTAGCCGTGTTGTTTATTAGCGGATTGCTATCATTCACACTTGTTAAAACGCACGCAAAAAAAGCACCAATTGCCAAAGCACGGGTTGCCGCCAGGGTTTCAAAAAAAGCCACATGCTCATCTGTAGTAAGCGGCCTTACCCAAACCGGCAGTTTTTCATTTTCATGGTCGTCAAGCGGCAGCCCAAACCATTATAATTATGGCGGCTACTACCAGGCAGGCGGAACGTTTTCTGGCACTACTACATCTACATCTGTAACTATACCAAGTAATTCGGGCACACCAAAAGGCGGACGCATAAGTGTTACACCAGTTTGTGCTGATGGGTCGCTTGGCACTCCACAAAATATCTTGTTTAATTAATTAACAGGGGTTTTAGTATGATTTTATCACAGAGTGATAGCTGTCGCCCTGTGATAAATTCTGTGGCTTTATATAACCAGGAGATTAAAGCATGTAACTGCAAGTGCTTAATATTGTTACTGAGGGGGAATTCAAAATAAAAAAGTCAAAACCTTTTTGTCTTATGTCTTTTATCCAAAAGTCTCAAAGTCCAGTAGTCCTCAAAGTCTATTTCTCAATTACCTTGGCAACCAAAAAATAATCCTCATCATGTTTAGGCGCATTTTTTAAAGCTTCTTCATGAGTGATCTGTTGTTTTACCACGTCTTCACGTAAAACATTGGCACCATCGGTCATGTAAACCAGTGGTTCAACGCCTGTAGTGTCCAGTTCATTAAGCTTGGCCATAAAATCAAGAATTTTGCTCATATCCTCAATCATGTTTTCCTTTTCGGTTTCGCTCAATTCTAAACGGGCCAGGTGGGCAACCTTTTCAACTGTATCTTTATCTATGGTCATGCCGATCGTAGTTTTTTATCAATAATATTAAATACCTCATCGCGCAGGGCATCGGCATCATCAAGGCTTAAATGCGCTGTTTCGATAGGCTTGTGTACAAATATATCACAAATTCCTGGTCGGCTGCCTAATTCCTTGCCATCGTCCCAAAGTACTTTCCAGGTATCAAGGGATGTGATGGGCAAAATAGGTACTTTCATTTCAATGGCCAGCCTGAATGGCCCGTTTTTAAAAGGATGTAATTCTGGTGGATATGCTTCTGGTATGGTGGCCTCGGGGAAAATAACCACGCTAATACCATTCTTTATCCGCTCCGCTGCTGTTTTGAAGGCCCTGAAGGACGACATTTTGCTTTCCCTGTTCACTGTAATATCAATAGTGCGAAAGAAATAGCCGGTTACATAATTGGTGAGCAATTCCTCCTTGCCCATAAAACAAATATTGTTTTTAAGAATGGTGTTCAGGGCCGATACATCAAGGTTGGAGGTGTGGTTGCCGCAAATTACATAAGTTCTTTTCCAATCAATAGTTTCTTCAAAGGTTGCGCTGTAAAATATCCCCGCTATACTCGAACTTAAAAAAATGATGAATTTACGTACGCCATTAATATAACGGTAACGGCTAAGCTTTTGCTTAAGTATATGTAAAACCGGGTAACAAAGGGTGAAAAAGAGAGCTACATTATACCTGTAAAAATTGGTATGGACTCTTTTCAGTATTAATTTCATGTTCACCAAATGTAAAAAAAATACTCGTTTCTGGAGGCTTAAAGCTGAAAGCCGAAGACTCAAAGCTAAAGTTATATTCTTAAGAAGCTGTTAAGAAATGGTAATGGCAAATTATAGTGGCCGGATGAGTTGCCGGCATTTCTAAGCAATCGTATACAATTTTTCGGTTTGTTGCAATTTTTGCGCTATAACTTCAAAAACCTGGTCGCGTAGGGCATCAGCATCTGCTATTGTCAGGTTAGATGTATCTATGGGTTTGTGCACGTAAAAATCGCAAATGCCGGGTCGGCTGCCGTATTTTACGCCGGTATCCCACAAAATTTCCCAGGTATTGGCCGATGTAACGGGGATGATAGGAATTTTATGTTCGATGGCTAACCGGAACGGTCCATTTTTAAATTCGCACAATTGGGGCGGATAGTTATCGGAGATCATCCCCTCTGGAAATATCACGAGCGAAATCCCTCCCTGCAATTTTTCGGAAGCTTTTTTAAAAGCCCGGAATGACGACATTTTACTTTCGCGGTTAACCGGGATATCAACCGAGCGGAAGAACAAACCGGTAACCAGGCCGTCCTCCAATTCCTGCTTGCCCATAAAACTGCAATTGTTGTTCACCAGCACACACATGGCCGAAATATCGAGGTTGGAGGAGTGATTGGGGCAAATGATATAAGTTTTACTCCAATCAACAGGTTCCTCGTAATGAAATTTATAAAAGATGCCAACAAAGGCCGAACTAAGAAATCCCCATATGCGTCTCAGGCCGTTCATGGCCCTGTAACGGCTTGGTTTTATGGAGCAATATTTAAAAAAAGGCCATAATATAAAGTAGGAAAGCGCCACGCTCATCACATATAAATAGATGTGCACTTTTTTCAATATCATTTTCATCGTCACCAAAAATAGAAAAAATCCTTACTTTCGCCACACTATGGAAACTGTTGTTAGTGGCATCCGGTCGACCGGAAATTTGCACTTAGGAAATTATTACGGGGCGTTGCAAAACTTTATAAAAATGCAGGAAGAATTTAACTGCTATTTTTTTATTGCCGATTTGCATTCGTTAACCACCCACCCAACACCTGCCGATTTACATAGTAATGTAAAGCAGGTTTTGATAGAGTACCTTGCCGCCGGTATCGACCCGGAAAAGGCTACTATTTATGTACAATCTGATGTGCCCGAAATAGCCGAATTGTACCTGTATTTAAATATGAACGCCTACCTGGGCGAACTGGAACGCGCTACCTCATTTAAAGATAAAGTACGTGCCAATCCAGATAACGTTAACGCCGGTTTGCTTACCTACCCGGTATTGATGGCCGCCGATATTATTATCCACAAAGCTACCAAAGTGCCTGTAGGTAAAGATCAGGAACAACACCTGGAGATGGCCCGCACCTTTGGTAACCGTTTCAACAGGTTGTATAATCATGATTATTTTCCAGAGCCTTATGCCTTTAACTATAGCCACAACCTGGTTAAAATTCCGGGACTTGATGGTAAGGGTAAAATGGGAAAATCAGAAGGGGAGGGTAATGCCATTTTCCTTAATGATACGCCCGAAGCCATTAAAAAGAAAGTAATGCGCGCGGTAACAGATGGCGGACCGACGGTTGAAAACCAAACCAAACCACAGGAAATTCAAAACCTGTTTGATTTGATGAAGGTTGTTTCATCTGCTGATACCCTGGCTCATTTTGATGACCTGTACAACAAAATGGCTATCCGCTATGGCGACCTCAAAAAACAGCTCACCGAGGATATGATCATCGCCACAGCACCAATCCGGGACAGGATCAACGCCATTGCGGCCGACTCTGATTATCTAAGGAAAGTTGCCTTGATGGGTGAAGAAAAAGCCCGCGCCAGTGCATCAAAAACCATCAGGGAAGTAAGAGAAATTATAGGGTTTAAGAAATTTTAAAATTATCTGAATCAGAATTTGCAGAATTATAAAATTTTCAGAATTGAATAGTAAAAGATTCCTATAATTCTGTCAATTCTGTAAATTAGGAAAATTCTGATTCAGACAAATTTAACTATCAACTAAAAAATGCACATAGCTATTGTAGGAAATATAGGCGCGGGTAAAACCACGTTGACAGAAATGCTGGCCCATAATTATGGTTGGGAACCACTTTTTGAAGCTGTAGATAACAATCCATACCTGGAAGATTTTTACAGCGATATGAAACGCTGGAGTTTTAACCTGCAGATTTACTTTTTAAATAGCCGTTACCGCCAAATCATCGACATTCAAAAAAGTGGTAAAAATATTTTGCAGGACCGTACCATTTATGAGGATGCCTACATTTTTGCAGAAAACCTGCACGATATGGGCCTGATGACTACCCGCGATTACGAAAACTACGAATCGATATTTCAAAACATCACTGAGTTTATTAAACCGCCAGACCTGTTGGTTTATCTGAAAGCTTCGGTACCAACCTTAGTAAGCAACATCCAGCGCCGTGGTCGTGAATATGAGATAGGCATCCGCCTGGATTACCTTTCAAAACTGAACGAGAAATACGACAAGTGGATTAAAAACTACAAGTTAGGTAAACTGCTTATCCTCGATAAAGATAACCTCGATTTTGCCAATAACACCGAAGATATGGCTACCATAGTTCAGTTGATTGAACGGGAGATTAACGGACTGTTTTAGCTTCATTTTGTGGCGATGAAAAAGATCTATCTGGCGGCTTTACTCCTTTTATTGTTCAGCTGTAGTTTCATGATAGATGACTTTAAACAGCTCGATTTAAATGAATTTAAAATAACGGTTCCTAAAAGCTGGGAATATATTAAACAACGAGGCGTAGATTCTTTTATAGGATTAATATCTATCAAATCATCAAAATCAACTTTGCAATTTGATTTGAGCAATAGCGGTTACGCTAATAGTTTAATTTTAACCGAACAAGAGTATCTTGAACAAGAAGAGTGGAAGCAAGGCTCTTATTTTTATAAAGATGGGGTTACTTACACCGCCGATTTCAATGTTAAAAATGAGCGGACTACTCAAATGAAAAAGTTAGGAACAACTGATTCAACTCTTGTACATGTAGAGGCTGACCCAAGTTACCAAACAAAAACGCTGGTCCATTTACCAAGCCCTTCTCAAAAGGTAAAGTATGCAACCGCCGATTACATAGCCGATCTTACCTATAACGATAGCACCATTTTTGTGCCGATAGAGATTCCAACGGTAATAAAAATGCACAATATTAAAATTGATACCATCGAAAAATATGTCATAAAAACTATCTGGCCCAAAATACCAGGAAAAGGAATGACCGGGGTATATTTCAAAAGCCGCAACTCAAGGTTTAACTTTCAAATGTCGGCGGCTGATTTATCTAAATCAGATCAGGATTTGGCATTACAGGCTTTTAAATCTATCGTAATCAAATGAAAACATTAGGTATAATTCCCGCGCGCTATGCGTCTTCCCGTTTTCCTGGCAAGCCACTGGTTGATATTGCCGGTAAAAGCATGATACAGCGGGTTTACGAGCAGGCTAAGAAATGCGCGAGCCTTGCCGAAGTTATTGTTGCTACCGATGATGAGCGTATTTTTGCGCATGTACAGGCTTTTAGAGGCGTTGCTTTGATGACCGGTGCCGATCATCAAAGCGGAACAGATCGTTGTGCCGAGGTAGCTTCTTTACATCCCGAATACGACGTGATTATCAATATCCAGGGCGATGAACCGTATATTGACCCGGAACAGATCACCAAGCTTGCTGCCTGTTTCAATGATGAGAGCACCCAGATTGCGACGCTGATTAAAAAGATTACTACGCAGGAGGAGTTGTTTAACTATAATTCGCCCAAGGTAGTGATCAATAAACTATCCGAGGCTGTATATTTTTCGCGCGCAACCCTTCCTCATATCCGCGGAGAGGAGCCAGATAACTGGCTGGAGTTTTACACCTATTTTAAACACATTGGTATTTACGGTTACCGGGCCGATGTTTTGCAGCAAATTACTAAACTCCCTATTTCCGGCCTCGAAAAAGCAGAAAGCCTGGAACAGTTAAGGTGGATAGAGAACGGCTACCGTATTAAAGTTGCCGAAACCGAATTAGAAACCCATTCGGTTGATGTGCCTGCTGATTTAGAGAAGCTAAAACTTTTTAAATAGATAGTTTAGTAAGAGCAATTACCCTTGATTTTTGTTTCCTGAAGTTTTGATGAACGAAGTTTATTAGTATATACATGCTATACATTTGGCGTGTAATTTTATAAGACGGTTAGCGCCTATTTAAATTGCAGCATATGTTGGTAAAAATACTGGTAGCTTTAGGAAGTTTAGGTTTCTTCGTGTTTGAAATTGCTTTTCTATCGCCAAAGCCACAGCAAGGTTATGTGATTACAAAACAGGGCGATACCATAGCCTGTATTATTAAAAGACCTCAAAACTCATCTGTTTATTACAAACCACAGGGAGATACACTTTTTCACCGTGGAGATGCAGGATTCATTAAAGAATATAAATACACCCGGAAACAGCAACTGTTTAAGGCTATCACAATTCCCGCAACTTTGACCCCCGTTTACATGCAGTTGATAGATTCGGGAAAAATAAACCTGTTTGCTTTTCATGAGCGGGTAGGGAAGCAGGTAAACACTCACTTATTTGCAATAAAAGGAAACCAACCTGTTGTGCAGGTATTTGGATATAATGATAAGGCCGATAACAAAACATCGTTATCTCAATTGGTAAATGACAACCAACAGGCAACTGATCTTTTAAATAATGAGGGTAGTTATACGATAAATAAAGTTACCAATTGTATCAGGTTTTATAATGGTGGAAGCGTTGATGCGAAGTAAAAATAATTTTAAGTCCTACGACTCTAACTTTTTTTAATAAAAGACTTACGAAGTTTTTAAAACTTCGTAAGTCTGAAACGTCCAAATTCACAGCATCTTTCTACTCCCTGTTCAGCAAAACCGCGAACTTATTCCCATAATCATCCAGCTGCGATTGATATTGTTTGCTCAAAGCTGTTTCCTGGTATGCTTTGGTGGTTTGGGCAAGGCCATTTAACACATATAGCTGAAATTGCACCGTGTTTGAATCAATAGCGGCCGGGTTATCCTGTAACAAATGATAATTATAATCCAGCTGATCTGTAAGGTAATTACCAATGCCTTTTACATAGCGGTTGGCCAGCTCCTTATCGTTAAGTTTATAGGCAACCTGGGCCAGCAATAATTTCCGGTGCGCCGTATCAATATCCGGGTTGATATCTGGCATCACGTTATCAAATTTATGGATGGCGTTTAGCGCGAGATCGTTTCGCCCATCCTTAATCAGCCCCATAGCCAAATCGTGAAAAGTGCTTTCAATAAAAGGGTAAAACTCCGTTTTTGAAACATTATCCAAATACTTGGCATGTTTAAAATTGCCGAATTTAAATTTGTTCATCACGTTGCCGTACATCACCAGGCTGTTCACCTTGCTTAGCTGGTCATTTTTAACGCTGGTATCGGCTTTAAAAGGGATAAGGTGGTAAACAAAGCCTTCTTTGTACAAATAGGGCTGCAAGCCATGCATGCCGCTTGGTGGCACGCCAATGGTAAAACAAATCGGGCGTTTCCAATCATTATGCGCCATAATATCCAGCATGGCCAGGTTATCCTTAAACATATAGTTGGCTGGGTATTTCCACTCCATACTATTAGTTAATTTGTCTTTTTGGGCGGCAGTTACTACGCCATTTTTTACCAGCTCATCGGGGTTAACTGTTACCTTAAAGTTTTTGGTGGGCAAATAGTTCATGGTTTCGCCGCTTTGGTACTGCACTTTGGCACGACTATCATCCGATGTTATAAAATCAAAAACCTCTTTGGCTTCAACCGAACCGGGCAGTTTGGCATCATTGTAGGCAATTACATCCCTTGTGCCTTGTTTGTATTTATCAAAAGGCATGGTAATAGGCAGTGGTGCTGATTGATTCATGGTGTGCTGCATTTGATGGATATACCAATCGCCGCTAAACAGGCTACTGCAAACTATCCGTACATCGGGGCGTACGCCTTCAACTTCCTGGTTATACCATAACGAGTAGGTATCGTTATCGCCATTGGTAAACAAAATGGCGTTTTTAGGGCAGGAGATCAGGAAATTGTAAGCCATATCATGCGGCGTCATTTTGGTCGACCGGTCGTGACCGCCCCATTCCTGTTTGGCCAGCAACACGGGCGCAGCCAATAAACAAAGTGCTATTGATGCCAGTGCCGCACCACGGGCGTTTGCTTTTCGGCTTATAAAATCATTAATAGCCAGCACGCCAAGGCCGATCCAAATGGCAAAGGCGTAAAAGGAGCCCACGTAGGAGTAATCACGTTCGCGGGGTTGCAGGTTAACCTGGTTAACGTACAGCACTATGGCCAACCCCGTAAAGAACCAGAGCAGGGCTATCACCGTTGCATCACCTTTTTTACGACTAAAATGGTACACCATCCCAAACAAACCGATAACGAACGGTAAGGCATAAAGTGGGGTATAAGTGTCAGACAGGGTCACAGATTTAGGCAGATGTTTGGTTCCGTCGAAAATCCCCGAAGTCCAGTTGCCATCAATGCTCTGGGTGTTTTGCTGTCCGTCGGCGTCGTTGTACCTGCCAACAAAGTTCCACATAAAATAGCGCCAGTACATCTGATACATTTGCCAGCTCAGCATCCATTTCATGTTATCGGCAAAGGTAGGGCTTTGGCCATCGGGCAGTTGCAGCCACTGCTTGTAAAATTGTACATTTTGAGCATATTCCGGGTCGCCCTCGGTGCTGTGCATTCGGGGCATAATGGTGTTATGATCGTAAGTGTTGTTCAGCTTTTTGCCGGCCACTTCATATTGGTTTTTGCCTTTAACATAAATATTGGCGCCCTCGGTTTGATCGGTAACCTTGGCATCAAAATAAGGCCCGTACAGCAAAGGGTTTTCGCCGTATTGAATACGGTTAAGATAGCTGTTAAGCGTAAAAGCGTTATCGGGGTGCGAGTTATTCAGATCGGTATTAGCCGTTGCCCGGATAGGGATATACGCGAACGAACTGTACCCAAAGTAAATAAACGTAATACACAACAAAGCCAGGTTTAAAACCGGCTTTTTATACCTTATGCTGTACGCAATACCTGCGGCTAATATGGCAATGATAAGCGCGAAGAAAAATATCCCCCCGCTCCAAAAGCCGAGGCCAAGCGTATTCACAAAAAACAGGTCAAAATAAGCCGCTATTTTAATGGTGTATTCCCTGATACCGTATTGAACAAGGCCAAGGATACCAATGCTGATAAAAAAAGCGATGATACCGCCTTTTAATGTTGGGTTTTTGTACCTGCGCAGGTAGTACACCAAAGCCACCGCCGGTATAGTAAGCAGGTTTAACAGGTGGATGCCTATAGATAAACCCATAATGTAGGCTATCAGCACAATCCATTTGTCGGCACCACGTTCATCGGCGTGGTTATCCCATTTTAAAATGGCCCAGAAAACTATAGCGGTACATAGCGAGGATAAGGCAAATACAATGGTTTCTACCGCCGAAAACCAAAACGTATCGGTGTAAGCAAAAGCCAGGGCGCCAACTAAACCAGCGCCCATAATCAATATAGTTTGTGATGATGTCGCTTCATCGCCCTTGGCAGTCAATAGTTTTTTTGCCAGCGCGGTTATCGTCCAAAATAAAAACATAATAGTAGCACCGCTTGCCAGGGCCGAACCCAAATTGGTAAAATAAGGCACTTTGGTATTGTTACCAAATGATAGCAGTGAGAATACCTTACCCAGCATGGCAAACATAGGGTAGCCTGGCTGGTGCGATACCTGCAAACGGTATGCACAGGAAATAAATTCGCCGCAATCCCAAAAACTAACAGATGGCTCTAAAGTTAAAACATACGTGCTAAAGGCAATACCGAGGCAGAGCCAGCCCAGCAGGTTATTGATTTTTTTGTACTGCATAATGAATAAGGTGTAAATGTTTTATCATATGTGAATTGATGACCACAATTTCGGCCTTAATTTTAAAAGGGCGATAAACATTAACATCACTTAACAACTTTTAACACATTTTAACTTATTGATTGTGAGTATGTAATGAATGTGTTTGATTCTGAAGTTGATCATAAATGATTGTGAACAAAATGAACAGAACGCCTTGAAAGGCAGTCTGCTATATTGTAACCAAAATGAAAAGTATTCGTAGAAAAATCCATTACGGGAGTAATGCACTTGGATAAAGAAAGCCAGTTTAAACTATAGGAAAAAGTAATTATCATTAATAGTTAAGAAGTTTTACAGCAGCAATAATTCTGCAAATTATCTGCTGATTGATGTTTTTATTCTTTTTAATTTATTAATTTACAGGTAGATACAGTATTGTAAACCGTTGAGATTTATGCGAATAAAACAACATCATTTTATTGACAATAAATGGACCGAGCGTTTTGCTGATGCAGAATTTGATGCCCAGAAATGCCAGCTTGTTTTGGCTTTTGGTGCACCGGTTTTAATTACCGGGCCTGCAATATTTGAACATTTGAAAAGTATTTACCCGGCGGCAAATATTGTGTTTTCGTCAACATCCGGAGAGATCATAGATAGCGATTTTTATGACGATAGCATTGTAGTTACTGCAATTGAATTTGAAAAATCGACCATAGCTTGTACCGCTACTCATGTAAACAAATACGCCAAAAGTTTTGAAGTGGGGGCGTACCTCATGTCGCAGCTGGACAAAAAAGGCTTGAATTGTGTTTTCATCATTTCTGATGGAACATTCATCAACGGGAGTGATCTGGTAGAAGGCTTTAATAGTGATAATCCTGATAATGTACCGGTTACCGGTGGTTTGGCAGGCGACGCGGCAAGATTTAACAGTACATTCACCAGCTTAAACGAAGTACCGGCGCAGGGCAATGTAATAGCCATCGGCTTTTATGGAGATGACTTAATGATTAATCATGGCTCAAGCGGCGGTTGGGAAGAATTTGGTCCGCAACGTACCATCACTAAATCTGATAAAAATGTGCTTTATGAAATTGACCATAAAAGCGCGCTCGATTTATATAAAGAATACCTTGGCGAATATGTAAAAGAGCTGCCTGGTTCGGCCTTGTTGTTTCCTTTATCGCTAAGTATTCAGGGATCTGATAAAAAACTGGTGCGCACAATTTTGAGCGTAAACGAGGACGAAAAATCTATGACCTTTGCCGGTAACCTGCCCGAAGGGAGTAACGTGCGCTTAATGAAAGCCAATTTTGATAAGCTCATCAAAGCGTCGTCAACAGCGGCTACAGACGCAAGCGGCAGCCTGGCATCAACAGAACTGGCTATTATGGTAAGTTGTGTTGGCCGTAAACTGGTATTAAATGAACGTACCGACGAAGAATTATTGGCCGCTAAAGATATTTTTGGTAACGATACCGTAATAGCGGGTTTCTATTCATACGGCGAATTGTCGCCTTTAAACAAAGGTTCAAATTGTGAGCTGCACAACCAAACCATGACCATAACCACCTTTACCGAAAAATAAGTTATGGAATATCATCGCCTGTTAGATAAACAAATAAAAAAGACTTTACCTGCCCGGTATTTGCAGGACGATGCTATTTTGCAGTTTTTAAACTCCATAAATAATAGCTTTAATAATTTCGATAAATCGATTAAACTGGCCGATCACGCTTTTAACATCAGTGAACGCGAATACCTTTCAGTAACCAATAACCTGCAAGAGCAAAACGAGATTAAGCAGGAATCGATTTCACAGCTGAAACGGGCCATTAAATCGCTTGATCCGGATGTGGAACTCAAAGCTTCCGAGTCCGACGACGATCTTATACATATCATCAGTTTTTTGCAGGAGCGCATAGCCAAAGCCAAGGAGCTCGAAGTTGCTCTCATCCATTCAAAAGAACTGGCCGAGAAAGCGGCAATGGCCAAGGCGCAGTTCCTTTCTATTATGAGTCATGAAATTCGTACGCCGATGAACGCGGTGATTGGCTTTACACATTTACTTATTCACCAGGACCCAAAGCCCGAACAAGAGGAGTTTTTAGGCTTTTTAAAGTTCTCTGCCGAAAATCTGCTGGTACTTATTAATGATATATTGGATTTTAGCAAGATAGAGGCTGGTAAGGTTGAATTTGAAAGTGTTGATTTTAGTGTAACAGATCTGATAAAAAATATCCGCCTTTCCCTGCTCCAAAAAGCCAACGAAAAAAATATACAGATTAAATTAATGATGGATCAGGATTTGCCTAATGCTCTCATTGGCGATCCGGTTCGGTTAGGCCAAATCCTTACAAATCTGATTAGCAACGCGGTAAAGTTTACCCATAAAGGCAAAGTTACCATAACCGCCTCTCTGATTCACAGTAATGAGGATACATCGGCTATTGATTTTGAAATTGCGGATACCGGTATAGGTATTATGCCCGATAAAATTGAGCACATTTTTGAAAGCTTTAGCCAGGCCAGCTCAGATACTACCCGCAAATATGGAGGCACGGGCCTGGGTTTAACCATAACCAAGCGATTACTGCAATTACTTGGCAGTGATATTCATTTAAAAAGCGAATATGGTAAAGGATCGGTATTTAGTTTCAACCTTACTTTTAAAAATAGTAAGAAGCGGCTAAGCAGCACATCAGATAGCGATGAGTTTTACGCTCTTAAAAGCTTAAAAGGCACCAGGTTGCTCATTGCCGAGGATAACCAGATCAACGTAATACTGGCCAAACAATTCATGAAGCAGTGGGAGGTAGAGTGCGATGTTGCAGAAAACGGTGAAATTGCCCTGATGCTGGTAAAAACCCATGATTATGATATGATACTGATGGATTTGCAAATGCCCGAAATGGATGGTTATCAAACCACCAGCGCCATCAGGGAATTGCCTGGCGATAAGTATAAAAACTTACCCATCATCGCTCTTACAGCCTCGGCTATGTTGGATATCCAGGATATGGCATTTACCGTAGGGATGAATGATTATATCAGTAAGCCATTTAATCCTAATGAATTACATCGTAAAATAGCTTTGTATAGCAGGCAAAAGGAGCGTGTGTAAAAAACAGCTCCTGGCTTTTATGGCCCAATAAATCAAAGTGTTAGCAGGTTAAAAGTTGTTTAAGCGCTTTGCCCGTTTCGTTTTTTATAAACAGGTAAGGCAAAACCTGAAAATTTTCTTACTTTTGTATCCCGTACACAAACATTTGGTTCCGGCTTAAAACTGGTGCCATTTTTCAAAAAAATCATGACTAAATATATTTTTGTTACGGGTGGCGTTACCTCGTCTTTAGGGAAAGGTATTATCTCAGCCTCATTAGCCAAACTACTTCAATCGCGCGGATATCGTGTTACCATTCAAAAGTTTGATCCCTATATCAACATCGATCCGGGAACATTAAATCCTTATGAGCACGGTGAATGCTACGTTACCGAAGATGGTGCCGAAACAGACTTAGATTTGGGTCATTACGAGCGTTTTTTAAACACGCCAACTTCAAAAGCCAATAATATTACTACCGGTCGTATTTACCAAAATGTGATCAATAAAGAGCGTGAAGGTGCTTTTTTAGGCAAAACCGTACAGGTGGTGCCACACATTACCGATGAGATTAAACACAATTTCCGCATTTTAGGCGAAAGCGGTGATTATGATATCGTAATCACCGAATTGGGTGGTACCGTAGGTGATATTGAATCATTACCTTATATTGAGGCTGTGCGTCAATTCAGGTGGGAGATAGGTTCTGGTAACTCATTGGTAATTCATCTTACCCTTGTGCCTTTCCTGGCAGCGGCAGGCGAGTTAAAAACCAAACCAACGCAACACTCTGTTAAAATGTTATTAGAGTATGGTATTCAGCCGGATATTTTGGTTTGCCGCACCGAACACCACTTAACGCCTGATATCCGTAAAAAAATAGCTCTTTTCTGTAACGTAAATATCAACGCGGTTATTGAGTCCATTGACGCGTCAACCATTTACGATGTGCCTTTGCTGATGCTGAAAGAGCAGCTGGATAAAACGGTACTTACCAAACTTAAATTACCACATAAAACCGAGCCTGAATTAAATAACTGGAAAGATTTCCTGGGCCGCTTAAAAAACCCTTTAGCCGATGTGCGCATTGCGCTTGTTGGTAAATACGTGGAGCTGCCGGATGCTTATAAATCTATCACCGAAGCATTTATTCACGCGGGAGCCGCCAAAGAATGTAAAGTGAGGGTTGAATATATTCCATCAGAATCATTAACTCCAGAAAACGCTGTTGAAAAACTAAAAGGTATGCATGGCGTTTTAGTGGCTCCTGGTTTTGGCGAGCGTGGGTTTGAAGGTAAAATTCAGGCCATTCGTCACGTACGTGAAAACAATATTCCGTTTTTTGGTATCTGCCTGGGTATGCAATGCGCGGTGGTTGAATTTGGACGCAACGTTTTAGGTTTAGAAAACGCCAACAGTACCGAAATGAACCCCGAAACGCCAAACCCGGTTATCGGCATGATGGAAGAACAAAAAACCATTACAGCCAAAGGCGGTACCATGCGTTTAGGTGCTTATCCCTGCGATATTAAAAAAGGAACAAAAGCAGCCGCCATATACGGAAAAACTCATATTTCGGAACGCCATCGTCACCGTTATGAGTTTAATAATGAATATTTTAAGCAGTACGAAGCTGCCGGTATGACGCCATCAGGTATTAACCCCGATAACGGCTTGGTTGAGATTGTAGAGCTTAAAAACCACCCGTTTTTTGTGGGTTCGCAATTTCACCCCGAATTAAAATCAACAGTTGCTAATCCACACCCACTTTTTATTAACTTTGTCGCCGCTTCACTGGCTTATGCCCGTAAGAAATAAGTAATTGTACGATACAATATAATGGATAAAAATACTTTCACAGGATTATTCCTGATTATGGCTATCATAGCCGGCTCAATTTATTTTTTAAAGCCGAGTGAAGCCGAATTGAAAAAAGAACGCCTGGTACAACACCAGGATTCGGTAAAAAAGGGGTTGTTTAATAAAACCGGCGCTCAGGCAGCCACTAAATTTGATACCACTAAAGCACCTGTTAAAACAGTGGCCGATTCGGCAACTTTAAAAACGCCATTTGGTGCGGCATCTGTAGGTGTTGATAAACTGGTTACCATTGAAAACCAGGAGTTGGTAGTTAAACTAAGTACAAAAGGAGGTAAAGTAGCTTCTGTTGAACTTAAAAATTTTAAAACCTTTGATAAAAAGCCTTTGATACTTTTCAGTGGCGATAAAGATCATTTTGGTTTAAATTTTAACGCGGCCGGTAAAAATATCAATACGGATGAATATTACTTTACACCAAGTGCAGGCGATTTAAAAGTTGCCGAAAAAGATTCGGCTTCAATTACTTTGCGTTTAAGCTATAACGCTACGCAGTATATCGATTATGTATACAGCTTAAAAGGTACCGGCTTTAAATTGGGCTTAACCATTAAACCTGTAGGTTTGGATGGCATTATAGCTAATAACAGCAGCCTTAACCTTAACTGGGCAGCCAGCCTGCACAAACAGGAAAAGGATATGAAGCAGGAGCGCCAATACTCTACTGTTTACTACTACAATACCGAAAATACGGTAGATTGGTTGGCCGAAACTAAAGACGATCAGAAAGAGATTGCTGATAAAAAGATGAATTGGGTTTCATTTAAACAGCATTTCTTTTCAAGCACGCTGGTTGCTCAAAATGGCATCAGCAAATCAAACTTTGCTGTTGTAACAGATGTAGCGGATACTGCCGATGTGAAACAAATGAAGGCTGATCTTACTTTGGCCCGTTCTACAGATGGTAGCGTACCATTGGAGTTTTATTTTAGCCCTAACCGTTATTCAACGTTAAAAGATCAGGGTCATGACCTTCAAAAATTGGTTTACTTAGGCTTTAGCCCATTAAAATACATTAACCAGTTTGCGGTATTACCGTTGTTTAACTTCCTTAACCAATTTAACTGGAACTACGGGTTAATCATCCTGATCCTCACTATTGCGCTTAAATTGGTGTTATCACCGCTTACCTACAAGTCATACCTATCTATGGCTAAAATGCGCGTATTGAAGCCGGAAATGGACGAGATAAAAGCAAAAGTAGGTGAAGATAACCCTACGCTGTTACAGCAGGAGTATTTGAAGCTTTACAAAAAAGCAGGTGTAAATCCGCTGGGCGGATGTTTACCGTTGTTAATCCAGATGCCTATTGTTATCGCGTTCTTTAAGTTTTTCCCAAGTTTATTTGAACTGCGCGGACAAAGCTTTTTATGGATGCATGACCTTTCAACTTACGATTCTGTAATCAAATTCGCACCTATTATGGGTGTTGATCATATCAGCTTAATGTGTTTGCTGATGACGGTATCAACCTTGATTTACACATATTTCAATAACCAGATTTCTGGCGCTACAGGTCAAATGAAATATATCGGTTACATTACACCGCTTATTTTCCTTTTCACCCTTAACAGCTACCCAGCAGGTTTGAACTATTATTACTTCCTGGCCAACATGTTAACCTTTACGCAGCAATACCTGATTAAATTTATGGTTGATGATAAAAAGATCCATGCCCAGATTCAGGAGAACAAAAAGAAACCAGAAGATCCTAAAAAGAAAAAATCAGGCTTCCAGGCTCGCATGGAAGAAATGATGAAAGCCCAGCAACAAGCTAAGAAATAGATTTTTTGAACTATTAGACTTTGGGACTTTAGGACAAAGGACTAAAAGGCAAAAGACTTTTAAATCCCGGGAGGTTAGCTTCCCGGGATTTTTTGCATTTACAGCACGCCCAGACTTCCGAAGTTTTTAAAACTTCGGAAGTCTTTCGTTACGTTGTTGTTTTTTTGTATAAGCTATCAGAATCCCTTTTCAACATCTGCACATTTGAAATCTGAAATCTGCACATTTGAATTCTGCACATCAATAAATCATTCCATTTTCAACACCCCGTCTTCAACCCACCACCAAAGCCATTTACCTCCGGATGCTTTATTGATATCAAAGCCAGCTATATCAAAGTGGCCGTTGCCTTGGGGCGTTCCTTGTATTTCGTAAACTTTAATAGCTTTATGGTTGCGGTTCCAGGTTAGGGATTTGCCTGGTTCGCATATTTCTGGTTTCTTTTTATGATCTGTAATTAAAAAGTAGACTTTGCTTGTTCCTATAACCGTGGCTTGTCCGTTTTGGTCCATGCATACGGCGGTGCGTTCGTCGGCAGCGATACCTTTGGCAAACAGGTGCCAGTCTTTGGTGATTCTGCTTAAAAAAGCTACATGCCGGCCTTGTCTTTTACGTGTCAGGTAATGTTGATCGGTAATTACGGAATGCAGATATGGCGCTTGCAGAAAGTCGTTATTGTAAACCTTCACTAATTTATTGTACGGATCTTTAAGCGCTTCATCGGCAGTAATGCTACCATCTTCGCCGCTATAATAAAACCCACTCAAAATAGCGCAACCCGCGCTGGTACCGCCTATGGGTGCATGCTTTACATTGAGCAGGTAATTGATGGCCTCAAGAGTTTTCGTACCTTTCCAATACTTCATGTAATTAGATTGATCGCCACCGGCAATAAATAGCATTTCGGCATTCCGGATAATATTGGCTACAGTGTCATTATTAGCCAACTCACGTGAGTTGATCATCAGGGTTTCAACTGAATTTACTTTGCCAAGCTGATTGATATACGGATTGTAAGCATCGGTCCCCGATGCGCGGATTATCACCACATCGCCGCCGCCGCTACGGTTAATCATCCATTTAAAAGCGGCATCAACATCTTTACCACCGCCAATCATCGCAATGCCACCATTTACCGTAGTATTTACATTAACTGTATCGCCGATGATGCCTATAGAGGCGGGGCGACCTGGAATATGCTTAATCGTTTTTACAGTATCGGCATGTTGAACAGGCGAGGCGATCCCAAGGAGCATAGACAAAGTTATAGCAAGTAGATTCATGGCAGATAAAGGTAGCTTAAAACAAAAGCAATCAGAACCAAACAAATCCAAAATTGGGTAGTTATCGTAGTTGAAATTAATTAAATTATAAATAAAATTTACGTATTTATAATTGCTAATTTAGAAGCTATTAAGTTTTTATAATATCGAATGTTAAAACCGCCTATTCCGGAAAATGAAAGTGGGCGCCTTGCGGCGTTAAATTCCTACCAGATTCTGGATACGTTGCCCGAGCAAGGCTTTGACGAAATAACACTCATTGCATCAGAAATTTGTCAAACACCAATTTCATTGGTGAGCCTTATTGATAACGACAGGCAATGGTTTAAATCAAACAAAGGTTTAGAAGTAACCGAAACCCCTAAAGAACTTGCTTTTTGCGCGCATGCTATTATTGAGCCCGATAAGGTAATGATAGTTAAGGACGCTTTTAGCGATGAGCGTTTTGCTGATAACCCGTTAGTAACCGGGAATCCTAAAGTGATTTTTTATACCGGTGTACCGCTTATTAACCCCGATGGTTATGCTTTGGGTACGTTGTGCGTTATAGATCATAAAGCGCGCGAACTTAATAATACCCAGATCATAGCGCTTAAAGCCTTAGCCAACCAGGTGGTTGCTCAGTTAGAACTCAAGAAAAAAGTAACCGAGTTAAATGCCACCAAACGCGAATTGGAGCAATCAAATGAATACCTGGAGAAATTCGCGGTAATGGCGGCGCATGATATTCGTAACCCATTAACTAATATTTTGCTCACCAGCCAGGTTTTGCGGGATAGATTTAAAGATAAGCTGGATGAAAAAGGGAACAAGTTCCTGGATATTATCAACGGATCGGCCCATAAGCTCATATCCCTGTTGGAGAAAATGCTCGACTACTCCAAATCGAGCAAAGTGCTGATGCAAAATAAGGAAGAGGCCGAGGTTTTGCAACTGTTGCACGAGGTAATTAAATTGGTTAACGTGCCGCCGGCTTTTACCATTAATATGCCATCCCGGCCGATGAAAATAACAACCTCAATCATCGCCTTTGATCAGATTATGATCAATCTGCTTAACAATGCCATCCGGTATAACAACAAAGCAGAAGGAGTAATCAAAATTGATTTCTCGGCCGATAACTGGTTTTACACTTTCAATGTTACCGATAATGGGATAGGAATTTCCCCCGGAAATTATAAAAAGATTTTTGAACCCATGACCACACTGGGAACAAAAGATCGTTTTGATAAAGATGGCTCTGGCATTGGTTTAAGTACCGTAAAAGGGCTTGTGGAGGCTTTAGGAGGCACTATAACGGTTAATTCGGTTATTGATGAGTTTACTACTTTTACGTTTACTTTGAAACGGTAAGTCGCTTTTTGATAACAAACTTACGAAGTTTTTAAAACTTCGTAAGTTTTCGCTGCTTCTTAAAAGCGTTATCTCAATATTTATAAGGCTCCATTTTTCCGCAAGAGCAAGCACAATTAGCATCGGTAATCCCCAATTTTTTAAGATAAAACTGGTAAAAGCCAATCCGGTCGTTCATTGGCTCTACATTATCACCCTTACCGCATTCTACGTCGCCGTTTACAATGTTGATAGTCATACCAAAACCGGGTGTGGTACGACCGTGTGCTTTGTCAACCGCGTTAGGCTGCCATTTGCCGGTCATTACATCATGGGCCGATGGCTTGTGGGTTTCCGGGGTCATCCAAAAATAGATGGCGGCTTTGAACGCTACAACGGGATCGGTTTCCACTAATTCGGGTTTATTAAGCAGGATTTTTGGATCGCCAAAAATGATATTGGAAGCATAGCCATAATTGCCGTTGTAGCTTAATTGCATCGGGCCACGGCCATAATAGGTTTTACCCTTCACGGCCGGGTATTCGTCGCTATCAGAAATATAGATGTTTGCGGTATTGGTTTCGTGGATGAGCATCAAGCCATCGGTATAGCTGGCATTCATACCATGGCGGGTTTCGTGCGAGATCTGCGCAAAAAAAGCGGCCAGTTCTTTTTTGTTAACATCTGCACTAAATGCTGTGCAAAATTCGCCGTAATTAACGGTGAAGGCGCTATCTGGCTTTTGCTTGGCCCAGCCTTCATTCCAGTCGGCATCTTGCCGTACAACGGTTGCCTTGCCACTTTTATCGGTACGGATAAACTGGTAAACAGATACCGCCCTGCGGGTAATTTTTATTTTTACTTCTCCCAGTTCATCGGCTGCTTTAATAAAGGCGGCATAGGTATAAAATTTATTACGCTGTGGGAAAAGGTCATTAAACTGCTTTTCGCTCAAAATACTGCTTACAGATGATTTGGGTTTGGCAACGGAAGCGCTATCTGCTGTTTTATTTGCTGTGGTGTTTCCGCCGCAACTCAATGCAGATACCAGCATAGTTGAGGCGAACAGGAATAGCAGTTTGGAGGATAATATGATAGATTTCATAATGTTATAGATGGTGCGTGTTATACGTTGTTATAAATGCAAGTTTAAAGGTATCATTTATTAAAAACACTCAATAAGCAAAAATTATACTAAAATGCTAAATCGGCCTTAAATATGAAATGTAAAGCTTTATTTTACGGCCTTAGTTTAAATGTAAAAATGGTATATTCAATTAACAATATTCATGAAGATATATACTAAAACAGGGGATAAGGGGTTAACATCATTAATAGGCGGCACGCGTGTGCCTAAATATCATTTGCGAATTGAAAGTTACGGCACGGTAGATGAGTTAAACTCGTACATCGGCCTTATCCGTGATCAGAATATTACTGTACACGATAAAGAGATATTGAAGCAGATACAGGACAGATTGTTTACAATAGGCTCCTCGCTGGCGGCCGACCCGGAAAAAGCTAAAATGATTTTGCCGGATCTGCAAACGGCCGATGTAGAATTGCTGGAGTTGGAGATGGATAGCATAAGCCAGCAATTGCCGGAGTTGCGTCATTTTATTTTGCCTGGTGGTAGTAATACCATTTCGTTTTGCCATATTGCACGATGCATTTGCAGGCGTGCCGAGCGGATCACCGTGCAGCTTGCCAGCGAAAGTACTGTTGATGAAAAAGTGAATATTTATCTGAACAGGCTGAGTGATTACCTGTTCACTTTGGCCCGCAAAATTGCAAATGAAACTAATGTGCCTGAAAATCAGTGGGTACCAAGGATTTGATTTTGTGAAAAAAAATATTGATATTTCATTTCAAAATGTTATACTTTTGCGAAAAAGTAAATTTACTTATAAATTATAAAATATAGAGAAACATGTATTGGACACTTGAATTAGCATCTCACCTTGAAGATGCGCCATGGCCCGCAACAAAAGATGAATTAATTGACTATGCTATTCGTTCAGGAGCTCCTGTGGAGGTGATTGAAAACCTGCAGGCACTGGAAGACGATGGTGAACCGTATGAGAATATCGAAGAGATATGGCCGGATTACCCAACTAAAGACGATTTCTTTTTTAACGAAGACGAGTATTAATCAATATAAAAAAGCCCTTAACAAAGGGCTTTTTTATTGGCCTTAACTTTTTGGAATGATTTTAGTAATAAGCTTAACACATTTATCACTTAAAAACATATAACAATGAGAGGCTTATTGTACATCATCGCGGTTATCCTGGTAATAGGATGGTTATTCGGAGCATTTATTCACCCATTTGGTGGAGGCTTAATTCACATACTTTTAGTTATAGCTATTATAGCTGTACTATTAGGAGTAATCCGAAGAGCGTAAACTGCAATCAAAAGATAAAAGCCATTAGCCTTGTAGGTTAGTGGCTTTTTTTGTTTAACAGTAACTCTGCAATGGCAATGTCTTGGGGGAAGGTGATTTTGATGTTCTCGTGGTCGCCTTCGGTAAGTTTAATTTCAATGCCCATTTCTTCAACCACGCTGGCGTCGTCTGTAAATTTTGAGTCGAACTCCTGCTCATAAGCTTTCCTTAGCAAGCCTGCTTTAAATGTTTGCGGCGTTTGCACCAGGTAAATCTCGTCCCGCAATAAGCTCACGGATTTGCCATCAACTACCCGCCTTATAGAATCACGACTTTTAACGGCTGTTACCGCGTTGCCGTATTCATTGGCGGCAGTGTATGATTTTTGAATAACAGCGCCACTGGTAAGCGGACGAACGGCGTCATGTACGGCGATTAGTGCATCGTCGGTACATCTTATCTGGCTCAATCCGTTTTTTACCGAATGGAACCTGGTTTCGCCACCGGCAACTAAAAGATGGGGGAGGGTAAAGTGATGGTCATTGCAAAGTTGTTTCCAATAGGTATGGAAATCGGTATGGAGCACCAGTATCAATTCGGGGCTTACACCCGAGTTATAAAAAGCCTGCATGGTATGCATTACCACTGGCAAGCCATTTACCAGCAAAAATTGTTTAGGCACTGCCGATTGCATACGCGTACCAGAGCCGCCGGCAACGATGATGACGTATTTTTGAGTGGTGAGTAGTGAGTGGTGAGTGGTGAGTGGTGGGTTTTCCATAAATTTTAACTCGCGATGCCGTATTTCTTTTTTCAATTATCATTTGAACGCGGGCTACGACTCACCCCGGCAGCGCTTCGCTGGCCGACCCTCTCTCCGGCTAAAGCCGCATAGAGGGTAACCCCATTTTTTGTTTCTTCACCCCTCTATGCGACGCGGTCGGAGAGAGGGGTGAACGAGCATAGCGATGTTCGGGGTGAGTCGTTCCTTGGTTAGTTTACGTCATCTAACATTTTTATAAGCTGCGGATTCTAAAACCCAAGATGACATTTTTTTAATCCAAATCTAAGACAAAAAAAATGAGATATGAACCGAAGTCACATATCTCAAATCTCATATCTGAAAATCTAAAATTAGATGATCAGCATGGCATCGCCATAGCTGTAAAAACGATACTTTTCTTTAACTGCGACTTCGTAAGCGTTCATTACATGCTCGTAACCGCCAAATGCCGATACCATCATCAATAAAGTTGACTCCGGAGTGTGGAAGTTGGTGATCATGGAATTAGCGATGCTGAAATCGTACGGAGGGAAGATGAATTTGCTGGTCCAGTCGTTAGCGGCTTTAAGGGTTTTGTTTGCCGAAACAGCCGATTCGATGGTACGCATTGAAGTGGTACCAACCGCGCAGATGCGTGATTTACGCTCAATACCACGGTTTACAATATCAGCTTGTTTTTGCTCAATGATAAACTGCTCAGAATCCATTTTGTGTTTGGTTAAATCCTCAACCTCAACCGGGCGGAAGGTGCCTAAACCAACGTGCAGGGTAACCTCGGCAAAATCAACACCTTTTAATTCAAGGCGTTTCATTAGCTCACGACTAAAGTGCAAACCAGCGGTAGGGGCTGCAACAGCACCTTCGTGTTTAGCAAAAATGGTTTGGTAACGTTCTTTATCTTCGGCAGTAGCTTTACGTTTAATGTATTTTGGCAGTGGTGTTTCGCCAAGGATCTCTACGTTACGACGGAACTCCTCATCGGTACCATCAAACAAAAAGCGGATGGTACGGCCACGTGAAGTGGTGTTATCAACAACTTCGGCAATTAACAAATCGTCGTCGCCAAAATATAATTTATTACCTACGCGTATTTTACGTGCCGGATCAACCAGCACATCCCATAAGCGCAATTCTTTATTTAATTCGCGCAGTAAGAAAACCTCAATGGTAGCGCCTGTTTTTTCTTTGTTTCCATACAAACGTGCTGGGAATACTTTGGTATTGTTAAGGATCATTACATCCTTATCATCAAAATAATCCAATACGTCTTTAAAAATTTTATGCTCAATTTTGCCAGAATCCTTGTGTAAAACCATTAAGCGGGCTTCATCGCGGGTGGTTGATGGGTTATGTGCAATTAACGACTCTGGTAAATTGAATTTAAATTGAGATAATTTCATGTTTGTGTATATGAATTTTCAGGGCGCAAATGTATGAATTTTTTTTGTTAATATCACCGATTTTTTTAAGGGTTATAATGTTTTATCAACCGTTAAGTTTAATATTAAAATACTGTAACTTAAAGCATGTAATATCGTCTAAAAAATAAAAACATTCAACCCGGTATATTTTAATCTTTTTACTGCCTGGCATACTGCAATTTAGTAATAGGTTTAACCATTGAAATCCAAATAAGTTTATATGCTGTTTTTAAAACTTTTCGGCGAAAGCTTTTTATTTGCTTATGATGCGCTAAGGCAAAACAAAACCCGCACAACGCTTTCGTTGCTTGGGGTTACTATTGGCATATTCACCATTATCGCGGTGTTTTCGGCGGTTGATACCTTGCGCAATAATTTGCAAAGCAGCGTTAATAAATTGGGCAACAACAGTATTTATGTTGAAAAATGGCCATGGGTAGGCGGCAGTGATTTTCCGTGGTGGAAATACCTGCAACGCCCGGTATCAAAATTGAGGGATTTTAACGAGTTATCGCGCCGCAGCCAAACTGCCGAAGCATTATCATACGAGATCAGCATTGATAACCGCACCATTAAATTTAAAAGTAATACCGTTGATGGCGCGCAGATTGACGCGGCATCACAGGATCATAACAAAACCTGGAATTTTGACTTTGCCCAGGGCCGGTATTTTACCGATATGGAATCAAAAACCGGTTCGCCCATAACGGATATAGGGTTTGATATTGCCCAAAACCTTTTTCCGAATGGTGATGCCATTGGTAAGCAAATAAAGGTGATGGGGCGTTATGTAACGGTTGTTGGCGTGTTTTCAAAACAGGGTAAAGATATGCTGGGCATATCAACCGATAAAGAAGTATTGCTGCCGCTAAACTTTGCGCATAACCTGATAGATATTCAAAACGAAAGTTACCACCCATCCATTATTGTGCGTGGTAAAGAAGGCATCCCTACCGATGATGTAGAAAGCGAAATCAGGGGTTTGATGCGCTCGATAAGGAGTTTAAGACCCGGTGTTGAGGATAACTTTGCTCTTAACCGTACCACTATGCTTACCGAACAATTGGATTCGGTTTTTAAAGTGCTCAATACGGGAGGTTTCATTATCGGTTTATTTTCGATGTTGGTTGGTGGCTTTGGTATTGCCAACATCATGTTTGTATCCGTAAAGGAACGTACCAACATCATCGGTATTCAAAAGTCATTGGGTGCCAAAAATTATTTCATATTATTGCAGTTTTTAATTGAATCCGTCGCCCTTTGTATAATGGGCGGACTTGTGGGGCTTTTACTGGTTTATTTTTTAACTTTTGGTATCAAAGCTGCCGCGGATGTGCAGGTGGTATTAGGGTCAAAAAATATAATTATCGGTTTAAGTTATTCGGTAGGAATAGGGGTGGCGTCGGGAATTATCCCGGCTTACTTTGCCTCCATACTTGATCCTGTTGAAGCCATACGAACTAACTAAGCAATAAATGAAAATTGTAAACCAAACTCTTATGTTTGCGGCTCTTTTAGCTGCATCTGCTTGTAATCAATCTACAAAAAAACAACAGGATACTGTTAAAAAAGATACTACGGCTGTTGAAGCTGTAAACGCGCAGGTTGCAGATACTGTTAATACCAATAATGTATTTACAGCATACATTGGCTTAAAAGATCAGCTGCTAAAATCAGATGTTGAGGCTATAAAAACCGCGGCTGCTACGCTTGACGGCAAACTGGCCAGCATTAAAGGTTGCTCAGAAACCGCTACACTTGCCCATCAAATAGCTACCACCAATGATATCAAAGCACAACGGGCCGCTTTTTTAATTTTAAGTACAGATATCATCGCTCTTGTAAAAGGCTCAAGTATTGAAGCTTCAACCATTTATATTGACTATTGCCCCATGGCTGATAGTGGTAAAGGTGGGTACTGGCTATCGCTTAGCAAAAAGATAGAAAACCCTTACTTTCCAGAGCATATGAAAGAGTGCGGGCAAGTTAAGGAACAAATTAACTAATCAATATCATTTTTTACTATAGCGGTCAAGGTGGATAAACCGTATTTGGCTACTTTTTCAAACAAAGTTTCTGGAATAAATGGCTTGGTGAGGTAATCGCACATACCTGCTTCAAATGCTTTGTTATGGGTTTCGGGCATGGCATCGGCTGTTAAGGCTATGATAGGGATGTTTGGGTGCAAAGTTTTAATTATCGCGGTAGCCTCAAAGCCATCCATAACCGGCATTTGCAAATCCATAATGATTAGGTTATAACTATTGCTGTTTACCATATCTACCGCAACTTGTCCATTTAGCGCTTCATCAACGCTGGCGTTCCATTTTTTCAGGAAGCGGGTAGCTATCATCAGGTTCATTTTATTATCGTCAACCACCAGTATATTCATGCCGCCTAGGCTTAGCGCATGGCCGGCAACGGAAGGTGTAACCGGTTGATCGCCGATTGTTTTGGGGGCGATATTAAATGCGATAGCAAAAGTAAAAGATGTTCCTTTGCCCAACTCGCTGGTAACAGATATGGTACTGTTATGTAATTCAACCAGGCGTTTGGTAATAGCCAGGCCAAGCCCGGTACCACCGTAATCATTATTTATTACCTGTTTATCCTGCATAAAAGGATCAAACACAAGGTTAAAACTCTCTGGTGAGATGCCAATACCTGTATCTGTAATAGTAAACTTTACGGTAACGTTATTGCTATTGATTAATTCCTTTGCCAGTTTGATGCTAACGCCACCGGTATGTGTAAATTTAACAGCATTGCTAACAAGGTTGTTTAATACCTGTCTTAAACGCATGCTATCGCCGGTTATCATTTCGGGGATGCCATCATCAATGTGTACATTAAGTTCCAGCTGTTTTTCGGTAACCCTTGCGTGAAAAGATTGCTTTATTTTTTGAATAAGCTGGTGCAGGTTAAATAGCGAGTTGTTAAGCTCCAGTTTTCCGGCTTCTATTTTATTATAATCTAAAATATCGTTAATGATGGCCAAGAGGTTCTCGCCAGAGAATTTGAGCGTATTAAGATATTCTAACTGCTCGGGCCGCGGGTTTTCTGATAGCAATAAATTGGTGGTACCAATAACCGCGTTCATCGGTGTACGAATTTCATGACTCATGATGGATAGAAACTCCGATTTGAATTTGGATGCCTTTTCGGCCACTTCCTTGGCCCAGATGAGTTCCTGCCTGGCTTTTTGTTGGTCGGTTATATCCTCGCCAATACTGGTGGTGCCTTTAAGGTGGCCATTTTCATCGTAACTAACGGTGTTTTGCCAGCTCATGATGCGCCGCTCGCCGTTACGGCAAATGATAGGATTTACAAAATGCGCGTTAACGGTATTGTTTTCAAACCATCCTAATAAAAACTCCTGCAAATCATCGGGCACAAAGTTTTTCATCCAGTTCATGCCAATAATCTCGGTCTGCGTATAACCAACTAAATCGGCCAGGTGTTTATTGCAGAATACTACGTTGGCATCTTTATCAAGCGTAATGGCAGCCAGGTTAATGGTTTCTAAAACCAGCTTATATTTACTTTCAGACTGGCGATAATCCAGTTCGGCCTGTTTACGCTCGGTAATGTCTTGTAAGGTGCCAATAAATTTACGTATGCTGCCATCTTCGCGGTATAATAACTTACCTATAATAATACTTAGGTGTTTGACATTGCCTTTAGGTGTTATGATGCGGTATTCGTGCGATACATCTTTTAGTTGCCCTGGCTTTTTGAGCAAATGCTTTAAAATATACCTGTCATTAGGATGTACATATTTTAGCAATAGTTTTAAAGGATTGGTCCCTTCAACCGCGGCTACCGAAATTTCGTGAATGTTGTATAACTCATCAGACCAGGCCAGGTAATTTTTATCAAGGTTCCATTTCCAGTTACCAATTCTGGCAATGGCCTGCGCCTCCATTAGTTCAACCTGGCTAATTTTTACAGCTTTTTCTGATAGGCGGGCATCGGTTATATCTTGTAATACCCCAAAAATACGCTTGTTATTACCTTCATCGTCTTTTAAAAGATCGCCGCGGATAATTTTGATATATTTTATGTTGCCTTTTGGGGTGATAAACTTGTGTTCAAATTGCGGCTGGGGTAATTTGTGTATGGCCGATAAATAGCTTTCGGCACCATCCCTATCCTCCGGGTGTATTAAGCTAAGGTAATAATGAAACTTGCTGATATTAGCCGGAATGCTGTCAATTTCCAGCAGTGTATATAAGTTATCGCTCCAATAGGTTTCGCTGGTGCCATGATCATACCACCAGTTGCCGGTTTTTGAAATGGCCTGGGCTTCAAGTAACAGGGCTTCGTTGGTTTTTAAAGCGTCGGCAGCAACTTTTTGTTCCGATATATCAACCAGCGTGGCCGAAATTCGCCCGGTGTAGTTTAAGCTGCTGTCAAAAACCGGCACCATGTTACACCTAAACCATTGCCCGGTTCCATAATCAGAAATGTATTCAATAGAAATGGGCAGGTGATTAGCTATCACAAAATCAAGGCAATCAATGTATTTCTTAGCTTTCTCTGGTGGCAATACCTGGTCAAGCGTTTTACCGACAATTGATTTGGGGTCGGTAGATCTTTCAATGAGTTCATTATACCATACATTGATGCAAACTTTATTTTCATCAAATTCAAATACCATATCGGTAAATGAACTGATGAGTGAGTGCATATTGTTGTTGAGAGTCATTACTTTATCCACAGCATTTTTTAGCTGAAATTGGTAGGCCTTAACCACCAGGAAGGATACGTAAGCTATGATGGTGAAAACAATACCAAGCACAACAAGTACAGGTAAAGAAATATTTAACCCGGGAGCATCAATGTATGCAGTTATAATGGCACATAAATTAAGTGCGCAAATAGTAACAAATTCCCAACCCTGTTTGCAAAATAATGTTAACGCAATAAAAACGGTAATGGAGCTAAAAAGATAAGCGTGCTCAAAGCCATTAATACTTAGCAATACACAATTATTAATAACCAAAAACGCCAGCACCGTAATATAAGTGCTTATGGTATACAGTTTTTTATTATCGCTAAAAGATAATGCAAGTGATACAAAGCAAAAAAAACAATTGATTAACCTAAGTAAAATAGGATCATATGAATTGTAATAGCAGAGGTAATGTAACGAGGGGCTTGCTATAATTAAACCAAGAAGTAACAAGCGATAAATAGTGACGTCGTTTTGGATCATTAACATTGTTCTAACTTTCAACGACATTATTTACAGGTTTTTTAGGGGTAAAGAAGGGATAGTCCCTATTATAAGGTGGTTAAATTAATAAATTTGCAGCCAAAAATTTACAAATAGTAAATTATCTTAGCAGGTATTAATACGCAGATTTATTTACATTTGTTGCAGATACAAAAATTTCTATGTCGGAAACAGCACAACTAATAATTGGTGATAAAACATTTGAACTCCCGGTAATTGAGGGTACAGAAGGTGAAAAAGCGATAGATATTTCAAAACTGAGAGATCAAAGCGGTTATGTAACGCTGGATATCGGCTACAAAAACACAGGGGCTACCAAAAGCGCTATCACGTTCCTCGATGGCGAAAAAGGTATCCTTAAATATCGTGGTTATTCTATTGAACAACTGGCAGAAAATGCCAGCTTTATTGAAGTTGCTTACTTGTTGATTTATGGTGAATTACCTACTGAAACTCAATTAGCAGACTTTCAATACCAGGTGAGTCGCCATACATTGGTTCATGAGGATATGAAGAAGTTTTTTGACGGCTTCCCGTCAAAATCTCATCCAATGGGTCAGCTTTCATCATTGATTGGCGCATTGGCTGCCTTTAACCCAGAATCATTAAAACAAGGTTTATCAACCGAAGAGGTTAACCTGGAGATAATGAAACTGTTGGCCAAAATGAGTACGGTAGTATCATGGATCTATAAAAAGTCATTAGGTCACCCGGTTGTATATCCTCAAAACAAATACGACTATGTAACCAACTTTCTGTACATGACCTTTGCCGAACGTACGGAGGATTATAAAGTGGATAGGGTAGTAGTTGATGTAATGAATAAACTATTGATTCTGCACGCAGATCACGAGCAAAATTGTTCAACATCAACTGTGCGTATCGTAGGTTCATCTGATGCTAATTTATATGCGTCTATTTCTGCCGGTATCTCTGCACTTTGGGGTCCGTTACACGGCGGTGCTAACCAGGCGGTAATTGAAATGCTTGAAAAAATTAAGGATGATGGCGGCGATACCGATAAATGGATTGCCAAAGCCAAGGATAAAAATGATCCTTTCCGTTTAATGGGATTTGGTCACCGTGTATACAAAAACTTTGATCCGCGTGCCAAGATCATTAAAAAAGCTTGTGACGATATTTTAGAGAAGTTAGGTATTAACGATGAGGTGTTGGAGATAGCTAAAAAGCTGGAAGAAGTAGCCTTGAAAGACCCTTACTTTGTAGAGCGCAAGCTTTATCCAAACGTTGACTTTTACTCTGGTATTATTTACCGTGCTTTAGGCTTCCCTACAGAAATGTTTACTGTATTGTTTGCCCTGGGCCGTTTACCGGGTTGGATTGCGCAATGGAAAGAAATGAAAGAAAACAAAGAGCCTATCGGTCGCCCGAGACAAATCTATACCGGTACTACTGATAGGGAATATAAGAATATTAAAGACAGGTAGGTTTTTGGGACTATTGGACTTTTGGACAAAAGACTTTTGGAGTAAGGATAAAGGAGTAAAATCAGATAGATAATAATAAAAAAGGGTGATGGAGTTTTTCCGTCACCCTTTTTGTTTGAGTATGTGTTTATTATAATGAACGCTACTTTTCCAGTTCAAATCCCCAGTCTTTACCCTTATCAACGGCTGGTACGCCTTTGGCCATCCAAACCGGCATTGGGGCTCTTTTTAAAAAGTGATCAAAATATTGCTGCTCCCTTATAGTAATGTCTTTACGGTTTTGGCGCTGTACCAGGTTGTGGGCTTCGCCATTGTATTGCAATAGCCAAACCGGTTTACCCAGGCGGCGTAAGCCGGTAAACATTTCTATCCCCTGGTACCATGGCACGGCACCGTCGGCATCGTTGCTCATGATCATAACGGGCGTTTGTACTTTAGGTAGCTGAAAAAGGGGAGAGTTTTCAATGTATAACTCGGGCTTTTCCCAAAGGCTTGCGCCAATACGGCTTTGTGTTTTTTCATATTGAAATTGCCTGTTTACACCCGATTCCCAGCGGATGCCACCGTAAGCCGAGGTCATGTTGGCGACAGGCGCTCCTGCCCATGCGGCAGCATACATATTGGTTTGCGTGATGAGGTATGCCACCTGGTAACCGCCCCAACTTTGGCCCTGTATACCAATATGCGCGCCATCAACCCAGGTGTTTTTCTTCAATGATTCAACCCCCGAATTGATAAATTCAACGGCCGAAGCGCCGGGGTGGCCGGTTTGATAACTGATATCCGGCGCGAAAACCAGATAACCATTGCTTACAAAAAAGGATATAGGCAGCCGTGAAGGTGTTGGGGCAGGAGGCAGGTAATTGTATAATCCCTCTGATAATTTCTCATAAAAATAAACAATCATCGGGTATTTTTTATTGGGGTCAAAATCTTCAGGTTTGTATAATATACCTTTTGATTTGTATCCTTTGGGGGTTGTCCACGAAACCAGCTCGGCCGTGCCCCAGTTGTATTCGGCTTGTTGAGGGTTGATGTCGCTTAGCTTGATCTCGTTTTTAAGATCAGCTGATACGTATAAATCAGGAGGTAATTGATAATTGCTTTTGGTGTAAATGTATAGCGCGGTGTTTTTCGCTTTGGTTAAGTCGCCATAACTCATTTTACCCCATGCTGCTTTTTTAGGGGGATCAATACCTTCAGGATTTTTTGTAAAATACCCCCATTCTTTGGTTTCCTCATCCTGGGCCGAAAGCCACATTGGTTGTTTGGATGGGATAAACTTTTGTTCAGGATCGGTTTGATCATACCTGATAATCAATTTGTTTTTACGGCCTATACCATTGGTAAAGTTGGTAGCTACGCCCGTAGCCGGGTCGATACTCCAGATATCGTAGCGGTCATAAATCAAAACGGCCTTATCATCTTTGGTCCAGCCGGCTACACCGTACTCTCCGGCAAAGTTAGGTACATCATTCAACTCGTCGCCCATTTTTGTGCCGACGGATTTGGTTAGGTTTATTTTGCTGCCTGTGGCAATAGTGTAGCTATACCATTGTTGTTCCGCCAAATCAAACCATAAAACGTATTGCCCATCTGGCGATATGCGGTAGCGGGCATTGGTGCTGCCGTTAATTAACCTTTTGTTGCCGCTTTTGGTATCAATCAAAATGGCTTGTTGTTTGGTATCGCCTTCCCATTGCGATTGTACACGCGCGCCGGTATCGGTAACACCTAAAACATAACGAGCATCTTTATTTTCGGCAACAAATATTTCAGGGATGGCCTTGCTGCCTAATTGTATTTGCTTTGATTCAGCATCTTCGGGTTTGATGACCGCCAGGTAGCTGCGTTTCAATTCTTTTTGAAGATTTTTAAGCTGCTGGGGTTGCAGGTAGTCATCTTTGTAGTTCCATATATCCAGCTTGGCCACCTCAAAATCAACAATGGTGGTATCGACGGGTTTGCGGATAGGAGCGGTGCCGAAATATAGTTTAGCCCCGCTTTTGCTAAAGTATACCTTACCATCACCGCTCACAGCCCATTTTTCGGGCATGTTGGCGAAACCTTCTGCCGATATTATCCGGGCGCTATCCTGCGTTGAATTATAATAATATAGTTTAAATGGTTTTACTAATGCTTTCTCCAGATTTTTTTCGGCTGTAAAAGCAATTTGCCTGCTTGCTTCATCAAATACAATGTTGCTATAGGTTCCTTTGCCTGTACTTATGGTTTTCACCGTGTTTTTGTCAACCTCGAACACATACAACCCGGATATGGCTTCCTTTTGCTTAGCAGGAGCGGTGACCACAAAGGCTACCAGCTTGCCATTCTTACTAACCTGATATTCTGTAACATATTTAAAAGTGCGGTTTAATTTACCATCAAGTTGTTTTACAGTGAGCTCGGCACCTTCGTGAGTAGGCGGTGCAATTGTTTTACTTGCTGCTTTTTTTGAAGTATCCGCTGCTGCCGGTTTCTTTAGGGTATCGCCCGCGGCAAGGTAGGCTATTACATCAGCCCGTTCTGCTATTTTAAAGTTTCTGACAGATGGTATTTTGGTGATTGCCTGTGAAGCAAGACTTATAAATCCCAATGTATCTTTCGGGAATTCCGATTGCTTTTTCTTTTTGATCTTAGCCTGCCGGGTATCCTTATAAAACGGCCTGATCTGAAATACCGCGAATTTACCATCTTTGCTAAACCTTGCCGTATCCGCGCGTGGAACGTGGATTTTATTGGTGTTTTTTGAATCTGTAATTACCAGGTCGGCATCACCTTGTTGCGGTTTTATAACGTATAATATCCATTTACCGTCATTGCTGATCCGTTGATCGCTGATGCTTTGCCAGCCGTCAAAAACGGTATGATCCAAAGGCTTTTTTGAAATTTGTTGAGCGGATGCGTTAAAGCCAATGACTGATAGACAGGTGATGAGTAAAATTCTACGCATATGAAACTTGTGTAAGTTTAAATATGCTTAAAAAGCGCCAATTATTGAAATTAGCTACGGGAAAGTTACAATTTAGAGCTGAAAGCTTAAGGCAGAAAACCCAACACAGAAAGCTAAAAGCGGAAAGCAAATAAGCGCTCTCTGCTTTTAGCCTTAAGCTTTCAGCTTTTTTATATCATCACCTTATTCAAAGCCTTAATAGCCTCGGCAAAATCTTCTCTTGCAACTAAAAACTGGATATTTACTTTTCTCAATGCAAACCCGCAGCTTTTGATATTGATGCCGTGATTAGCCAATGCTGTTGCCGAACGGGCTAATAGGCCGGGCTGATCCATGTTTGAGCCGATGAGGCAAACCATAGCCATTTTTTCAACGGTTACTTTTTCGTAATCATCCTCCAGCTCCTGGATTAGTTTTTTATTGAAATCTTTTTCCCAGATTACTATCGAAATGCTATTGGCGCTGGTAGCCTTAAAGGTGTAGCTAACGCCGTATTTGTAAAATAGCTGCATGATATGAAAATCGGTACCTACGTTGCCCACCATTGATGGATCGTAAATGTCTATCATCAGCACATGTTCGGTGCCGGTGATAACTTCAACCCGTTTTTTATCACATATATATTCGCGGGTTATCAGCGTACCGGGGTGCTCTGGCTGAAAAGTGTTTTTGATACGCAGGTCAATATCGTTTATCTCCAACGGTTTTGATGCCTTAGGGTGTATAGCCTCCATACCAACGTCGGCCAATTGATCGGCCACGTCATAATTGGTATTGCCCACCGGGAAGCAGTTTTCAACGCCTACCAGTTGTGGATCGGCAGTACATAAGTGGTATTCTTTGTGTATAATGGCTTCCTGCGGCTGTACCTCAACAGCTATTTTGCTAAAGGTAACTTCAGAGTAGCCGCGGTCAAATTCGCGCATAATACCTTCTGTACCTTTAGCGTAACCGGTCACAATGGTGATGGTATTGGCAAAATCAATATGTTGCAGATCTTTGCGGATACGTTGATCAATAGTTAACGACCGGTGGTCATGAAAGCCGCTCAAATCAACAAACGTGGCGTTGATGCCCATGTTTTGCAAAATATTAGCAAACACAAAAGCTGAATGGGTTTCGCCTATCGAAGCCAGGATTTCGCGGGCTGCTAATAATACATCCGCTTTATTCACATAGCCCGAGGCCAGGATGTTGGCAATGTTTTCGAGGTAAGTTTGCGCGTCTTTTAAGCGTTGTTCAATAAAAGCATCGGCCTGGTTAAGATTTAAGCCAAGGCTTTCGTAGTTTTTGTTAAGCTGTTTTAGCTTAACAATAAGTTCTTTAAGTGGCTTGTGGAAATCCTTGTAAGTTGCCAGGCGGTGATATACGCCGGGAGCCTTGGTCTTCTTATTTTCAAGCAGGAGGTTGGTTACTCCCGAAAAGGCCGATACTACAAAGATGCGGTTATACAATTGGTCGCCGCTACGTTCAAACAGGATGATGTTTTTGATAACATCAGCCAATGCGGTCATGGATGTACCGCCGATTTTTTCTACTGTTAACATTTTATACTAAAAAGATAGCACGCAAATACGATAATTGTGCCAGGCCCTTAGGCTGCCGCAAAGTTATTATAATAGCTTAATTATTAAAGGGATGTATTTGCATGCAATAAAAATCCCCATATCAAAATGATACAGGGATTATCAATATTGATGGTTTATAATTGGTTGCGTTTTATGCTGTTAATCTTCCTTCTTATAAAGATCGCCGGCTTTCTCTGCAGATAACTTAATACCCTTAATCATGGCCGAACTGAAGCCGTTGTGCTCCATTTCGTTTAAGCCTGCAATGGTACAGCCGCTTGGCGAGGTTACCTTATCAATTTCCTGCTCCGGATGTGACGCTAATTGCAATAAAAGATCGGCTGCGCCTTTAGCAGTTTGCGCTGCCATCTTCAAAGCGTCGCCGGCGTGGAACCCAATTTCGGTACCGCCTTGTGATGCCGCGCGGATAGAGCGTAAAAAGAACGCTATACCACAGGCGCAAAGCGCGGTTGCCGATGTCATCAGTTCTTCATTGATCTGGATGCTTACACCAACGGTATCAAAAAGCGATTTTACCAGGTTGATGTTTTTATTGGTACCATTATCGGTAGCGATACAGGTCATGGAATGGCCGATGGCTATAGCCGTGTTAGGCATGGCGCGTACCACCTGTACATTCAGCTCTAGTTGCAGGCGGATATCGCTGCAGCTTACGCCTGATATTACTGATATTAAAAGCTGTTTCTCTGGCTTTATAGCTGGCCTGATCTCATCAAGTAACTTATTTAATTGTTGCGGCAATACGGCTAATACAACAATATCCGCCTTTTTAACGGCCTTTAAATTATTATCGGTAGTGTGATAGCCCAGCGCTGCAAAATCTGCCAGGGCGGCTACGTTTCTTCTTGTTAGGGTAATTTGCTGGGGTTTGCAAATGCCCGCTTTAACTAACCCTTTGGCTAATGACAGCCCGATGTTTCCCGAGCCTAAAATTGCTATTTGTTGTGATGCGTTCATGTGGTTGTACTTAAACGTGTTCCAAATGGTTTGTTATTTTTAATATTTCCTAAATCGTCGCTCTTGCCAATAATTACAGCGCTTACGCCGCAGGCTATCGCTGTAAAAGCATTATCAAGCTTGGGGAGCATCCCGCTGTGTATAATGCCGTCCTTTTTCAACTCTTCATAATATCCGGGGGTAATTTCCCGTATCAAAGAATCTTCATCGTCAATATCCTTCAAAACTCCTTTTTTCTCGAAACAATAAATTAGGGTTGTTTCGTAAATAGATGCCAGATTTACCGCCAGTGCGGATGCTATGGTATCGGCGTTGGTATTTAACAGTTGCCCTTCGCCGTCATGCGTTATCGCGCAAAAAACAGGGGTAAAACCTGCTTCCATCAACCTGCTTATATTGCCCGGATTAATGGAGTTTTCGTCAATATCGCCTACAAAACCGTAGTCTATAGTTTTTACCGGTCGTTTTTTTGCTTTGATGAAATTGCCGTCGGCACCTGTAAGGCCTATAGCGTTGTTGCCAAAACGTTGTAACTGGGCAACTATATTTTTATTAATAAGGCCGCCATAAACCATGGTAACTACTCTTAAAGTCTCAATATCGGTTATCCGCCTGCCGTCAACCAGCTTAGCTTCAATGCCCATATCCTCAGCTACTTGGGTTGCAACCTTGCCGCCGCCGTGAACCAAAATTTTCAATCCATCAAGCGACTGAAAGTCTTTCAGGAAATGATATAGGTTTTCAGAGTTATCTATAACATTTCCACCGATTTTTATGATGTGCAGGCTTTTTTTAGCTACTATTTCGGTCGAATTTATAGAAACTGTCTCACTTTTATTCATTCTTCACAATAATTTAACACTGCATTTGCCAATTTACTACCTTTTTTGATATAAATCTGTTAAAAATAAGAATTTATACTGTATTTTTTACTAAAAGTAATCCAAAATGATTGTTTGCTTACACATTTGTAAGTTTACAATTTGATTATGAAATAATTAGTATACTTGAAATTAAGGCATTAAACTTGCTTTAAAATTTACCTATGGAACAAAAGAAAAGTACTAAGCCCCGTGTAGTTATTATTGGCGGGGGCTTTGGCGGCCTTGAATTAGCTAAAAACCTTAAAAACGCGCCGGTAGATGTTTTACTGCTTGATAAGCATAACTATCACACTTTTCAACCTTTATTGTATCAGGTAGCAGCCGGTTCCATAGCGGCCGACTCCATAGGTTTCCCCATTCGCCGGATTTTCACTAAACAGGATAATTTCAGGTTCGCGCTGGCTGAAGTGCAGCAAATTCATCCTGAAACCAATACGCTCACTACAGATATTGGTACAATATATTATGACTATCTTATTATAGCCACAGGCTCAAATACAAATTTCTTCGGCAATAAAGAGATTGAACATTTTGCCATGCCGATGAAAAATATTCCCGAGGCGCTCAATCTACGTAGTTTGATACTGCAAAACCTTGAAATGTCATTAGTGACCAAAGACCCTGAAGAAAAAGCGGCACTCATGACCTTTGTGGTGGTAGGTGGTGGTCCAACCGGTGTAGAGTTATCGGGCGCGCTGGCCGAAATGCGGCAGCTGATATTAATGAAAGATTATCATGGCTTGCGCAAGCACAACATGAAGGTTTACCTTGTTGAAGGTAAAGATGTTGTTCTCGGCGCGTTTTCGCCCAAAGCTTCTGAAAAAGCGAAAAAGTTTTTGGAAAACATGGATGTTACCATTTATAATGGTGTTCACGTACAAAGCTACGATGGGATACTGCTAAAAATAGACAATGGTACCACCATACTTACCCGTAATGTACTTTGGGCTGCAGGCGTAAAAGGCGAAGTGCCCGAGGGATTAACGGCACAAAGTATAACCCGCGGTAACCGTATCCAGGTTGATGAAATCAGCAAGGTTATTGGCTACACCAATATTTTCGCCATAGGCGATGTATCTGCCATGATAACACCCGAAACGCCAAACGGGCACCCTGGGGTAGCGCCTACAGCAATTCAGCAAGGTGGTTGGCTGGCTAAAAACTTAGTGCGCATGATCAATGGGCAGTCAACCGTTCCTTTTAAATATCATGATAAGGGCTCGTTAGCCACAATTGGCAGGAATAAGGCGGTAGCCGATTTAGGTAAACTTCATTTCCAGGGATTTTTTGCCTGGCTTTTGTGGGGCTTTGTGCATTTAATGTCCTTAGCGGGTTTTACCAATAAAGGGATCATCTTTTTTAGCTGGGCCATTAATTACTTTAATAAGAACAGCGATAACCGTTTAATAGTGCGTTATTTTGATACAGAAACCCGAATGACCGATCCTGAATCGAAATAAAAAGCAATAGGCTTCCAAACATTAAGCCGTTTATTTTATTTGTAAAGCAGGTAAACGCTTATGGATCTGTTTTTTGTAATTGCTTTATTGGTTATTGTGAGCGCGCTGTTTTCTTATTTAAACGCGCGTTTTATTAAACTGCCCGGTACCATTGGGATAGTGCTGATAGCTACTATAGTTTCAATAGTCATTCTTGTTGTCGATAAACTTGATCCTGTATCGGCCAGGTATTTAACCACTTTAGCCAAAAATATCGATTTCTCAAAGGTGGTGCTTAATATTATGTTGGGCTTCCTGCTGTTCTCCAGCGCCTTTAACCTCGACGGAAAGAAGCTTAAGAAAGAAATGCGACCAGTTCTGGTACTAAGCACATTAGGTGTGATTTTATCCACAGCCGTTTTTGGCCTTTTATTGTATTATATAGCACCATTTTTTCATATCCGTATGCCGTTGATCTACTGCCTGTTGTTCGGTGCTTTGGTTTCACCAACAGATCCCGTAGCAGTATCGGCGATTGTTAAAAATTCCAAATTACCTGCCCACTTGGAAACCATCATATCCGGCGAATCACTTTTTAATGATGGGGTAGGGTTGATCTTGTTTGTAATCTTATTAGAGATAACCCAGGTAGGTGAGCATAATATAGAAGCTTCGAAAGTTTTACTATTGATTGTAAAAGAAGTAATAGGAGGTATTTTTGCCGGCGCGATATTAGGATACCTTGCCCAGCGATTGATGAAATCGGTAACAGATTTTCAAACTATTGTGCTGATCTCCTTAGCCTTGGTAATGGGACTTTCTGTTTTAGCCACCATATTTGAGTTTTCTATCCCTTTGTCTGTTGTTACAGCCGGACTTTTTGCCGGCAGCCACTCTATTAACCAGGATAATAAAGAAAGATCGCACGAAGCATTGGAGAAATTCTGGCAGTTGGTTGATGAAATGCTGAACACCATTTTGTTTGTGATGATAGGTCTGCAATTGATCAACCTGCCGTTTGTAAATAATTACTGGGTAACGGGCAGTATTTCCATTGTAATGATTTTGATAGCCCGTTGGTTAAGTATCACCCTTCCGCTTACGTTTTTACGCCATTCATTAAAAGTAAATTATAGCAATATTAATGTAATGACCTGGGCTGGTTTAAGGGGAGGTATATCTATTGCCCTTGCACTAACCTTACCGGATACGCCATACAGGCATTTGATTCTATCGGGAAGTTATTTTATTGTGATCTTTTCGGTAATAGTACAAGGATTAACGCTCAACGCGATGATTAACAGGGCATCGAGGTATATTGAATAACCTATTTTAATTTCGACATGTAGTTGGCTATCTCGCTTTCGGTGCTGTCTGCGCTTTTGCTTAACGTGTTGATGATATTGTCGCGCTCTTCCTCAGTCCGGTTTTGACTTAGCTTTTGTTTGCCTTGCAGGTCGTCTACCAATATTTCAAAAGCGACGATACCCTTCATCATTTTTTGTTTGTAAGCATCCGGCAGGCTGTTCCATTGTTGCAGGTAACCAGCTTCGTAATTACTGATGGTTTTGGCTAACAGGTTGGCAGTTTGTGCTTCTTCTGATAGCAAAACCGCTTTGCCATAAGCATGAACAGCTATATAATTCCAGGTAGGTACGTTGGTTCCCTTTGAATAGTTGGCCGGCGAAATGTAGGCATGAGGTTCGGCAAAGATCACCAAAACCGTTTTATTCAAAATTTGCGCTGCCTGTGGGTTCGCCTTGGCAAAATGCGAAAGCAAAACTATTTTGTCATCACGTAATTCAATCAAAAAGGGGAGGTGTGTTGCAACAGGAACACCATCATGAGCAGTTACTACAGTGGCAAAGCTGTACCGCTGCATGAAGCTGATAACCTCTTGTTGATTTGGGAATTGGTTGGATGAAGGGATATACATTAGAAAAGAATCAAGAAATTAGATTCAAGAACCAAGCCTAATAAAAGTACGGTTATTTACAAACTTTCCAACATCTGCTTCAACACCGCTTGCGCAGCCCAAACACGATTACCTGCTTCGTGTACTACAATGCTGTTTGGTCCGTCTAAAATCTCGTCAGATAATTCCAGGTTACGGCGTACAGGTAAACAATGCATTACCTTGGCATCGTTAGTTGCCTTTAGCTTTTCGTTGGTAAGCATCCATTCCTCATGCTTGCCCAGTATATTACCGTAAGGTTCATAAGCCGACCAGTTTTTTACATAGATAAAATCGGCACCGGCTAAAGCCTCATCCTGATCATAAGCTATTTTTGCGCCCTGCGTAAAATCGGCACAAAGCTCGTAGCCTTTTGGTTGTACTATGGTAAAGTCAACATCTGCTTTACACATCCACTCGGCAAAAGAATTAGGTACCGCTTGTGGTAACGGTTTAATGTGCGGTGCCCAGGTTAATACAACTTTGGGGCGGGCAGCAGTTTTTAATTCTGTTATGGTAACCAAATCTGCCAAACTTTGTAAAGGATGGCGTGTGGCCGATTCCAGGCTCACCACCGGTACTTTACAAAATTCCACAAACTTGTTAAATATCATTTCGCTATAATCCTCTTCGCGGTTACGCAAACCAGGGAACGAGCGTACGCCAATAATATCTGCGTACTGCCCCATAACGCCTGCTGCTTCACGGATGTGTTCAACTGTTGTACCGTCCATGATCACACCGTCGCGTAGCTCTAAAGCCCAACCTTCTTTATCAATATTAAGCACCATCACATTCATACCCAGGTTAAGGGCTGCTTTTTGTGTGCTCATGCGGGTACGCAGGCTTGGGTTTAAAAACACCAAAGCAAGTGTTTTATTTTTACCTAATTCCTGGTGAGCGTAAGGATTTTGCTTAAGTGCCAATGCCTCTTTTACAAGAGCATCAATATTGGTAACGTCATTTACAGAAGAGAACAGTTTCATGAGCCTATTTAATATCGATTTAACAAACTGATTATATTTTTAAGTCTCCCCTTTTAGGGGGAGATTTAGAGGGGGCTTGGGTTTTCTATTGATTTAAAACACTTACAAATGCTTCCAGGAATCTATCAGCATGTGCTTTTGTTAAATTGAGCGCTGGCAATAACCTTACAACATTTGGTTTGGCCTCGCCGGTAAAAATATGGTGCTTAAATAAAAGTTCTTTACGGGCATGGGCCAGTTCATCTGGCAGTTCAATACCAATCATTAAGCCTCTGCCTCTCACTTCTTTTACCTGCTCTAATTTTTTTAGTTCTTTAATCAGGTAGCCGCCAACCTCGGCCGCGTTTTGCATCAGGTTATCTTGTTCCATTACTTCCAACACTGCTAAACCGGCGGCACAAGCCAGGTGGTTGCCACCAAAAGTGGTACCCAGCATGCCGTAAGCAGGCTGTATTTTAGGCGATATGATAATACCACCAACCGGGAAGCCATTGCCCATGCCTTTAGCCATGCTATAAATATCGGCATCAATACCGGCGAAATCCTGTGAAAAGAATTTACCGGTACGGCCATAACCGCACTGAACAGAATCGGCAATAAACACCGCGTTATATTCATCGCAAAGTGAACGGATTTTTTGTAGGAAGCTTTCAGGTGCCACCTGGATGCCACCAACACCCTGGATGCCCTCGATGATTACAGACGAGATCTCGTTTTCGGCAAAAGCCTGTGCTAATGCGGCTTCATCCGCCCATGGTAAAAATATAACATTGTCAGTTTCGTTTACCGGCGCTACAATTTTAGGATTATCAGTAACCGCCACAGCTAAAGATGTACGCCCGTGAAACGCTTTGGTAAAGGCAATCACTTTCTTTTTGCCATTATAAAATGAGGCCAGTTTTAAAGCATTCTCATTTGCTTCGGCACCAGAATTACAAAGGAATAACTGGTAATCTTCTTTACCAGATACCTTACCCAGTTTGGCGGCAAGCTCTTTTTGGATAGGGATCTCGATAGAGTTAGAGTAAAAACCCAGTTTGTGTAACTGGTCTTCCAGTCTTTTTACATAATGCGGGTGGGTGTGGCCGATAGAGATAACAGCATGACCTCCATACATATCAAGGTATTCGGTGTCCTGCTCATCATAAACTAAACTGCCCTGGCCTCTTACTATATTTATTGGGTTTATTGGATATACGTCAAATAATTTCATTTTGTTGAGCTTAAAGCTAAAAGCTTAAGGCATAAAGCCTTTATTTTCTTAGCGTATTTTATCAGGTTAATAATTAACCTTACTATGTTGATACTTACTTTTTATTAAACAAATGAACGGCAACAGCTTTTTGCTTTAGGCCTTAAGCTTTCAGCCTAAAAAGCGGTCGCCTTAAGTCGTAGTCCTGCGCGCTCGTCCAGTCCAAACATTAAGTTCATGTTTTGTACCGCCTGGCCCGAAGCGCCTTTAAGTAAGTTATCCATTATGCTAATAATGAAAATTTTGTTATCGTGTTTTTTAACTTGTATAAAGCACTTATTGGTGTTTACAATTTGTTTCAAATCGATATTACGATTGGTTACATACGTAAACGGATGGCCATCGTAATAGCTTTGATATAATGCTAAAGCCTCTTCTTCGCTCAAATCACTCTCGGTGTACATAGAGGCGATTATACCCCTGGTAAAATCACCACGGTAAGGGATAAAGTTAATAGCCTTATCAAAACCAGGCTGTAACTGCTTTAACGACTGACCAATTTCATTCAAATGCTGGTGATTAAACGCTTTGTAAACCGATAGGTTATCATTGCGCCAGGTAAAATGAGAAGTAGCAGCTAAACTTTGGCCTGCGCCAGTAGAGCCGGTTGTCGCGGTAATATGAACCTCGTTATTCAGCAAACCTTTTGAAGCTAAAGGCAATAACCCCAATTGTAAACAAGTAGCAAAACAACCCGGATTAGCTATATTTTCGGCCGTTTTAATGGCCTCCCTGTTTAACTCAGGTAAGCCGTATGTGAAGTTTTTAGTATTGAGCTTTGAGTTTTGGGTTAAACGGAAATCCTGACTTAAGTCGATGATCTTTACATTATCAGGAATCTCATTTGCATCCAAAAACTTTTTGGCATCACCATGGCCAACGCAAAGGAAAAGCACATCTACATCGGTAGTAAATTCTGCAGCGAATTTCAAATCGGTATCGCCAAACAAATCGGTGTGCACCTCGTAAATGAAATTGCCCGCGTTACTATTGCTATGAGCAAAGGCAATTTCCACATTAGGGTGGTTAATGAGGATACGCAGCATTTCGCCACCGGTATATCCCGCACCGCCAATGATGCCCGCTTTAATAGCCCCCCGACCCCCTGAAGGGGGAGTTGAACTATTGGTTATATCTTTTATGTTTTCAGTCATAATCTCAATTATTATTCCCCCTTTAGGGGGTTAGGGGGCGACATTAATCCTGTCATTATTGGTTGATGGATATGAGTATAAAATAAATTCCAGGTCGCTCCGGTCGTTGTTACTGATGAAGTGTTTTTGTCCCGGCAATATTTCGATGCCTTGCTCTGGTTTTAAAACAGTTGTTTCCCCATCGATAGTGAATGTTGCCCGTCCTTTCAAAATGAAGAATAACTGGGTTGCTTTTTCGTGGTAATGCAATTGCTCGGCGGTATCTGGTGGCATTAATTCTTGTTTAACAGATAATGCTTCGGTATCAATAAAAGTCCAGCCGTGGCAATCATCGCCCCAATTATAATGCTTAAGGCATTCTCCCTTTGAAAAGGTTACGTTGATCATTTGCCTTCGCCGTTTACTTTATGATAAATCATTACCTGGTTGCCGAAAATCTTAGAGAAACCTTTAACATCCTCGCCGCTCCATGAGTTATTCATTTCGCCATAACTGCCAAACTTGTTCGACATCAGATCATGATCCGACTCGATACCAACAACCTGGAAACGGTACGGATGCAACTGTACAAATACTTTGCCGCTTACATTTGATTGAGTATCGCTCAGGAAGGCTTCCATGTTGCGCATAATGGGGTCATGGAACTGACCTTCATGCAACCAGTTACCGTAAAAAGCAGAAAGCTGGTCTTTCCATGATAACTGCCATTTGGTAAGTACGTGTTTTTCTAAAGTATGGTGAGCTTTAATAATTACCATTGGCGCGGCAGCTTCAAAGCCTACACGACCTTTAATACCAATAATGGTATCCCCAACGTGAATATCCCGGCCTATGCCGTAAGGTTGCGCAATGGCTTGTAAAGCCTGGATGGCTTTAGTAGGGTGATCATATTTTTCATCGTTTATACCTACCAATTCGCCTTTATCAAAGGTAAGAACCAGGTCTTTCACATCAGATTCGGTTACCTGTGTTGGCCATGCTTCTTCTGGTAAGCCTAAGTTTGATGTTAAAGTTTCTTTACCACCAACAGATGTACCCCAGATACCTTTATTGATTGAATATTTAGCCTTCTCAAAGTTCATATCCACACCATGATCTTTTAGGTATTGGATCTCGGCCTCGCGGCTTAATTTTAAATCGCGGATAGGAGTGATGATTTTTACATCCGGAACCAGGATGTTAAAGATCATGTCAAAACGCACCTGATCGTTACCGGCACCGGTGCTACCGTGGGCAACAAATTCGGCACCAATTTCTTTGGCGTAGTTAGCAATAGCAGTAGCCTGGCTAACACGCTCGGCACTTACCGAAAGTGGGTAAGTATTGTTTTTTAAAACATTACCATAAATCAAAAAGCGAACACAGGTATCATAAAAGTTTTTAGTTTCATCAACCACGTGGTGTGATGTAACGCCCATTTTGTAAGCGCGTTCTTCAACTCCTTTTAATTCTTCGTCGCTAAAGCCACCGGTGTTAACAATAACCGAGTGTACTTCATAACCCAAATCCTGTGTTAAATATATACAGCAAAATGAGGTGTCTAATCCGCCGCTGTATGCTAATACTACTTTTTTTTTCATTCTTTCTTTAGAGGTAAAAGGTTAAAGGCGAAAGGTTAAAGGTTTTCGCTTCGTAAAAATTTTATAAATCCTATCAACATGGCTTTTATTTCGTTAATAGCTGTATGTACGTTATCATATATTTCTTTTGATATAAAACCAAGATCATGTATTAAATAACAAGTATATTCTACTTCATGTGCCGATCCTAATGCATTGTCTAAGTAATGAGCAAAGTCTTTATCCGTGTTTTTTCCACACCCCTCAACTATATTTAGTGGAATTGAGTATGTGGATCTGCGCAATTGGTTGGTTAAGGCGAATCTTTCTTCATGAGGCATAATTGGTAAGATATCTGCATATACCTGCTTTGTAAACAAGTGCGATTTTTTCCAGATGTCTAACTTTTTATAATCCCTCATTTTTATTTAATTTCTACCTTTCGCCTTTAACCTTTATCCTTTCACCTCTTATCAATCGTGATGGATACGTTTTTTTATTGCATTTTCTATTCGCTCAAGTAAGGTAGCTTTATGGGTAATGCGTTGCATTTTTTCGGCATCTTGCTTTAGCTTTTCGGCAGGATCAAACAGCATGGCGGTGCACATGCAGTTTTTACGGCCTTTGCTCATCAGTATGTCATAGTTTACACAGCTTTTGCAACCCGCCCAAAAGTTTTCGTCCTGTGTAAGCTCAGAGTATGTAACCGGTTCATAGCCGATTTCTGAATTGATACGCATTACGGCTAAGCCAGTGGTAAGTCCGAATATTTTAGCTTCGGGGTATTTTTTGCGTGAGAGTTGGAAAATGGCATGCTTAATAGCTTTTGCTAAACCCACTTTCCTGAAGTTTGGATTAACAATAAGCCCGGAATTAGCCACAAAATCGCCGTGGCTCCAGGTTTCAATGTAGCAGAAACCGGCCCAGGTACCGTCTTTATGCAGGGCTATAACCGCCTTGCCTTCCAACATTTTATTGGCAACATATTCTGGCGAACGTTGTGCTATACCTGTTCCGCGGGCTTTGGCCGATTCGGCCATTTCATCGCAAATCATGGTGGCATAATCTACATGTTGTGCTGTAGCAACCTGAATATCAAAATCTTGTATGGTCATTTAAATAGATGATTACCGTTAAATTAATTGGCTTTTGATGGCCTTAGTAATTAGATGGCTTTTTAAAAAGAAGTTTAATAACCTCTTTTTGTTTTTGAGGGTTTAGGAGAGGATGTTAATTCAAACCCGGGGCATATAGGTTCTTCGTCGTGAAGAACAGCATAAAAAAACAGTCGAACCCAAAGCAGCGGCAATGGGAGCAAACGTTGCTCTTAATGCGGGCTTATTTAAGCTTGGTTGATTCATTTTTTTGAGGTATTACTGTGTTTTTAATTTGGGTGCAAATTAGGCCATAAATTTTTACTTATACAAGAAAAAAGTTATTTAATTGGAGGGGGAGTTGATTGGGTTAAGTGAGTTGGATTAAGTTGAATAAGTTGATCCAGTTAGTGTGAGTTAGGATAAGCTGATTGAGCATCGTAAATCAGTATAATTTAGATTGTCAACTCCATCTAACATATTCAACTTAATCCAACTCAATAAACCACTTACCGCTTCGCCACAATATCGCTCAAAATCATTTCGGCGTGAATGCGGGAGTTTTCAATAAACCATAGGTGCGTATCAAGGCCGCCGCAAACTACGCCGGCGAGGTAAAGCCCCGGTAGATTAGTTTCCATAGTTTCGGGATTATATTGGGGGATAAACTTATCGTCTGATAAGGTAATGCCCAGCTTTTTCAAAAATTCGAAATTGGGTTTGTAGCCGGTCATCGCCATTACAAAGTCATTGGGAATAGTAACTCGCCCATCAGGAGTTTTAATATCTACCTCATGTTCCCGCACCGCCTCAAGGTTGGAGTTAAAATAAGCCTTAATGCTGCCTTCTTTAATACGGTTGATAATATCAGGACGTACCCAATATTTTACACGGCTGCTAATTTCAGGGCCGCGCACCACGAGGGTTACTTCGGCACCCTTGCGGTAGGTTTCCAGGGCAACATCAATGGCCGAGTTGCTTGAGCCCACCACCACTACTTTTTGCGAAGTATAATAATGCGGGTCCTGGTAATAGTGTTTTACTTTGGGGAGGTCTTCGCCGGGGATATCAAGGTTAACGGCAATGTCATAAAAACCAGTTGATAAGATTACCTTTTTAGCTTGATAGCTGGCCTTGCTCGTGGTAATGGTATATCCTTCTCCTTCAGCTTTTACATTGGTTACTTCCTCAAATAAACGGAGAGGAAGGTTGTTTGATAACGCCACGCGACGGTAGTACTCTAAAGCATCATTACGGGTTGGCTTGTTGTGAACGGTTACAAAAGGTACCCCGCCAATTTCCAATTTCTCTGAAGTAGAGAAAAAAGTCATGGTTGAAGGATAGTTGTACAGCGAGTTTACCAGGCAGCCTTTTTCGACAATAACAAAACTTAAACCTGCTTTTTGCGCGGCCAGGCCACAAGCTAAGCCGATAGGGCCACCACCAATAATAAGTATATCCAGCATGTGGCGAAGATAAACAGTTTTGACTGAGATGTGTAACGCTCAATTGCCAATTTACCTTTGGTAGACTAAACTAAAACAACCAGTATCAATGCAATAATTGCCGGTAAGGCCTGTGTAAAAAATATTCTTTTTGACGCCGAGAATGTGCCATATATCCCCGCAACAATTACGCAGCTTAAAAAGAAATAAGTTATGTTTTTTTGCCATACCGGGTCTGCAATAAAGAAGCTCCATATCAAGCCTGCTGCCAGGAAGCCGTTATATAGCCCCTGGTTAGCCGCCAAACCTTTGGTTGGTTTAAACAAATCTGCGGCCAAGGCGTCTTTAAATATCTTCTTTCCGGTGATTTCCCAGGCAAACATTTCCATCCATAAAATAAAGATGTGTTCAATGGCTACCAATCCTGTAAAAATTTTAGCTAACACTGGTATGATGTTTTCCATAAACGGGCTTTTAGGTTTATAGGCATGGTTTATATTTTACTTATGCCTGGTTAAATTTAGTATTCTGTTGCGGAGTTAACAGCATTTTGTTTCATAACGTAGTTAATTACTGCGGCAGGTAGGGCTGGATTGATTATGATGAAACTAAATTGTGCCTTCTCTCGCATTCAGATTCTGATGAGGAAAAATAAAGGCACAAAAAAGGGTAAGCTACTTTTATCGCGCCGCTCAACTCTCTACCCTTGCTGCGTTCCCACCCTGGGGGAGTTCAAGAGGAGCTGGCCGTAAAAGACTTACCCCGGCGCAAATATAGAAAAAGGATACGTTTTTGGTTAATAAATTGTTAAAAATGCTTTAGGGGTTGATTGTTAGGGTGATATAATTTGATTTGAAGCGGTTAGACTATCTGCTGAGTTTAAAATCATCTTTTATGATATTTATAATTGGTGTTTGGATACGTGTTTTATCAGAGAGGGGGACGATTTTAATAATAAAGGCGATTTTCTAACCGCCTTTATTACTATTGTGTTAGTATCAAATCGAGATCTTTTTTGATCAGATCAGCATTTTTAGGTTTTATTTCATAGTCAAAATTACCTGCACCGTCGGTCGCAATCCGGATAACGGATACGGACTTTGTTCTGAGTGTTTCTATGTCTTCTTTATCCAATTTATAAAATATCAGGTTAATAACGCGGTCGGCCTGGGAGTTATAACTTACGCGGGCTTCGCCTCCAACTTCGGGTTTCAAATCTAATACGCTATTATCGGTAAATTTAATGTTAGTGATATCGGCCGCACCCACAGACCATACACGCGGCCCATTCATATTATCTATCCTGAAGCACAGGATATAGCTTTGGCCTATTTTTTCGGCATAAACATATAATAACCTGCCCGAAGCTAATCCTAATTGAGTGTAAATTCTCTCGTCTGACGTTTTCCAGGTGGTATCGCCTTTAATTTTATCAATCTCGGGCTTTTCTAATTTTTGCGCGTTTGCAGATATGGCAATGCCAGCAGCTAATAAAGCTGTTAAATAAACTTTTTTCATTTGTGATTTTTTTTGATTTAAGTAATGATGTTAATTGAAATGATAAGGTTTAGGTTGTTTATTTTAATAGAGAAATCGAGTTTACGACATCGCTATTCGCCAATTATTTCTGTTATGGTGTCATTTTGCGACAGTAACATGTTTGAGTAAGTTATTTATTTATACCATGTCAAAAAAGGCTTATTTGCTGGCTAAAAGACGACGCGCTTTTTAAATTGCGCAATAAATAATCTTGGTAAACAGCGCTTAATGAATCGGCCGACCCTTTAAACTCAAACTCGCGATAAACGGCTGTGCCTGTGGTAACAAGGTTTTTTAAAATGGTGAATTTAGATACCACAAATTTCTTTTGGAATTGCCGTTTTTGAAAATGAGGCCACAGCATATTAAACTGATCGGGGTTAAGGCCGCGTGCTATGGTGATGTGTGGCGTGCCGCTGCTTTTACCCACAATATCGCCTAATAACTTAAGCCAGTAGTTATGATGATCGCTGATTTTGAGTTTGGCGTAAATGGTTTTGCTATAGTCATTGTTTTCATTAAAGCAATCAAAGCCATCAATTTCAAAAATAATGGGAGGCAATGCGGTTAGCCTGCGCTCAAACATCGAGAAGCCGTTATCATGCACATGAACCGGATGCCGTGGATAGTTATTGGTAGTAATATGAGGTTTGGAGCTTGCGCCCGGATAATCGCCGATGATCCGTTTGGATCCATTTTTTAATTTAACAATATCCGTATTCACATGATCCGGTAATGATAACACGAAGTGAAAAAATGGCGAATTCATATTTCTAATTATTAAATTGTTTAAAATAAATTGAACTGGTCCTGGCCCGCTACGTCTATCCGACCAGCTTCGATGTTATTTGCCCCTATAAAACCTGTTTTGTTTTTAAAGCCGAAGGATTTAAAAAACTCCCATTTGGCATACGCGTCAAAAGTATCGCGCTTTACCACCGTCAAGGCGTTTATCCAAAATGGTTCAACTAATTTTTTATGCCTGAAATGCGGCCACAGCATATTAAACTGTTCCTCGGGCACATCGCGTACTACAGTAATATGAGGGGCAATATTCTTTTTGATCTTTAGCTTTTTCTTCAATTGGTTAAACCATTCGTCACTCGCCGGTGTAGATCGGATATTGCCGTATATCGTCATCTTTTTATGCAGATGCGTAAAATGGGCAAAGCCATCCCAATGCAATAATACCGGCGGCAATTGAGCCAGTGTTTGCTCCATCAACTCTACATTTTTATCGGCCATGAACGGTTTCTGCCGCTCCATATGCATGATAGAAATATGGGCCGGAGAATTGATGCTTTTGTAATTGCCAATAATTTTAGCCGAAGCTTTTTTATAGCGAGATATTTCATGCTTAATAGCCTCAGGTGGCGAAAGGAGCATTAAATAATCTTCGTACATCGGCATAGCTATCGTTATTGATAAATCAAAATTGCTAAAAATATTAGTAAAATCGCAAATTTATTTTCACATTTGTTTTATGGATCAAAAGCGACACATTGTACACATCGATCTCGATTCATTTTTTGTATCGGTTGAGCGGAAGTTTAATCCCGCGCTCATTGGCAAGCCTGTACTTATCGGTGGCTCGGCCGAGCGTGGAGTAGTGGCTTCGTGTAGTTATGAAGCGCGTAAGTTTGGTATCCATTCGGCCATGCCCATGAAACAGGCGATGAAACTGTGTCCCGAAGCTATCATCGTGCGGGGTACGCATGGGCGTTACTCAGAGGCTTCACGCGAGGTTACCGAAATTATTCACGATGCTGTGCCGCTATATCAAAAGACGTCGGTAGATGAGTTCTATATCGATCTGACAGGAATGGATCGTTTTTACGATTGTTTTAAAATTGCTTGCGATTTGCGGCAACGGGTAATCAAAGAAACCGGGCTGCCAATATCTTTTGGTATGGCATCGGGCAAAACAGTTGCAAAAATGGCCACCAACGCGGCCAAACCCAACGGACAACTTTGGATAAAACACGGCGAAGAAATTAAATTTCTGGCTCCTTTACCCATTAGTAGGATTCCTGGCCTGGGCGAAAGTACAAGCCAAAAATTGTATCGATATGGCATTGAAAAAATAGGAGATTTGCAGCGTACCAATATCAAGTTCCTGGAAGCTGTTTTTGGTAAGATGGGTATATATGTTTGGGAAAAGGCGCATGGGATTGATCATAGCGAGATAGTGCCGCATTCTGATAGAAAGTCGATTTCCACCGAACGTACTTTTGATATCAACATTAATGACCAGCGTACGCTTGAAACCATTTTGGTATCCATGACCGAAGAGTTATCCTCAAAACTGCGGCGCGAAAATAAGCTGGCATCCTGCCTGGCTATCAAAATCCGTTACGCCAATTTTGAAACCCATACACAACAGCAAAAAATAGCCCTTACCGCCGCCGAGCATATTTTATTACCCGGCATTAAAAAACTGCTCAAAAAAGCCTGGAATCAACACAGGCCCATCAGGCTAATAGGCGTTAGGTTAAGTGACCTGGCCAGCGGCCGTTACCAGATTAACCTGTTTGAAGACAATGAGGAGCGCATTCGCCTTTACCAGGCTATGGATAACATTAACTTTAAATTTGGCGATAAAACAATATGTAGGGCCGCAGGTATGGAGATTGGTACCCGTAATTTTAACCCGTTTATGAGGGGATAATAGGAGTAAAGATTCAATAAGGTCTTAACTCTTGATTCTAATATCTTGCCTCTTCTAACCGCCGTTGGTCAAAGCTTTGCTACCATTGGTCAAAATATTTTTACCGGGTGGTTGCTGCTTGGTTCTTTTGTTAAAAAAAGAACAAGTTATGGAAACCACACAACGACAAACCTACCTTGATTGGCTCAGGATTATATCCATTATTGGTGTATTGTTTTTTCATTCGGCTATGCCATTTGTGGCCGAAGATGGCTGGCATATCAAAAATGACCAAACCAGTAACCTGATGATGGAATCGAATCATTTTTTGCACCTTTTCAGGATGCCGCTGCTCTTTTTTATTTCTGGTACCGTGAGTTACTACATGATGCAGCGGCGATCTACTTTAAACTTCATCGGCTTACGTTTCCGCAGGCTTTTTATACCGCTGTTAGTGGGCATGTTTATCATTGTGCCGCCGCAAATTTACATGGAACGCATCGCCCATGGTTATCAAGGCAGTTACTGGCATTTTTATGCAAGTGTGTTTAATTTTGTGCCTTATCCTAAAGGAAGTTTTAGTTGGCACCACCTTTGGTTTATTGCCTATTTGTTTATTTACGATTTGATATTCGCGCCCGCGTTTGCCTGGATGGTATCGCCTAAAAGCGAAGGTTTTAAACGAAGTCTGACATTTTTAGCCCGTGGGAAATGGGTTTACGTTTTAGCGCTACCCGGAATTTTGTGGTTTACTTTTACCAGTTGGGATTTGCCCGAAACCAACGATCTGATTCATGATGGCAGCTACTTTATATACTGGTTATTGTTTGTTTTGGCAGGTTTTATTTGTATCCTTCAACCCAAACTGATGGACAGCCTGGAACGCAACCGCCACTTTGCCTTAGCCATTGGTTTTTTAAGTTTGATAACCTGGGAAGTAATGCGCTGGAACGGCATTGAACCAGAACATCCCGGCTGGCCTTTTCAATATATTGGTTTTTCATACGCTTTTACAGCCTTAAGACCAACAATTGCATGGGGCTGGGTATTGGCATTGGTGGGTTATGGTAAATGTTACCTAAACCGCCCCCATAAAACATTAAACTATCTAAACCAGGCGGTATATCCCTTTTATATCCTCCATCAAACGGTTATTGTTTTAATAGCGTATTACATAGTGCAAACGCAAAATGAAAGTATCCTTTCTAAATACATTTATACCGTGGGTATTACATTTTTTGTAACTACGCTTACTTACCATTTATTTATAAAACCCTATGCCTTAACCCGGTTTCTGTTTGGCATGAAGCCTTTGGGGAAGAATCAAGAGGTTAGAGTTAAGAATCAAGACAGCAGTGTTGCATCGAACCCGCGAGTAGGAGAGTCTCTTGCAGTATAGATATTACGGTAATTGCAGATTCTTGGAAAGCAAAACAATTATCATACCTTAAACACAATCAAATTACGATCTTAGTCTTAACTCTTGATTCTTAATTCTTGACTCTTATTCAAAAATGAGGTTTTTCAGAAAGTATATTTTTCCTGCATTATATGGCCTATTGGTATATTTTACTGTTAGGCTGTTGCATGATACCGATATTGGTCAGCATTTTTGGGAAAGGGAATTTTATATCAATGCCATTGAAATGGCATGCTCTATATTAGTAGGCTATTCGGCCATCTATATTTTTGAATGGCTTTTCAGGTATTATGATAGGTGCTGGGCGGTACAGCTTTCTTACAAGGGCGTGGTAAAGGAGCTGGCCATATTGGTAGGGGCAAATATTATACTGGTGAACCTGATATTTATGCCAATGGACATAGGTTTGCACAGCACTCAGGGTTTAGAGCTGATGCCCTGGGCCGATGTTGCCGACATTAACATGATCCCCACGCTTTACGCCATTGTTTATTACGGCATGGCCCGAAGCAGTACCTGGCTAAAGGCTTACGTATTGAATAAGGTTCAATTAGAAAAACTGACTAATGATCAACTGGAAACCGAACTGAAGTTTTTAAAAGCTCAATATCACCCTCATTTGTTGTTCAATGCTTTAAATACCATTTATTTTCAGATGGATGAAGATGTGCCAGGGGCAAAAAAAAGCACAGAGTTGCTATCAAACCTGTTGCGTTATCAGCTATATGACCAACAACTGTTGGTGCCTATACAACAGGAGTTAAAGTACCTTGGCGATTATATTGAACTGCAAACGATAAGGGCAAGTAGTAAAATGCAATTACAGGTAAACTTCGATCCGCATTTGACTGATCAGCAAATTTATCCCCTGTTGATGCTGCCCCTGGTAGAAAACGCTTTTAAGTACGTAGGGGGGAAGTATCAATTAAATATCAGCGCAAGGCTTATCGATAACGAGGTTGTTTTTGCGGTAAGTAACCATGTGCCAGATATGGTTAAGTTATCAAATGAATTTGGCGGAATAGGGCTGGAAAATTTAAGACGCAGGTTACATTTGCTTTATCCGGACAAGCACCAGTTAGCTGCCGGTTTGCAGGATGATTGTTATATGGCCGAATTAAAATTAAAACTTCAAGCATGAAGCCCATCACCTGCATTATTACCGATGATGAACCCTTTGCCCGTAAAGGATTGGAAGGCTACGTTGCCAAAGCCAATTTTTTAGATTTGAAGACGCAATGCGAGGATGCCATGGAATTAGGCACGATGCTGTTGCAGCACCCTGTCGACTTACTTTTTTTGGATATCCAGATGCCCCATTTAAACGGCGTGGATTTTATTAAATCATTGCCCAAACCGCCAAAAGTGATCTTTACCACCGCGTTTAAAGAATATGCTACCGATGGTTTTGATTTGGATGTGTTAGATTACCTGCTTAAACCAATTTCTTTTGAGCGCTTTATGAAGGCCGCGTTTAAGGCCAAAGATTATTTCGATTTGACGAACAATCAATCTGAAGCCACCTACCTGTTTGTAAAGAGCGAGGGTAAGCTGGAAAAAATAATGTTTGAAGATGTGCTTTATATTAAAGGGATGGAAAACTACCTTGAAATTTATACCACAACCCGCAAGGTTATTACCCACAGCACTTTAAAAGCCTTTGCCGATAAACTACCTCAGCGTAATTTTTTGCAAACACATAAATCTTACATTATAGCGAGGGGAAAGGTATCTTCCATAGAAGGTAATACCTTAAATATCGACGGGCACCAGGTACCTATAAGCAGGCAATTACGAGAGCAGGTAATTCATAACCTCATCAATCAAAATAAGCTTTGATTATTTAAGCTCCTTTTTCATCAGCAGATCATTCTGCAAATCGCTGCCCAGCATAAACGGATGGTTGGCAAATAAAGTAAAACCGTTGTGCTGGTAAAAACCTATAGCGTTGTGGTTGTGTTCCCAAACGCCAAGCCAAATGTAATTCATATTTAAATCGATGGCTGTTTGGGTGGCGAAATTTAAAAGATACTGGCCAATTTTTTTGCCATGATGCTCTTTTGATACGTAAATGCGTTCAACTTCCAAGGCATCCTTATCCTGAAATTCAGATTGGGCATCCTCAAAATTCAGTTTAAGATAGCCTGCTACCTCGCCATCAACTAACGCGAAATAAAATTGGGAGTGAGGGTTTTCAATTTCGGAGCGAATGCGTTCTGGGGTAAACGCTTTGGCAGCGTACGCATCCATATTAGCCGGCTCGTTTAACGGACCGAAGAAATAATAAAAAGTATCCCGGCTTATGGTAAGCAGGGCGCCGGCATCTGCCGGGGTTACTTTGTGAAGCTTAATGGTATTGTCCGTCATTCTTTATTAAAAATTACGGCGCAATAATACTTAATTGAACTGTTCTTTCAATCTTACCAATCTATCTATCATCAGGTTTAGTTTTTCCTCCTCGTTTTTAAACATACGGGGCTTTAAGTAAAAGGTGGTAAATAAAAACCAAACGATAATCGAACTGTAAGTGCCTATTTTAAACGCCGTGGATGAATGTTCCAATACCTCAATAAAATATAAGGCAAGCCCCGTGCTGATGAGCAGTATATAGATGTAATAAAACCAGCCAATCACCCTTGAGCGTGTTTTTTGGTATTCTTTTAAGCTTTCTAAATATTCTGATGGATTAAGGGTAGCATCATGCTTGCCCAAAATGTGGTAATGCCTTACGGTTAATGACAGGTACATTAACATGGTAACCAATACTATTAATATACCGGCCGTTGTAACCGTTGATTTAAACGCCAGAAAAAATGTTACGATGGCCGCAAATATGGTGATAGCCACCATAGCCACTATTGTCCAGTACAACTTATTAGTTATGCTGCGAATTCCCTTCTTTACCTGCTTCAGCACCTCATCCACTGAAAGCTGATCTTGCTTTGGCTGTCCCTGCCAAACCGACATCAAATGATCAAAGTCTTTCATACTGGTTATATAATTCTGTTAACTTTTGTTTAATACGATAAATTTTCACCCTCAGATTCCCTTCCGATATACCCGAAACGTCTGCTATTTCGGGGTACGGTACCTCATCAAGTACCAATGTTATAATAATTCTTTCTGATTCTTCCAGTTTAGATATACATTTATATAAAAGCGCCACCTGTTCATTCTTCTCAGAAAACTCCTCTCGTTTTGTTTCGGCTATTTGTTCGGTAAGTTCGTCTTTAGCCTGTCGCTTCTCTGATCGGAGGTAGGTTAAACAGGTATTTACCGCAATACGATAGATCCAGGTAGAGATCATGGCCTGGTTGCGGAATTTATCCAGGTTTTGCCATACTTTTAAAAAGGTTTCCTGTAAAAGGTCGTTCGCGGCATCATCATCGCCGGTATAACCATAGCACAGGTGAAATATCTTTTTAGAATTAGCTTCATATATTTGCTTGAATGCTGCTTCTTTGTTGGCCACTGTTAATAGATTTTTTATTTTAGATTACCGGCAGGTAAATATGTTACAACGGGTAATCACTCTTTTTAAACCAGTTCAATTTTTTCTCGGCGTCGGCTATTAACGTATTGTAGGTATCGGCATAGTCATATTGGAGATCTTCATGCAATTTGCCTATCAGCCCCCGCACCTTTTCAACCTGCCGGGTTAATATTAGTCTGATGGGTTTGTACGATGTGCGCCTGTCGGCGTATTCCAGGTAATTGCTGCAAAAGTTTAGCAATAGTTCTATCTCTGCAGTTTTTGATGCCATAAACTTGGTGTACTTACCCAGCAGCCGTAAAATTTTACGCATGCCTTTAGCCGCGTTGTAACTTAACGAAGGCAACTGACTAAACATAAAACCCGCTTCAGCTTTAACCTTTTCAATAAAGCCGGCCTCGTCATGTGCTTCAAATAAAAGGTAGGCCAACAGCTCTTTATTTTCTTTTTTATAACGGGCCAGTCGCAACAATAACTCGGCAACCTGCTCATTGGGCAGGTGCTGAATTTCCTTTTTGATATGCTGCAATCCGTAGGTAGTAACCGTCATTCTGTTGTTAATTGAGCCAAAATACGGAAAAAATAGAATCAAGAGACAAGAATCAAGAGTTAAGACAGGAAAGTGCCGCTCGTTTGACCTGCGTTACATATTTTTATCTTGGTTCTTGACTCTTAATTCTTGATTCTATTTTTTCCGTACTTTTACGGCTTCAAAAAAATCGATGCAGACAAAAAACAGACTGACGCTGTATATTTTTATCGCCCTTATTTTGGGTGTGATATTAGGCAATATTTACAATACCAATGTAATTAAAAGTATTAATGCCAATATAAGCACTGCCGAAGCCGGCATTAAAAGTATCGATAAAAGTTTAGCCACATCGGCAGATACCACCACTACTGTTTACAAACAATTAAAAACACAAAGGGCTACTTTTGTAAAAGCCCAACAGGATAACACTACACTGCGTGAAGATAAGCTGGAATACTTCAATATTTTAAGTAAGATTTTCCTTAACCTGATAAAAATGGTGGTTGCACCATTGGTATTCACCACGTTGGTTGTCGGCGTAGCCAAAGTAGGGGATATTAAGGCAGTTGGGCGCATTGGCGGTAAAACTATGCTCTGGTTTATCAGTGCTACGTTGGTTTCGTTGTTGTTAGGTATGTTGTTGGTTAACCTGTTTGAGCCTGGCAAAACCATGCACCTGCCTTTACCGGATAGTCACCTGAATACCGGTATAAAAAAATCGGCACTTTCATTAGTAGAGTTTATAGGGCACGTTTTTCCTACAAGCTTTATCAAATCAATGGCCGATAACGAGATATTACAAATTGTGGTATTTGCCATGTTTTTTGGTATCGCCACGGCTGCCATTGGCGAGCAGGGTAAAATAGTGATTAAAGCGATGGATGCCATAGCCCACGTGATCATGAAAATAACAGGTTATGTAATGAAATTGGCTCCATTAGCTGTTTTTGGTGCCATCACCGCGGTAATAGCCAAACAGGGACTTGGTGTGCTTTCAACCTATGGTATTTTTATAGGCGAGTTTTATTTTTCGCTGGTTTTGCTTTGGCTTCTAATTATACTGGCGGGGTTTGTAGTGTTGCGCAAACCGGTTTTCAGGTTAATTAACAGCATCAAAGATGCCATGCTGATTGCCTTTAGTACTTCTACAAGTGAGGCCGCATACCCCAAAGTTTTGGTTGAACTGGAAAAGTTTGGCTGCAGCAATAAAATTGTAAGTTTTGTTTTGCCGCTGGGTTATTCCTTTAACCTGGATGGCTCAATGATGTACATGACCTTCGCGTCGTTGTTCCTGGCACAATCATATGATATTCATTTATCATTTGGTCACCAGTTATCCATGCTGTTGGTACTGATGCTTACCAGCAAAGGTGTTGCAGGCGTACCGCGGGCATCGCTGGTGGTCATTGCCGGTACGTTATCAATGTTCAATATCCCCGAAGCCGGATTGTTTTTGCTGATAGGTATTGATCCGATTTTGGATATGGGCAGATCGGCAACCAATGTGCTTGGTAACGCAATGGCAACGGCTGTGGTAAGTAAGTGGGAGGGCGAATTAAAAAAACAGCCAGAGGATACAGTAATTTAATACCTAATAAATAAAAAATAGTCATTGCGAGGCACGAAGCAATCTCCAACTATATAGAGTAGGCTTGTATGGTTGCTCAGCTAATCGGGGATTGCCTCGTTCCTCGCAATGACGGATGGATAAAATCAATAATTCACTAACTCAATAATTCACTAATTAAAAGATGTCTTCAACTTCAAAAAAAATATTCTTAACCATGGTTGTTGTGGTACCTTTTATAGTGTACTGCGTTTATTATTACAGCATGATGATCAAGAATGCGCCTTACCGTTATTCTGATTTTCAGTCGCTTTCAATTCAGTACGGTATTAAGGATAGCCTGGTAAACAAATACGATTCAAAAACACGCGAATATCAGTATCTCAATAAAAGGGATTCATTGGTAAAGCTAAACGTTAGGTTAACTGATGATGATTTATTATACCTGCACCGCAAGGCAGCCGACCTGGGCTTCTGGGATTTTCCTTCCAATGAAACCGGTGATACTACAGGTAAGGAAAAACCTGTACGTTACATCATCGAGTTTAAATACAAAAAGAAAAGTAAGCGCGTGGTGTTTGATTCAAACTTTGTAGGCGACCCTAAATTAATTGATGCCAACAAGCAATTGATCAAAGAAATAGATCAGAGTTTAACTACAGCCGAAACCAGGCTGAAAAATAATAAGTAACAGGGTTGTATATTAAGGAATCAATTTCTATATTTGCACCTCGAATTTTAAAACAAATAATTAACAAACATGTACGCAATAGTAAGTATAGCCGGACAGCAATTCAAAGTTGCAAAAGACCAGCAGATCTTTGTACACAGGTTACAAGGTGACGAAGGCGCTAGTATTGAATTTGACAGTGTATTGTTAGCAGAAAACGAAGGCGCATTCAAATTAGGTTCTGATTTGAAAGGTGCTAAAGTTTCAGCTAAGATCTTGTCTCATTTAAAAGGTGATAAAGTAATCGTTTTCAAAAAGAAACGTAGAAAAGGTTACAAAAAGAAAAACGGTCACCGTCAACAATTTACCAAGATCGAGATCACCGGTATTACATTATAATTAAAGGTTTAAACCGAGCTGTTTTATCAGCTCATAAAAGATATAAACAATGGCACACAAAAAAGGGGCCGGTAGTTCCAGAAACGGCCGCGAATCGCATAGCAAACGTTTAGGTATCAAAATTTTCGGTGGTCAACCAGCAATTGCAGGTAATATCATCGTTCGTCAACGTGGTACCCAACACAACCCAGGCGTTAACGTAGGTATTGGTAAAGACCATACTTTGTTCGCTTTAGCCGAAGGTATTGTAGTTTTCCGCAAAAAAGCTGATAACCGTTCATACGTTTCTGTTGTTCCTGCAACAGAAAAAGTTGCTGAAGTTGCAGCGCCTGCACCAGTTGCAGCTCCGGTTGTTGAAGAAGCTCCAAAAGCAAAGAAAGCAGCAGCACCAAAAGCTAAAAAAGCAGCAGATGCTGAAGAAGCAGTAGCTGAGTAATTAGCAAAAGCTTTTAGATATTAAAAAACCCTGGTCAATTTTGATCAGGGATTTTTTGTTTAAGGAGATTTTGGATGCCCCTTAAAAGTACTGGGTTAATTGTTGGTTATCAAAAGGAAAAGCCCATTGTGAGCTATAAATTCTGTATACTTCAACCATACGATTGCTGTAAATGGTGAAATCGGCGGCTTCGGGAATTAGAAAGGAGGTAAAATAGCTTCTTCACCCTATCATCCTGAGGAACGAAGGATCTTCTTCGCCATGCTAATTGCAGACCTTTATAGCGAAGAAGATTCTTCACTACGTTCAGAATGACAACAATTTTTTTATAGTCCAATGAATAGGCACGAGGCAATATCGTGCTTTACAGGGCAGGTTTGCAAACTCGCGATTACTTCGTACTTCGCAATTATGGTATCAATAGACACAATCATCTATTTCTCGGAAAGTTCTTAATAGTTGCCGTCAGTGATATAATATGGAGCTTTATAAAGAAGAAATACCGTTTTTATTGGGGCACCAAACATAGCCCCAATAAAAACGGTAGCCATCTCATTTACTCAGTAATCAGCTTTTTTAAATAAAAAGTATCCGGATCAATAACCGGTGCCGTTGCGCTCTTTATCCTAATCCCTTTTTTATCTAACGTATAGCGTTTGGTAACCCCGTCAGCGGTGACATCAACAGGTAAAGGCATATCTATATTTTGTAATTGTACCAGGTACATATCACGTGGCTGTGCTTTTACGTGTATTTCGAGCTTGTTGATGGAGTAGATGTATAGATCGAATAACGGTTTCAGATCAATACCCGCCGCTTTGCTGAAATACTCCTGTACGTCGGCAGTGGTAACCAAATTGCTGTAAGTATACTTCGGACTGGTTACAAAGCCTTTTATGGTAGGGAAGAAAACGCTATCGCCCATAATATACCTTAGCGTGTGCATAAAGAACGCGCCCTTGCCATAGATATCGCCATTGTAGGCCGCTTCTTCGTCAATATCCTTACCAACAACCAAAGGAATCTTGTTGCCAAATGAAAGCGAGGCTTGTGCGAAATGTTTATTATAAGCCTTTTCGCCCTCCAGATCGCGGATTGGCATGGCATCGCCAAATGTACAGATGCCCTCGTGAATCCAGTAATCGGCCCAGTCTTTAGCCGTAACTTTATTGCCCCACCACTCATGGCCAAACTCGTGATGCATCAGCCAGTCAAAATCCTGGCCGGCCAGTTTGGTGTACCTGAATTTATTCCCGTAAGCATTCATGGTTTGGTGTTCCATGCCCAGATGCGGCGTTTCGGCAATGCCTATTTTCTCTTTCGCCCATGGGTATTCGCCAAAGTATTTTTCCTGTATGTGGATGGTGCGCTCAAAAATATCCAAATGATGGTTCGCTTTTGATGCATCTTCTTTTAATATATAAAACTGGATAGGCACGGTGTTGCCGGCAACTGTTTTATACTGCCTGCTCACTACAGTATAATCGCCTGCATTAAACAGAATACTATAGTTGTTGATACTGTAATTAGTTTTCCAATGATAAGTTGCCGTATTGTTTTGTTTAGTAACCTTTTGCAACAAACCCGGACCGCATACCACCAAATCTTTAGGAACGGTAATAATCATATCCACACCCTCGTTTGGTTCATCAGAAGGATGGTCTTTACACGGAAAATACAGCTTGCCACCGGTTCCTTCGGCAGTAATAGCAACCCAGGCATGCCCGGTTGAATCTTTGGCCCATATGAAGCCGTCATCCCAAGGCGGGCGACGTGCAACATGTGGCTTACCGCCATAAATAACCTTTACGCTTGCCTTACCGGCGGGTAGTTCTTTAGTGGTATTGATCGTAATAAGATTGTTTTGATAAGTAAAAGGCTCTTTTTTGCCATTCACCAATACGTTACTTACGTTTAAAGAATCTAACAAATCAAACAGTAAAACCTTAGTTGGCTGCGCCATAATTACATCAATGGTAGTAAAACCATCAATGGTTTTTTGAGCAGGATCAACCGCCAGCGAAATGGTGTAATGTCTTACATCCATAATAGCCTGCTCGGGTTTAAGTTTACCGCCAGAGGTTAGGGTTTGGGCGTTGGTCAACACTACGGCAAGTAGCGCCAATGTTGTGAGTATCGTTTTTTTCATTTAGTTATTTTATTCACCTAAAGTGAAGATGATTGGGACTATGTATCGTGATCTAAGAAGCTGTTTAAAATATATAGAATCCGTCATTGCGAGGTACGAAGCAATCCCCCGGAAGCAAATCCGCTCTGTACAGTAGGGGATTGCTTCGTACCTCGCAATGACGTTTGGGATATTGCAGTTTTGTTTAACGTTTTTGAGTAGCTTCTTGCAAATTATTATCCCTAAATATAATCAATACTCCCTTACCAGCAAATTATCAGCAAACTGACGCAGGTATTGGCGGCGGTCTTCGGGCAGGTTGATTTTATCTAATGCGTTAAAGGCCATTTCGGCGTATGATTGCATCGCTTCTTCAGCATATTGCCTGATATCTAATTGATTGTATATGGCAGTAACCGCTGTAACCTTCTCTGTGGCATCAAATTGCTCAACAGTAAGCCAATTGTTCAGTGTGGCAGCTTGATCGCCTTTGGCAAGCTCAAGCGCTTTAATAAGCAGGTATGTTTTTTTGTTGGAGATGATATCGCCGCCAACCTGTTTGCCAAACTTTTCGGGATCTCCATACACATCTAAAATGTCATCCTGTAGCTGGAAAGCTATGCCGAGGTTAACACCAAAATCATATAGTAGTTGTGCATCGTTTGCGCTGGCACCGCCTATGATAGATCCTATTTTAAGCGTTCCGCCCAACAATACCGCTGTTTTAAGGCGAATCATGTTGATGTATTCTTCTATTTCTACATTAGTAAGTTGCTCAAAGCTCATGTCAATTTGCTGTCCTTCGCATACACCAATGGCCGTTTCGTTAAAAACATTCATTACCGGGCGTAAAATGGCGTCGTCAACCATCATCATAAGCTTGTTGGCCTCAACCATCATGGCATCGCCGGATAGGATAGCTACGTTGGCGTTCCATTTTTCGTGAACAGTTACTTTACCACGGCGTAGGGGGGCTTTATCCATGATGTCATCATGCATCAGTGTAAAGTTGTGGAACACCTCAATAGCCATGGCCGGTTCAATAGCGCTCTCCACATCGCCGCCAAATAAATCACAAGCCATCAACAGCAGGGCAGGGCGCAGGCGTTTGCCGCCCAGTGCCAGTATATAACTTATAGGTTCGTAAAGGTCGGCAGGATAGGACGGAAAAGTAAGTTTATCTACGGCCTCGCTCACCAAGGCGTGTAGTTCTGTAAGTTGTTTCATGTATTTGTTAATAGTTGATTGAGTTGGATTAAGTTGATGGGTTGGAGTGAGTTGATTGAGTTGGATTAAGTTGATTAGGTTGGACTAAGTTGATTGAGTTGGATTATCTAAGGACGAGACAGGGGGAATCTCCATGTCACTTATTCAATCTAATCTAACTCAATCAACCATTCGCTTATTCAACTTAATCCAACCCAATCAACCACTCACTTAATCAACCAGCCCTCAATCCTGTACTAAAGAAAAATCAATCTGTTTTTTGGTTAAATCTACATGTTTAACACGGATGCGCACTTCGTCGCCAAGCTGGTAAACTTTCTTTTTACGTTGACCGATAATGCAATAGTTTTTTTCATCCAAAGTATAAAAGTCATCGGATATATCGCGCAGGCGAATCATGCCCTCGCATTTGTTTTCGATGATCTCTACATACATGCCCCATTCGGTAACGCCCGAGATAATGCCGGTGAACATGTTGCCCACCTGATCTCTAAGGTATTCTGCCTGTTTGTATTTTACAGAAGCTCGTTCAGCATCAGCGGCCTTTTTCTCCATCTGCGAGCTATGGCTGCACAGTTTTTCATAATGCTCGGCATTGGCAGATTGCCCGCCGTTTAAATAATGGAATAACAGCCTATGAACCATCACATCCGGGTACCGGCGTATAGGCGAGGTAAAGTGCGTGTAATGGTCAAAGGCCAAACCGTAGTGGCTGGTTGTTTTGGTGGTATAAATAGCTTTGGCCATCGACCGGATAGCCAGGTGTGTAAGCACATTCTGCTCTTTTTTACCTTCCACATCTTCCATCAAAAAGTTAAGCGATTTGGCCGTTTCCTTGTCCGATTTGGTGTTGATCTTATATCCAAACCTGGCAGCAAACTGCGCAAAATTGGCTAATGAATCGGGTTTGGGCGAATCGTGGGTGCGGTACACAAAAGTATATTTATGTTTGCCTTTACCCATTTTGCTCACATGCTCGGCTACCTTACGGTTGGCAAGCAGCATAAAATCTTCAATAAGCTTGTGGGCATCCTTACGTTCCTTTACATATACGCCGGTAGGTTTGCCAGTTTCATCCAGTTTAAATTTAACCTCAGTAGTTTCAAAGCTGATAGCGCCGTTTTTGAATTTACGATCGCGTAGTTTGTAGGCTAAGGCGTTTAGTTTCAGGATCTCATCTTTAAAGTCGCCTTGCTGGCTTTCAATAACTTCCTGTACTTCCTCATAGGTAAAGCGCCGGTCAGAATAGATAATGGTTTTACCGTACCATTCGTTTTGAATAAAAGCGTTTTCGTCTAATTCAAAAACAGCCGAGAAGCATAGTTTTTCTTCTTTAGGGCGAAGCGAACATAAGCCGTTTGATAAACGCTCGGGCAGCATGGGGATAACCCTGTCAACCAGGTAAACCGATGTTGCTCTGTCCAATGCTTCTTTATCCAAAGCAGAATCGGGAATGATGTAATGTGATACATCGGCGATGTGCACGCCAACTTCGTAGTTGCCGTTCTCCAATACCTTGAACGATAAAGCATCGTCAAAGTCCTTAGCGTCAAATGGGTCGATAGTGAAAGTGGTAATATCTCTGAAATCCCTACGGCGGGCAATTTCTTCTTTGGTGATCACGTCAGAAATTTCTTCCGATTCGTGTTCAACCTCGGCGGGGAATGATAAAGGAAAACCGTATTCGGCCAATATGGCGTTCATTTCGGTATCGTTTTCGCCTTGCGCGCCAAGAATGTGTTTAATCCTGCCGATGGGGTTTTTAGCGTCAACAGGCCAATCTGTGATCTCGGCAACAGCTTTGATGCCGTTTTTAGCCCCGTTAAGCTCTGTCATGGGGATAAAGATATCGTGCATCATTTTGCGGTCATCAGGAATAAAAAACGCGAAACGTTCAGAGAGTTTTACCACACCGGTAAACTCCATTTTAGCACGTTGCAGAATTTCAATGATCTCACCTTCTTTGCGTTTACCCTTGGTTTTGGCGTAAACATAAACCTTTACGCGGTCGCCATTAAGCGCATTGCGCAATTTGCGTGGTGCAATGAAAATATCGCCCTCTAATTCATCATCGGTAATTATAAATGCCGAACCATCATTGGTAAGGTCAACCTTGCCTTCAACAAAGGTTTTAAGTTCAAGTAACTGGAATTTGCCCGGAGAAATCTCTTTTAGTACGGATTTAAAAGCCTCTTCCTTTAAAATATCGAATATGATTTCGCGCGATTCGGGATCGCGTACGTTTAGTTTAGCAGAAACTTGTTTGTAATTAAGCGGCGTATTGCCGTTTTGCTCAAATATATCAAGCACCATTTGGGTGAGTACCTGTACTATAGATGAGTTATTTTTCTTTTTTTTAGACATACAAAAGTATTTGCGCTAAGATACGGAAATATAGTATTTAAGGGGAATTTGCCGTTTTAACACGTTGGATTGTAATGCTGGATTATAATTAAGGTAAGTTGAGTTGAACTCCTATGGAGTTCTAAAATTGTGTTTGTATTTTCTACAAAGCTTTCATCCCTCTGGGATGCTTTTCACGCGGGATATAGTTTCGGCAAATACGAGTTTTAAGATCTGCTACACTTGATAGGCTGTCCCAGAGGGACAAAAGCTTTGTAGAAGTAATTAAAAGGAAGAAAAATGCTCCAGCGGAGCATGACTTTAGCCATCGATTTACCCCTGTGGTATTGAGGCTATCAAATTCTTAGTATACGCTTCCTTAGGGCGATAATAAATATCATCGGGATATCCGGTTTCAATTATCTCGCCTTTATTCATTACCATCATTCTGTCGGAGATGTGTTTGATAACTGCCAGATCATGAGATATAAATATATAGGTGAGCCTAAATTCCTCCTGCAACTCGCGGATAAGGTTCAATACCTGCGCCTGTACAGATACATCTAAGGCCGATACAGATTCATCACAAATGATAAACTTGGGCTGCAACGCCAACGCCCTCGCGATAACTATACGCTGCCTTTGCCCGCCCGAGAACTCATGCGGGTATCGGTTAAAATGATCGGGCGAGAGGTTTACACGTTCCAGTAGGTCAAATACGTGTTTTTTGCGTTTGGTATCGCTGGTGTAAAATTGGTGTATCTGCAACGGTTCCATTAACGACTGGCCAACGGTGAGCCTCGGGTTTAATGACGAATACGGGTCCTGGAAAATAATCTGTATGTTACGGCGAATCTCCCGCAGATCGTTCTTTTTTAAACTCCGCAAATCGGTGTTTTCAAAACTGATATTGCCTGCGGTCGGTTCTATCAATCTTAAAATGGTTCGGCCCAGCGTAGTTTTACCGCAACCCGATTCGCCTACCAGTCCTAAGGTTTCGCCGGGGTAAACATTAAAGCTTACATTATTTACAGCTTTAACCACTTTAGTTGATTGCCCAAACAAACCGTTTTTAACCGGGAACCAGGTTGATAGTTCGTCTATTTTTAGCAGCGGCGATTGTTTATACAACGCCGCTTTTCTATCTTCAATTTCCTGTGAAGGGTAGTGGTATTTTAACCTGATGCTTTCAATGGTGGTCGATGGCGTATCGGCCGGGTTATCCCCGTCAAAAAAATCGGCCACAATGGGCAGTTTTTTTAAATGCTGGCGAGGTGATGGCCTGCAAGCGAGTAGCCCCTTGGTATAGGGATGTTGGGGATTGGCAAACAGATCGCTTACTTTGGCTTCCTCCACAATTTCGCCTTTGTACATCACCATCACACGGTCGGCAATTTCTTTAATTACGCCCAAATCGTGCGATATAAATATCAAACTCATATGCCTTGTCGCTTTTAAACTCAGCAGCAGTTCTATAATGGTTTTTTGTACGGTTACATCGAGCGCGGTGGTGGGTTCATCGGCTATCAATATTTCGGGGTTGCAGCAGAGGGCCATTGCAATCATTACCCTTTGCTTTTGCCCGCCAGAAATCTGGTGCGGATAACTATCAAAAATAGCTTCGGGGCGGGGGAGTTGTACTTCTTTGAAAAGCTCGATTGTTTTGGCTTTTGCCTCGGCCTTTGATACCCCCAAATGCAGCCGGATAGCCTCTGTAAGTTGAAAACCACAGGTAAGCACCGGGTTAAGCGAAGTCATAGGCTCCTGGAAAATCATAGCCATGCGGTTACCGCGGATGTGCCGCATTTCGGCTTCAGGTATTTTACAAAGGCAAACACCGTTCAACAATACTTCGCCTTTAATGATAGCCTGCTCTGTATTCAGTAGGCGCATCAATGCCAGTGAGGTAACCGATTTGCCCGAGCCGGATTCGCCAACTATGCCAATGGTTTCGCCTTTGTTTAAACTAAAAGATATGTTTTTAACAGCCTTAAATAAGCCATCGCCGGTTTTAAAACTAACTTCAAGGTCTTTTATTTTCAGCATTATTACCCAACTATGGTTATCAGTTCGTCCTTAATCAACTCCTCGCCGCGGTAACGCCGGATGAGTTGCGCGGTAGCTACTACATCTTTTTGGCAATAAGTACAAATACGGTCAAGCTGTTGTTCTTTCCAATAAACATGCCCAACCATGCTGCCGTCAATATCGTCTTTTGGGGTAGGGATATCAAAAATGGCCGTAAGCAGGTTTAACGATGTATAGTTTTTATAATCGCCAAATTTCCAAAGTTCCATGGTATCCAGGTGGATAATTTCCCAGGGCTTTTTACCTGCAAGTTGCAACTGCGATGGAAAAGGCAGCCCGTTAATCAACAACCGGCGACAGATATACGGAAAATCAAACTCCTTACCATTATGGGCCACCATCACCAGGTTTGCAGGTTGATTGAATAGTAAGGCAGAAAACCGGGTAAGCACATCTTTTTCATCGTGCCCGGCAAATGATTTTACTCTTAAGCCAACAGTATCTTTATTACCGGTAAAAATACCCACCGAAATGCAAACTATTTTGCCAAACTCGGCCCATATACCGGCGCGTTCATAGTAGTTCTCGGCAGTTTCTTCCTTACGCTGATATTGGGTTTTTAGGTCCCACAGTTTTTGCAAATTAGGCGGCAGTTCATCATGAGTACCATACTGCGGCACCGTTTCAATATCAATTACCAGTAAATTATGCAGATCGTACTGCTCAAGCATGCTATAGTTGTTTATGGAGCCAATATAATGAATGTTTTAGCTTGAGTGGTTTTACGTATTAGGTTTTAGGTTATACGGATGTAATTTTATCAATTAAGTAAAAGTAGGGTTTCATACCACCTAATTATTTCGAAGAAATAAGGNTCACCTTTCACCTTTCACCTTTCACCTTTCACCTTTCACCTTTCACCTTTCACCTTTCACCTTTCACCTTTCACCTTTCACCTTTCACCTTTCACCTTTCACCTTTCACCTTTCACCTTTCACCTTTCACCTTTCACCTTTCACCTTTCACCTTTCACCTTTCACCTTTCACTTGCTCAATACCTCAAAACCAATATTTACCGTGTTGCCATTACCATCAACCAAGGTAAGTATATGCTTGCCTGGCGGAGGGTTTAAGGCCATCTGGTGAAAATCTTTAGTTTCTCCCACGTATTGATCATCCAGGTGCCAGAAAATTTTCATGCCGGGGAGGCGGTGGGCTGCATTGCAAATCATACGGCCGCGGGTGCCGTCGGCTTCAAGCGGGACGTATATCTTAGCGCCGTCTTTGGGGTAAATCACTTCCATGGCGTTCCCGTTCTCGGCTTGTGTGCAACCGTCCCTAAAAGGTGGCAGCACATGATATTGATAATTACGTGCCTTGTAATAATACTCCATGGATGGTGGCAGCACAAACCATTTTTTGTTGATCATCATATCCGGCGATTCGCAGTTACCATTTACCTGGTATTTGCCATCGGCAGATAGATGTATAAGTTGATGATAAGGGCATACGGGGGCTTTCAAGCCACTTTTAGGTACCAGCATATCGTCAACATCTTCACAATATTGCCCGGCGCGGTATCCGCTTTGATGGCACACAGATATCCTCACCATTTCACCGGCAGGCATTTCAAACCAATCGCGCGATACGGGCAGCAGTCTGAAAATCTCGAACAGGGCAGGAGCAGCGGTATTGATGCCCGTTAATCCTGGCCGGCCTTCGCCATCGGTATTACCCACCCAAACGCCTACCACATATTTAGGGGTAATGCCAATAGCCCAGCCATCCCTGAAACCGAAACTGGTACCGGTTTTCCAGGCCACACGCTGCGTTGAGCTAAACTGTTGCCACAGCATTTCTTCGCCGGGACGCATTACCTCTTCCATCGCCTGGAAGGTATAATAAATGGAAGCTGCATCAAGCAGGCCTGCTTTTTCTAACTCTGGTTTTGTATCGGGCTGTTTACTGTAAACGGGGTTATGAAAATCTAAAGGATTATACAGGCCTTCGTACTTGTTGTAATGATTAAGTACCCGGGCCATATCTGCGTAAGCCCCGCTCAATTCCCATAAAGTATTTTCGCCACCACCTAATATTAAGGAAAGGCCGTAATGGTCTGCCGGTTTAGTTAGGGTAGTGATGCCTGCCTTGTGTAAAAAGTCATAAAACCGTTCATACTTAAATTGCTGCAACATTTTAACAGCGGGTACATTAAGCGAACGTGATAAAGCCCGGGATGCCGGTACCGCGCCATCATAACCCAAATCAAAATTCTCCGGGTGATAGCCGGCAATCAGCGTTGGTACGTCGGGTAGCAGGCTATTGGGTAAAATGAGGCCGCTGTGTAGCATCGAAGCGTACAACAAAGGTTTTAAGGTACTTCCCGGGCTCCGTGGCGCATCAATTACATCCACATCACTTTCCATCTGTGGGTCTTCGTGGTGCGTAATGTTACCTGCATACGCAAGGGTTTGGCCGGTTTCTACATCCAGTACTATCGCCGCTATGTTATTGATATCATTGGCTTTTAGTACCTGGTGGTGCTGTTCTAAAATATCGTTAACCTGTTGTTGTAGTGTTGATTTAATGCTGGTTTGTATACGGGTATCACCAACTGGCCTCGCCTTGTAATCGTTTTTGAAACGTTGTAACAGGTGAGGAGCAAGCGATGGCAGGGGCATGGGCCGCTCCGGCACTGGTTCTAACTTAGCTAAATTCGCTGTGGTGCTATCAATAATTCCCTGCTTGTATAGCCGGTTAAGTAATAAATTGCGTTTCCTTTGTAAAATAAGCCTGTTCCTGCCGGGATGCACCAGTGATGGCGAATTTGGCAAAACCGCCATGGCTGCCATTTCGCCCCAGGAAAGTTTATCAGGGCTACGACCAAAATATCGCCACGAGGCAGCATCCAAACCTATCACGTTTGTACCAAAGGGGGCATTGCTGGCATATAGTGCCAGGATACTTTTTTTGCTGTGGGTAAGTTCAAGCCGCAAAGCCATGAATATCTCTATAAACTTATTCCATATGCTGCGCTTATGCCGCGTAGCCAGCCTGATCACCTGCATGGTGAGTGTACTGCCGCCGCTGGTTACTTTTTTTGAGGTGATGTTTTGCTTTAGCGCCCTGCCAAAAGCAAGCGGGTCAAAACCGGGGTGATGTTCAAAGCGTTTATCTTCAAAAGCGATAATACACTGTTTGAATTTTTCGGGTACGCTATCGTTATAAGGAAAACGCCACTGGCCGTCCTGCGCAATGGACGCGCCCAATAATTGCCCTTGGTCATCGTCAATTACGTACGATGTAGGACTTTTGAAGAGGGGATTTGGTAAACAAAACGCAAATAGCAGGGTTAATGCAAACAGTATTACCAGTATAAATATTACTTTTGGTTTTTTTAAGTAAGTTTTAATTCGCGTTGAAACGTTTTGCATTAATTATATTTTCAATAAAGATATATTAAAGCGCTATACAGCCACAATACCCGGCTATCATATAGTTTGATTAAATACAATAATGACCATACAAAAGCTATCAATTATTATCCCTGCCTATAACGAAGGTAATACCATACACTTAATTTTAGATAAAATTAAAGCTGTTGCCCTTACCAATGATATTGAAAAGGAAGTAATTATAGTAAACGATTGCTCAGCTGATAATACGGAGTTCGCGATTAACGCCTATCAACACGCCAATCCCAATCTTAATATTCAATATTTTAAGCACGAGGTAAATAAAGGCAAAGGTGCGGCGCTACACACCGGTATCTCTAAAGCAACCGGCGAATACCTCATCATCCAGGATGCTGATTTGGAGTACGACCCCTTTGAATATAATGATTTGCTTAAACCGGTAATCAATGGCTTTGCCGATGTTGTTTTTGGATCGAGGTTTATGGGGAGTAATCCGCATCGTATTTTGTTCTTTTGGCACACCATTGGCAACCGGTGGCTTACATTTGCTTCTAACATGTTCAGCAATCTCAATTTAACAGATATGGAAACCTGTTATAAGCTGTTTGATACCAAAATGATACAGAGCATACAACTTACCGAAAAACGTTTCGGGTTTGAACCAGAAGTGACCATCAAAATAGCCCGCATACCTAAGATCAGAATTTATGAGGTTGGTATTTCTTACTACGGCCGTACTTATGAAGAGGGTAAAAAAATAGGATGGAAGGATGGTGTTCGCGCTATTTACTGTATTGTTAAATACGGGCTTTTTAAAAGTAAATAAGGGGTTTCGATCTAAAAATCGGCATTAAAAAAGCGCGACTTCTTGATATGCTGTTCAACTACAACGCTTCCAAAATTCAGGCTATCTAATTTAAAACTGTTTACTATCCAGTTTTTATCCGTTAACAATATACTGTTATCTGTAAATTGCGGGCCGCCTAAACTTGGTATTTGCTTTAGGTTTTCATCTAATCCCTGGCTGGTGGCTTTAGTTAAAGCTTCTTTCCTGGTCCATAGTAAAAAGAAGTTTTCTGGTGAGTGGCTGATAAAGACGGTTTCTGCCGGACTAAAATAATCAGGCAGGATAGACGGAAAATCAAAAGATGGGTCAATTTTTTCTGTATCCACACCAACATCACTATTGGCTATCGCAATCAAAACCCAGTCGGTGGTATGAGATACGTTATATTTAAGTGAAGAGCCTTCTATATATGGTTTCTTGTTAGCATTTGCTTTAAAGATAATCTCAGAAGCGTTTTGATGCAGATACCTGGTCAGTATCAACCTTAAACCTGCACGACTTACAATAAACCTCACCCTGTCTTTTTGCTGCATGTAACGATTGGCACGGGCAATTTCTTCGGGTTGAAGTATCGCTAAATATTTATCAATATCAGCCGATTGATTAGCTATGTTAATTCGCCATATATCAACACCTTCATCTATGTTAAAATTACATTGGCTTGCTACCTGCCACTCATTATCTTCTAAAAAATTAATCTCAACTTCAATCTGGGCCATGCTGCGAAGTTAATATAAGAATTATTTTATGCAAGGGGGGAGCGAAGTATGGTATCTGTACCGAAAGCCTTACGAAGTTTGAAAAACTTCGTAAGGCTTGATTAATCGTTAAGCAAATCTATTTTTTCGCGGCCTCGTCCAGGCAATTCTGCAATATGCTGGCGAAAATCTTATCATTTGGCGCTTTAAATATGGTATTATGGCTACCGGGTATTTTGTGAACATTTACACCTTTTAAGGCGTAAGGTTTCCAGCCCATGTATTCAAAATCATCCAGGTAAAAGGTGCGGTCTTCGGCACGGAATACTTCTACAGCAATATCATACGGCTTCAATTGGTAATTCTTTTCCGCAAGGATATTCATTTCGTCTATCTTGTTCGAGTAGCCAAAAAAGCCTTCCTGTTTTTCGTCATTAGCCAGTTTCCACAGCGTTTGGGTTAATCGTCTTTTTACGCCCGTCGCGTTTTGAACAATGGTATGGCTAACTCCTTCTTTGAAAGTAAGGTTGTATGTTAGCTTACGCATAAAAAATTTGCCCCGTTTGTAATACTGAATCGGTAGTGGATCAAAATACGGCGAGCGGTAGGCATACGTATCAAACATCGCCAGCATTTTTACCTGTTTACCCATGGCCTCAAATTGCTTAGCCATTTCAAAAGCGATAATCCCCCCGAAAGAATATCCTGCAAGCGCGTACGGCCCTGTTGGGTTTTGCGCCATGATAGATGCGTTGTAATGGGCCGCGATATCGCGCAGGTTGTCAAGTGGCTCATCTATACCGTTTAAACCTTTAGCCTGCAAGCCGTAAACCGGCTGGTCATCGTCCATGTTCATAGCAAGGGCATTAAACAGTAATACGTTTAATCCCGCACCGTGTACGATGTATATCGGCATTTTAGCACCCTGCGGTTTAATAGGTACCAATGAGTCCCAAACAATTGATTTGCCGTCCATTTCCAGCATTAACGCGAGTTTTTCTACAGTTGAGTTTTCAAACAGTGCAGCGAGCGGCAAACGTTTGCCGGTTAGTTTTTCTATACGGGTCATTACCTGTACAGCAATCAGCGAATGGCCGCCCAGCTCAAAAAAGTTATCGTAAATACCAATATTCTTGATCTCCAAAAACTCCGACCATATATCGGCCACCAGTTTTTCTACATCCGTACGTGGTGCAATAAACAGGTTAATGCTTTCGGCAAGCTTGGTGTTTTGATTGGTTAAAGCCTTTTTATCTATTTTACCGTTTGGCGTTAATGGCATGGCCGGTATAATGATAAAATCATCTGGTACCATATAATCTGGTAGTAATGATCTTAACTCTGCCCGCCAGCCTTTAATTTGCGCGCTATCGGTTTCGCCCTGGTAGCCGTCTTTAATTACGATGAAGGCAACCAGTTTATCAACGCCGTATTTATCAGGGCGGGCAATAACTACAGCTTCTTTTACATTGTATTGGTTTATCAGGTGGTATTCAATTTCACCGGCCTCAATACGGTAACCACGAATTTTAATCTGCGAATCTATCCTTCCTAAACATTCAATCTCACCATCGGCCATAAACCTGCCCATATCACCAGTACGGTACATCTTAGCGCCGTGAACGTTTGAAAATGGATCGGGTACAAACTTTTCAATAGTTAGTACCGGTTGATTGAGATAGCCTTTGGCAACGCCATCACCACCAATGTAAATTTCGCCCTCTACACCAACAGGTAACGGGTTTTGGAAATTATCTAAAATGTAAATTGAAGTATTATCTATCGGCCGACCAACGGTAATCAGTTCGTCGTTGGCTTTGATCTCTTTAATGGTCGACCAGATGGTGGTTTCAGTCGGGCCATACACATTCCAAAGGCTTGCGGCTTGTTGTACCACGCGTTCGGCTAATTCTTTAGGTAAAGCTTCGCCGCCGCATAATACTTTTAAAGGTGTGGAACTATCCCAGCCTGCTTCAAGCATAATTCGCCAGGTGTAAGGGGTAGCCTGCATTATGGTTATACCCTCGGCTTTAACAATATCCAGTAAGGCCCTGCCATCTTTCGCGGTATCGCTATCGGCAATAACTACCTGGGCGCCGCTGATTAAGGGCAAAAACAACTCCAGGCCCGAAATATCAAAACTGATAGTTGTTACCGCTAATAACTTGTCGGCAGCTGTAACACCAGGTACTTTTTGCATGCTATACAAAAAGTTAATGAGGCTGCTGTGGCTTATTTGTACACCTTTAGGGTTACCTGTTGAGCCGGAGGTGTACAGGATGTAAACAAGATCGTCACCGGTTAATGTAACGGCGGGATCAGTAGCAGGGAATTGATCTAAGGATGCCCAGGCATCTTCCAATACAATTTCTTTGGCATTTGACAGATACCTGCTTTTGTATTTTTTGGAAGCGATAAGTACTGCCGCCGCCGAATCACTCAACATATAATTGATGCGTCCTAACGGGAACTGCGGATCGAGCGGTATATACGTTGCCCCGGTTTTCATAATGCCCAGCATCACGGCTACCATTTCGGCCGAACGGTCAATAGCAAAAGCCACCTTGTCGCCTTTTTTTACGCCCTGGTTAATCAGCATAGCTGCAAACTGGTTTGCCTTGCTGTCAAGCTGCTGGTAGGTTAGGGGATTTAAACCAAATTTTACGGCAACATTGTCGCCAAATTGGGCAACATGATGACTAATAACCTGGTGTAAAGGTTGGTTTTTATTATAAGTAGCCCCGGTGTTGTTCCACATATTAAGCTGGCTGATAAGCGCGCTTGTATTTTTTAAAGGAATGTTGCCCAACAAAGTATCAGGGTCGGCAACAAGCTGCCTTAATAAAAATTCAAACTCGGCCATCATGTTACTGATGGTTGAGTGTTGAAAAAGCTGCGTGTTGAACGACCACTCCAATATCAGGGCATCACCGCGCCCAGAAATGTTTACAAAAATCTCGAAGTTTTCATATTCCCTTGGATTGCTGTGCAAATGATGCTTTAAGCCGTAAAAGGCCACATCATCATCCATACCCATGTCAATATTAAACATCACCGGCACCAGCGGAATCCTTGAGGCATCGCGCGGAATACTCAGTTTTTTTAGCAGGCTGCCAAAGGTGTATAACTGATGATCATAAGAATCCAGTATGGCCGAATTTCTGATCTTTAAATAGTTGCGGAAAGTTTGATCGGCTTTAGGCTTGCTGCGTAAAGCTAACAGGTTCACGCAGTGACCAACCAGCCTGAACGTACCGGTTGCAGATTGCCCTGCGGCAGGCAACCCCAATATCACTTCATCCTGACCCGTTAAGCGCTGTAAAAATACCTCAAAAGCGGCTACGAGCGTGGTAACAAAGCTTGTCCCATTGGTTTTGCCTAATTTTTTTAAATCGAGTGTAAGCGCAGGATCTAAATTAAAATCATCGCGATGACTTTTAAACGTGCGAACCGAAGGGCGGGGCAAATCGGGCGGCAGGTTTACGTAATGGCCACTTCCTTTAAATTCATTGATCCAGTATTTTTCGGTCTCTTTAAATTCGGTAGTTTGCTCGTAAGCCAGTTGTTCGGCGGCATAATCGCTAAACAGGGGGGCATCCGGCAATTTGACCGCTTCGTTTTTTACATATGCAGAATAAAATGTGCTCAAGTCCTGCATCATGATGCCTATTGACCAGCCATCGCAAATGATGTGGTGCGCTACTAACGTCAGCAGGTGTTCCTGTTCGCCAAGTTTCATCAGGCTTGCTTTAAAAAGCGGGCCGTTAACTAAATCAAAAGGGGTTAAGGCTACTACTTTATTAAAATTGCTGATAAATAACTGTTGATCTTCTGCCGATTGTTGTGATAAATCCTGGTAATCTACATCAATTTGCAGGTTGGTGTAAATGCAGGTGTACTTACCATCGGCACTAAAGCACGAGCGCAGGGCCTGGTGGCGGTTGCCAAGGTCTTGTAAGGCGCTGGTCATGGCGCTACGATCAAACGTTCCGCTCAGCAGGAGCGAGAATGATTCATTGTAGGCACAGTTAGCACCATCGCCGCCAATAAGGCACGATGTCCAGATCTCCAGCTGCGATTCCGTAGCCGGAGCGACCATTTGCAGTTCGGGCCCGGCGAAAGGGTCAAAATCAACCGGGGTAGTATTGTATGTGTGTAAGGTATCCAAAATTTAGTTACTGCTTGTTTTTACCTGTAAAAATTTGCCGGGGTTATTGTCATCACTAACAAACCACCCGGGGTTGCCGTCTTTATCACGGCCCAATTTAGCACCCGGAACAGGAGGAGACGCAGGCAGAGCTATTGGTGTATTATCGGTTTTCTGAGGTTTTTCAGTTGGCATGAAGCCCGACTCGATTAACTCATCAACACTTTCTTTAAATGCTTTAATGATAAGGTCTATCTCATCATCGGTATGCGCCGCGGTTACAAAGCAAGGGAACAAATCCCATATGTGGATACCTTTGTAACGCATCAATGTAAATAATAACTCGCCATAAGCCAGCTCATATTTAAACTTGATTTTCCATAGTGACCCGAAAGACGGTGAATACAACGGAATACCGGTCTCCTCGCAATACGTGTTTATGGCATCGCTTAAGCGTTTGGTACGTGCATTCAATTCTTCCTGTAATGCGGGGCCACGTTCTTTCATGTAAAGCAGGGTAGCCTTACCTGCAGCCAAAGCTAAAGGATGGCGCACAAAAGTACCTGCAAAATAAGTTACACCTGCCTCTGGTTGCGAGTCATCGCCATATTGCCAGGTGCCGCCGTCAAGCGCGTCCATGTATTTTTTGATGCCGGCAATGGCACCAATAGGCATACCGCCGCCGATAACTTTACCATAAGTACCCAAATCGGCTTTGATGCCAAACATGGCCTGCGCGCCGCCTGGGTGCATTCTGAAACCCGAAATTACTTCGTCAAAAATCAACACTGTTTCAGATTTTTGGGTGATCTCCCTCAGTTTTTTCAGGAACATTACCGGCTGAAACTCCGGTCGCCTGCTTTGTACCGGCTCAACCAATACGGCAGCAAATTCATGCGCGCGCTCGGCAATTATTTTAAGTGTTTCTTCAGTGCCGTAATCCAGTATGAGCATATTTTGCACAACCTCGGGCATAATGCCCGGCGCTGCCGGAACGGTTTTTAATTTTTTGGTACCGCGAACAATAACCTCATCATTAATACCATGGTATGATCCGCTGAAGGCTACAATGGTTGACCTGCCGGTTACCGTACGCGCAATACGCATAGCCCCTAAAACCGCTTCTGAGCCGGTGTTGCAAACTGCCGCGCGGTCAAAATTGGTAAACTCACAAATTAGTTTACAAACATCACCAGCCAATTCATGCTGCGGACCTATTTCATAACCTTTTTCTACCTGTTCAAGTACCGCTTTTTTAAGTATATCAACCTGGTAGCCTAAAAAGTTTGAGCCAAATCCATTTAGCGCATCAACATATTCATTACCGTCGATATCCCAAACGTGACTCCCTTTTGATTTGTTGACAACTAAGGGATAAACAACCTCCTTAGTTAACGGACGGAAACCGCTTACCACCCGCGGATCGGCCATGTAGGGGCGATCTTTTTGGGTTTGGGCTTTACTGCCTTTGGTTTTGGCATTGTATTTTATGGTCAAATCGTCTAAGAAGGTGGTCTGTTTTTCGTCTAACTCTAAAGTTTGTTTTTCAATTCGGGCGGTAGCGCCAAATGGTTTCTTTAGTTCGATCTGCTCTTCAGCCGTTAACTCCAATCCCTGGTGATCTGCCTTTACCGGGGTAATAGCCGGTGACACGGCATTATAATGAACAGGAGGGGCTTGCTGTACTTGTGAGCCACCGCTCTGTATCAGGGATAGTTGATTACTTAGTAATTGAAGTTGTTGCGATATGATATTGATCATTTGATCACTGCCAGTACCGCCAGCATAAGATGAACTTACAGGAGCTGTAAACAACGACGGCTGAAAAGCCGTTGCCACAGGCGCTGGTGAGGCTGCCTCAGGTTTCAATACATCTGCGGGCAGGCTGGCATCTAAATACCCTGCCAAGGAAACAAGGCTGTTATACTCTTCAAATAATTTCCTAAAGGTTATGGGAACATTAAACTGTTTTTTAAGATTGGTGGCTATCTGTGTTAATGATAACGAATCAAAACCTATTTCGATAAAGTTTATCCCTGTGCCTGCCGCGTCAATTTCAATGCCCGATGCATCTTCAAATATTGCCCTTAGTTTATCAATTAACAGATCTTTTCTCGTTTGCATACTTATAATTTCTGGTTGTGTTGCAGCATCGCTGGCAATGGTTTCAACAGTATTGTTAGTTACAGCCGGTTCAAGCCAGTAGCGTTGATGGTCAAAGGCGTATGTAGGCAAATCAATCCTTTTACGTTGTTGCCCCTTATAAACGTTTAGCCATACCGGTTCAACGCCATTTAACCATAGCATACCGAGTGCCTTTAATACGTGGTAATACTCACCATTAGTTTCGTTTTTTTCAAATCCCGATATAACAGTAACATTCCTATCGGCAATATGTTGTCTGGTTAAAGTGGCTAATATATTTCCAGGGCCGGCTTCCAAATAAAGCCTGCCTTGGTCTTCCTGTAAGGTATCCAAAGCGTTGGCAAACCGAACCGTTTTACGCAGGTGTTGCGACCAGTAAGTAGGGTCTGTAGCTTCGGCACCGCTCATCCAGTTACCGGTAACGGTAGATACGATAGGTTTAACAGGAATATTTAATTTTATCGATCTTACTATCTCCTCAAATTCGCCTACAATACCATCCATCATGGCCGAGTGGAAGGCATGGCTGGTTAACAAGGGGCGGCTTGGAATGCCTTCGGCAGATAATTGTTCGGCAAATGAATTAATAACGCTGGTTGGCCCGGCAACTACGCATAATTTACGGGTGTTAATTGCTGCTATGGATAGTTTGGCCGGTAACATGGTTTCCAGTTTCGCCGCGTCGAGGCGTACAGATAACATGCTGCCTGGTTCAACACTGTTTACCAAACGGGCCCTTTCTGAAATTAGTGTTACAGCATCGGTAAGGCTAAATACACCTGCCAAATGCGCGGCAACAAATTCGCCAATACTATGCCCGGTTAATACCTGCGGTTCAATACCGTAGCTCATCCATAGTTTGGCCATAGCATACTCTAAAATGAATATGGCAGGCTGGGCATATAGGGTTTGTTTTATTTTTTCTGTCGATGCAGGATCGGCTACTTTAGGGTAAATGATATTCAAAAGATTTTCATGCACGGTACCCTTTAGCAGGCTGATACATTCATTAACCGCCGCGGCAAAAACAGGCTCTGTTTGGTAAAGTTCCAAACCCATACCCGCGTATTGTGAGCCCTGGCCCGGAAACATAAATACAACCTCCGATGCGTTAGCGGTCAGGTTTTTTGATGCAGATGGATCTGTTTCAGGCGTATTTAACTTAGTTAACAGCGCTTCATTATCGGCTGCTATAACAAACCTGCGTTGGTTAAAATCAGCTCGGGTGGTTTGTAGTGTGTAAGCTACATCGGCTGTGTTTGCAGTTTTATTTTGGTTGATGAAAGCGCCCAGTTTCTGAGCGTAATTATTCAAACTGGTTTCGGTTTTGGCCGACCATGTTATCAGCTTTAACGGCTTACTTTCAGCTTCAACAGCCGGGGCAACTTCAAACTCCTCCAATACCACATGCACATTGGTACCGCCCACACCAAACGAGCTTACGCCGGCACGGCGAATGCCATCGATATTCCAATTAGCCAGTTTATCATTAACATAAAATGGACTATCAGTAATGGCGATGTTAGGGTTAATCTGGTTATAAAATAGCGAGGGCGGAATTTGCCTGTTGCGCATAGCCAAGGCAGTTTTGATCAATCCGGCCACGCCGGATGCGGCGGTTAAATGGCCCATATTGCTCTTAACAGAGCCAATAGCGCAAAACTGTTTTTTATCCTGTAAGCCAAAAGCAAGGCTCAAACCTTCAATTTCTATAGGGTCGCCCAATGGGGTGGCAGTGCCGTGGGCTTCCACGTAGCTGATGCTCGATGCCTCAACTCCGGCGTCGTCAATAGCCATAGCTATAGCACCGGCCTGGCCAATGGCGCTTGGGCCGCTAAAACTACTTTTGGCAGCACCATCGTTGTTTATACCAACGCCTTTAATTACAGCATAAATGGTGTCCCCATCACGTTTGGCATCTTCTAATGATTTTAACAATACCACGCCCGCGCCATCGCTGAATACAGTACCGGTTGCTTGGGCATCAAAGGTGCGGGTATGGCCATCGATACTCATGATGGAGCCTTCCTCGTAAAAATGGCCGCTGTTCACCGGCGAGGTAACAGATGCAGCGCCCGCGATAGCTACACTGCATTGTCCATTGCGGATGCTGCTCACCGCTTGAGCCACTGCTAACAACGAGGTAGAACAAGCCGCGTAAACGGCCACAGCCGGTCCTTCCAAATTTAACTGGAAGGCTGTGCGGGTGGCTATATAATCCTTTTCATTTAAAAGCCTTACCTGGAAATGCCCGGTACGCTCTACAATTTCGGGATTGGTGAGCACATTATTGTTGTAATAAGTATTGTAACCGCAACCTGCAAAAACGCCCACCAGACCGCTGTACTTTTGCGGCAGGTAACCTGTTTTTTCCAGCACTTCCCAGGCTATCTCTAAAAAGACGCGCTGCTGCGGGTCCATCAGTTCGGCATTGCGTGGGTTAAAGCCGAAAAAACCAGCGTCAAACTGATCGGCTCCATCAATAATGCCCCTTGCTTTTACATAGTAAGGATCATTTTTAACATTCGCCGGTATGGATTTATCTATTTCATCGGCTGTAAAAAATGTAGTGGCCTCTTTACCATCACTCAATAACTGCCAAAATTCATCAATGGTGTTTGCGCCCGGGAAACGGCCTGCCATGCCAATAATGGCAATGTCCTGGTTAGCTGTGTTATCTTTGTTTTTTTTGACTGAAAGGAGCGGGGCTGCTTTGTTTGATCCGCTTAAAAAGTTAACCAATCCGCTAATAGTTGGATATTGGTATAACTTGGTTATCGGCACATCTAAATTTAAATCCTGTTTTAAGGTGGCAACTGTTTTTAAAGCCAGCAATGAATTACCGCCAAGTAAGAAAAAGTCATCGTCAATCCCGATTTTTTCTATCTGCAACAACGCCGACCAAATGGCTGTAATGTTTTTCTCTATCCGGGTGGCTGGCGCTTTGTATAAAGTAGCCAATTGGGGTCTTTCCAAACCTGGACTTGGGAGGGCTTTTCTATCAACCTTGCCGCTGGTGGTTTTAGGTAGTTTCTTTAACCAAACGTAGGCGGAAGGCAGCATAAAATCGGGCAGTTGCTGCTCCAGGCTTTTACGTACCGTGGCTGTATTTTGCTCATCAGACGAGGAAACTAAATAAGCCAGTAACCTTTTCTGCCCGGCAGCATCTTCGCGGGCAATTACTATGGCCTGCTGGATGTTTTCTAACTGGTTCAGCAAAACTTCAATTTCGCCCAACTCCACCCGGTTGCCACGAATTTTTACCTGGGTATCCTTACGGCCAAGGTACTCAATATTGCCATCGGGCAGGTAACGGGCCAAATCTCCGGTACGGTATATACGGGTGGTTTTATCTTCGGTTTCCTTGTAGGTGGTAAATTTTTCAGCAGTAAGCCCGGGTTTGTTCAAATAGCCGTTGGCCAGGCTAATACCGGCAACGCAAAGTTCACCGGTTTCACCATAGGGTAGGACTTTAAGATTTTCATCGAGTATGATAATCTCCGTTTGGCTTATTGGGATACCGATGGTTGGTAACGCTGGCCATAATGCGGCATCGCCGCTTAACTTAAGCTCGGTTACTACGTGCGTTTCTGTTGGTCCGTATTGGTTATACAAAACAGCATCTGGTAAGGCCTTAAAAAACGCTATGATTTGCGGGGTAACTTTTAGCTGTTCGCCGGCGGTCATTACCTCCTGTAGGCAAGCCGGGATATGTTTGTTGGCAATGGCAGCCTCGGTTAAATATTGCAACACCACAAAAGGCAAAAAGATGCGGTTGATGGATTGATCTTCAATATAATCCAATAGCTTAACCGGGTCAATACGTAATTCTTCCTCAATCAACACCAAGGTACCACCTGTTGATAGTGTGGCAAAAACCTCCTGGAACGATACATCAAAAGTTAAAGGCGCGAATTGTAGGGTGTTGGTGCCGGCTTGCGCTATGGATTTTTCTTTTTGCCACAGCAGCAGGTTAACCAACGCGGCATGACCCATCACAACACCTTTAGGGGTACCTGTTGAGCCGGATGTATAAAGCACATAAGCTCCATCGGGTTTGTTTGCCGGTGATGGTGTTTCTGATTGGGCATAAGTTTGATCCGACAGCACAAGATTTACGGGCAGCGATTCAAAAAAAACTTTTTGACCTTCGGTAACCAGGCAAATGTCAATGCCCGAATCGGAGATGATCTGTTCAAGCCTGTCTTTAGGATAATCCGCATCAAGCGGCAAATAAGCTTTGCCGGCTTTAAGGATAGCAAGTACACTAACTATGGTTTCAATTTTGCGTAGCGCACTTACACCAACTATGTTTGATTGTGGAGATTGTTTTAAAATATGGGCTGCCAGGCTATCGGCCTGCCGGTTTAACTCGCTGTAAGTGAGCTGCCGGTTGCCGTAAATGACGGCTGCAACATCGGGTGTTATCCGCGCCTGCTGCTCAAATAACTGGTGGACATACGTGGTACTATTGATACCTTCTTCAACTACACTTCCGGTATTAATATTCATTAAGTTTGATGAGGTTAGCTATGGTTCTACTGGCCTGATTATTATTGTAACAGGGGTATTTAAAATAATTTTGCAGGTTATTTTAACCAGTGGAAGATAGCAATTTATTTATATTACTATTCGGTTTAAATGCAATTTCATTGCTTTAATGGCAATATTGTTACATGTTAATTATACGTCAATATTGCCAGCTAAGTTATGTTAAATGTTTAAACTAATATTTTATTTACGCGGTTTGCCTGCGTTGTGCTTTTTCCCAAACAGCGCTTTGTGTTGTGGTAAAATACCTGATGATGCCCGCTAAAACCGCGTAATTCATTACGCAAAAGTAATAGGGGATAAACAGCGCCTTAATGCGTAACTGTCGTTTTTCCATCACATAACCCAAAAAGGCCAACAGGTAAAAAAATACTTGCGCGGCTAACAAAGCCTGCCATCCGGTGGCTCCCGGTTCAAGGGCTATAGCTATGTTTAATACGAAGGAAAGGATTAGCAAGAACGGGGTAACCGTCCACCTTAAAACACGATGGCTGATGTATTGAAACGATAAAATTGGGTAGGGGAAAGGGTTAAACAGGCTTTTTAATCTTAATATAGATTGAATGCCGCCCGCCGCTATTCTTATCTTGCGTTTCAATTCCTCGGTTACGTTTTCTGATGCCGTTTCAGTGGCATAAGCTTCCGGTTCGTAAATAATGCGGTAACCTTTTTCGGCTATCAGCATCGAAATCATAAAATCATCCAGCACTGTGTCGGAATGAACCGGCAGATACAATGAGCGCCTCACGCTAAATAACTCACCCGCGGCACCCACTACCGAATATAGTTCTGAGTCCCATTTTTTTAATGCCGACTCATACTTCCAGTAAAAACCTTCGCCGGCGGCGCTGGCGTCGGCGTTTTCGTCAATATGTACGCGTTTTTCGCCTGCTACGGCACCAACGGTTGGGTCGGCATAGTGGCGGCAAATTTTGATCAGCGCGTCTTTATTCAAAAAAGTATTGGCATCGGTAAATACCACGGCATCGGTAGTTACATAGTCCATAGCGCGATGTACAGCGGCAATTTTACCGGCACGTTCGGGTTTATGCATCAGTTCTATCTGCGGATATTCGGCAATGATATCAGGCGTATTATCCGAGGAACCATCGGTAATAAAAAGCAATTTTAATTTGCCGGTCGGGTAGTTTAACTTAAGGGTATTCTCAATCTTCTCTCGCATAAAGTACGACTCATTGTAAGCCGCGACTACCAACGTACAGGTGGGCAGAGTATCCAAGTCTTCGATAACAGCTTTTTTAGGGCCACGCACAGCTCTTTTTATCTTGATGATAAAATAAAGTAGTATGCCATACCCTGCAAAGGTGTAAAAAACAATAATGAGGCTAAGTAATAAAATGATCTTCATTTATATAGTTTTTATAGGGTAACCTAAATCTGTACTGTTTTTGGCGTGGGTAAAATTCCACCATACGGCTTTAAAAAGCATAGGTATAAAGCTGGAGTTTTTCTCTTTGATGTGCCTCAGGGTATCGCGTGGTACAACCAATAGCAAAAAATAAAAATAGAAAAACAACTTCTTGAAAAACGGCGCGTTGCGGCGGGTAAACAAAATGCGGTTGCGGGTCATAAAGTAAACTTTTAATCCGCTTTTTTTTCCTACCGATACCGATTCTTTATGGTATATCAACGCTTCGGTATTCACCCAGGCTTTGTACCCGGCGCGGAGGATATGTTCGCACCAGTCTACTTCCTCGTAGTATAGAAAAAAGTTTTCGGCCATTAACCCTGCTTTATCAATAGCTTCCTTTTTTATCATCATACAGGCACCGTGGCAATAGGCCGTAGGGCCGGTGATATGATCAAACTGCCCTTCGTCTTTTTGCCTTAAACCAATACAACTGTTTGCGCAGGTATAGTAATTCATGGGGGTATACCCGGCGTATTGGATAAGGTCTTTGTTGCTATAGTACTTGATCATCGGCGAAATCATGCCTACATCCGGGTGGGTATCCAAAATATCAGCAAGCTTTTGTACCAACCCTTCAGTAAATTCAGTATCGTTGTTAACTAAAAAAAGGTAATCGCCGGTGGCCTCTTTAATACCCAGATTATTGCCGCCTGCAAAACCCAGATTAACTTCCGAGCGGATAAATTTAATATCGGGATATTTTGTTTGCCAGGTGGGTACGGGGTTTTCTTTACTGGCATTATCAACCACAATGATTTCCAGCGCGGCATAAGTGTTAGTTAGCGCTATCGATGACAGCAACTCCTCGGTAATAACCGGCTGGTTAAAGTTTACGGTAACAACAGATACCTTTTTCATTTATGCTGATAATGTGATGGTGCTTTTGTACGTATAAACACCATGGAATGTTAAAGTTTAAAACCTTACTGTGTTATTTTCTGAAACCGTTTTTTGATAGTTAAAAACGGTTTTTCGTATCCATAGTATGATAATGAGCCAACTCCTATAGATCCTAAAATGATAGCACTGTAAATTATAATGTTTTCAATAATTAAACTACCGGCCGGCAGGTACAGGTGTACCAGGTATAATACCAAAAACAGCACAAATTTGTGCAGCAGGTAAACACTGTATGATATTTGACCAATAAAATTAAGGTACTTGTGGTTTAACGAATAAATGGTGTTTTCGGCCTCGCAAAGGTTTACGATAAGCAGCGACGCCAAAGCGGATATCACCACATCACCGTGGGGGATATCAAAACAAAGGTAAAATATCAGGAAGATCAAAAATGCGTTGAGTAGAATATACTGCGATGCTTTTTTAAAAATAGCATCAAACAGGCGCTGAAACCTGAATTTAAACTGTGGGTGTTTGGTATTGTGGTAAATAAGACCAATAACGGCACCTATCATCATGTTATCAAAGCGGGAGTAATACAGCAGCATGTGTATAACCTGGTAGCTGGTGTGTTTAGCCATTGTTTGCTCAATCACAAACTGAAAAACGTAAATACATGCTATGAAGATGAGTAAGGCATTTAAAATTTTCCGGTTGCTTTTTATCCTGAAAAAATGCGGATGAAAAATATAAAACTGTTCCTCAGTACCTATCGACCATATGGGGTCAAATATGGCGGGCAGCAATTGCAATACAAAGGCCAGGTTGGGTAAAAACAATACCGATAACCAAAAGGCCTTGCTGCCCCCGCCAAATACCGAAAAACCAAAGAAAACTACCAGGAAGTACAGCGGCCATATGCGTAACAACCTGCGCATATAAAAGCCTTTAAAGTTGATGGTGGTAAAGTTTCTTTTTTCTTCGAGTAGCAGGTAAGTGATCAAAAAACCACTTAAAGAAAAAAAGATGGTTACACCGGCTTTGCCAAAGTTTAATAAATCGGTATCGGGAATGCGCCGTATTTTAAAAATTACCTTATGAAGTTCAATGTGCGATACCACAACCATAAGCGCCGCCAACGCCCTTACACCATTTAAATTGGGGAAGAAAACCTTTGCCTTTTTACTTACAGAAACTTCATTTATTGGTGTATCCAACATTTATCCAATTTTATCAACGCTAAAACAATTATTCCTAAAAGCTATTAACTTGTACGTAAGTATTAGCCTTTAGATACCTTGTCTAAACATTTCTGCAACACAACGGCAAATTCCTTATCATTTGGTGGTGCAAATATGGTGTTATGTTCGCCCGGGATTTCATGAACATGAACGCCTTTTTTGGCAAAAGGTGTCCAGCCTAAAAACTCAAAGTCGGCCATGTAAAAAGTGCGCTTTTTTGCCCTGAACAATTCAATGGCTATGTTTAACGGCGTAATCACATAATTGCGAAGCGCTTTCTCGCTTGCCTCATCAATTTCATTGTCGTAAGCAAAAAAGCCTTCTTTCTTCTGGTCCTTACCGGGAGCCAGTTTCCAGAATAGTTTAATTATTCTGCGTTTCAGAATCAGGCTTTTGTACTCGATGGTACGTTTAGGGTCTTCTGCAAGCAATACAAACGTGTGGCCTATCTGCTTTAGCAACAGTACGCCTTTATTGATGGCACGTTTCATAGCCGGATCATGCGCGGTAGATAGATCGGCATAAGTATCAAACATGGCCAGCATTTTTACTTCCTTACCTGCTGCCATCAATTGTTTAGCCATTTCGTAAGCAATGATACCGCCTAACGAATAACCCGCCAGCGCGTAAGGGCCATCGGGGTTTTTAGCCACAATTTCGGCTATGTAATTGGCTGCAATTTCTTCCATTACATCTAAAGGCTCATCAATACCGTTAAGCCCTTTGGCCTGTAAGCCATAAACCGGCTGATCTGCATCCATATTCATGGCCAGGGCGTTAAACAGCAATACGTTTAAGCCCGCGCCGTGTACAATATATAGTGGCATTTTACTGCCTGTTGGTTTAATAGGTACTAATGATTCCCAGGTAATAGATGCCGGGTCGATATCCAACCTTGCGGCCAGTTTTTCGATGGTGGCATGCTCAAACAACGTAGCCAATGGCAAACGTTTACCGGTTTCTTTTTCAATACGGGCCATAATTTGCACAGCCACTAATGACCGGCCACCCAGTTCAAAAAAGTTATCGCCAATGCTGATGCTTTTAATGCCCATCAACTCCTGCCAAATTTCGGCAACCAGTTTTTCGTTTTCGGTACGTGGGGCAATAAAGTCGCCGGTACGTTTTATATCACCGTAATCTGGTTTAGGGAGTGCTTTACGGTCAATTTTGCCGTTAGGCGTAATCGGAATTACCTCCATCAACACAAAATCATCCGGTACCATATACTCGGGCAGTACATCAAGCAAGCCTTTTTGCCATGCCTCAAATTGCGCTTTCAGGGTGGCTTCTGGTATGGTTTCGTTAACTATCACATAAGCTACCAGCCGTGGGTTACCGGGTACATCTTCACGCGCTATAACAACGGCTTGTTTTACATTTTCCTGCTTTAGCAGGTTTTGTTCAATTTCTTCCAGCTCAATGCGGTAACCGCGCACCTTTACCTGGTGATCTATACGGCCAAGACAAACAATCTCTCCATCCTCACGTATCTTGCCCAAATCGCCGGTGCGGTACATTTTGCTGCCTTCCACACCCGAGAAGATATCGTCTACAAAACGCTCATTGGTTAATTCTAAACGGTTTAAGTAGCCTTTGGCAACCCCATCGCCGCCAATGTAAATTTCGCCAATGGTACCATCGGTAAAATTGTTCAATTTTTCATCCAATATATAAACCTGGGTATTATCTACCGGTTTACCAATAGTGATATCGGTATCGTTGGTGATCAGTTTCACTGTCGACCATACCGTAGTTTCGGTAGGGCCATACATGTTCCACAATTGCGAGCTGCGGGCAATTAATTTATTGATCAAATCTTTTGGCAGGGCTTCGCCGCCACAAAGTATTTTTAAAGGCAGTTTTTGGTCCCAGCCGGCTTCAAGCATTACACGCCAGGTGTAAGGAGTAGCCTGCATTACCGTAATTTGCTGTGCCAAACAAAGGTCAATCAACGCGCGACCGTCCTTCGCGGTTATCGCATCGGTTACAATCAATTTAGCGCCGGTTAACAGTGGTAAAAACAATTCCAAACCGGCAATATCAAATGATATGGTGGTTACGGCTAATAAGTTATCGGCAGGGGTAAGGCCCGGCTCTTTAGCCATGCTCAACAAAAAGTTAACCAGGTTATGGTGTTTAATCTGTACGCCTTTTGGTTTACCGGTTGAGCCTGATGTAAACAATACATAAGCCAGATCGGTGCCGGTTACAATGGTGTCCGGTTCATCGGCGCTGTAGCTGTCAAATTTATCAAGGGCATCTTCAATTAAAACTTCCTGGGCTACAGAGGTGAAATGGCCTTTGAATTTTTGTGACGTAAGCAGGATTTTAGCTGCCGAATCTTCCATCATAAACTCAACCCTATCTTTTGGATATTCGGGATCAAGCGGTACGTAGGCGGCACCGGTTTTTAGGATAGCCAGCAATGAGATGACCATTTCTGGCGAGCGATCAAGGGCAAGACCAATGATATCGCCGGTTTTTATATTATAGGTTAGTAAATGCCTGGCCAGTTTATTGGCGGCCTCATTTACATTTTTAAAAGTAAGTGAACGTTCTTCAAATACCAGCGCAGTTTTATCAGGATTATTAAATGCCTGCTCTGCAATAAGATGATGTAGCGCTTTATCTTTTGGATAATCAACCGCTGTATTGTTTAGCTGGCTTAAACCATTAGTTTTTTCAAAAGTATCCATATCTGGGGTATTTTATAAAGCTATTTATATTAACAATTGAGGCGCTAATTCATTTTAATTATTCCCGATTTCGGCAAATATCCCAAAGGATAAAATCTGCATTTTCACTACATACGCGTTAAGCGGCGTTATGGTCGTGCGGGGTATGAATAAATTTTTTATTGGCACCTTTTAATTTAAACAGTAATAACAACATGGTAAAAAATATCATTGGCACTTTAAGCGCCGCGCTAAGCAGCTTGCCGTTAAAGTACGCTGCCGGTATAGCAACAACAATACCAATGTAGCAGCATAATGTTGCGCCTAACCATAACTGCCATGACGGGCCAACGCCGGCGGGCAGCAAAAAAGCAATTAGCAGCATAAACGGCATTAAACCCAACATCAGTACCCTTGGCAATATCGACATTTGGTATATCTCGTTAAAATAATCAAAATTGCCCTTCATAAATAATTCACCAAAGCCGCTCATGCCGTATTTGCGCAGTAAATTAAACTGTGCGGATAACCATCTTTTACGCTGTTTTTTAAATACTTCGGGGTTACTTACTTTTTCATCAAGCACCAAAGCTTTTTCGGCATAGGCAACATGTATTTTCTGGCGGGTTAAAATTAATCCCATTTCTTTATCAAAACCACCTACAGCGTCAATTTGGCCCATTGTACGTTTAAATAGCTGGTATTCAAGGGCCATACCAGAGCCAATAATAGCAGCCGAAAAGTTGAACACCCGTTGTGCTTTTCTAAAAATGTGGTTGTTAATCTCTTCGCTAATGGCATCTAAAACAGCTACATTGGTATTAATGTTTTTGGCAATGCGGTGTCCTTGCACTACTTTTTCGCCGGCTTGCAGGTAATTATTGATATGATACAGGTAATCATCGGCAGCAACGTTGTCAATATCATAAACAACGGCGGCGTCAAAACCTTCGGCGGTATTTTCAATTGCCTTGTTTAAGGCCTTTGATTTGGTGCTGTTTTCAAAAAAAACTTCAACTACCTGTAGCGGCATCTGCCGTAGTTTTTCAAGCGTTTCGGGCTTTAGGGAGTCGGCAATAATACAAACGTGGAATTTGTCTTTAGGATAATCAAGCGTTAAAGCGGCCGCGGCGGAGTTCAATAAAATTTCATCTTCTTTGTAAGCGCAAATGTAAATTACAAATTTGCTAAGCTGTGTGGCTATCGGCGGGTACTTTATGGGAACTATTTTCCCCAATACCGAAAACACAAACAGGTACACGCAGTAAATGCCAAGATAGATGAATGCCGCGCTCATTATTACCGAAGCAATAAATTTAATGATCTCCATAGTTTAGTATCTGATTAAGTCTTTTTACTGTGTTTACAACCCTAAAGTTGTATTTATAGTTAATTAGTTATTAACCTTTGTATCTAAATTTAATGCCAAAAGGCTTTCAATTTCTTCAATACGATGCTCCCATGTATTTTCGGCAGCTACAGCCAGTCTTTTTTGCTGTAATTGGGGCGTGTCATTTAACGCCTGGTTAATGGCTGTAGAAAATTCGGCAGCGTTTGTACTATACGCAACTGTATCACCGGTAAAGTCTTTCAAGTCGGAGTTAAAGTCTGTAGATACCACTGGCCTGCCCGATCCTAAGTATTCAAATAATTTTAACGGGAATATGGAGCTGCTTACCTCATCCTTTTTAAACGGAATAACAGCAACATCAAATCCTTTTAAAACTGCCGGCATCTGGTCATAAGGTACAGCGCCTTTTACATAAGCATTGGGGTTTTTAAACACCGGCATTTCTACATAATCAATATCAACCGGACCGATAAAAACAAAGCTTTTATCCCTGTTTTGCGCCAGTACTTCGGTAAGTAAATCATAGTCAATGCGACGCTCGATGTTACCAAAATATCCTATTACCGGTTTGGGAATGCCCGAAAGTATTTCGGCCACGGGTAACGCCGGGTTCAGCGCTTTTTGACTATGCGCTATATTGGCCGCGTTTGGTATAAAATGCGAATTGCTGTTTAGCTTCTTTTTGTTGTTGCGCAGTTCTTTGCTGGTACAAATAATGAGGTCGACACTCTTCACCACAATATCTTCAGAGATTAAACCGTGTTTGGTTTGATAAGCCTCTATCAGCGGGTCTACACAATGATATACCGTTAGTAAAGGGCTGATAAGTTTATGAAAGTTGGGGTAAGTGTAATTATAGGAGTTTATATAAATGTAATCTTTGATATCCAGTTGTTCGATTACTTTTTTTAATCGCCAGGCAACTATCAACTCATTAAACCTTACAGCAGCGCGATATATTTTGCCTTCGGGCAGCCCGTTGATGGATGGTACCGGTGGCGATATAATGATCTTCAGGTTTGGGATATCCGTTTGAATGATGCTGTTTTTGGGCGAGAAGAAATGCGGCTTCCTGATCTTAAACTCCGGCGTATCTTTAAACTTGATGTAGTCTTTCCAGGTAAAGGGCCTATCAACATAGTATACGTTGTTATGTTTGGCCAGGTGTTTGGCCATGGTGTAGTTTGTTGATTCCAGCCGGCCATCAAACTGCATCTGCGAAAATATAATGATGTTACGGTTTTTAAGCTCCATATTAACTTTGCTCTGCCTCTTTTTTCCTGATCTTTTTAAACAACATGCCAATTAACTCTATCAATTCAAGATAACCGAGGTAAAATATATCCTTAACAGAAAAATTTAAATGTTTTTTAAGCGCCCAGTAACCAAATATCGCCCCCGAAAAGAAAGTGAATATTGATGCGATAGCAACACCGTATAAGCTGTGGAAAATGAAGATACCGGCAAAATCGCCTGCTACGTTTACCGATAGCATGATGAAAACCTTTATCATATTCAAATGCGGTTTACCAATGATATCCAGGGTGATGCCAAAAAACCTATCTATAGGCAGCAGCATTACAAAACACATAAAAATGCGGAAGATGTTGCCCGCGTCTGAGTGCTTATAATCGCCACCAAATAAAATTCCTATAATAATATCGGCCAGTAAAAATGATACTATAGCCACCGGGATAAGCGCCATGGTTAACATCCCGGCATATTTTTTCATGATGTACGATACGTACTTTTTATCATCGCGGTTAACCGCTGCCGACATTACCGGTAAGGCCGTAGCGATAAAAGCCCTTAACGGAATTTCAAAAATTTCCATTAAGCGCTGTGGTATGTAATAAACAGGCAATAGGGCCGATGGAAACATCATTTTAATGATAAAAGTATCTGAACTGCGCAGCAGGTATGAGCTGATAGAGGTGCCCACGCTAAACTTACCAAAATGAGCCAGTTGCTTAATTGATTCCCAGCTTTTGCTGCCAATGGTTTTTATACGCGACCAGCCCAGTGCCGTGGTGATAATGCTGCTCACTACATTATTAATAAAATAGCAATAAATTACGTTTTGAAAGTTTGCTATATGTAGCACGATGATAATCAGGATGGAGATAAAAAACCCTCCCTGGTTTATCAGCTGCACCATGAAAAGTTTATCAAACCGTTCTTCGGCCTGTAAAATCCAACCGGCAATGGCCGTGGGTAGGGTAGAAAGGAATATGATGCTGAACCATTTTAATATGATGAACATATTGGGGTTGGTGCCAAAATAAAACAGGTAAACACCCGCGTTGGCAATGGCAAACGTAAATATGATCATGAGCCCTACATACCAGGCAGATCCTGCTATATTGGCCGACCGCTCGGTATCAGTACCAGCATAATACTTAATAAGCGACGTTTGCAAAAAACCGGTACGGAAGGTATCGGCAAGTGTAAATATCACCAGGAAAAAAATGTAATCGCCAAAATCTGGCTTGGTCAAATAGCGGGCCATCAGGGCAAGGATAGCCATCCCCAAAACAGGCATAATGGCGTTACTCGCTAAAGAAAGGGTATGCTTGTTAATTAGTTTTTTAAAAAAACTCATGTTAAATTTTTACGCTTTTTCCCAGGCGTTTGTTGTAAAATTATATTTTTTAATTACCCTTGCCGGGTTACCTACGGCTACCGAATAATCCGGAATATCCTTGGTAATCACGCTGCCCGCGCCAATTATAGCATGTTTGCCTATGGTAACACCCGCTGTAACTACGCAGTTTGCACCTATCCAAACATTATCCATTATGTTTATTTGTTTGGTAACCACTTTTTGAACCCTTGGGGGTAGGGTTACATCCTCGTAACCATGGTTTAAGCCCGATACTACAATGTTTTGGGCCAGCATTACATAATTGCCCATAGTAACAGGGCCAATAATTACGTTGCTTATTCCTATACCGCAGTTGTTGCCTATGATAACATCGCCTACACCGTTGTTTATGGTGGCAAAATCCTCAATAATGGTTTTACTGCCTAATGAAAATTTGTTAAACGGAAACACGTCCAACCGGGCATAATGCCTTACAACGGCGCCTTTGCCACGGGGATAATAAAATGGTGTAACAAACCAGCGTACCCATAACCTCGGCCTCGATTCGCCGGTTGGGATCAGCATCCAGTGTACAAGCTTTTTAAGCTTTGGGTTTGATTTTATTTTGGAGGTTAGTGACATGGGCTGGCTTTGTTATGTTAATTGTAGATCTGCCTGGTTAGCCTGTAATAGTTTTTGCTCTGCATCGTCAATTCGTTTACAACCTATAATTATAGCCGTTGCCAGGTGGAACAATATGATAGATGGATACTGTACGAGTGCCTGCTGCGGAAAGTTACCAATGTTAAAGGCAAATAATACCAATATCATGGCCATGCAGTAGTTTTTGAGCTCGGGGTTTCTGATCTGGAAATAATAATTTATTCCCGTTTTTAGTACCACAAAAAACAGTGTACAAAATAAAATAAGTCCCATCCAGCCCATCTCAACGGCAACGCGAACATAACCGCTATCCGGCGGAAATTTAGCCAGCATGGAGTTAGGTGCAAACCTTCGTCCCCAGATACCTACCGAGCCTAAACCGCCCCCAAACGGGTGCGACAAGATAAACGGCTTGATACGTTTTTGATTTTCGGCCCTTACGTTGTATGATGGATCATCAGATGGTTTAAATGCAGTTTGGAAACGTTTAATAAGTGGGTTTGACGTTGGCATCACTATCAAAACTGCCAAAAAGAAACCACCTATCAGCGTAAACGTTAATACGCGCTTATTGAAGTTTATAACAGCCAATATACCCAGCGACGCTGGAATTAATACATAAGCGGCTCTTGTACCAGAGTAAAGCATTACCAACAAAAAGAAGGCAGCCAGCATACCCAGCATTACTTTTTTACTGGTGTTACGTTTGCCCATCATTAGCGCCATGCAAATAAGGCTGCCTATTACCATGTTATATGAAAACGTAACCGGATCAGAAAATGTGCCGAATTTACGCATATGGCCCTCTATAAACAGCAGTTGTACCCGCAAGGGATCAGAGTAAAGCCACTTTTTTTCAAACGGTAAAAAGCCGAAATTTTCCTGTTGAAAGGCGGATATAGCTGCAATTAAATCAAGGGAAAGCCATAATTTAAGTATAAATTTTATAAAACTGGTTGATTTAATGTGATATGAAAACACAAAAAACATCAACATAATAAAACCTACCGTACGCACGGTATACACCCAGGCCAGTATGGATGAGGCGGCGGGGTTTGCAACCTGCAACAGGTTGTATGCCAGCCAAACCAATATAAGCTTGCTTATGGGGTTTTTAAAATAGCTATAATCATTATCATCGCGCTGCTTAATAATATAGCCCAATATGAGCAAATATGTTAAAGCATCTAAAAGCGTACCGATAGGTATGGAATCTGGGATAACTTCAGATACGTAGTTAATATAAAAGGAAAAAATGATAAAAATGGTTATACCAAAATGTGGATAGGCCACCACGGCGTACAACATGGGCAAGCCTATAAGGATAATTAATATAGCGCCCAGTCCTAAAAATTGCGCCTTATAAGTTACAAAACTGATAAAAATACCGGCTGCAATCAAAAATAAGATCATAACCGGGCTCGAAAACTTTTGTTGCAATAAATTGCTCCTAAAGCCTCCTGCATTATGATGATTATCTGTTTTGTTTGATGGCATTGTAATAACAAGTTGTTACAGAAACAAAATTTTGATTACCCAAACAAAAACACCAATAAAGGAAACCACAATGGCCGCCTTACGTGATTTGTTTTGTAGCGGGGTTAAATGTTCAAACGGATCTGGTTCTGGCTCTATGGGGTCTATTCTCATAACGTTAAACCTAATGATTAATTAATGAGTTTAAAATCCGGGATCGGCCCGCTATTTAACCTCTTTTTTTATCAAAACTTGTTTTGTTAAGTACCCAGCCTCCATACTTGGTGCCAAGGTTTTTCAAAAAGGCCAGGTGTACTTTTTGGGAGTTGCTAAGCTCTTTATTAGCCTCAAAAACAGTTACCGTTTTGTTGGCAAATAATAACCATTCTTTTGATTTGTTTAAGGCGCTTAATGGCGCGGTATCTATAATGATGATATCATATTTTGAACGCAAATCATCAAAACGGGTTTTTATGAAGGCTTCGTCGCCAATTTCAAGCAGTGTTACATCACCCGCGTGATTGCCAAAAACCGCTGCCGAGCCACTGTTTACTTCAAGCGTGTAATCATAGTAGGGGTTATTTTTAAAATAATCCTCAAGATACATGGTAGGGTGGGTAGCCTGTGTAAGATCGGGCTTATCAAAATTGCCATCAATCAATAACACTTTTTTATTGATCATGGAGTAGGAGTAGGCCAGGCTTGTTGCAAAAAGCGTTTTACCCTCATTAGGTCCCAAACTGGTAACTGCAATAATTTTTTCGCCACGTAATTCCTGGTCAATTTCAAACCTTATTGAGCGTAGCAACTCCTTAAAGTGCTGCATCTTATCGCGGTTTTCAACATCCCATAATTTGCGCAAATCGGGGCTTGCTCCTGGTATTCTGTTCAAATAGCCCAGCAATGGCAATTGAGTTTTGTTAACCAGGTCTGCAGGCTGTTTGATAGATTTATCAAGATAAAACATCATAAACAACACAAACACGCAAACAAATAAGGTTACTATAAAGCATAAAGCAATCAGTATCATCTTTTTTGATGGCTGTGCTGCTTCAGGGGCTCCGGCTTCAACCTGTACCAGCTTAATGCTGAAGTTTGATTTAAGGTTGGTTTCGTTATATTTGTTAAGCACATCAAGATATTCCTTGCTGGCTATATCAATATCAAAATTGTAGGTTTTTACTTTGGCGTCAAAAGGTACCAGCCTGTTAAACTTGGCATTCAAAATACCTACCTCATCATTGATTGATTTAATGCTGTATTTGGCCAAATCGCGCGAAACCTCAAGCGTTAATTTTTGCTTTACCAAATCGTCAACATGCGTTAGCGGACTGGTCACATATTTATCATCTGTTTGATGAATTTGCGATGTTAATTCATTCTGAAGTGAATCAACTATAGGTTTATAAACAGGGTTGTAATTGCTGCGGATGTATTTGTTTAGCATCACATGCAATTGATCTTGCGTAGCCGTAACGGTTTGGTTGTATTTGCTTACGGTAGCCTCAACATATTTTCTATCGTTGGGATTAAACTTGTTTTCGATGTTTTTGAGCGCTCCTTCATAAGATGCGATATCTTTTTCGGCTTCCTGCTTTTTGGTGTTATACGTCATCATTTGAGCAAAAATCTCTTTTGATTGCTCATCAAGGTTAATGATGCCGTTATCTATTTTGTATTGCTGTAGCTGGGCGGTTTTATCATTTAGGGCAGTGCGTTTTTTATCAAGCAAGGTTGATAAAAAAGCAACCGCGTTTGATTCATTTGCCTTAACTGTTTTGGTGTAATAGCTAATAAATTGGGCGCAAAGCACATTTACCACAGTTGCAGAAAGTTGTGGATTTTCAGAATCGTAACTTATTGAGATAAAATCACTTTCATCATCGCGAAAAATGAGCAGGTCCTTAAGCAGGGCAACATCGTCATATTTCATCGAACGCAGCAGGGCGTCAAGCTTTTTTTCTTCGGGGCTATAAAGTGATAAAGCCTCAAGGTGATCAAATTTATACTGAAAAGTTTTGATGGCATTTTCACGTTCGCCATCATTTATTTCTAAAAACTCCTTGCTTGGTTTGCGGTAGGTTTCATTAGGGTTTTTAAGATCGTGAAGGATAGCGGTATACGAAACCTGGTTTAAAATCTTTTTTAACTTCATGATAGCCATGAGGTTACTAAATTCGCTTAAAACCTGTTGTTCCTGTACGTTAACATTGGCGTCCTTGTCAAGCAAATGGCGCGATGCGTCAATAATACCGGTAGCTATCTGGGCGTGCGAAGCGTAGGCATCGGGGAGTTTTTTTATAAAAAAAAACGCCACCGCTGTAGCTACAATCGGTACCAGTATGAGTATTAAAATGTATTTTTTTAAAAGCTTAAAAAAATTGCCTATCTCCATCTATTTTACGTCCTCTAATTTTATGCCTAATAGCTCTTCTAAATTTGTTTTGGCGGTCCAGGTTGATAATTCGGCCTGTACCATAAACGAATTTTGGTTGTAATAACTATTTAATTGCTCATTATAGATTTGAAACGTGGTTTCGCCTTTTTGAAACGCGTATTTTAGTTGCTTTACCGCCGCGCTGGCATCAGTTACCGCGCCGGTGCGTAATCGCAACTCCGTCATAGCCTCTAAATAAGTAAAATAAAGTTTTCGCACCTGCGCTTCAAGGCTAAGCATGTATTCGGCCTGTTGGTATTGCGCAACCTTGTAGGTTTCACGTGCCGCGCTGGTTATGGATGGATTGGTAATTAACTGGCCAAGGCTGAATGTAACAGCCAATTGATAACCTTTAAATATGGAGGGCGTTGCCTGGTTAACCAGGTTTTGCGGGCTGTAAATATATGAAGCAGTTAACCCATCCAGCCAGGCAAATTTGGTAGCATTATAATTGCTGTGCGCCGCTGCAACCTGGCTTTGCTTTACCTTAACCTCGGGATAATTCTTTTTAGCGATAGCTACAAGTTTATCAAGGTATGCCATATTAACATTATTTATAAATGTTTCCTGGGCATGTAAGTTATTGGCAAGTAGTGATATAGTTATTAAAAAGCAAAAAAATTTCAGGTGCTTATTCATTATTTATACTTTTTCTTTTTGAAATAGAGCAGGTACGGTTCCTATAATAATCCGTAAATCTAACCAAATAGAATACTTTTGAGCATAAAAGTTGTCTAATTTTTTTCTTTCCCTTTCGCTCATATCTTCTTTACCACGTTTGCTTATCTGCCATAACCCGGTTAGCCCGGCAGGGCCTAAAAAGCGCATCGACCACTCGTTTGATGTTAGCATTTCTGCTTCGTAAACGGGTAACGGCCTGTTGCCCACCACACTCATATCGCCAATTAAAATGTTAAATAATTGTGGCAGCTCGTCAAGACTTGAGTTACGTAAAAAGTTGCCCAGTTTGGTAATACGCGGATCGTTTTTGATTTTCACAAAGGCGGCTTTAGGCGCACCATCCTCGGTAGCATACTGGTTGTTTTCTGTTGATAATTTAGCCAAAAGCTGATCGGCATCGGTACGCATCGATCTGAATTTGTAAAAATCAAATACCTTATATCCTGTACCAACACGTTTGCTTTTGTAAAATACCGGACCTTTTGAATCAAGCTTGATCAATATGGCAACCACCAAACAAACGGGCGACAGGAAAAATAACATCGAACCTGAAATTACCAGGTCGATAATACGTTTGCCAAACGGCATTTTATAAGTGGTATCAACTTCTTTTGATAACTCAAGCAATTTTGGTTTAATCAGCTTAAAAGTAACAAGGAAGTTTAAACGCTCGCGCAGGTCATCAATAGAAAACGGCAAACTGTAAAAATCATGCACTCTTAACTGAAGCGCTTTTTTCTTAAGTTCTTTATCGGCATGAGTTGACAGCAATACAATGATTGAACCGTTAAGCAGGAAGCTTTTTTTGATTTCCTGAACCAGTTTGAAACATTTGCCTTCGGTATCAACCTCTATGAGGATAATATCCGGAACACTTAAAATAGATTGATTACCCAGGTATTCTTCTAACTGGGCAATAGAGTCGTTATAAGTAATATTAAAATTACTAAGGCCACTTGTTACAAGGTCTTTAAAATCAACTCCTGCATAAGCAATCTTGATGTGCGAACCAGAATTTTCGTTCCAATCAGACGTTTGATGATTCATAAACTTGTAGTAGTTGGTTAATTGCTGATTTTAGTTCATTTGGTTTAAAAGGTTTGTGCATGTAGCCATCAATTTTAAAAGGCATCTTGCTTACCTGTTCATCAAGATCATGTGCTGCCGATAACAACAACACCGGGATATCGCGGTAAAAACCACTGATTTTAACATTCTTTGCAAATGATTGCCCATCAAAATAAGGCATTTGAAGATCGGAGAGGATCAGATCCGGAAAATTACCTTCTTCAAGCCATCCAAACGCGTCGATGCCGTTGCTTTTTACAACAACATCATAGTCTTTTGAAAGGATGAAATTGAGCAGTTTTAGTATGCTTAAATCGTCATCGACAATTAGTAATCTTTTCTTCATGTTGCGGGTTTGTGGAATTTGAATTAAAAAAGCAGGTGTAACATGTAAACTAAAAATAATTTAAAGGTGATTCGGCTTTAATTCCTTTGCAAATAAATGTTTTTTATATTGATAGGTGTACGTTAAAACAACGCTTAGAGTTTTGTTTTTATGTAAATAATGCCAAAACCTTTACACTTTAACGTAAGCAAACAATTCCTGTACCGAAAATACATATATTAACTACATAATATATGTTCAAAACTTTTTTATTTGCTAACAAACTATTTGCCTCATTTAAAGAGGTAAGTATGTGCGTGCTATGTATTCTTTGCTTAAATCATTATGTTTCATTTGCTTTAAGGTTGAGGAAAATATTCCCGTTTGGGTAGTATGCCCTACAAAACAGGGTAAGTTTTTGCCGGTTTATAACCATTAATTAATTCCGTTGTGCCAGGTTACTTTAAGGGCGAATTTTATATTTTTGGTAGATAGCAATAAAGCAAGGGTTTGAACAGGCTGGCGAAAAATAAACACATTATCATGTATGGGGCATCGCTCGCGGTGATGTTGTTTTTAATGCGTTGGCTGGAGTATAGGTTTATCATTATTGATAACTCGCTCGAAATTTATATTGGCGCTATAGCCATCATTTTTACCTCGCTGGGCGTTTGGCTGGCTCTTAAATTAAGTTCGCCAAAGGTTAAAACTATTCATGTTGAAAAAGAAGTTTACGTGTATAGTAACGAAGGCTTCGTTTTAGATGAAACCATACTCACGCGTTTAAACATCAGCAGGCGCGAGTTAGAAGTTTTGCAGCTGATGGCCGAAGGATTAAGTAACCAGGAAATTGCCGGGCGCTTGTTTGTATCGTTAAATACCATCAAAACACACTCCTCAAATATTTTTGGCAAGCTGGAGGTTGACCGCCGCACCCAGGCCGTTGACAAGGCTAAAAAGCTTAACCTTATTGCCTGAAAATTATAGTACTTTGGTATGAATTGGCTGTATTTCTACAAAATCACCCTAAAGTATGACTGCCCGGAAAAAGCCGATTCGCAAATTTGCAGCATCAAACTTTAAAGCTTAAAACAATGAAAAAAAATGTACTCACTTTTGGCTTAATAGCCGGCTGCATTGTAACCATGATGATGCTTATAACCGCTGTGTACTGCCAGGGCGCCAGCGAAAGCGTTAACATGTACCTTGGGTATGGCACCCAACTTATCGCTTTCTCCATGATATTTGTGGCCGTTAAAAACTACAGGGATAAATACAATAATGGGGTTATAACTTTTGGCAAGGCTTTTACCATTGGCCTTTACATAACACTGATAGCGGCAACCATGTATGTAGTGGCATGGCTGTTTGACTATCATTTTTTTATGCCCGATTTTATGGATAAATACGCCGCCTCAATGATTGCCAAGGCGAAAAGCAGTGGCAAAAGTCAACAGGAAATAAAGGAGCAAATTGTAAGCGCAACCAATTTAAAACAGATGTATAAAAATCCGGTGTTTTTAATATTGATAACCTATGCCGAAATTTTGCCTGTAGGTTTGCTGATAGCGCTTATCAGCGCGCTGATATTGAAAAAGAAAATAAGTGATAATAACCTTGCTGTTAGCTAAATATATTGCATAATACCGTAAATAAGAAGGCCCTCAAGTAAATCAACTTAAGGGCCTTTTGTTATGATAAGATTTGATGAAAAGCTAATTATTGCTGAATGACAGACATGATATTCCCCGCGGGATCTGCAAACCAGGCTATGAGCGGGCCGCCATCCCTGAAAATGCCTTTCGCATCGGTTTTAAAGTGCTCTTCATTGTAAATAATGAATTTTACGCCACGTTGTGTAAGTTCATCCACTGCCGCATCTATATCAGGTACCGGGAAGTTGAGTATGGTAAAGGTGGCCGGTATATGGTTTGGCTTAGGGTAAGCAATTACCTGATTACCACCCGCAAGTTGTATGCTGATAACGCCGCCCATGGCTTCATCTTTTACTTCGAGGCCCAATACGTTGCTGTAAAACTCTTTGGCCGCCGCGGTATCATTTACCGAAAACCCGCCGAATGCTTTGCTTTCTTTTAACATCATCTTTTTGTTTTAATTAACAATTCACAAACCTCATCTTTTGTTTTGGCTTTAATCTGTTAATACTTCGGCATGAAAGCCAAGGTCTTTCAAAAACAGGATAAGTGCCCTGGCTTTAATGGCGCGATCGTTACATTGTACCCGCAAAATTTTATCACAGTCGTCCAAATCGAAATTGGCTTTATAGCCTGCAAAGGCGCGGTGAATGTGCTGTAACAAAATATCAGCGTTTTTACGCTTGTTTACATTGGTTTTAAAAACTTCTACCGTCATAACAGTTTGTATTTTTAACCCGCTTGTATAACAGGTTTATTTTGATGTGAACAAAGGCGCGTATTTTTCACGCTGCGTGTAAGCCAGGAATAAAAAGGCTATCAGTAGCGGTATTACTAAAGCAAGGCCCGATGGCGACAGAAATGCGTTTACAAACACAATGTTTACCATTACCGGGAACAGCGCTACCAACGCCAGCGCAACGTACCTGCCAAATAATAAAAATAATGCGCAAACTAACTCTGTTATTTTTACAAGCATCATCAGGTAGCCCGATGCGGCCATGCCATCGTTAAATGTTTTTAGGCTTCCGGTTTGCTCTGGCATTTTAAATGCGTGGAAAACTACGGCGGCAAAATAGGTACCGGCAGCAAACAGGAACATTAGCGCTACCAGGGTACGTACAATAATTACAGCTATTTTCATGATTATAAGGTTGTTTTTAAATTGTGATTGTTAATATTATTCGGTTGCTTTAAGCTGATCAAACTTCTTCCAGAAATAGTAGGTAATAAACAGGATTATCAATACCACTACAGGTGGTATTAATTGGCTAAGCGGATCGCCCACAAAACCACGTGATGCTATCGCCCCCAAAAAAGTAAAAGCAAAGCCGGCATAAGCCCATTCTTTAATGGTTTTAAATTTAGTTTGCAGTATGGCAATAACGCCCAATAGTTTTGCAAACCCGGTAAATACCATGAAATAAATGGGATAGCCCAGGTGCTTTAAAACATCAACGCCCGCTTGTTGCTTTGTTATACCACCATAAGCATCTCCGGCCATAGCCAGGGCAAACAGTATGGTTAATATCCAATAGGTAATTTTTACGCTTTTGGGTTTCATGGTTTTTACGGTTTACTATCCGCGGATTTCGTCAAAACTAACCATCCATGAAATGCCAAATTTATCTACCAGCATCCCAAAATAGCTGCCCCATGCCGACATAGACATCGGTACTGTAGTGATACCATCGGCCGAAAGCGCGTTATATATGGTATCTCCTTCTTCCTTACTTTCCACATTAAGCGATAAATGGAAGTTGTTGCCTTGCTTGTAGCCCATACCCATTTCGCCAACAGTATCTGTAGCCATCAAGATATTGCCTTTACCTATAGGCAAAGCAATGTGCATGAGTTTGTTTTTGTCTTCTTCGGCCACATTCTCGGCACCCATATCGGCAAAACGGATTACGGCCGCGAATTCGCCACCGAATACAGATTTGTAAAAATTGAAGGCTTCCTCGGTATTGCCCGGGAAATTTACATAAGGATTGATAGTTACCATGGTTATTGATTTTATAGTTTATAGTTTTTTGGTTTAACAGGAGTAAAGCTACGCCGATTAAAGATAAGCAAACAGGGTAGAATACGACAAATAAAGGGTATAATTAAGACAAGAAATTTTTATCGTACCGAAGTAAACCTATACAGATAGGGGGCTTTATGCGCGCCGCCGGTGAATTTTTTTGCAATGCGCTCTAAAATACCCAGACTTAATATTTTACGCTGAAAGGCAGCCCTGATTAGTTTTTTGCCCAAAACGGTTTCGTAAAGACTTTGCAGTTCGCCCATGGTAAATTCTTCGCCAAGTAAGTTAAAGCCAATTAGCTTTTGATCGAGGTTGGTTTGCAGCGTTTGTAAGGCTTTTTGGATAATTTGGTTATGATCCTGCATCAATTGGGGCAGGTTATCTAAACTATACCAGTCGCAACTATCAGAGATCGCATCGGGAGTAGGGATAGCTTTCGTAAAATCTACCAGGGCGTAATACCCTACCGATATAAAACGCTTAAGCAACCAGTGATCAGCAGGTGGGGTATAGCCACGGGCAAGCATAATTGCCCGTAACGGCTCGGGATCGTAACGGCTGTAATCGCCAAAAACATAAAACTGGTCAAGAAAAATATTGGTAAGCCCGGTTCTGTCAAGCAGTACGCGGCGGGCAGCCTGATTTACATCTTCATCGTCATGAATAAAGCCGCCAGGCAGGGCATATAAGCCGGTGTTTTTGTAAGCAAGCAGTAGTACTTTAAGCTGATTATCGTGAAAACCGAAAATAACGGCATCAATAGCCAGTCCGGGCAAATAGCCATCGCCTTGGGTATTACTTTCCTGGTTTCTGAATTCCTTATTCATGTTTTGTAAAAAGTGAGGAGCAAATAACAAAAAAATTTGATGCCGCGATAAAATTAATTATTATTGTAACATAATGATACAATAAGTATCAAAAACCTGTTTAAACCAATTAAATAAGAAATAAACCCATGACGAAACCAATTTTAGCAGCCTTGCTGCTGATGCAGTTTGCATCTGTAAAGTTGTTTGCCCAAACCGGCCCGCAGGTAACCATCCAAAATGGTAAGGTGGAAGGAGTGAAGGAAGCAGGATCGGCTATTACCACCTTTAAAGGCATTCCGTTTGCCCAGCCGCCCGTTGGCGATTTGCGCTGGAAAGAGCCACAGCCCGTTAAAAACTGGGACGGGGTGTTAAAAGCCGACCATTTTGGCAATAACCCTATGCAACGGCCAATTTTTGGCGATATGGGCTTCCGCTCGGCAGGTATGAGCGAAGATTGCCTTTATCTTAACGTTTGGACTCCTGCCAAAATCATGAATGAAAAACTACCCGTACTGGTATATTTTTACGGTGGCGGCTTAGCGGCAGGCGATGGATCTGAACCGCGTTATGATGGCGAAAGCCTGGCTAAAAAAGGCATTGTGGTTTTAACTGTAAACTACAGACTTGGTGTGTTTGGCTTTTTTTCGCATCCTGATTTGACTAAAGAATCGCCTAACCATTCATCCGGTAATTACGGTTACCTTGATCAAAACGCCGCTTTGCTTTGGGTACAAAAGAACGTAGCCAAATTTGGCGGCGATCCTAAACACGTGACTATTGCCGGCGAATCTGCCGGGTCGATCTCGGTATCGGTACAAATGGCGTCGCCGTTATCAAAAGATCTGATCAATGCAGCCATTGGCGAAAGTGGCGCAGGGATCAAGCCTACTTTAAATTCTATCCCGCTGGCCGAGGCCGAAAAGAACGGTGTCGCTTTTGCTGCCAGCATCCAGGCTGGTTCATTGGCCGATTTAAGAGCAAAAACGGCTGTTGAATTGTTGGATATCACCAATAAGCCTGGTCAGATGCGGTCGCCAATGACACCTACTATTGATGGTTATTTGCTACCAAAATCATTACCCGAGATATTTGAAGCCGGCGAGCAGGCAAAAGTGCCTATCCTGGTGGGCTGGAACTCGGCCGAAGTACCATACCAGTTTTTAATGCGTGCTGATGCTCCAACATTAGAGAACTACAAAAAAACTTTAACCACCGTTTATGGTGATAAAGCCGACGAAGCATTGAAATTATACCCGGCTACAAATGATGAGGAAGTGATTAAATCGGCAACGGCGCTGTCAAGCGATAGGTTTATTGTATACAGCACCTGGAAATGGGCCGATCTGCAAATTAAAACCGGTGGAAAACCGGTTTATCGGTATTTGTTTTCGCGCGTGCGCCCTGCCATGACTGCTGCTATGGGCAATGCTACCGCAGGCCTTGCAGGCGGTGTGGTAAAAGGCGACGCTAATAAACCAGCCCCTAAACCAGCCGGACCGGTTGGTGCCGCCCACGCGTCTGAAATTGAGTATGCGTTAGGTAACCTGGCCACCAACAAAACTTACGCTTGGACACCTGATGATTACAAAGTATCTACAACCATGGAAGATTACTTTGGCAATTTTATAAAAAACTATAACCCCAACGGTGCCGGTTTGCCAAAATGGGATGCCAATACAGGCAAAGGCCCGGTTAAGTTTATGAATATTGATGTGAAAAGTCAGCAGCAAACCGAAACGGATCGCGATCGCTATTTATTCCTGGATAAGGATTATATGAAATAAAATATATAACCATAAGGTAAAAGGAGGCTGTTTTCTGCAAAAGAAGGCAGCCTCTTTTTTTGGGGTTACCGGGGCTGCAAAATAAATGAACAAAGTTGCTGAAGCGTGAGAGGGTATTAACTATTATCTTCATTAAAAAAAAGCGAAGTATCATAAACAGTGATTAAAATTCCGCATATTTATATACAGTTATAACCAATAGCCAAAAATTATGAAAAATGCGTTTGTAACCGGATTAATCCTGGGGATTATGAGCGGAACCTGGTTGTTTATAATGCGGTCGTTTGGGTACACCAGTACCGGTAATCATGTACGGCCAATTGAATATTTATCATTACTAATACCTTTTTGCGGGGTTTATTTCGGGGTAAAAACTTACCGTGAAGACGAGAAAAGCGGGGAGATTAGTTTTTTTGAAGCCTTGTTTCAAAGTTTCAGAATTTTGCTGATAGGAGGGTTATTTGCCTGCCTGGCGGGCATAGTTTACATCAATTACTTTGATATGGCCAGCAACCTGTTTGCCTTTTCGGGGCGTTTATTTGGGGGCCTGGCGCTGGGCCTTTTAATTTGCGTTGGGTCGGCAGCTGCTTTAATGAATAAATCGAGCAAATTGGGTTGAGATTACGCTTACCTGTTAAACCGGAAAATAGCAGCATTATCGTTCTTTTTACCCGTGATAAGGTCATGGATGATATTGGCTGCTATCACGCTAAAAGTGATACCATTACCGCCAAAGCCCAAGGCAAAATAAGTGTTAGGCCGCTCTGGTATCGAACCAATATAGGGTAAGCCATCCTTGGTTGATGCAAAGGCGCCTGCCCATTTAAAATCGGGCGCCAACGGAATTTGTGGCATCTTTTTCGAGAAGGCTTTTCTTAACATTTCCGCTTTTTTATCTATTGTTGATGGTGCAATGTGCGGGTGATGAAAAGGATCGTCCCTGCCGCCTATCAATATCCGGTTTTCGCTCACCACCCTAAAATACATATATGGTGTAGCTGTTTCCCATACCAGGCTATTTTGATACCAAAAAGTTGTATCCTCAATCGGTTCTGAAACCATAGCGTACGTTGAGTTGATATCAGCTATTTTTTTTGACACGTATTGCAGGCTCTCGTAGCCGCTGGCAATAACTAATTTCTTCGCGTTTATTTTAAGGTTGCTGGCCGTGTGTAGTGTAACACCATGTTTGGTATGTTCAATTTGCTTTATGGGGGTATTGTTATAAACCTTATGTCCGGCATGTTCAAAGGCGTTGAACAGGGCATGGGTAAGCAGGTAAGCATCCACTTCGCCGCCATCTTTAGATAAAATGGCTCCCGGCGCGTTAAAACCAAATTGTTTTTGAATTTCATCTTCATCCAGCCATTGCACTTTAAAGTTGTGCTTTTTGCGTAACTCATACTCGGCTTTTAAGTCACTTAAATGTGTTTTAAAGCTGGCGTATTGCAGGCTTGGTTTGAGGTGAAAATCAAAAGCGGGTTTTAATGATTTACATAAATCAGCAATATCATAGATGGCTTCGCGGCATAGTTTATAGCTTTTAACGGCATCAGCCTCGCCAACGTATTCTTTTAATTTAGTTAAGGGGATGTCAATTTCATATTGCAAAAAAGCGGTACTTGCCGCGGTGCTGCCAAGGCCCGCGTGGTTTTTATCAAACACAGCCACGGTTAAACCAGCGTTTCGCAAATGCCAGGCCGTTAAAGCCGCACTGATGCCGGCACCCATAATGGCTACATCAACCTTAATGTTTTCTTTTAATGAAGGATAGGTGTTGACAATGCCATTCTTCATTAGCCAGTAGGGGTGTTGCTGATATAGGTTCATAATAGTTTTGAGAAGTGCGCCGGTTATAGTGGACTTTATTACTACACAACATGGCGTTATAGCTTATGTTTTACCTGAATCATTGTTAAAATAATAAGAAGAGCAGGTTAATTGTACGGCACGAAAAAAATATTTAAGTTCAAACAGGTGCAAATGAATGGTTTAACAATGGTGTTTGAATTTCTTTGAAAAAAAATTTTGCAACTTAATTTAAAATCCTACTTTTGCACACCCAATCAGGGAAGCGGGATGTAGCGTAGCCCGGTATCGCGCCACATTTGGGATGTGGAGGCCGCAGGTTCGAATCCTGCCATCCCGACAAAAGCGATACCAAGTATCAAAACCCTTTAAATCGAAAATTTAAAGGGTTTTCTTTTCTGATTGGAAGAACATAATACCCGGCGAAAGCCAAACGGGATGTAGCGTAGCCCGGTATCGCGCCACATTTGGGATGTGGAGGCCGCAGGTTCGAATCCTGCCATCCCGACTAAAGCGATACCAATCGAAGTCAAAAATCCGCAAATCACATTGATTTGCGGGTTTTTTGTTTTTATTCCCACCAAAAAACACCAATCAATATCAAGGAAGATGTGAGCAATTGCGTGAGTAAATTAAGTGTTTTACATTTACTCGTAGAAATAGACTTAACTAATTGTAAATCAATTTATTAAGTCATTTATTTTGATTGCTTTTGATGGGTTTTAGCCCCTGTTTTTGTGAGTAAAATTCATCACCTGCGTCAATGATTATCAAGTAAAATTAAAATGAATTGATATGAGGAGCAGTAACACATTTGGTATTCAGTTTGTAATCAGGCTGTCCAAGCTACAAAAAACCGACCCCGCAACCGTATTTGCGCGTATTTCTGTTAACGGCAGGCGTTGTGAAATTTCTTTGAAAAAGAAGATCAACCCGCAAAATTGGGATGATGCAAAGGGTAAAGCGCGGGGTACGAAAGATGAAATCCGCAAACTTAATGAACATATTGAGCGGGTACGCACATTGATAGCCGATTGCTATCATGCCCTGGTGCAACAGAAAAAAGTTGTAACAGTCGATGCAGTTAAAGCCTTATTTCTCGGAGATGATGAAAATGAAATGACTTTGATAAAACTTAGCGAGTATCATAATTCAGAAATGAAAGATAAGCTTGCCGATGGTACAATGAAGAATTATTATACCACCCAAAAGTATATTGCAAAGTTTCTAAAGGAAAAACTTCACAGGAATGATATTAATCTCGCCGAATTGAACTACAAGTTTATAATTGACTTTGAGACCTATTTAAGCAAGCATCAACCTAAAGACCACCAAAAGCCATTACATAACAACGGCATCATGAAACACCTTGAACGCCTTTGTAAAATGGTAAATATGGCGGTTACGATGGATTGGTTAAACAAAGACCCTTTTGCTAAGTTCAAACAGCATTTTGATAAGGTAGAAAGGTTTTACCTTACCAAAGAGGAATTAGCCGCTATTGAGAAGAAAAAATTTAGCATCGAACGTTTACAGACCGTTAAAGACCTTTTTCTTTTCAGTTGCTACACAGGGTTGGCCTATATAGATACCATGAACCTGACCACTGAAAACATTATTAAAGGCATCGATGGTAACGATTGGCTAATCACGAGCAGACAGAAAACCGATACTGATGTGCGTGTTCCTTTATTGCCACAAGCAGAAGCATTAATAGAGAAGTATAAAAATCACCCTAAAGCTTCCAATCATGGCACTTTGTTTCCAGTGATTTCCAATCAAAAGACAAATTCTTATCTCAAAGAGATTGCCGACTTGTGTAACATAAACAAAGCTATTACTTTTCATATAGCCAGGCATACTTTCGCGACGACCGTAACATTGAGCAATGGGGTTCCTATTGAATCAGTAAGTAAAATGCTTGGTCATACCACTATTCGTTCCACGCAGGTATATGCTAAAGTAGTTGAACAGAAGCTTAGTGAGGACATGCTGAATTTAAGAAAGCGGATGGCCAGCCAATAAATTATAATAAGAAAAGGTGCTTGGAAGGCACCTTTTCTTATTATATAGAGAATAATTTATAAATCTGCACCGTTATAATTTATGAAATATTTGTGATTTTCTTTATACAACTCATCTTCATCCCAGCTAACTATCAATTTACGAATCTCACCTGCGTATAGTACAGAAAGCTCACGGTCCTGATATTTTCTATAAAGTTCAAACAGTCCTTTTTTCCCCTGTTCTAAGTCGTTTTCAAGGTTCGAGATTTCCTTTTTGAGCTTGTTAATTTCTAAATCATGTTCATAATTTTCATCAAGTGAGCTAACATTGATTGGCTCGACACTTCCAATTTTTATTTTCTTATTTTCAATGGCTTTTATTTTTTCTTCGGCCTCCCTAATTTTTGGTTTAGCTTTTAAAACTTGGTCTAATAGCACTGTTGTTTGTTCTGTAATATTTGGCATAGGGTTAATATTTAATTATCGCAAATGTAAACAATACACCAACTTAAAGGTGTTCAAAAATCACTATAGAGCATTGTAAACCAAACTTATTGTTTGATGTTTAATATCAAAAGCCGAAACCATGCCCAACAAATACTTTAAACCACATAAGCCTTACGACCGCAACCCACATCAATATGATATAGGTGTATTTGTTGGATTGAAAAAAGGTTACGAAGATAACCTATTCATAAAGAAACTATTTACACTACCCGAACTCGAATACGCCGCTTATTACCTGTATCACCTGACATACTTTTTAAATAAGGAGCCTAATGGTGAGCACGAGTTTTTTTCTTTTGTGTGGCAGATCGTTTTAAGGCGTATCAAATTTATAGAAATCAAAGACCCTTTCAATTCGAGCCATGCGCTGGATATGGAAATACTCGATAAGCTACTTAGCTTTCAAAAGTACCTGCGCTCTATCGACCAGTGGAATACACAAAAAACACTGCCCGAAATCATTGCAGACCAACAGGACGAGATCAGGAAGCAACAGGCCGAAATAGGCACATTAAAAGAAGACTTGAAAGCAGCAAGGAAGTTAGAGACGCAAGAGTATATTAACATTGCAGATGGTTACCTCTTAAGCTTTTTGGATATCTGCCTGCAAGCGCAGGAAGCCATGTTACCGGATAGCGGTAAAGAGTTGGTATTTTCCCAAACACAGATCGTTTGGTGCAAGATGATTGCTAAGTATTTCAGAGAGGGTAATAACGAGATCAGTTTAGAAACCATACGCCGCTATTTCCCTGCCGATAAGAATAACCCCGGCTCGAAATACGCCAAAATTCCATCGGAACTAAAGTTGTTTCAACTTAAACCCGCACGAAAGCGGAGTTGAAAACCGTTCAAAACTAACCTTACTTATTTTCTCTTTTCACAAGCAACAATAACTTGAATTTCAGCACTGTACAGGCTTGTCACAGCTTGTTATAAACGCTGTCAATTTAACCACGCAAAACCGCGTGGTCACGCCCGCGATACCTTTTTGTTTTCATTTGCTTCATGGAAATCATCAACCAAGAAGCTCTAAGCCGGTGTATCAGGGATGCAGTCAGGGCAGAATTACAGGAACATTTTAAGATGGGCGAAACCTCGCCACAGGACGAACGGCTATTGTCCAAACAAGAACTGTCCGAAGAATTAGGCGTCTCATTGGTCACGCTTACGGACTGGATGAAAAAGGGGCTACCCTATTTACGCCTGCATAAACGGGTGTATTTCAAAAAGAGCGAAGTGCTCAAAATCATGCAACAAAAAACTAAAGATTAACAGGAGGGCAAAATGAACATCGAGTTTATCACGAAAGAGGATTTGAAAAAGTTGGAGAACTTATTATACGAGATCAAAGGACTTTTAAAGCCCGGTCAGGGTCAGAGTAAGCAGTGGTTGAAAAGCTACGAAGTCAGGAAGCTGCTTAACATTTCGCCCGGCACCTTGCAGAATTTAAGAGTCAACGGCACGCTCCGATATACCAAGATCGGCGGCCTGCTTTATTACAAGCGGGAGGACATTGAAACACTTTTGGAAGGTGACGGCAAGTAAGGCTTCGTGTACGAAGCCCAAAGCGAAGCTTTGGTGAAAAGGCGGCGCAGCATACCGCTTGCGGTATAGCTGTATATCTGGATATACCGGCCGGAGGCCGTTAACCAAACCCATTTGCCGATAAGAAGCAAGTTTGTGTTTTCGGTACCCGAAAACTCCGCCCATGCCTTCGGCAGGACGGCAAACTTGCTTTTTGCTCCCGATGGTCGCAAAAAGGGAAAGCGGAATTTAGGATGATATAAGTGTATGGAAACAACTATAAAGACAGGGACGAAAACGTCAAAGCCGAAGCATAAAGGCGGCAGGCCGAAAGCCAGTATCAAGCGTGAATCCCATGCCAAAATCCGGTTGACTGCCACCGAGCGAATACTATATAATGGGCGGGCTAAAGATGCAGGAATGAACCTTAGTGACTTTGTGAGGGCGGCTATAAAGTCCGCACGAGTTATTGCCCGGCTATCAGTTGAAGATATGAAAATTATGCGCATGGTGACAGGACTTGCCAACAACTTAAATCAGTTGACCAAACTTGCCCATCGGGACGGGCTTCTGTCTGTTGCCCGAAAATGCAGTGAGGTTTTAAATGAGATCGACCAGGCATTAAAATATTTGAATAACGATGATCGCTAAAATACCCAAGCCCGGCAGAAGCTTCGGCGGTGTAGTGGAATACAATGTATTGAAAAAGGATGCGGAGTTGCTTTTCGCCGACGGCATTAGGACTGATCATGTAAAGCACATGATAGCAGATTTTAATATGCAGCGGAAACTTAATCCCGGATTGGGTCAGGCAGTCGGTCACATTGCATTAGGCTTTAGTGCAAATGATAAAGGTAAATTAACCAATGACCTGATGACCGCTATAGCCAAAGACTACCTGCAACGAATGAAGATTGATAACACGCAGGTTTTGATTGTCCGGCATCAGGATAAAGCACATCCACATTTGCACATCGTTTATAACCGGGTTAATAATGATGGTAAGACCATTGCCGATAGTTTCCAGCAGTATAAAAGCATTAAGGTTACTAAGGCTCTCACCTTACAACATGGGTTATTTATTGCTGCCGACAAGAAGCAAGTTAACCGGGAGCAGCTAAAAGGTGCCGATAAAGTAAAGTACGAATTATACGACAAGATCAAAGCCGCGAGCAAGCAGGCAGCTACAATGGGAGAATTAAAGCAGGTATTGGCAAAACAGGGCATCACCACCCAGTACAAGTTAAAAAGCGGCACACTGGAGATACAGGGAGTTAGTTTTAGCAAAGGCAAGTACACCTTTAAAGGGTCTGAAATAGACCGAAGTTTAAGCTATGGCAATCTCACCAAGCAGCTACAGGAGCAAGCTAAAGAAAAACACGTAGCCGATCAGCAGCCATCCTTAGCCCAGCAGTTACGAGACGTGTTAAATACTGAACGAGGAGAAGCGCAAGGAAGCGCAAAGCAAGAATTGAGCGCAGCCCTCGATCTATTTGGACACATGCCGGTAATAGCCACAGACCCCGAACCGCCCCGCAAACGCAGAAAGAAAGGCCAGGGCGAAGATGAAGAACAAAGTAGAGGCATGAGAATTTAAAACAATTAGAATTATGGAAAATCACGAAGATAATTTACAACAGGAGATTATAGACAGTTTATCGCGAAAGCTCGGTGAACTGGAAAAGCGGCAAACCAAATTAGAAAGTGCAAACTTTGAGGAAATGCCGGAAAAGATTAAAGGATTGGAAAAATCGTTAGAGGAGATCAAGGAGACGAAAACCACCGAACTAAACGACCAGCTAAAGCAATACGGTAATCAATTAAACACATTTGGTGAGCAAATTAAATCCTTTCCAAAGGAAATACACGTTCGCAAAAAGATTGATTTTGATACGAGATCAAAATTTGTAATTCGTACACTTTTATCGTTAATTGGGATTGCCGCTGTATCGGTTGGAATTATGATTGTGTTAGCTTTCGAGTTAAACAATCGGTCTGATTATAAAGACAAGTATAAAATTGTTCAAGGCTTTTATCCGCGTGTATCAGAACAAGTTGATAGTGCATACTTAGCTAACAAAGACACGTTACTTAATCAAGCAGAAATAAATATCGAACACCGTACCGAATTGATGAATGCTGAATTAGATGCTAAACAGGCAAATGAAAAAAGCGAAGATGCGAAACAGAAACTGATGAAGCTGAAAAAGCACAAGTCGAGATAGCCGGTTTGTGTGCTACCGATAATATAAAATCTTATATTTTTACAGGTGCTTTAATATTTTCAAGAAATGCCGTTTACATTTTCGCATCCTGCTATCATTTTACCGTTAGGAAAGCTTCCTAAACAATGGTTTTCAATGACCTGTTTGGTTATTGGCAGCATGGTGCCGGACTTTGAATATTTTTTAAGATTGCGGGTGGAGAGTATTTACAGCCATACATGGTTGGGATTAATTTGGTTTGACATTCCATTGGGTTTGTTATTGGCGTTTCTCTATCAGGCATTTATTAAAAACAATCTGATAGAGAATTTACCGGCAGTTTTAAATCGCCGATTTTCTACGTTTAGAGGCACATACAAGGACGGCACGTTATTTCAATATTTTACAGTAGCAGTTATTTCCATTTCGATAGGTGCAGTATCGCACTTAGTTTGGGACAGTTTTACTCATCCTCACGGATATTTCGTGACAGTAATTCCGGCGTTATCTTATGTTGTTTCTTTTGGCGGGCACCAATTATATGTCTTCAAAATAATTCAACATAGCAGTACAATAATTGGGGCGATTATCATTATAGCGTTTATTGCCAGTTTGCCACAGGGACAGCTTAAAAGGCAACGAAATATAATGTGGTTTTGGATGCAGGTTGCTTTTGTGTCGGTGGTTGTTGTCAGTATAAGATTGATAGCCGGACTTTCATGGCACCGTTACGGAGATATTTTAGTTACTGCTATTGCGGGTGGGCTATTAGGTTTACTTTTCGCTTCGTTAACTGTTTACTGGAAAACAGGCAACAAACCATTTGATATATAATATTAAGGACAAAAAAATGGTGACATGAATTTAGAACGTTATCCATATATAAATAGCAATGACTTTCAAGATTACGAGTTTTATAGTGACGGGCCAAAAGGACGGATTAAAAAAATTGTAATGTTTACCAAAATCCCAAACTCGGAACCGCCAATTTATAATTTAGGTTTTGGAGATCAAGACCCGGAATCAGGTGAGACGGACGATGTTGTGGTTAGTAATAATGAAGACAGGGATGTGGTTTTGGCTACAGTAGCGAATACCATTGTTGAGTTTTGCAATCATTATGGTAATCACTACATCTATGCAAAAGGCAGCACCGCTGCCCGTACTCGACTTTACCAAATGGGAATAGCGGGTTTATGGAACGAAATTAGCAAGGATTTTGATGTGTATGGATTGAAGGATGACGCTTGGCACGAGTTTGAACCCTATACAGTTAACTATGAGGCGTTTTTGGTAAAACAGAAGTAAATAACTATATTTGAATATTGCGTTAGAAAGGAGTTAGCATGGCTATTGTAGAAAAGAAATTAAAAACTATAAAAGGTTTCGGGCCGGGGGTAGTTAGCGACAACGTTAAAAGTCACGCAAACGAACCATTCTTTATTAAGAAGTTAGAGGAAGCCACTCAAACCTTACAAAGGGTTGGGCTCCCTGTTCAAAAAAAGAAATAAATATTTTTGAAAATGATATTTAAAGGCTGGATATTTAAATCCGGCCTTTTTTATGGCCATTGAAGTTAGGTATGCTACATTTTTTAAATCTTCATTTAACTAAAAGTTACAATACTCAAAGGGGTAATGAGACAGCTTTTGGTGCAGATTTTTTGCCTTTCCAGTGGCCGATAGGTCGAAAATACCCTCTGCGATTATGGCGCAAGGTTCTATGACCCGGTAATTGGGAGGTGGACAACCCCTGATCCGTTAGCGGAAAAGGCAAGACGGTTTAG
>NZ_JAUFPS010000011.1 GCF_030409315.1 Mucilaginibacter flavus | reverse complement strand
TATTGTCATTGGTTGCAAAAGCTATCCTGCTGGTGTGACTTAGGTCGGGGTTATTCAAATTCGGCTGCCAGGTATCGCCCGGAGCGCCCCGCTCCGTTACACGGTTCAGCGGCGATGGCTCGTATACAGTCAACGCGTAGGGGGTGGTGATGTGCGGAATGGCACCTGCAAGCTGCGTTTGGGTCGCGGGAGTTCCCGAGGGGTTGTAAAAATTACTTAGCTCGGAGGTGGCAGTCGATTTGTAGCTTCCGTCGGCCGTAGACGAGGCGTAGGGCAAGTACTTTTGCGCCTCCCTGCCGTACGCATCGTAAACCTCCGGCAGCACGATGTCGCTGGCCCCGGTCGCGCTTCCCCTTACCTGCACCGCCTGAAGAGAGCGGCCAAGGCCATCAAAGTATTGGACGGATATCTCCTCGTTCATCTTGTCCGACGATGCAGAAGCTACCAGCGCGTCCGTCGTCAAACCGGGTATCCGCGGCACGTATGTTGCGATATAATTCTGACCCTGGCTCAGGTTAAGTGCCCCCGCGCTGTTTACCTTCATCGTCAAGCTTGCCGACCCCGTGCTGACAGTGTTGTAGGCTTTGATGTTGTATACCGCCTGCGCGGTCACGGCAGTTGGTGTGCCGCTGATGACGCCCGTTGTGCCGTTCAGCGACAGGCCAGCGGGTAATGCAGGGATTACCGTATAGGGTGTAGCCACTATCTTGCGCACCAGGTTCGCGGTTAGGTCGCCAATATACAGCAGGCCACCCGCGTCCGCGGCTATTGCGAACGGCAGGTTGAACGTTGCGGCAGTCCCGGCACCGTTCGCGCTGCCTTGCGCGCCCGTCCCCGAAAGCGTGGTTACGTTACCGGCAGGCGTCACCTTGCGTATCCTGTTATTACCCTCGTCCGTCACGTACAGATTGCCTGCCTTATCAATGGTAAGTCCCGTGGGCGAGCTGAATTGCGCCGCTGTGCCCGCTCCATCCGAGTATCCCGCTGTGCCGCTTCCGGCAAGCGTCGATACGAGCCCCGATGGGGTGATTTTCCGTATCCTGGCCCCGACGCGGTCTGCAACGTACACGTTTCCCGCCCCATCAGTAACCACGCTGAACGGCTGGTTGAAGCTTGCAGCAGTGCCCTGACCGTCTGCCGAGCCGGCAGCTCCGCTCGGGCTTCCCGCAAAGATTGTTACTGTTCCGCCGGCTATTTTCCTGATCAGGTTATTGTAGGTGTCTGCCACGTACACGTTTCCTGATCCGTCGAGCGCGATACCGCAAGGATACTTGAAAACTGCGCTGGCGGCTGCAACGGCACCGGTGTTGATTCCCTGGCTCCCGTTACCGGCAAATGTCGATACCGAGCCCGATGGCGTAATCAGACGGATCACATTATTGTCCTCGTCTGCCACATAAATATTCCCCGAGGCGTCAGAAGCCAGGCCTACCGGATGGTAGAAGCTGGCCGACGTGCCTGTCGCGTTGTTGACAAAGCCCTGAGCATAGTTGCCTGCGAATATACTTACCTGCCCGGCGGGCGTGATCTTCCGAATGATATGCGATCCCGCCTCCGCGATGAAGATGTTGCCGGAGGGGTCAACCGTTGCACCAAGGGGCTGGTTAAAGCTTGCAGCCGTGCCCTGACCGTCTGTTGAGCCGGCGCTGCCCGTGCCGGCAAATGTGCCTGTTTCGCCCGGAGCTGATACCGCGCCCCCGGTTACGGTAGGCGCAAGCGGCGAAATCGCGGCAGCGACACTATAGGTCTGGGGGCCGGCATAACTGATTGACACCGGAGACACGATGCTGACGTTCAGCGAAAATGCTATCGTACCTGTATTGGTCGAATACCCCTCCGCGACAACGTAATAGGTCCCCGGTGACAGGTTCGACATACTCAGAGAAGACTGCGTGCCGCTACAGGCCGGACCGTTGTCGTCATTGCTTGCGATTTCCGTGCCACCGCTGTTCAGTAAATGCAAATAGGTGTCGAAGTTGCTTCCGCAAAGCGATATTATAACGGTATTGGTAGCTCCCCCTATTGTAAAGCTGTACCATACGTCGTTCGACGACTGCCCAAAGTTATTGGTGTATCCACTGCCGGTGCCATTGCTCCTGCTATCCGTATAGCCTCCCGACGCCCCGTAGCTTCCGGCGCTGATCGCGTTGCTCATCGAATAGCCGGGAAGCTGGCAAAGCCCCCGTGTGCTTATTCCTGCCATTAGTAGCAGCAGGCAAAATATCTTTTTCATGCGTTAAGGTTCTGGTAATAATATTCGTTTAGCGGTTTACTTTGGTAATGGTATCCCGCTTCCAGGTGCGCTTCCGTTCCGTCGTGGGTATGATGAGGCTGCGCTGGCTTTCCGGCAGCAGCTGCTCCAGCTTACGGTTCTTCTCGCTCAAAAGCGAATCGATGGCTATACGCCGCTGGGCCTCCGTCAGGCTGAGATTGCCCGTTACCTGGCTCACCGCTTGTTTGTAAAGTCCCTGTATCTCGCTAACCTGCCGCGCGGTCGCCGTATCCGTGTTTAACAGATGCCGGTAATAGTTAAAAGCCCTCCGCTTAATGCTGTCCGGCTGCTGCCCATAGCTCATGCTTGTAAACGTGGCCATTATTGCTACAAGGGCCGTACTTATCCTGATTTTCTTCATCTTTAATTTTCTTTATTGTCCCTGGNTCGTATTCGTAATAGGTAACCATCCCTTTGGCATCGGTGCTGCTTGTCATGCCGATTAGTGGATCGTAGGTATATGTTGTCATCTGTGCTGACGACGGATAGAAACGCACATCGTCAATCTGGGCGTTCAACGCAGGCGAGGCGCCGATTGTATAAGTGCTGCCAGTAACTGTCACCGGCGTAACTACCAGCGACCAAAGCGAGCCGCTTTTCTGCCAATAGCTCAAGGTATAACTCCCCGCGTCCAGCCCCGTAAGCGCCCGCGTATATGTTCCGGTATGGCTGTAGTGCCCCGTCCTGCTGTCGTTGATCGCGCTGTTTCCGCTGCCTTCCTCGAAGCCATCAAAAAACACGTCATTCACATTGGACGTGTTTACCTTAGCTATGGGGTAAGCCGCATTGTACCCCCACTGGTAAGCCGCGGCCGGGTTCCCGAAGATGTTCACCTGGTTGGGGTTGCCAAATGTATAGTTGAAAGTTGCCTTCTCGTTGTATCCGGGGTCTTTCACCACCGAATAGTTATCCGAACCGGTGGCGGTATAGGCGAAACTGGCCGGGGGCGTCAAAAAGTCTGTCTTGCTGATCCTGGAAAGGTAAATCTGATTCTGAGACGCGGGGAAATAATTGTAGGTATAAAGCGTCGAGCTTAATACGCTGCCGTTTTTCAATGCGGTGGTCTCAACAGGCTGAAAATCATTTTGAACCCGCATCGCAATCAGGGGCTTAAGATCGGGCCCGACACTGTTCACGGACGACGCGAGTTGAGCGCCATAGGTGTTGCCGGTCCCTGTAAAGTTGGCGATGCGGTAATTGTTAAAGTCCTCGCGCTTGTGCACCAGCCCGATAGTATAGTCAAACCAGGCGATGCGCTGGCAGCCTACGCTTCCGGAGCAGCTCGATATGCTGGAGTTGAACGTATTGTTGACCGCGTTAAGCTGCGTCTGATAGTTGGCCAGTCCATCGCTCATTCCGTCCACGCTGGAAAGCCGGTAGTCCGCAACGTACCTGTAACGGGTTTCCATCACGTCCCCGGCCGAGGTGGTAATCAACTTCCTGGTGAGCTGGTGGTGGTAGGGGCTGTCGAAGTAAGCATCCTCCTGGGTCGTAACGGTTCCGTTGCTCGTGTACAGGTTCTTAACCGACGTTCCCTTTACTTTCCGGCCCGTTTTCTGGTCATACCAGGTAAAGAAGGACGGCGTGCCGCTGCTCATCGGCGTGCCTACGATGACGAAAGCCGGCGTGGTCAGAGGATTGTCCTGGTAGTCGGACGTAAAGGATTCGTCGTCTAACAGCGTTCCGCTTTCGGTATAGTCCGCCTTGTATTGCAGCTGCCCCCGTTTAAAGTAATTGGGCTCGGGCGCTGACGGAAAGTTGGGGATGTCGGAGGTGCAGGTGTTCGGCGTCGTTACAATGCTGCGGTTCACAATGTCGTCGCGGCTGATGTCGTTCTCGCCGTCGGTATTGAACATCGATACGCTGTATCCCCTGCCCGTTTGCGCCACGGTAACCTTTTTGTAGCCGATGTGGCTGCCCTG
>NZ_JAUFPS010000010.1 GCF_030409315.1 Mucilaginibacter flavus | reverse complement strand
TATTGTCATTGGTTGCAAAAGCTATCCTGCTGGTGTGACTTAGGTCGGGGTTATTCAAATTCGGCTGCCAGGTATCGCCCGGACCGCCCTGCTCCGTTACACGGTTCAGCGGCGATGGCTCGTACACAGTCAACGCGTAGGGAGTAGTGATGTGCGCAATGGCACCTGCAAGCTGCGTTTGTGTCGAGGGAGTTCCCGAAGGGTTGTAAAAATTACCCAGCTCGGAGACGGCAGTCGATTTGTAGCTTCCGTCGGCCGTAGGCGAGGCATAGGGCAAGTACTTTTGCGCCTCCCTGCCGTACGCATCGTAAACCTCCGGCAGCACGATGTCGCTGGCCCCGGTCGCGCTTCCCCTTACCTGGACCGCCTGAAGAGAGCGGCCAAGGCCATCAAAGTATTGGACGGATATCTCCTCGTTCATCTTGTCCGACGATGCAGAAGCTACCAGCGCGTCCGTCGTCAAACCGGGTATCCGCGGCACGTATGTTGCAATATAATTCTGATCCTGGCTCAGGTTAAGTGCCCCCGCGCTGTTTACCTTCATCGTCAAACTTGCCGACCCCGTGCTGACAGCGTTGTAGGCTTTGATGTTGTATACCGCCTGCGCGGTCACGGCAGTTGGTGTGCCGCTGATGACGCCCGTCGTGCCGTTCAGCGACAGGCCAGCGGGTAATGCTGGGATTACCGTATAGGGTGTAGCCACTATCTTGCGCACCAGGTTCGCGGTTAGGTCGCCAATATACAGCAGGCCACCCGCGTCTGCGGCTATTGCGAACGGCAGGTTGAACGTTGCGGCAGCCCCGGCACCGTTCGCGCTGCCTTGCGCGCCCGTCCCCGAAAGCGTGGTTACGTTACCGGCAGGTGTCACCTTGCGTATCCTGTTATTGCTCTCGTCCGTCACGTACAGATTGCCTGCCTTATCAATGGTAAGTCCCGTGGGCGAGCTGAATTGCGCCGCTGTGCCCGCTCCATCCGAGTATCCCGCTGTGCCGCTTCCGGCTAGCGTTGATACGAGCCCCGATGGGGTGATTTTCCGTATCCTGGCCCCGACGCGGTCTGCAACGTACACGTTTCCCGCCCCATCAGTAACCACGCTGAACGGCTGATTGAAGCTTGCAGCAGTGCCCTGACCGTCTGCCGAGCCGGCAGCTCCGCTCGGGCTTCCCGCAAAGATTGTTACTGTTCCGCCGGCTATTTTCCTGATCAGGTTATTGTAGGTGTCTGCCACGTACACGTTTCCTGATCCGTCCAGCGCGATGCCGCAAGGATACTTGAAAACTGCGCTGGCGGCTGCAACGGCACCGGTGTTGATTCCCTGGCTCCCGTTACCGGCAAATGTCGATACCGAGCCCGAGGGCGTAATCAGCCGGATCACATTATTGTCCTCGTCTGCCACATAAATATTCCCCGAGGCGTCAGAAGCCAGGCCTACCGGATGGTAGAAGCTGGCCGACGTGCCTGTCGCGTTGTTGACAAAGCCCTGAGCATAGTTGCCTGCGAATATACTTACCTGCCCGGAGGGCGTGATCTTCCGAATGATATGCGAGCCCGCCTCCGCGATGAAGATGTTGCCCGAGGGGTCAACCGTTGCACCAAGGGGCTGGTTAAAGCTTGCAGCCGTGCCCTGACCGTCTGTTGAGCCGGCGCTGCCCGTGCCGGCAAATGTGCCTGTTTCGCCCGGAGCTGATACCGCGCCCCCGGTTACCGTAGGCGCAAGCGGCGAAATCGCGGCAGCGACACTATAGGTCTGGGGGCCGGCATAACTGATTGACACCGGAGACACGATGCTGACGTTCAGCGAAAATGCTATCGTACCTGTATTGGTCGAATACCCCTCAGCGACAACGTAATAGGTCCCCGGTGACAGGTTCGACATACTCAGAGAAGACTGCGTGCCGCTACAGGCCGGACCGTTGTCGTCATTGCTTGCGATTTCCGTGCCGCCGCTGTTCAGTAAATGCAAATAGGTGTCGAAGTTGCTTCCGCAAAGCGATATTATAACGGTATTGGTAGCTCCCCCTATTGTAAAGCTGTACCATACGTCGTTCGACGACTGCCCAAAGTTATTGGTGTATCCACTGCCGGTGCCATTGCTTCTGCTATCCGTATAGCCTCCCGACGCCCCGTAGCTTCCGGCGCTGATCGCGTTGCTCATCGAATAGCCGGGAAGCTGGCAAAGCCCCCGTGTGCTTATTCCTGCCAGCAGTAGCAGCAGGCAAAATATCTTTTTCATGCGTTAAGGTTCTGGTAATAATATTCGTTTAGCGGTTTACTTTGGTAATGGTATCCCGCTTCCAGGTGCGCTTCCGTTCCGTCGTGGGTATGATGAGGCTGCGCTGGCTTTCCGGCAGCAGTTGCTCCAGCTTACGGTTCTTCTCGCTCAAAAGCGAATCGATGGCTATACGCCGCTGGGCCTCCGTCAGGCTGAGATTGCCCGTTACCTGGCTCACCGCTTGTTTGTAAAGTCCCTGTATCTCGCTAACCTGTCGCGCGGTGGCCGTATCCGTCTTTAACAGATGCCGGTAATAGTTAAAAGCCCTCCGCTTAATACTGTCCGGCTGCTGCCCATAGCTCATGCTTGTAAACGTGGCCATTATTGCTACGAGGGCCGTACTTATCCTGATTTTCTTCATCTTTAATTTTCTTTATTGTCCCTGANCTGAAAGCTATCGTATTCGTAATAGGTAACCATCCCTTTGGCATCGGTGCTGCTTGTCATGCCGATTAGTGGATCGTAGGTATATGTTGTCATCTGTGCTGACGACGGATAGAAACGCACATCGTCAATCTGGGCGTTCAACGCCGGCGAGGCGCCGATTGTATAAGTGCTGCCAGTAACTGTCGCCGGCGTAACTACCAGCGACCAAAGCGAGCCGCTTTTCTGCCAATAGCTCAAGATGTAATTTCCCGCGTCCAGCCCCGTAAGCGTCCGCGTATATGTCCCGGTATGGCTGTAGTGCCCCGTCCTGCTGTCGTTGATCGCGCTGTTTCCGCTGCCTTCCTCGAAGCCATCAAAAAACACGTCATTCACATTGGACGTGTTTACCTTAGCTATGGGGTAAGCTGCATTGTACCCCCATTGGTAAGCCGCGGCCGGGTTCCCGAAGATGTTCACCTGGTTGGGGTTGCCAAATGTATAGTTGAAAGTTGCCTTCTCGTTGTATCCGGGGTCTTTAACCACCGAATAGTTATCCGAACCGGTGGCGGTATAGGCGAAACTGGCCGGGGACGTCAAAAAGTCGGTCTTGCTGATCCTGGAAAGGTAAATCTGATTCTGCGAGGTGGGGAAATAATTGTAAGTTAAAAGCGTCGAGCTTAATACAGTACCGTTTTTCAATGCGGTGGTTTCAACAGGCTGAAAATCATTTTGAACCCGCATCGCAATCAGGGGCTTAAGATCCGGGCCGACACTGTTCACAGAAGACGCGAGCTGCGCACCGTAAGTATTGCCGGTCCCTGTAAAGTTGGCGATGCGGTAATTATTGAAATCCTCACGCTTGTGCACCAGTCCGATAGTATAGTCAAACCAGGCGATGCGCTGACATCCTACGCTTCCCGAGCAGCTTGATATGCTGGAGTTGAACGTATTGTTGACCGCGTTAAGCTGCGTCTGATAGTTAGCCAGTCCATCGCTTATTCCATCTACATTGGAAAGCCGATAGTCCGCAACGTACCTGTAACGGGTTTCCATCACGTCCCCGGCCGAGGTGGTAATCAACTTCCTGGTAAGCTGGTGGTGGTAGGGGCTGTCAAAGTAAGCATCCTCCTGGGTCGTAACGGTTCCGTTGCTCGTGTACAGGTTCCTAACCGACGTTTCCTTTACTTTCCGGCCCGTTTTCTGGTCGTACCAGGTAAAGAAGGACGGCGTGCCGCTACTCATCGGCGTGCCTACGATGACGAAAGCCGGCGTGGTCAGAGGATTGTCCTGGTAGTCGGACGTGAAGGATTCGTCGTCTAACAGCGTTCCGCTTTCGGTATAATCCGCCTTGTATTGCAGCTGCCCCCGTTTAAAGTAATTGGGCTCGGGCGCTGACGGAAAGTTGGGGATGTCGGAGGTGCAGGTGTTCGGCGTGGTTACAATGCTGCGGTTCACAATGTCGTCGCGGCTGATGTCGTTCTCACCGTCGGTATTGAACATCGATACGCTGTATCCCCTGCCCGTTTGCGCCACGGTAACCTTTTTGTAGCCGATGTGGCTGCCCTG
>NZ_JAUFPS010000001.1 GCF_030409315.1 Mucilaginibacter flavus | reverse complement strand
GCTAATTCAGGACACAAATCAACCTGTAAACTCATTACAGGATTAATCTAAAAACTGTAAACTTTTTTTAGGACGAGACAGTCCGAAGTCAGAGACTTCGAACAGCGGGTCAGAGACTTCGAATAGCGGGGAAATCCCAATAAAACAGTCATGTCGAACTCGTTTCGGCACCCCATCAACTAAGTATACTCCATGCGGGCTACCTGTCCTGTGGGATGCCGAAACAAGTTCGGCACGACTTTATTTTATTTTCCTTTATTCCCCCTTCAGGGGGTTAGGGGCTATCTTACTTTTCGTTCGACAGCGAATACGGAACATCGCTATCCTTCACACCCCTTGTTTTGTTAGGCGTTGGGGCCATGTTAAAATTTATAACTGCTCCTTTTTGCAATCCGCTATGGCTAAGCCAGTTTAAATCATAAGGCTGGCCGTTAACGGTCATGGTGTTGATGTATTTGTTGGTGTCGCTGTTGTTAGGTGCGTTTATAGCCACCGTTTTGCCATTCTCCAGTTTCAGGGTGATCTTTTTAAACAATGGCGCTCCTAAAACATACTGGTCGCTGGCCGGGGTAACCGGGTAAAAGCCCATGGCCGAAAACACATACCAGGCCGATGTTTGACCGTTGTCCTCGTCGCCGCAATAACCGTCCGGCGTGGCTTTGTACAGCTTGTTCATCACATCACGAACGTGGTATTGTGTTTTCCAAGGCTCGCCGCCGTAGTTATACAGATAAATCATGTGCTGAATAGGCTGGTTACCATGCGCGTACTGGCCCATGTTTACAATCTGCATTTCGCGGATCTCGTGAATCACCTCGCCGTAATAGCTATCGTCAAATATTGGTGGCAGTGTCCAAACAGAATCCAATTTGGCAACAAATTTCTTTTTGCCGCCCATCAGGTTTATTAAACCCTGCATATCGTGAAACACGCCCCAGCTGTAGTGCCAGCTATTACCTTCGGTAAAGGCATCGCCCCATTTAAACGGACTAAATGGTGTTTCCCATGAACCATCTTTGTTTTTACCACGCATTAACCCGGTTGAAGGATCAAACAAGTTTTTATAGTTCAGGCTGCGTTTTTTGTACAAATCTGTTTCTGCTGCGGGTTTACCCAAAGCTTTACCCAATTTGTAAATGGTAAAATCGTCATAAGCGTACTCTAAGGTACGGGCCGCGTTTTCGTTGATCTTTACATCATAAGGCACATAACCCAACGAGTTGTAATACTCCACACCCTCCCGGCCTGTAGCAGCCGGGCCTTTATTGTTGGCGCCGTGAATCAATGCCTCGTATAACTTTTCAATATCATAGCCCCTGCCGCCTTTTAAATAAGCTTCAGATACTACCGATGCCGAGTTATTACCAATCATAACCGCCGAGTAACCCGGGCTCGACCACTCCGGCAGCCAGCCACCTTCTTTATAATCGTTAATTAAGCCTTCCTGCATCTCTTTGTTGATAGATGGATAAACCAGGTTCAGGAACGGATACAACGCCCTGAAGGTATCCCAAAAGCCCGTACCGGCAAATTTATAACCCGGGAATACTTTACCTGTAGACGCACTGTAGTGTACTACATCGCCTTTCTCATCTATCTCATATAATTTGTTCGGGAAGAAAACCATGCGATAAAGGCATGAGTAAAAAGTGCGGGTTTGATCAATAGAACCGCCTTCAACAGTTAAGCGGCTCAAAGTTTTGTTCCATACATCTTTCGCTTTTTTGCAGGTTACATCAAAGCTGTCATTACCCTGCTCGCGTTTCAGGTTTAACTCCGCCTGTTCTATGCTGATGAATGACGATGCCACACGTAGATGTACTTTTTCGTCATGCTTGGTTTTAAAACCTATCAGCGCGCTGGCGTGTTCGGCTTTCAGCTCCAGGCCGGTTGCCAAAGTAGTATCACTGTAGGTTTGTGCCAGGGTGATTGGCTTATCTACATAAATAACAAAATAGTTTTTGAAGTTTTTAAGCGGACCGCGGGCATACTTGGTAGAGTACCCTACAATCTTTTTTTCGCCGGGGATGATCTTCACATATGATCCCTTGTTCAAAGCATCAATCACGATGAATGAGCTATCTGTTTTAGGATAAGTAAACCTGAATTGCGCCGAGCGTTCGGTTGGTGTAATTTCTGTAGTTACATCGTGGTCGGCAAGGTAAACGCTGTAATAATACGGTTTAGCAGTTTCGGCTTTGTGCGAAAACCAGCTTGCCCTTCCGTTTTGTGATACCTGGGCATGTTTGGTAACCGGCATTATAGCAAACTGGCCATAATCGTTCATCCAGGGTGATGGCTGATGCGTTTGTTTAAACCCGCGAATTTTGTGCGCGTCATAAGTATAAGCCCATCCATCGCCCATAACGCCGGTTTGAGGCGTCCAAAAGTTCATTCCCCATGGCAGGGCAATTGCCGGGTAAGTATTTCCGTTCGATAAATCGTAATGCGAATCGGTCCCCATTAATGGGTTAATGTAATCAACAGGATCGGTCACCTTATTTACCTGCTGGGCAAATGAACCGGCAGCGGTAAAAAGGGAGGCAATAAGTACCAGGGCTTTCTTCATGCTTTTAAAATGATCTTTTTGGTAAAACGTTTAACCAGCTGTAAATATAAAAAGACTGGCACGTAAATGCCAGTCTTTTACAATCTTATTCGCTAAATATAAATTACCAGCCCGTATTTTGGGTTAGTTTACTATTAGTGCTTATTTCGCGCTGCGGAATAGGCCATAAGTAATACTGAGGTTTAAATTGTATATTTTGCTCTGTTTTGGTAGTTGTAGGATCGCCAAATGTGTTGCTGTTAACCACATAAGCCATATGCGTACGCTGCATATCAAAATAAGCTTTATCCTCATAAGCAAGCTCATGGTAACGCTCTTTCCAGATAGCAATACGGAACTGATCTTTAGTTAAGCCACTTAACGGAGCTAATTTAGCACGTGTCCTTATTTTGTTTACCTGGTCATAAGCTGCCTGTGTAGGGCCGCTTACTTCGTTGGTTGCTTCAGCATAAATCAGCTGTGCTTCTGGTAAACGTAAAAACGTCCAGTTTTCATCGCTCTGACCGCTGGCCGCGGCACTTTCTAAGTGGAAGTATTTGTAAAGCGCGTGTTCTCCAAATATAATGGTACTTCCGTCTTTGTACGATGGGTAACTTGAAAAGTAAAACTGTCTTTCAACTGTGCGCAAATCGCCTGCCTCATAGCTGGCCACAAACTCATTAGTTGGGATCATAGCGCCAAGGTGATCACCATATGCGCCAACCAATAAGTTAAACGGTACAGTTAACTGAGGGATAGCATTTGTAGCTACGCCAACCAGGTAGTTTGATTGAAAAATAAGTTCGCCCTGGTTTTTGTGCGCGTTATCATGCAGGTAATCATATTTATCAAATAGCGTGTAATCACTTAAAACAGGCAATACTTCTTGCGCTGCCAAAGCGTAATTAGCTGTTTTTTGCAGCGGATAACCAGCAGTGGTTAAATACACACTTGCCAGTAATGTACGCACTGCACCCAATGAAACCTTACCAGTGGCATCGGTTTCGGCCATGCCCGATGCTTCAGCAGCTTTTAAGTCGCTGATGATCTGGTCATAAACAGCTGAAGTTGCCGCACGTGACGGATAAAGATCAGGACTGGTGATAGTTACCGGTGCAGTAATTAATGGTACATCCCCGTATAACCTTACCAGGTGGTAATAGAAAAACGCGCGTAAAAAGTAAACTTCGCCCAATAGTTTTTTCTTATCGGCATCGGCAAAGTTGGCAATACCTGGAATATTTGCTAAGGCGATGTTGGCATTTGAAATAGCGTTGTAACTATTTGACCATACATCTTCAAAACCCGGGTTAACAGCATCCGTAATTTGTTTTATAACGTTACCATTATTAACACTTTGACCTAATGATGTGGCATGGCCGGCAAAAAGTTCAAGGGTAATGAACGGGCTTTCGCCATAAGCGTCACCATTTTGAAACAGGTATAATTTTTGGTAAATACCGTTAACAAATGTTCTTGCCTGGGTAGACGTTGTAAAATAATTGCTCTTCACAAAATTGCCCTTATCTTTTTCAACAAGGTCTTTTTTGCAGCTGCTAACCATTATAGTGAGGATCAGTAATGAGTAACCAATCCGGTATTTTTTTAAGTTAAACTTCATAATAGTATGTTTTAACATTTTAATTATAAACTAACATTTAAGCCAAGCAAGAAAGTTCTTGGTTTTGGATAATCATAAAACTGTATGCCCTGGGTAAAGTTGCTTGAACCATTGTAGGTTGAAACTTCTGGATCATAACCAGTGTATTTGGTTATCACAAAAAGGTTTTGTGCCTGGAAATAAACTCTTAACCTGCTTAACTTTATTTTAGATATCATTTGAGTAGGGAAAGTGTAACCAAGCGTTGCTGCCCTGCCACGGATAAAGTTTCCATTTTCAACTTTTGTTGAATATATCTCTGTTTGATAACCTACATAAGCTGGTCTGTCTTCTGCAATTGAAGTATTTTGATTGGTTGGTGTCCAGGCATTTAATACTGTAGCATAGCTATTTGCCTGTCCGGTACGATCCTGACCCGAGTGACGGGTTAAGTTCATGATCTGGTTGCCATAGTTAAATTGCAAATCAACACCCAAATCGATGTTTTTGTAACGGAAAGTGTTACTGAATGTACCGTAACCATCAGGAGTTCCTTTACCAAGGATCACCTTATCTGCCGATGTTATTTTTCCATCGCCATTGGTGTCCTGAATTTTCAGGTCGCCAGGATGCCTGCCGTAAACCGAAGCCTGTGACTCTTCTGCACTACCCCATGTGCCTAAAACTTTGTAACCATAAAAGCTACCGGCAGGTAAACCTACCCTCATCAGGTTAAATTGCGAAAGGAAAGTTGGATTCAGGAAAATATCATCATTAGATGCACCTAACTGTAAAATCTTATTTTTAAGGAATGAAATATTAAAACTTGAATTCCAGGTAAAGTTTTCAGTTTTTACATTTTGAGTGTTGATGGTTAATTCAAGGCCCTTATTTTGCAACCTGCCTATGTTTTTGTACACACTGTTAAAACCACTGGTTTCTGGCAGTGGCGCGTTAAGTAATAATTCTTTGGTTTTTTTCAGGTAAGCATCGGCCTCAATATTAACCCTGTTGTTGAACAAGCCTAAAGAGAAACCCAGATCATACTCTGCTGTTTTTTCCCATGAAAGATTCTCGTTACCTATAGTAGATTGTTGCGTACCAATTGCTTGCGCGCCACCAAACACATAGTTAACAGTACTTATGTTGGCTAAAGAACGATACTCACCAATTTCGGAGTTACCGGTTAAGCCATAGCTCGCCCTGAATTTAAGATCAGATATCGTTTTGTTGTCTTTCAGGAAATCTTCCTGTGAAGCACGCCATGCAAAAGCTGCCGAAGGGAAGAAACCGTTTTTTACGTTAGTACCAAAACGTGACGATCCATCTTCACGACCGGTTACTGTTAACAGGTATTTTTCTTTGTAGTTATAGTTTAAACGACCAAAGAACGACCTCATTTGCCATGCATCATAATTTGATGAAGGGATACCCGGAACCTGGCCTGCACCTAAGTTATAGTACTGGTAAAAGTTATCAGATAAAGTACCTGTAGATGCACCAAAACCAGTTTGCTGGAAATTTTGCTGCTCTGCACCTAACACTACGTTAATGGTATGTACTTTGTTAAATACCTTATTATACGTTAAATGATTTTCCCACTGCCAAAAAGTATTGTTAGCCTCGCTTATTGATGCAGAACTATATTGCTGACCAGCAGTTGAGCCGCCTACTAAGCCGCTTTGAAAATGTGGATTATAGTTTGCAGATGTGGTAACACCTAATGTACTACGGAAATCCAAACCAGGTAAAAGGTTGATGTTTAAATAACCATTACCGCTAAAAATACGTTTTTTGTAAAGCGCTTCAATCTCATTAGCCTGGGCTACCGGGTTATCGCCACCTTCTAAGTTTGGATAATCGGTACGTTTACCGTAAGTGCCGTCAGGGTACCTGATTGGAATAAAAGGCACCATTTCAATTAACATACGCGGTATGTTATTGCCACCTGTACCGTCATCAGCAGTACGCTGATCCTGCGTGTTGTAATTTAAGGTAGCGCCAACTTTTAACCACGATTTAATCTGGTTATCAAAAGTTAAACGGGCATTATAGCGTTTTAAATAGCTGTTTAATATAATACCTTCATCATCGGCATAATTTAAAAACAAACCGTAGTTCATTTTATCGGTACCACCGGTAAATGAAACGTTATGATTTTGGCTAACTGCCGAACGGGTAGTTGCTTTTTGCCAATCTACATCATACAATGGTTGCAAATTTTGGTCAAATAACTTACCAATAAGCGCAGTACGTTGCAGTTTTGGATCTCTTGAAGCGTAATTACCTGCAGCCCAGCCAACCGGATCATATTTTTTAATGTTAGCATATGAAAGATCTTCTACCTGCATAAATTCTTTAGAATTTAACACAGGTATTTCTTTAGCCATATTGCTTACACTAACATATGAATCATAGCTAATGGTGCCAGTACCGGTTTTCCCTCTTTTTGTGGTAACCAAAATTACACCGTTTGCGCCACGTGTACCGTAAATTGCGGTTGAAGATGCATCCTTAAGTACGTCTACAGATTCGATATCGGCCGGGTTAATAGAATTACCTCCCTCGGTCCAAACCACACCATCAACCACATATAAAGGGTCGGTATTGGTGTTGATAGAGCTGTACCCACGAATCCTTATTTTGGTTTCGCCACCTGGTGCGCCAGAGTTTGTTGAAACGTTTACACCGGCAAGCTTACCGGCAAGTTCCTGTTCAAGGTTGGTTTGGGGCCTTTCCTGTAGTTGTTTTGAACCAACGCTACCTACCGATCCGGTAAGGTCAACACGTTTTTGAGTACCGTAACCAACAACAACAACTTCGCTAAGCGCTCTTTGCGATTCAGTCATGGTAACATTAACAGTAGTTCTTCCGCCTACAGCAACTTCCTGTGTATTGTAACCAATAAAGCTGAATACAAGGGTTGCGTTGGCAGGTACGTTTAAAGTATACTTACCGCTAACATCAGTTTGTGTACCTAAATCAGAGCCTTTGATTCTGACACTTACGCCAGGTAAAGCGCCCTTTGTATCAGACACTGTACCAGATATTTTAATATCTGCAGGTTCGGCCGCTGCTACATCATCCTTCTTTTTAACCACAATGGTTTCCTGGAAAATTTTGTAGGTTAAAGGCTGATCTTTAAAGGCCTGGTCAAGCGCTTGTTGAAGCGATACACCTGCAACCTCAATATTAATTGCCGATGCTTTAGATACATCCTGCTTGTCGTACATAAAATGATAGCCGGTTTGTTTTTCGATAGAACGCAGCACTTTTTCAACGCTGGCATTCTTTTGGTGCAGGGTTACAACCTGGCTGTATGTTTTGGCGTATACATTGGTGAGTGCCAAAACCATAACAATAACTGTTAGCTTCATAGCTAAAATTATTTTGGATAATTGGGGCCATGCCAAAGGCACAGCCTTAGAATTAAAATTCATAAGTTTGTAGAGTTTGGGTTAAACATTTACTTTCAATTCGTCGATTGTACTTTTTTGGGACCCAGATACTTGGCCGGGTAAGTACTGCGAATACTTCCCGGTTTTTTATTTGCTGATGTTTCGGTTTAAAATTGCATGTTAAAACACATGATAAACCGTTTTACCAGATGAGTCCCTCCCTGAGTTAACTTATCTTTTGTACTTTTTCCATCATAGCGTTTTTAGGTTAATAATTGGTTGTTAAATTGTTTTATGTATAGGTATTGAAATGCTTGGTTTTGTATTTTACGGCATTACCGTTATGTGTTTATCTTCTATTTTAAAATTAACGCCTATGTACCGCATCATGCTCATCAATTCAGATGCCTTTACATTGCGGGATATACGACCGGTAAACTCTTTAACCGGAATTTTACCCTGAAAACTCACCTGTACATCATACCAGCGTGCGGCCTCCCTCATAATGGTTTCTATACTGGCATCTCTGAATTGAAAAATCCCATCCTTCCAGGCTATAGCATCTTCGGCATCCGGGTAGTCATTAACCTTAATTTGGCCACTTTGTTTGAGCAATGCCCGCTGACCGGGTTTTAAAATGCTTGAATTATCTTTATTGCTGATTTTTACAGATCCCTCTAATAAAGTGGTTTTCATATCAGTTTCATCGTTATAGGCCATTACATTAAAATGTGTGCCTAAAACCTCCACCACTGTATTGTTAACCTTTACCCTGAAAGGCATCTTTGCGTTTTTAGCTACTTCAAAGTAAGCTTCGCCGGTAATTTCCACTTCGCGGGTTTTACCTTTAAATACAGCCGGAAAGCTTAGCGATGATGCCGAGTTTAACCAAACTTTACTACCATCGTTAAGTACCAACTGGTATTGACCTCCTCTTGGGGTCGACACGGTATTCATCGCCGCCGCGTCGCTCTCCGTTTCGCCATCAGCTTTATATATCAGTTGTCCATCTTTGGTTTTGTTAATATGCGCAGAACCCTGTTGAGCCAAAAGACCATTTTTGGCACTATCAAGTGTGATGGTTTTGCCGTTGGCGAGCGTTAAAATCGCTTTATTACCACCGGGCAAAACATCATGCGCAGGCTGTGCTTTGGCGATAGTCCTTTTGTTAGCAGCTTTTTTATTTCCCTGGTTACTTAGCAACATATAAGCGCCAAACCCAACAAAAACCATCAATGTAGCGGCAACCCCTAATTTTAACCATTGCTGATTATTATTTGGCGGCCGTATTTGGCGTACATTATCCGGATCTGATTTGCTTTGCAATATGCTGTTAAGCATATCCATGCTTTTGGCAGCGTCAAAAAGAGGTTCGTTTACCTGCAGATTGTTCCAGGCTTCCTGAATAAGTGCTGCAAGCTCTGCATCGGTGGCCGATGAATTAATTATTTCAAATAATTCATCCTGTTCCTGCTGCGTAGCAGTTTGGTGGTAATAACTATTAAACAGGTAGTTAAGCCTTGCATCAGATGCACTCATACAGGTAGATGTTGGTTCATAATAATTGGTAAATGCCGAGTTTTAGCGGAAACTCAACTACAAGACAACTAAAGGGATAAAAAAGGGGGTATCGGTTTTGAAAAAAAATAAAAAAAGTTTTTATCCATATGATATTACAGCGATAGATCATTTTTTGAACCGACCTTTTTATAGAAACTTTGTCAAATTTGTTTATATGACAACGGTAACCATCGATATTTTAAATGATAAGGCTTTAAACCTGTTGAAGGATTTGGAGTTGCTAAACGTTATCCGGGTAAGAAAAGAAAAAACCATCGGCCCAACAAACACTGAGGATTTGGTAAAAAAATATAAAGGCGCGATGACTAAGCAACCTATAGGTGATATTGAAAAACAATTAGAGGATTTGCGTACCGAATGGGAATAAACTATCTCTGGGATACCAATACGGCCATCTACTACTTACAACAGTTATTCTCAAAAGAAGCATAAGAATTTATAGACTCTACCATAAAAACATCAACGCCTGCAATATCGGCAATTACGGAAATAGAGCTTTTATGTTGGAAAAATGCAACAGATGCCGACATTATTGTGCTGAAAAACTTTGTAGCTGATTCGGTAGTGTTTGAGCTTGAACAGGAAATCAAAGAGAAGACCGTTGAACTTCGTAAAAACTACTCCATTAAATTACCGGATGCTATAATTGCTGCAACTGCGTTGGTAAACACACTAACGCTAATAAGCAGGAATAGTAAAGATTTTGTTAAAATTGATGATTTACTGTTTACAAATCCTTTCGAACTCTAATATCATTACTTCAACACTTTCCCCTCACCTTTTAAAATAAAAAATCGCCGCAAAAATCACCGTAAAACCATCCAGGTGGGTGCGCACATAGTCGGTGATATTGATGGTGGCAATCTGAAGATATTTTTTTACGGTTTCGCGTGATAGTTTAAGCTGCTCGGCTATTTCGGCATATTTGAGTCGGTTGTGCCTGCTTAACAGGTAAACTTTTTGTTGTTGGGGTGGCAGGTGATCAATGGCTTCATCGAGCAAATTGTAATACATGCCATTATCATGTTCTACGTTTAAAATATCAACACTGCTTTCTTCCAGTTTTTTGATCTTGACACGTTCCTTGGCCAATTTTTTAAGGCAATTAAGGGCGTGATTTTTGGAGATCACAAAAAGATATGCTTTAAAATCTTCAACATTTTGGAGTGTTTCGCGGGTCATCCATATTTTCAGAAAAACATCCTGTACCACTTCTTCGGCAAGCTCGGCAGAGTTGGTGATACGATAGATGTGGACGGCCAATTGCTGATGATGCGCGATAAACAATCGGCGAAAGGCATGCTCATCACCGCCGGCTACGCTCAGCAATAATTCTTTTTCATGATGAGTATGAGTTGCTTTGGTAAGCAAGCCTTGCTCATGATCATAAGCAATATCCAACATAGATAAATGTACAGTAGTGGCAAATAATGGTTAATTAAAATGCAGGGGTATTTTCACTTAGGTTAAAACACTACTATAACAGCAAAGTTGCAAAATAGTTTATACTTTACATACATCTAAATGCATTTAGGGCGTATTATTTTTGTAGTTTATTTTAACAGACCATTTTAAACATGATGCTCATTATCCTGGTGGTTAAGTTTACGCTCGATTCTTTTATCCGGAATAAACCAAATTACAGCTACTACGGCGTATAAACCGAACCCGGCAAAAGGCACATAACAGGTAAGCGAAATTGCCACAAAGTAAATTAACAGCGATAGTTTCCCCTTCCAATCGGCACCGATGGCCTGGGCTAAAACTGATTCTTCACCATGAATATTGACCAGTATCCTGGCTAAAATGGTATAAGCTATGGCATTCATGGCCAGCACAACGCCATAACAAAAGCTTGGCCATTTTGAAAAATGATTCTCGCCCATCCAGCCGGTAACAAACGGAATAAGCGATAGCCAGAACAATAAATGCAGGTTGGCCCACAAAACAGCGCCACTTACCGAGCGTACCGCCTGCATCATATGATGGTGGTTGTTCCAATAAATGCCCACGTAAATAAAACTCAGCACATAGCTTATAAATACCGGGATCATTGGCTTTAACGACTCGATGCTATCGCCATGCGGAACTTTCATCTCTAACACCATAATGGTGATGATGATAGCTATTACACCATCGCTAAATGCTTCTAACCTGCCTTTTCCTAATGCCATGTTTAATCGTTTGCTGGCTAAAATAGTTTATTTTTTTGTACCGAAACCCTGGTAGCGTTTCATGGCTTCAATGAAATAGTAGTCTGCATAGGTTAAGGGCACATCAATTTCGGTACCGGCGGGAAAATGGCCTACACTGTGCTGCAAAATAAAACCGCCGTTTGTACCCGCGGCAGCCATATACGGAGGGGCCGAAAGTGTTTTCAAAATAGTTTGAGCCACATTAAAATACTCCTGCCCTTTTTTAGCATCGCTATACCTGCACAGCTCCAATAATGCCGAAGCCATCACCGATGCCGCCGATGCATCTTTTAACGCGTTGGGAATATTACTGGCGTTGTAATCCCAGTAGGGAATTTTATCTGCAGGCAGGTTTGGATTAGTTAATATAAAGTGGGCTATGTTTTGGGCCTGATCCAGGTATTTTTTATCGTGTGTTTCGCGGTACATTACCGTGTAGCCATACAAGCCCCATGATTGCCCCCTGGCCCACGCCGACTCATTAGCAAAGCCCTGGGCGGTTTTCTTTTCTTTTACCGCTCCTGTTTGCGCATCGTAATTAATTACGTGATACGAGCTATAATCGGCCCTGAAATGATTTTTCATGGTGGTATTGGCATGGGTAACGGCTATTTTATAATAGCTGCTATCGCCGGTTTCATGGGTGGCCCAAAATAGCAATTCCAGGTTCATCATGTTATCAATAATCACCAGGTAATCGCCGGGTTTGGAGTCCCATGATTTAATGCAGCCAACCGCCGGGTTAAACCGGGTTGAAAGGGATTTGGCGCTGTTAATCAATATCTGTTTATACTCCGGCTTTGGCTCTATTTTATTGGCATTGCCAAAGCTGCAATACATCATAAAACCCAAATCGTGCGTGTGGGTGTTAAACTGCTCCTTAGCCAGCACCCCCATAATACGGTTGGCCTCGGTAAGTGATTGCTGATCTTTAGTCTGCTGGTACAAGTATAATAAACTGCCAGAGTAAAAGCCGCTGCACCACCAACCTGAATTACTATTCTCTTGTTTATCCTTATCCGGGTGATAGGTTTTAGGAAATTCTTCGGGCCCTATTTTGGTAGCCAATACTTTGTACTGGGCATCGGCCGCGGCAAAGTTTTTTTTGATGGTTGCTAAAAGTTCCTTCTGCGGTTTAAAAGTTGTTTGTGCTAAACCGATAAAGCTGATAGCACTTAAACAAACAGTAAACGCCAGAGAGTGCAGTATTTTGATTTTCATAGGTTGGCAAATTTGGCTGGCGCTAAAATTGCAAAATTTGATTGAGATTTTATGACCCGATTTTTGCTTTCATCCCTTTTGGGTTAGGAAACCATTTTTGCATGTTAAAATATGGGTATCAACCGCCCTAAAATCTACCGTTAAATAATTATTTATTTGGCGGGAAAAAACCGGGGAATATTTACATTTGATCAATCATTTTGCACCGTGTTGAAACCGCTTATCGCCCTCCTATCCGTTTGCTTTTTTGGCCTTTTACATACCGAACCTGCCGTTAACAGCAAGGCTGTTTTAGCGCGCCGTCAAATACCCGTTTTATGTTACCACCAGATACGTGATTGGCGGGCCAGCGACCGGCAGGTAGACAAAAACTACATTATTCCGCCAGCGGCTTTTAAAGCCCATATGAAAATGCTGGCCGATAGTGGTTATCATACTATTTTACCCGACGAATTGTATAACTACCTTACCGAAGGCGCCCCGCTACCCGCAAAACCCATCATGCTAACTTTTGATGATAGCGATGGCGACCAGTTTGCCGTTGCGCGGCCGGAGCTCAATAAATACGGCTTTAAAGGTGTGTATTTTATTGTAACCAATAACCTGAGTAAAAACAAGTATTACATGGATAGGAAGCAGGTTAAGCAACTGTCTGATGAAGGCAATGTAATTGCCTGCCACACCCGCGACCATGCCAATTTCAACAAACTAAAAGGTACAGATTGGGATACACAGCTAAACATCCCAACCCGCAAACTGGAGCAAATTACAGGAAAACCGGTAAAATATTTTGCTTTCCCCTATGGCATATGGAACAGTGTCGGCTTGCCGGAGTTGCATCAGCGGGGCTTCAAAGCGGCTTTCCAACTTGATCAGCCACGGGATACAAATGATCCGCTGATGACTATAAGACGGGTTATTGATTGCGGTTATTGGAACACCAAAACCCTTGATTACTATATTAAGCATGGTTTTGGGAAACCGGTAAAGTAGCTTTATTGAACACTTGATCCCAATTGCTTTATTGCACTTTTGCACACCAAAAGCACCACTTCTTAGGCGGTTAACTCCACCTTTTGGCCAAAATCCTCGAAGCTTAGTTTCCCTTTGCGTAACTGGCTGATGTATTTAAACACGCTCAGCTTATCCAACTCGGCCTTGTAACGACCACGATCCTGGTCGGTTTGTAAATCGCCCTGTAGTTTGAGGCGGATGGAGGTACGCGAAATATCTTCTTCCAACTGATCTAAGGGACAATTGCGAAGAAGATCAAAATTGCTGCGGGGAAAAAGGATACGGTCCATGGGATTATGCTTAGCTAAATATAGCTAAGCGGAGTAAAGAGCAATTTAAGTCCGTATTATATTATTGTTATAGTTTTTTATGATGAGTTTTTAAATCAATCTGTATGTTGTGCTTAAAGATTGCAACACCCCATATACACAAACTATAGATTTAATTATTTTCTAATTAATTAAACAAATCACATAGATGCCCGTTCTTTTGATACATCTATGTAACTATGAAAGCTCTCATTATCAATTGCACATTAAAGCGAAGCCCTGATTTTTCAAATACCGGGGCGCTGGCCCAAAAAGCCGCTGGGCAATTTAAAGAACTGGGTATTGAAACAGAGATCATCCGGTTGAATGACTATACCGTATTAACCGGTAACTCATCGGATGAGGGCGATGGCGACCAATGGCCGCAAATTCTTGAAAAGATAAAAGCCTGTAATATTTTCATCATCGCTACGCCTATCTGGATGGGGCACCTGGCATCAACGTCGCAAAAGGTGATAGAAAGACTTGATGCTATTTTTAGGGATGAAGATCTGAGCGACAAACAAAACGGGCAGTACATGCCTTATAACAAAGTCGCGGGATGCTTGGTTACCGGCAATGAGGACGGCGCGCATAGTTGCGCGGCGCAAGTGCTGTGGTCGTTACAGGAAGTGGGTTTTACTATTCCGCCAAATGTTAACGCCTACTGGGTGGGCTTGGCAGGCGGCGAAAAAGATTATGTAGAAGCCGGCGGCGAACGCTACCTGTATACCAACAAAAGTTTACGTTACATGACCGCCAACCTGGCATTTATGGCGAAGCTATTAACCGATAATCCGTTCACCACCAACCTTTTGACCGAAGCAAAAAAAGCAGAAGCCGAAAGCGATAAAGCAGATGAATAAATATGAATGCAGAAAATATAAAAACCGGCAGCCGGCTGTTATTAGGCGCCGGCCTGGTATTGGCAGGTATAAGCCACTTAACCTTTGCCCGTAAAGATTTCCAGGCGCAGGTACCCTATTGGGTTCCGCTTGATAAAGATGATACCGTTTTATACTCGGGCATTGTTGAAATAACGTTAGGCAGTGCCATATTGCTAACACCCAAAAAATACCGTGGTACAGTGGGTAAAATAGCAGCCGGCTTTTTCACAGCCATTTTCCCGGGCAATATTTCGCAGTATACTCATCACAGGAGCGCTTTTGGCTTAGATACCGATGGCAAACGTTTGGCACGTTTGTTTTTTCAGCCGGCTTTGGTGTTTTGGGCTTTGAAAAGTATGGAGGTGTAAATAGGCATGCTCAAGAAAGGTTTGCATCACTTCCCCATACATATATCATAGCCTATAACATTAATTAACCATACGGTTCGAGGTCTTTTGGCTTCAACCGGCGTACGGGTAGCAGGTTTAAGCTCACAACAGAACCAGTAATTGATAGTTTATTTTTAAATGAATCTACCAAAATAAGATTTATCAATAACCCGCGTATCTGTATAGAAAATTGCGGTTTTCCTCCAGGATAAAACAATCGACACACAAGCCGGGATTTCAGAATTTTTTCGATAAAGTAAATCCCCCCATTAATCCCCTCTCCCTCCAAAAACTAAATTATCCAAAATCATAAATTGGTATTACTTTTGCAAACCAATTAAAACCAATAGGCCAACATTTATAATTCCTAGTAAATGCGCAGAACGTGCCTTTATCCATACTATCATCTGTTATCTGCAAATGATGTTAATATGAATGTTAAATTATATTTATATTCGTTATTCATATGAATAAGCTGACCGAATTAACAGACTATGAATTATTTGCCTTGTTAAAAGGCAAAAACATGGCCGCGTTCGACCAGATTTTTGAGCAGTTTTACCGGCCGCTATGCTTTTTTGCTTCGCGCATAATTCATGACCCCGCCAGTTCGCAAGATATTGTACAGGATGTTTTTGTTAGGTTTTGGCAAAAAGAAAACCTGCCCGATACGATCAATGCCATCAGGGCCTATTTATATGTGAGTGTAAAAAATTCCTGTTTCAACTACCTCGAAAAAAACAGTGTTAAACTTAAGCACCAGCAAACCCTGGTAAATACCGATATAGAAGAAGCCACCATTTTAAATAATATTATACAGGCCGAAGTATTAAGGCAGGTTTTCGCGGCGGTGGATACCCTGCCAGAACAATGCCGTAAAATTATCCGGATGACGTTTGAAGATGGTAAAAAAGCCAAAGAAATTGCCTGCGAACTGGGTATTACCATTAGTACCGTTAATAACCAAAAAATGCGCGGCCTCAGCTTACTCAAAACCCGCCTATCAGACGAAGGCCTTGCCTTAGGAATGTTGCTGCTTTTGCCTACCTTTTTCAACCATGTTAAATAAGCATTAAGCCAACTTAAAATTTATTTCAAAATCTTTTAGATAAAACCCCGCCCTTTCCTGTTCTATCACCAAATACCGGTAACAGGCAAATGGAAAACTCTAAAATTGACGCCCTTTTAAGAATCTCCGATCTGATTGGCAATTATTTAAAAGGTAATTTAAGCGAAGCAGACTCTGCCGAGTTATTTTCATGGGTTGACGCCAGCGAAGCCAACAGCGCGTTATTTGATAAGCTCCTGAACGAACAGGAACTGGAAAACCTTCATGCACAATATACATCATTTGATACCGAAAGCGCTTTATTGAATGTAAAAGCGCAATTGCAACCTGCCCCTGTTAAAGTACATAACCGAAGCCGCACGTGGTTATGGGCCGCCGCGGCTTCGGTTATCTTGTGCCTGGCAATTGGCATACCAGCCTACCTGCATTATGCGCAAAAGCAACAACAGGAGGTGGCCGCTGTAAAACAAACTATTCAGATTATCCCGGGTGGTAATAAAGCTGTGCTTACACTTGCCAATGGCAAACAGGTAGTGTTAAATGGGGCTGCCAATGGCAATATAGCCAGCCAGGCAAATACGGCCGTAAAGAAACTGGCCGATGGTTTGGTGGCCTACAACAGCGGGGCTAATGCAAATAACCAGGCAGCCATAACAACTTATAATACCATGAGCACTCCGCGAGGCGGCCAATACCATATTATACTGGCCGATGGTACCAACGTATGGCTCAATGCTGCCTCATCTATCAAATTCCCGGTTGCATTTAATGGTAGCGAGCGCCGGGTACAAGTTAACGGCGAGGCTTATTTTGAGGTAGCACATGATAAAACAAAGCCTTTCAGAGTTGAAAGCAATGGGCAAACCATAGAGGTATTGGGTACTCATTTTAATGTAAATGCCTATGCCGATGAAAACGAAGTAAAAACAACCTTATTAGAAGGCAGCGTAAAAGTAAAAGTGGGCGATAAAAGCTACACACTTAAACCAGGCGAGCAATCGCGGTTTAAAAACGGGGTGGTTAATATTACCGACGGTGATACAGATGAAGCTACAGCCTGGAAAAAGGGAGTATTTCACTTTAACGATGCCAGCATTGAATCTGTAATGAGGCAGCTAAGCCGTTGGTATGATGTTGATGTACGGTACGAAGGCAAACTAAAAGAGCGCACATTCTCTGGCGAAATATCAATGAATGTGAATGCATCACAAATACTGGATGCCATGAGCTTTAAAAAAATTCATTATACAATTGAAGGAAAAACAATTATTGTAAGGCCTTAAAACAAACAGATAACCTATTTATAAACCCAAACCCAGCTTAATGAAAAAAAACATACAAAAAACGCTTTAGGCGCTCCCCAGCAAGGTTATTTAAATAACCGCACCCCGACTGGCATCAGGGTACGGTAAATATTTGAGTTAACCCTTCCGGCAAACCGGAAAAACAAGTTTAGTGTCCCTAACCATGTATTAACCCAAACTTTCCAAAAGTATGAAATTAAATGCTTTTTTAATGGCCATATATAAACCGTGGCTACCCAAAAAAATTCTATTGGTTATGAAATTGACTACCTTATTTATGGTCATAGCCTTTATGCAATGCAGCGCGAGCGCGTTTAGTCAGAAAATTAATCTCGACGCTACCAACGTACCTTTAAAAAAGGTATTACAGGCAATTAACAAACAAAACGGTTACCTGTTTTTTTACGATACTAAAGATGTACGTAATAAAAACATCACGGTAAAAGTAAAAGACGCGTCAATGGATGAAGCGTTAAGCGCTTGCCTTAAAAACCTGCCTTTAACCTATAAAATTGTCAACAATACCGTTTTTTTACAGGAAAAAGAATACACTGCCGCAAACGTTATACAACTGAGTATTAAAGGAAAAGTTGTTGACGATAAGGGCCAGGCCTTACCAGGTGCCAGTATTAAACTTAAAGGCACAAATTTAGGGGTAAGCGCAGATTTAAACGGAACTTTCAGCATCAATGTACCAGATGAAAAAAGCGTTTTAATTGTAAGCTTTGTTGGCTTTGAGCCTAAAGAAGTTACTGTTGGCAACAATATTTTTTTAACCATCAGTCTCAATGCATCGGGCAAGCTCAGCGAAGTTATTGTAACAGCGTTGGGTATTAAAAAAGACGAAAAACAATTGGGCTACTCTATAAGCCAGATTGGCGGCGAAGAGGTATCACTTACCCGCGAGCCTACTTTTATCAATGCCTTAGAGGGCAAAGTAGCCGGTTTAGTAGTACAAAGCCCGCCCAACGGACCTGGTGGTTCTTCAAGAGTTATCCTGCGTGGTAATTCATCATTCTCGGGTTCAAACCAGCCTTTGTATGTTGTTGATGGTGTACCTATTAACAGTACAACCCGCGAAAACAGCGACGACGGCGGCAAAGTTTACGGCGGATCTGATCCAGGCGACGGCTTATCATCTATCAATCCCGATGATATTGAAACCATAAGCGTACTTAAAGGTGCATCGGCAGCGGCGCTTTATGGCGGCGGTGCCCAGGCCGGCGTTATTTTAATCACCACAAAAAAGGGCAAAAAAGGCCAGGGTCTTGGTATAAGCTTTAACAGCAATACCGTACTTGAAAAAATGGTACCGTACGATCATTTGCAAACCCAGTACGGCCGTGGCTATCTTGGTCGCCCCTATACACCCGCCGATTACGGCGATCCAATATTTTACGGTCAGTTAGGCGATAACTCCGGCGATCCTCCGGGATGGTCATGGGGCGGTAAGTTGGATGGCAGGCCGTTTTTAGATATTGATGGAAAAACAAAACCATACGTATCTCAATCGGCAGCAAAAAACTTTGATCGTTTCTTTAATACCGGTGTAACCACCACCAATAGTTTGGCCTTTACCAAGGGTACCGAAAACGGATCATACCGGGTATCGCTATCACAAACAAAGGATAACCTGCCTACACCAGGCGAAAAGTATGAGCGCTATAACGCCGTAATACGAGCCACGCAGGATTATGGCACCAGGCTGCACACCGATTTCAAGGTTGATTTATCAAGAACCTTGCGCCTCAATGCGCCGCTTTTACGCGGCGACGGCCGTGGTTCGTTTGGTTTGGCTTATCCACGTATTGCCAGCTCAACAGATATTACACTATTGGATGCTAAAACACCCGATGGTAAATATCTGTCGACTTATAATGCCAACCCTTATGTGCAAATAGAGCAGGTAACCAATAACCAAACTCAAAACCGCATTTTATCATCGGGCAATATTACTTATGATATTACCGACCACCTGCACGCCAATTTAATTGCGGGTTATGATTACATCAATACACCGGCTTTATTTGTGATACGCCCGAATAACGTTATCAATACTAACGGAGTGTACCGCACAACTACCATCGAGCAGCAAAAATCTGATGTTAGGGCGATGCTATCTTACGATCACAAATTTTCTGATCTTACATTCAACGCCTTTGCAGGTGCCGAATTGCAAAATTCACAGCAATACTCGCTGGATCTGTATGCCGAAGGTCTGGCCGATCCTAACCTGTTGAACTTTAGCAATGCCAGTAATGTCCACCCGCCAACAGAATCGCATACGCCGAGATATAAAACCAACTCTGTTTTTGCTGAGATGCAATTTGGGTATAAAAACTATTTATTTTTAGAGATAACAGGTCGTAATGACTGGTATTCGGCATTGTCATCTACCCGTCCTGATTTTAAACCAAACTTATTTTATCCATCGGCTAACTTAAGCTTCGTATTTACCGATGCTTTAAAAATAGACCAATCTGTATTATCATTCGGTAAAATCAGGGCATCTATAGGGCAAACCGGCAGCAACCCTACCCCGCAGTTAACCGATTTAACATTTACGCTTAAACCGCCTGTAAATGGCATCACCAATGCCGAAATTACCGGCTCTACTGTACCGCCGCCAAGCTTAAAGCCCGAAACTACTACTGAAACAGAAATTGGAACCGAGCTGAAGTTTTTTCAAAACAGGATTTCTCTTGATTTTGCTTACTACTACAAAAAATCTGATAACTTTTTGCTGCAATCATCAATCAGTAGCACTACCACCTATGGCTCGCTGTATTTCAATGCCGGATCGATGTATAACCGCGGTGTGGAGTTAGCTATTAGCGGCAGCCCGATAAAAACGAAGGATTTTACCTGGACTGTGGGCTTTAATGGTGCCAAAAACAAAAATATGGTAACCGCGCTTGATCCTACCATCGGTGCAAACGGCATTTCGCATTATTACAATATCAAATCAAAAGTAGGCTACCCGCTGGGATCTATCTTCGGGAGCACATTTTTGAAAAATGCCCAGGGCCAGGATGTATACATTCCGGTAAATTCAAGGTACGGCACATCTGATTCTTCGCAGCCAAATGACGCGGTTATAAAAGATGTTAACAACAATGAAAGCTACCTTGGTTCGGCCAATCCAAATTGGTCTGGCGGTATAACCAATACCATTAACTACAAAAACTTCTCCTTCAGTTTCCTTATCGACGGACAGTTTGGCGGCCAGATTTACGAGGCCGGCGCCAGGTGGACCAACTACTTTGGTAACTCCGAAGCTTCACTTGTTGGCCGCGATGGTAATTATGTGCCTAACGGTGTTATCAACACAGGTACAGCCAGCGCGCCAGTTTACACCAAGAACACGTTGCCATTTAGCCCTTATATCCAATATAACGATGGTGGTAACGCCGATAAAAGCGCCGATGAAGCCCATGTATTTAGCCGTACATTTATCAAATTCAGGCAAATATCATTAGGTTACAGCTTACCTAAAAGTGTATTGGGCAACAGCCGCATCCGCTCGGTTACCTTCTCGCTTATCGGCCGTAACCTTTTCTATATCAAGAAAAACCTGCCAACGTTTGATCCCGAAGCATCAGACAGTATTGCCCAGGGTTACGGATATGATAGCGGAGCGCTGCCAACCAGCCGCACTTATGGCTTCAATTTAAATGTTACCTTTTAATCATATAGAAAGGAGAAAATCATGAAAAATTTATTCAACAGCATATTATTCTTTTTTATAGTTGCCGCGCTTACGGGTTGCACCAAAAACTTTGCTAAGTACAATTTAAATCCGGATGCTATTACTTCCGTTGATCCGGGCGCGTTGTTATCAGATGCCACAGTTAATACATCCAACGTAGATATGTTTCCGCGAACAGCTTATTGCCACGCGTTTATGCAATATGGCTACGCTAATGACTGGCCGGGCAATGCATATGTTGCTACCGATGATGTATCGCAACGTTACTGGAACAACTTTTACCGGCCGGCGCTTAACGATCTGGAATATATTGTACCCGTGCTAAAAGCCCGCACCGATATGCAATCAACCTACGCGGCTGCCCGTATATGGCGCGTATTTATTTATCAAAAATTAACTGATTATTACGGCGATATCCCTTACAGCCAGGCAGGTAAAGCTTTAAATGATAAGGTATTTACGCCAGTTTATGATCCGCAACAACAAATCTATACCGATTTTGTAAAAGAGCTAAGGGAATCAATAACCCTTTTAACAAACAATGCAAGCCAAAAAGTAAGCGGCGACCAGTTTTATGGTGGCAGCGCTGCGGGGTGGAAAAAACTGGCGTCGTCTATGTTATTACGCATAGGCATGCGTTTAATAAAGGTTGATCCTACCCAGGCCTCGGCTTTAGCAAAAGAAGCCATTGCCGATGGTGTAATGACCAGCAATGCCGATATGCCAATTTTACTGCACAATTCTGCAGCGCCAAATGGTTTTAACTTTACACTGAATGATGGTGAGAATGATTTCTTTTTGCATAAAACGCTAATAACCGAAATGAAGGTAGCCGGCGACCCGCGTTTGGCTGTATACGGCGGCGTTTATAACACTTTTGTAGCCAATAGCGGTACCAAAACTTTGCCTGTTGATACTACGCAATTTATTGGCTACAGCTTTAAAGCAACCGACCCGGCACCAAATACAAGGGTTAACTATGACGCTTTTGGGCAAAAAGATACCCCTTTCTTTGATTTTGCTTATGCAGAAGTTGAGTTTTTAACCGCCGAAGCCATAGTACGCGGATACATTACAGGCAGCGCTGCCGATCATTACAAGGCAGGCATCACCGGCCACATGCAATCGTTAGCCAAGCTATCGGGCGGCCCGGTAATTACGGATGCGCAAATAAGCGCCTATCTTGCCAAAAATCCACTACCGGCTACTGCCGAAGCTCAGATAGCTAAAATCAATACCGAGTTTTGGGTGGCCGGTTTTGTTTTTGACGCCGACGAAGTTTGGGCCAACTGGCGCCGTACAGGTTACCCTGTATTAACTCCTAATCCTGGTACTTCGGGTGTTATTCCGCGTAAAATACCCTATCCTCAATCAGAGTTTAATTTAAATAATGCCAATGTAACCGCTGCAATAGCAAATTACGGTGGCACCAATAATTTTAATGCCAAAGCCCGCGTTTGGTGGGATAAATAAATTTCTGGGGTTTGATTTGATTAAGTAAAGGCCGCTTCCTTGTTTACCAGGAGCGGCCTTTTTTTATGCTTGTGTTACCCTGCCGCGGTAGTGGTTTGCCTACATCTCGCTAAATCAAAATCCGCAGGTTTGGGTAGCTTTACTTAGAAGTAGGTATTAGTTTTTCTGAATTTTATAGGCATATTTATGGGATGAAACCTTTAATCACTGCATTTTTACTTTTAACGGTGCTTACCATAAAAGTTTTTGCGCAAAGTAAAGTTCAGTACGTTTCTAACGCTCAAAACCTGCAATGGGGTGTTACCATAAAAGGCTCGATTGAGTTTGGTTTCGGAAAAAATGCCAGCAGGCCTAACCCTGTTTTCCGGCTTTCGGCAGATGCGGGTGTAGGTTCAAATTTTATCGCGAAGTGGTTTTTACCAACACTTAACCAGGAGCTTCAATTATACACCGGCGGTTTCGGCAGCAGGAGCCGGGCACCTTCATTTACTCCGAGGCTTACGTTTGATGCTATTACCGCTGTTACCTTTACAGCAGGGTTTTCAACTAACAATTTTACCCGCCCTAACGCCATTTTACTGACCGATAGGGATGTGCCTTTATATTACTTTTCCAATTTTGCAAGGCCTGCTTTGCAAAATCCTTATAAATGGTCATTATCTATAGGAGATAATTTCATTTTTAGTTCTGACAAAGAAAAACACTGCCAGATTGTGGGCTTTACCAATGCCCATGTATTTGACCACTTTCAAGTGATATATTACAATGATGGTGGCGAGCTCGATGCTATAAAACTTGGCGATAAGGGCGACCGATACCATACCGGCGGCGGTTTGCTGGTTTATAATGGAAAGAGACATACTGATTTTAATTTAATAGAAATAGGTTATGCCAAATTCACCGGCGATGCAGGCGACGGATTTAAACTCTCCAACAATATGGGCCTCGCTTATATCGATTACCATGATCCGGAACAACAAATGTTTAACAAAGGCATAGTAAGCATAACCGTGGCTAATCCATCAAAAGGCTACGGGGTCGATCTCTGTTTTAATAACTACATCAGTTTGGATGCCCAAAACATAATCCATTATAATAACGACAATGCTTTTCACCTGGTGCCTTACCCTCATTACATATCTGTAATAGCTTCGGGATACCTGTTAAATAATCAAATTGGCTTGCGATGAGAAGAAACTACTTTTTGCTGATTTATTGTACATTGTTATTATCGGGCTGTGGTAAATATTTTTATTATGTAGATGATCCGAAACCAACAGATACTTACCAGTACATCAACCTGGATTCGACTTATCAGTTATACATCCGTAAAACCTACATCAGCCAAAAAAATGGCTATTTTATGTTGGATAACACCCAAAAACCTGCTCCTGCCGGCACCCCGATTGGAGAAATTGAGTACCTGCTGTTTTCGGGTACCGAAAAGAAGGTTATTTATATAACCACCGTGAGGGATAAGTTTAAAGACTACTATTCCAATCGGGGAAAATTAACTGATAAAGATCTTAACGTTTATGATTTCAACAAATTTTACCCTGGTAAATGGATAACCGACGGCCTGCATCCCAGCTCAATGGGCTTTGTAGATAGCGGAAGCAATATTTATTGGGAAACATCATTCAATACCGACCAATCACTGCTATACATAAACTGCCGGGACGAATACAAAGCCAACGGAACTCAAAGTACAATTGCCATTACCTGTTTACTGAAGAACCCTTTAGTTTTCAGAAGAGTTGATACTCCTTTTAAAGTCGTTTTTTTTGATAAATGTTATAGCGGGCAAAAAACTAACACACCTGTTGATCTTCAGGCCCCGGGCAGAATTTATTTTAAAGCCGGCAATACCGCCAAAAATGGCTATAATATATATTTCAGGTTTGTGAGCGAATTACCGCCGTCAAAAAACAAGTACAAGAACGTTAAGTTTAAAAATAAGCGGCTGGAATTTTCGCCGGCTGATTTATTTGATAACTAACACTAAGGCCCTATAACCTGTTATCAATGGCAAAACGGGTTAAACCTGCCGACGTTTTGATGTTTAATTTATGGCAGATGTTTTTGCGATGGGTTGATACCGTTAATACCGAGATAAACAAATGTTCGGCTATTTCCTTGGTCGAAAAACCACGACGGATAAGCGAAAGTATCTCTACTTCGCGCGACGAAAGCCGGTGTTTGTTTAAAAACTCGTCTTTTACAGAAAAAGCCGGAGTTGCTTCTTTCGTCGTAAAATCTTCAAATACAAACCCACCTGCCGCAACCTTTTTTATCGTATCCAGCAATACCATAAAATCACAGTCTTTTTTCAGGTACCCGGCTACGCCCATCTTCTTTAAATCAATCATTAAATTGTTGTTTAAATAGGTTGAAAGGATGATGATGCGGGTTTGGGGGAAATATTTAAGCAAATGTTTAGATGCCTCGATACCATCCATTTCGGGCATATTTAAGTCAATAAGCGCGATAGCTGCCTGCTGATGGTTAAACCAGTGGATAAGTTCTTTACCATTCTTTACCGTACCCACAAGCAAAATTTCGGGAACGGTACTCAACAGGGCCGAAAGCCCATCGGTAAACAGTTTATGATCATCGGCAATTAAAATTTTTATCAAATCAGGCCTCATACTTAAAGTTTGAATGGTTAAACGGAAGTTCAATGATTACGGTAGTACCACGGTGACTTGAATCGATATTAACTGTGCCGTGAAATAACCTGGTGCGTTGCGAAATATTTTTGATCCCTATACCCTTGGTGTTTGCAGTAGTATTGGCCGAAAAGCCTTTACCATCATCCTCGGCCACTATCCTGATCAGGTTTTTATCTTTAATTACAATGTACTGCAACACCGCTTCGGCAGCGCCCGAGTGTTTCAATGTGTTATTGATCAGTTCGCTAAAAATCCGGTACATGGCAATCTCGAAAGCATGGTTAAAACTTAGCCCTGCATCATCGGCTATAAAACCAAACTTTATCTGCTGGTTAAGGTTAATCTGGTCTATTTCTTCTTCAAGTGTTGCCACCATACCCTTTTTTGAAAAATCGGGCGGCATTAAGTTGTGCGATATATGCCGTAAATCGTCGCAGGCTTTGGTAAGCAACGTAACGGTATTAAAATAAAAGCTTTGCAATGATTCATCAAACAACTGTATCCTGTTTTGAAAGCTGGTAACATTTAGCTTAATGGTGGCCAGGGTACTGCCAAGGTCATCATGTAAATCGCGGGCAAGCCTGTTACGTTCTTCTTCCTCGGCAAGCATTACCTGTTCCAGCAGCCGGGAATTTTCAATTACCAGTTTTTTATTACCTGCCAACGCATCGTTATACCGGTAGGTAAGGGCAAGGGCAAGTAAAACTATCTCCAAAGTTGAACCAACAACCAGGCCGTTTGGCCGTACCAGGTTAAAGTTGGTAATACCCAGTGTGTTAAATATATAATTTAAAATACCCAGTAACAGGGGCGTAATGGCCAAAAAATAAAAATAAGCCGGCCTGAAGCCTTCGCGCATGCGCTGTATGGCGCTGCCCGCTACTACCACAGTACTAAGCAGGGCCTGCAGGTTAACAACATAAAAAACAGCCTGCTCCATCCAGATGGCCGGGTGAAAAAACAGCATGGCAAAAATAAAAGGCGATACAATATACCCCACGTATTTAAACGTTTGGGCAGCGTAAAAAAAGAAACCGTTCTTTTTAGTTTGGGCAACAAAAAGCTGCATAATTTCAATTATAAAAGCGTTGCCCAATGCCGCAACCAAAGGTCTCATCTCATCCTGAAGGTATGGGATTGATGGGTATATCCACTCAAATCCGTGTCCCTGCTCTTCCAGGAAAAATATCAGTGAGCACAGTACGTATAAACAGTAAAACAAGTGGATTTTATCTTTTATAGAGAAATACAGAAAAATGTTAAAAACGATAGCCAATAGCAACACACCGGCCAAAAAAGCATCGGTGGTATAATTGCTTATCTCGGCCTGCCAAACCGTGGTATCTTTCCATAGGTACATAGGCATATATAAATTATGACCCACTTTATCGGCAAAAACATAATACGTTTTGGTTTCGCCGGGCTTTAGCACAATGTTGAATAAAAAAGCCCTGTTTAAAACAGGCCGCTGCTTAAACGGATAGTGAGCACCTGTTGGGCCGGTTACTTTTATCTGTTTGCCATCAAGTTCATAAAAAAACATCCTGCTTACATCCGAGCTTGATTGCCAAAAGAACAGCGATGCAGTATGCTGCGTAATATTTTTAAGTGTAAATGTTACCCAATAATATGAATTGGTGTATCCCCTGCTTAAGGTAACCTTATTTAATACCTCAAATGCCCCTTTATTTCGTTGAACAATGGCCTGATTTATATCGATTTTCAATGATTTGTCTTCATAAAACCATATATGCCCCGGTAGTGGCAGCTTGTCGTCATCGTTAACAAGCAAGGTATCTGTTTGCGAAAGTTTGGTACCGGCGGCGCAAACACGCGGCAGGCAAATGCATAAAAGCAGCGGTACTGCATATAAGCTTATCAACCTTTTCATTAATTGTTTTTTGTTCAGGTTAAAGTACAATGATACTTATTGGCAGTAAATACCCAATTGGAGGTATTTACTGCCAACAATTTATGTGAAATATACCTAAAACTAAGTATTCCTGAGGGTTTTAAATGCTGATAACTTTATGAAAAATAACGGGAACAGTTAATTTAAAAACCAAATCTTATTATAATGAAAAAAGCAACTATCATTATTATACTGCTTGCCGCAACTGCCACATTTGCTAAGGCAAAGGCACCTGCTGATACTACAGCAGCAGGCAAGGATTATACCATAGCCGACTACAAAGGCAAGACTTTTATATTTGATGCCAATTTGCGCATTACCGAATGCGATGCAACAGGAATCGCGACTACAAATACGGTAATTGCTTACCAGGGGTCGCGCTTTTTTGTAGTGAAGGTTGACCCTAAAACAGGCGATTTAACTATAAAATTTTTAGTTTGGACCTTACCTAAAATAGGTGCCACCGATACAGGTTTTATCAGAAAGCATTACGAAGTACAACTAAATAACCGGCGTACCTACAACTTTAAATCGGAACCGGAAAGCCTTGTTGCACCCGGCAGCAGGCCAAAATCCGATATCAAGTATTTTATACTTACTCAAAGAGACAAAGCTACATCGGTATCTGAATATACTAAGGGGCAAAACTGGAGTGTTAATTTTGGTACGTTTACCGCACCATTTAAATTCAGACCCACAAAATCGGTTTGGAAGGATAATGTATCTTTTGGCACAACCGTATCAGCACAATATAAATTAAGTAAAGATTGGTCGGTTGGCGGGGTACTGGGATTTTCGTTATCGTCCGTATCACTTGATAGCGCGTCTACCAATGGTTATACAAAAACAAGTACCGACAGGCCAGCTTATTCCCCGTCATTAAGCGGATTGATAAGTTACAAAAACATAAACTTTACGCTGGGCGGTGGTATTGACTGGATAAACCGTCCAACCCCGCTGGAGCGAAGCTGGATATTTCATGGCAAACCCTGGATAGGCCTGGGGATAGGCGTAAACTTGTTTACCAATAAAGAGGCGCAAACAGCAACCACAAAGCCGGCAGATCAAAGTAATTAAACGGTACTGTACAAATTGTAATAACCTAAACCATATCTATACCTTACCGTCATTTGATTAAGATGACGGTAAGTTTTTTTTTAAAAAATTAATTCAAATCCCCTTTAAACATGTATTTAATCAAAAAAAACTTACTTGTTACGGCCTGTGCCCTAACACTGATTAGCGGAAGCTGCAAAATTATACAGGTAAAAAATGAACCTATTTACCCTAACAATCCGCAGGATAAATTAGGAGACATGAGCATACCAAGCTATAAAAAAGAGGATTTTACTTTGGCGGCTATATTGGTTGTTAAAATCATTAACAGCGAAACATTTAAAAACAGATTAAAAGATTCGGTAGCGCAATATTCAGCCGGCGGTGCTTACAGCGCGGCCTGGACGGGCTGGGATACTGACAGAATAACAACAGGAATGAGGGCCAAAATACAAGGCTTAACTGTTGAAACTTATGGCGGGCCATTTGCGGCTATAAGCCATTGGTTTAGCGGCAATATTGCCAATGATGGTAATAATAACGCTGGTACCGCAACGGGGCCAATCAAACTAAACCGTACCGGCATGCCGAGGCATACGATAGCCGACTTATGTAATACCATAGCTCATGAAGCGGCACATCGCGTTGGGATGACCCACCCGCATAGTAATACCGATTTAACAATAGCATTTAAAGAACCGCCTTATATCGTCGGTTCGCTGGTTCATACTTTAGCCATTGAAGCTATAAAAAACGGAATAAATACGCTATAGTATCAGGAGCTACCTCTACTTATATTGATGCTAAAAGGAGCGATATTCCTTATGCTGGTACCAATGAATACTTGTACACAGCTTGCAGTTTAATCAATTTGCAAGCTGTATACTTTTTTATCCATAATAATTTGGCTACATCACCAATCTCATTAATTATTCTATTCCCCCAACCCAAAACAAACATACTCATCGCCAGATTTACTGCCTATTTTACCACCGCCGCACGCTATCACCACGTATTGTTTACCATCAACGCTATAAGTGGCCGGGGTGGCATAGCCTGCTGCCGGGAGTTTGGCTTCCCAAACTACTTTACCTGTTTTTTTATCAAAGGCGCGAATCTTTTCATCCTTAGTAGCTGCTAAAAATACCAGGCCTCCTTTGGTAACCAGCGGACCGCCATATAATTCGGTACCAGTTACCGGAATTCCTTTTTTGGTTAGTTCAGGGTACTCTCCTACGGGAATCTTCCAAAGCAGTTTGCCTGTAGTAAGGTCTACCGCGTTTAGGGTACCCCATGGTGGTTTTATACCTGGATAACCATCTTTATCCAAAAAGCGGTTGTAGCCGGTCATGGTATAAGGTACTTCATCAACCACGTTCTTCTCGGTTTTGGTACTACCTGCGCGATCATTGATAGGTTCTTTGGCTAATGCTTTACCGGCTTTGGCATCAGGCAGTTTTAGTAGGAAAGCCAATAGCGCTTTTTTATCATTGGGGGCGATCTGTTTAAAAGAAGGCATCATGTTACGGCCGCTGGCGATGATCTGACTTAGTTGATCTTCCTTATATTTTTTTCCGATGTTCACCAGTGATGGGTATGACGAGCCGTTACCCTTCAACTCCGGACCGTGGCAGCCTATACAATTTTTGTTATAAATAATTTGCCCATCGCCGGCCAATGAGCCATTGCTGGTTGCTTTAGGTACATCAATCATTACCTGCGCCCAGGGCATTTCAGAACAGCTGATGTACATAATTTTGGTTTCCTGGTCAACAGCGGCACCGCCCCACTCGCCGCCGCCATCAAAGCCGGGGAAAATCCAGCCGCCTTCTTTACTTGGCGGGGTAAACATAATGCGGTTTTTAACATGATTGTATTTATCCAGCATTTCTTTATGCACCTCGGGTGTACGGTCTGTTACATCCTCGGGATTAAACATTTGCCTCGCAAAAGGTTGGGGTAAGGTTGGGATAGGTTGCGTTGGCCATGGTTCCTCGCCGGGCAGGGCTTTTTGAGGTACAGGCGTTTCTACTATCGGGAATACCGGCTGTCCGTTTGTCCTGTCGAACATATAGATGTAGCCAAACTTGGTGATCTGGGCTACAGCATCAATGGTTTTACCGTCGTGCTGAATGGTTATCAGGTTGGGGTTGGCAGGTAAATCGCGGTCCCAAAGATCATGATGCACCACCTGGTAATGCCATTTAAGTTTGCCCGTAGCAGCATCAAGCGCTACCAGCGAATTTGCAAAAAGATTTTTTCCCTTACGGAAGCCGCCATAAAAATCACCGCCTATAGAGCCGGTTGGGATATACACCAAGCCACGCTTTTCATCCAATGCCATACCGGCCCAGCTATTAGCCCCCCCAAATTTCTTATAGGCCGCAGTATCCTGCCAGGTTTCGTAACCTGTTTCGCCCGGATGCGGAATGGTGTGGAAAATCCATCGTAATTTACCTGTACGCACATCATAGGCGCGTATGTGCCCCGGCGCTGCATCGGCAGATTCGGCTACGCGGGTGCCTACAATAAACAGATCTTTATAAACAACGCCGGGCGTGGTACCGGCCACAAATGATTTAGTATCCCTATCCAGGTTTTTAGTTAAATCGATATAGCCATTATGCCCGAATGTTGAGATAAACCCGCCTGTTTGGGCATCTATGGCAAATGTTTTGCTACCCACGCTATAAAAAATTCGTTTTTCGCCGCCATCTTTGTTTTGCCAATAAATAACGCCCCTGCTCACTTTGTAATAAGCCATCGGGTCGCCGCTGTTGGTGGTATCAGCTTTGGCCGGGTCAAATAACCATTTTTGCTCGCCGGTAGCAGCATCCAAAGCGAAAAGTTTCAGTTTAGGGCTGGTGGCGTATAAAATACCATCAACCATAATGGGGTTGCACTGATTTTGGCTTCGGTTGCCCGCATCTTTATCGTGCGTGCTATATGTCCATGCTACTTTAAGCTTGCTAACGTTAGCGAGATTAATTTCTTCATTTGATGAATAGCGGTTGCCTTCTTTTGAACCTGCATAAGCCCCCCATTCGCTATAGGGCTTGTTATTTTTAGCATGCTGCTGCGGATTTTTGCAGGATGCATAAACACACACAATAAAACACATGGCGGTGAGAAACCTGTTATTCATCATAAAAATATATCTGTTATATCAATTGGTTATTGGGCGGCTAAGCTATGCTGAACCTGTTTCTGCATAACACAGTAATGAAGATCATAAGCAAATTGTATGTCATAAATGCTTCTATTAAATCCCCTTGCTAAATGTAGGAATAAAAATAAAACTCCAAACACTCATTGTGTTCACTATACACAATCGTTACATAAATTTAGTAAGCCGCGGTATCTCCATAAAAAATGCCACAGCTTTTAAAACTGTAGCATTATACAAAATATTCGCTGACAGGCTACACCAACGCGCTGTTCTTTGAATAATTTACTTTTGGAGCAATTGGTCGGTTGTTACCTCATTACTTAGCAGTTTACCAAATAGTTCCCAACGTTTGGCAGGATTTTTTGCAGTGCCGCCATTTTTTTCAATGTAGTTTTTCACCATATCCTGTCCGTAGTTATAATTAATTACATAGCTACGGTACTTTTTAATGAAGCTGATAGATTTATTGGCCGTTTCATCATTCATTAAACAATATTTGGTAAGGTAGTTAAGCGCTTTATCCTTACTCATGGTGTTATTGATTAAGCCACGGGCCGCTTCGTTACGGGCATAATTCAGCTCGCCTTTAATGGCGAGGGCTTTAAAATAAAGGTCGATACCGGCAGTATCCAAACCGGCCAGTGGCAACAGTACACTTTTAGCAAACATCACCTTATCGTCGCCAGGGAAAGCGACTTCGATGCCATAATTAGCACTCCCCTCGGCAATTAAACTTTGCGGACTAAACAGCGGATACATCGAAATCTCCACCCAACCTTTTTCATTATAAAGGTGCTTTTCCAATAACATGTTATACACATGGTGTCCCGGGTAACTTTCATGGCTGCCTACGTCAATGGCACGGTCAATAAAAATCTTCAGATCGGTATTGATCTGTACGGTGCTTTGGTATTTGCCTTTGTACCAATTGTAGCCGCTCCATGGTTTATCGGTTACAAACTCCAACGTAAAGTTTTCACCCTTTGGCAGCGTGTAATGTGCCATGGTGCGCTTGCGGGCTTCGGCAATGGCAGCTTTAATTACCGGCTCTAATTTATCTTTGGGGATAATGAATTTATTGGCCAGCTTTTGAAAACGCTCGCTTACCCGGCCTTTGCCCGGCAGGATGCTATCCAGCAGTGCTATCTGCGCTTTAAAATGATCTTCATCATACACCGGCGCTGCAACGCCAAAAAGTTCCTTCGATTCTTCGTCGAAAGGCCTTTCCTCGCCCGAAAAAATGCGGATGCGCCTGCCGAAGGCCACCAGTTGGTTAATCATCCAATCGGCACGCATTTTATTTGAATCTATTTTTGAACTGGTTGAAATAACCTTCAACTCGTTCATTAAAATATTGGTATTGGCCAGCAGGCTATCCTTCGGAAAATCGGCTTTTTTATCAATTACCTGTTTGGGTTTAAGCGAATCGGGACCATAGTAAGCGTCCACAAAATCGCTATCATACTGACCGATAGCGAGGCCAAGTCGCACATACTCAACGGCAAGATTGTTGAGTTTTTTATTTTCCTGCTGTTGCGCCGGATCATGCCCGCATGAGAGTAAAAAAAGTATGGGGGCAAAAAGCAATATCTTCTTCATAGTAAACCAGTCCTGTTCAAACGTAAATGTGGAACAAGATAGTGATTACATTGTTTAATTGTCTGAAATCAGAATTTTCAGAATTTGTCTGAATCAGAATTTACAGAATTTTAGAATTAACAGAATATAAAAGCTGCTCTGCCTTTCCATTTAATTTAAACGGAAGCCAAAGGCTTCTGCCAGTTTTACCCACGAGTTACGATGCGCTAACCTCGCGGGAGTGAGAATTTAAAAGTATTCTGAAAATTCTAAAATTCTGTAAATTCTGATTCAGACAACCTCTCTTTACGCCCAATCAAAATCAACTACCCTACCATTCAACTTCCACTTTTCGGGCAATTTATTGGTTGTCCAATCCAACGGTTCGCCCAAAGGCTGTACTTTGGCGGCCTGGGCAAACGCTTTTTTGATGGCTGCTTTTTGCTCCGGACCGGTTGCTTCGGGCTGGGCCGAAATAAACAGCGGAGCACCGCTTTCGGCAAGTAATTCCAGCCATTGTTTGTTGCGACTCCATGCAATTTTGGTGGTGAGGCCCACGCAATCGCCATCAACAGCATAAAACTTATTATGCTGCGGCAGGCGGAACGCCAGGGTGTTGATGCCCATTTTGCGGGTGCGCTCCCATTCGTTACCGCTGGTATCATCGCCTATACGGCACATTTCAAAAATGCCGGCACTAAGGTGACTCATGGTATTGCAGCCTATTACATAAATACCGTCGCCTGCTGCTTCACGGATGGCACGGTATAGGTCAAGAATGATTTCGGCAGTGGTTCTGCTTCTGTCGGCAAAGTTCCAGCCGGGCGAAGTAATGCTATCCTTCATATCAAATCCCCATCTGCCGGTGATATCATACGTACTGAAATCGTGCTTTACCATCTCAAAACCCCACTCCTTGTAAAAATTAAAGTTGCGTTTAACGCGGGCAATATTTTCGGGGATGGTTGGATCAAGTACCGGGTTTTTAGGATCGTCCCTGCCGGGAATTTTTGGGGCCAGCAAACTGGCTTTTTCATCGTGCCGGGCACAAAGCGGACGCATCCACAAACCGGGGCGCATACCCAACTTTTTGATGGTATCGCCCATCAGGTGCATATCCTTAAACTTGTCGTTGGGCTTGCTAAAATCATCGTTCCAGCCTCCGTCGCCGGGCAACAAGGGTGAGTAGGTAGCCCAGCCCGCGTCAATTACCGAAAATGGCCTGTTATTAGTATCAGTAACCAGCTCGCTCATGGTAGCGGTGGTTTGTTTAATCAGCTCGAAATTATTATTGCCGTAGGCAAAATACCAGTCGTTAATACCATAAATAGGCTGTTTAGGCAAACGTGGCTTTTCGCACATTATGCCGCAAAAACGGTGATCTGTTTGAAAAAGACTTTCGCCGGGCAGGGCATTAGTAGTTACAATATCGGCAGCGTGCAAAGTGCGGTTGCCCAACAATACACCATTACCGCCAGAGTGGGTATCCATAGTTAATTCCAGGCTATCGGCATTTAAGCCCCACCAGCAAATGGTATTGGTACCGGTTTTTACGCCGAAGCAAGAGGTTTGTTTGGTATCATGAATAATTACATACCATGGATTTTTACTGCTGGTGATACCGGTTTTCCATTGTAAGTCGCCGTATGAGCGTTCCCAATGATCGCCAAGAGAAATAGCGGTTGAAGGCACACCATGTTTCCACTTTAACCTCACCGCGTTTAACTGCAGCGTTGGCGATGTTACATACACTCCCTTGCTATTGCTGCCGGCTTTAACCGTAATCTGAATATCTTTATAGCTAAATAAACTGCCATTGGTTCCTTTTAATTTAAACCATTCATCACCAGATTGCGCCCAAACTTCATCGGGAGCGTTCATGATGTGCGCCTGTGCCGATGTGGCATAGGTAAGCCTGCTAAAAATTACCGCGGCGGCTGTGGTAGCCGATAGTTTGAGGAAGTGTCGTCTTTGCATAAGGTATCGTGTTCAATTGGATTTACAACGATACTAAAAGCATTTAGAGATTTAAAATGAAATTTTATCAATAAGCGATTTTATCTTATCAAAACCTGAATCAATCGATTACGAAAAGAAAGTCTACCGATCCAAAAGTCCGCCAGTCCCAAAAGTCAATTGGAACTTCTTCTGCTGGCCATTATCCGTTTGCGGTGTTGTATGCCCCATTTACGCAGTTCGTGAAGCACATCGGTTAACGAGTCGCTGTACTCGGCCAGTTCGTAAATTACGGTAATGGGCTTAGTTTGCTCAACCCTTCTGATCACAAACTCGTTTAGCTCCAGCTCGCGCAATTCTTTAGATAGTATTTTAGGTGTAATATCACCCAGGGCGCGTTGGATATCATTAAAGCGTTGTGGCCCCTCGCGCAAAACCACAATTAAAGGTAACTTCCATTTTCCGTTAAGCACATAAAGGGTATCGCGTACCGCGCCAAGGGCGGCGTTGCAGGCCTCGGGTGTCCGCACCTCCGTTGGGGCAACTAATGTCTCTGATTCCATAAAACGATACTATTGGAAAAGTAAAAATATACATGTTTAACCGGATATTTTTATGATGAAAGGCATCGTTATGTAATTTTTTCTTTTCATCGCTACCGCAAGGCTCTGCCTTGTGGTAGCGATGAAAAGTTTACTATTTGTCGGCGACTTAAACGCGGGCCACAAGGCAGAGCCTTGCGGCAGCGGAAAGTGGCGTCGTCATCGGTACCTATCACCCCAACCAAATTCCAAACTCCGTTTGTCCCGCCGCTACCGTTTTTAAGCTAAACTCGTAGCCATGGTTTAGCAAAATCTCCCTTGTTAGCGTTAAGCCTATCCCCTGTCCGTCTTTTTTGGTGCTGAAGAATGGCGAGAACAGGTTGGCACTTTGTTCGGCGCTGATGCCTTTACCGGTATCAGTTATCGTGAGTTTTCTTTCTTTGGGGGTAAAACTGAACTTAACGGTTCCTTTGACTTCAATGGCTTCGATGGCGTTTTTTACAATATTGAGCAAGGCCTGCTCCAATTGCTGTTCGTCGGCCGTAATGTTAATAGCATCACCAGGTAAATTAAACTCGAAGCTTACATTTTTTTCCTCGCCTTTGATGGCCATCAGTTTGGCAACTGAGGCGATCAATTTTTGCAGTACTATAGGTTGTTTGTTGGCAGGCGGCAGTTTTACCAAATCGGCAAAGTTGCGCATAAACAGGTTTAGGTTTTGGTTACGATCCATAGCTACCTGTAGGGCATCTTTCAACACGTCAAAACCATGACCTTCCCAAAGCTGGTCGGTTTTCATGGCCGATTGCATAATGGAATTTACCGGACCAATGGTGTTGTTCACCTCATGCGCCATCATCCGTATCACCTTGCCATAAACCTTTTTCTCGGCCGCCAGTATCTCGGCCGTCAAATCCTCTATCATAATAAAATGGCGCGAAAATCCCCTATCTACAAAATGCGATTTTTGGAGTTTGTAGGAACTTACCCCATCTAACTTAACCACCGTAGTGTCACCCGATTTTAGGGTTCTAATCTGTTCAATCAGGGGATGCGCCACGTCATATACCAAGTATCCATTCAGATATTCTTCTGTAACACCCAGCAATTGCAGAGCTTTGGGATTTACCTGCTGAATCCTGTCGTCAAAATCAAGAATGATGATGCCCGTTGGCGAGGTAAAGATCAGCTTTTCTAAAAAGAAATGCTGCTGCTCCTGTCTTGTCCGTTCGGTTCTTAGCTCGTCCATCATTTGGTTATAAACATCAATCAGCGTGTCAATCTCGTGCTTGCCGGTGGGTAAAAATTTAACATTAAAATCCTTGTCTTTTATAGCCTCAACACCCTGCATCAATAGCCTTAAGGGATTTATCAGCTGGCGATAAAGCTGCACGGCTACGGCTATGGAAATCAGCACAAAAGCTTCCGAAGCGATGAACCAGATTTTATTTTCCTCGAATATAAAGTAGGTGAGCACCAGGGTAACCAGGTGCAGTATTACAACAAATAAAACATATTTAGTCCTCAGCTTCATCGTATGGTATCTGGTACTTTTCTAACCGCCGGTATAGGGCGCTTCGCGTGAGGCCCAGGGCCGCCGCCGCACGGCTTATCTTATTTTTATGGTGATCGAGCGCGCGTTTTATCATTTCTACCTCAACCTCCTCTAAAGTTAAAGTCCCCACTCCAGGTAATTGCATGTTTCCTTTTTTAACCGGCGATAGCTCCAGCTGCGACCGGAAATCATCTATCCCCAGCTCATCCTTTTTACTCACCAAAATTGACCGCTCTACCAAATTTTTTAACTGGCGGATATTACCTGGTAAAGGTAATTGCTGCAGCCATTTCATAGCAGATGGCGCAACCGATAATTTAGGGCGATTATAGATCTCCTTTAAATTATTAATAAAAAAAGTGACCAATAAAGGGATGTCCTTTGGCCGCTCGCGCAGGGCGGGCAGGTAAACGGTAATGAGGTTGATGCGATATAACAAATCTTCCCTGAAAGTACCACGCGATACCATATCGTTCAGGTTTTTGTTGGTAGCGCACACAACGCGGGTATCCAGTGTTTTGGTACGACTGCTGCCCAGCATTTCATAAGTTCTATCCTGCAATACCCGCAGCAGTTTCACCTGGCTGCTGGCATCAAGATCGCCAATTTCATCTAAAAAAATGGTGCCCTTATTCGCCATTTCAAACCGGCCAATCCGGTCAAATCGCGCATCGGTAAAAGCCCCCCGAATGTGGCCAAACATTTCACTTTCAAATAGCGAGGTGGAGATTCCGCCCAAATTCACTTTGATGAACGGTTTATTGCGGCGCAGGCTGTTTTGATGAATGGCCTCGGCAATCAATTCTTTACCGGTACCACTTTCTCCCATGATCAGGATAGAGGCATCCGTTGTAGCCACCCGGCCAATGGTTTCTAAAATATCCAGCATTTTAGGGTCTTCACCTATAATATGCTGAAAGTTGTAGCTTTTATCTAATTGCTTGCGGGTGCGATGCTCGGTTTTTTTATCCTGCAAATCAAGCAATGTTTTAACCGATTGTACCAGGTGTTCATTGCTCCAGGGTTTATTGATAAAATCATTGGCACCTAACTTCATACCTTTCACCGCAAGCTCAATGCTACCCCAGCCGGTTATCAATATCACGGGGATAGCGCTGTTAAGCTGTTTGATTTTACCGAGCAAATCCATACCTTCCCTACCCGATGTATCTATCGAAAAATTAAGGTCGAGGATGATCAGCTCGGGCGCGTTTTTCTTAATGATCTTTAACGCTTCGGCAGGGTTTTCTGTAGATGTAGCATCATAACCCTCGCTTTTGAGCAAGAGTAACAGCGAAGTGCGTACAGCAATATCATCATCAATAACCAGTATCATAAGTGCAGGTAATATCGTAATTAGTTAAAAGTATTAAGCGATGAGATTGGAGATATTTTCCCAAGGGACGACTCACCCCGACATCGCTACGCTCGTCTGCCCCTCTCTCCGACTTCGTCGCATAGAGGGGCGAGAAGATTTTTGTTTTACTCAGCCCTCTTTGCGGCTTTAGCCGGAGAGAGGGCGGTCCAGCGAAGCGTCGACCGGGTGAGTCATATCCGCTATACCGGTTCTCCTACTCCTCATGCAAAGCCACCGCCGGGTAAATTGCCGCCGCCTGCCTGCCCGGATAAAGCGAACAAACCAGCACCAGCAGGTAAACAAATATAATAGCCAGCAGCATACCGGTAATGTAAACATGCGCCGCCAGGTCAAAAACATTCAGTAACGGAAACTGGATAGCAAAAAACGACCCGATAATCAGCGATAATGTAGCCAATATCATCGATTCTGTCACCAATTGCGATGATACCGAATTGCCCGTGGCTCCTATCGCCCTGCGTAAACCTATCTCGCCCCTGCGTTTATTGATATTGTACCAGAGCACCCCAAACAAACCGAGAGCAACGTTGATGATCAAAAAACAGCTAACTATAGATAACACAATCATGGGAATCACCGCGAAGTAATTTGTATCCTTCAACTTATTGGTTAAATGCTCAATTTCAATGTTAGAGCTTTTCATGTAATTGGCCATGGTTTTGTACAACTTGCCTTCAAAGGCAGCATCAGCACCGGGACTTACCCTAACCAATATTTTGCTTAACCAACGGAATGAACCGGTATCTGCACGGTAGTAAATACCCGGCCCAGGTTTTACGTAATCGCCGTTGCGTTTAATGGTTTGGATTACGCCAACTACCCTTAGTTTATTTTTATCGTCATAATCCCCTATAAACTTACCAACTGCCTGCCCATTTCCAAAAGTGGCCTCCTTTAAATCGGCATCAATAACTACAGACCGGTATTTGGTTGTAGCATCCTGCTTATTAAACCAGCGACCTTCCAAAACATCAACCTGCAGGGCGTCTTTGTACCCGTCTTCTGTGGTAAAATTGTTTACCCCGTTTATGTGTTTGCCTTTAAAAGTTAAACCGCCATTGTTAATTTGTTGCGAAAACGGCGTATTGCCGCTCACAAAACTCAACTCTTTTACCTGGGGCAGGGCTTTAATGGTTTGCCTTAAGGTTTCGTAATACAAATTCAGCGAGTCGGTATTTTTAGTTTGATAGGAGTTATTGATATTGATAACCCAAACATCCTGGTATTTGATCCCCATGGGCTTTTTATAGTTATCATAGTAATAAAACATCAGCGTAAACACCGCGAAGAGTACCAGGAAGGATACCAGCATCTCGGTCATGAGCAAAAAGTTTTGCTTCTTTTTGTTCCAGATGAGTTTAAATAAATGCTTGAACATAATATTTTTATTTAGTGATGAATAATTATTGAGCCTTGAGCGCCGTAACCACATTGAGTTTCGACATGCGCCAGGCCGGGTACACACCCGATAGAAAACCAAAAACAAGGCACACCAACAGGGCTATAAACAATACCGTAAAATTGATACTCAGCTGTAGATTGGCAATCAAATCGGCGTTGTTAATTACGGCGAGGACAATTACAGATAATATGGTACCGATGATGCCGCCCAATAGGGTAAGGATCAGGTTTTCGACGATGAACTGATACACCAGTGTTTTTGACGATGCGCCAAACGCTTTGCGCACGCCAATTTCTGACGATCGTTCCATAATGCGCGTAATATTGATATTCACCAGGTTTAGCGTGGGCAACAGCATAAATATGAATACGAAAATGCTAATGGCTGTAACCACGATGAACACACCAGAGGTACCTTCATTACCGGTATCAACGTAACTACTAAAAAAAGTATTAGCGTGGCTGTACAAATGCTGAAAGTCTTTACTTTCAACCGGTACCCGTTTCATCAGGTTCTCGTATTCGGCCTGCATTTTAGGAACATCATCTTTGTTAGCAGCCATCAACACGCCCATGTAGCCGCCGCCATAACTTTTGCTTTTATAATCGGCTTTTGATGTGGTGTAGGGCATATAGATATCGCTAAAAAACATGTAACTGGTTACAGGCACATTTTTAACAACACCTATTACCCTGTAACTTACGTTATCGGCCTCAAAATACTTACCTACCACCGGGCCCGCATCGCCGAAATATTGCTTCTTCATATCTTCCGATATAATGACCACCCGATCGGCATTATCTACCTGCTGTTTGTTAAATGGCTTGCCTTCGGTAAAATCGTAATCCATTACATCCCAGTACTCCGCGTTGGTGTACTTGTAACTTACAGCTATCTTTTTGTTGTTTACATAGGTATTGGTACCGCTAAAGCCCGATGATATGGCAACTTTAACCGGTGTTTTCATCATGGCGGTATAATGGCTCAGGAAATAGTAAGATAGCGTGCCCGAGTTCATGTTATCTTTTCCCTTTTGTTCAATGCGGTTAACGTACAGTAACCTGTCCCGCTTTTTATCCGGGTAATTATCGCCTGCCACCTTATCAATAAAAGCGGTTAACACCATCAAAATGGTAAGCGTGAAGCTGATGCCGAACAGGCTGATGAAGGTGAAAAACTTTCTCCGCTTCAGCACCGCTATGGCTATTTTAAAATAATTTTTTAGCATGATCTTAATTTTTAGCGGTTAATTATTGCACCTGCGAACCATCAAATAAACGCACCAGCCGGTGGGTTTTGTGAGCCATGTTTTCATCGTGCGTTACCATTACTATGGTGGTACCTTCGTTACGGTTAAGGTTAATGAGGATATCCATAATCTCGTTACCCATGGCGCTATCCAGGTTACCGGTAGGCTCATCGGCCAAAATAATATCCGGTCGGCCAACTATAGCGCGGGCGATGGCTACGCGTTGTCTTTGTCCGCCTGATAGCTGCGTTGGGAAGTGTTTAACCCGGTTGGCCAGGCCAACTTTTTCCAAAGCCTCGGTAGCCAGCATTTTGCGCTCTTTGGCGGTGGTATCGCGGTAAAGCAATGGTAACTCAACATTGTCAAGCACCTGCAGATCATTAATGAGGTGGTAGCTTTGGAAGATAAAGCCCAGTGTTTTATTCCTGAACTGCGCCAGTTGTTTATCGTTCAGGTTTTCGGTGGCCTTATCAGCTATTTTAATACTCCCTTTTGATGGCACATCCAGCAGACCCATAATATTAAGCAGCGTGCTTTTGCCACAGCCCGAAGGCCCCATAATGGACAAAAATTCGCCTTTGGCTACATCAAGGCTTACGCTATTCAAGGCCAGGGTTTCTATAGTATCGGTACGATACACTTTTTCGATGTTTTGTAAACGGATCATATTTGTGAGTGGTGAGCAGTGAGTGAATTATTGAATTATTGAATTATTGAATTATTGAATTATTGAATTATTGAATTATTGAATTTCTATTTTTTATTTATTTGAAGCGACAAGCTTTTTTGAATTTTGACTTTTGAATTTTGACTTATAAACCTATTGATAAGTAATTTTTTTGTTTGTTTCAAAATCATATAATGACAGATACCTTAACTGATAGTAGGCTCCCCAAAAATCGCGGAGGGAACTTACGTAGTCGCGTTTGGCCTGGTCGTTTTCACGGAAGGCGATGCCGAGGTCGGTGATGCTCAGGTCGCCTAATACGTAGCGTTCGCGGGCTATCTGGTACTTTTCTGATGCTATGCTGTCGGCTTCGGCGGTATATACCAGCTGCTCTTTCATCACATTAAACAGCGATACCTGGGTTACTATTTGCTGTTTAAAGGTTTGCTTATCCTGCTCAACCGCATATTCGGTAAATTGCTGATTGGCCAAAGCCGTTTTAGTGCGCGATTGCGAGCGGCCCCAATCCAGTATCGGTATGGCCAACTGCACCTGTAATACCTGCTGATTTTGCGGATTTTTATAAACACCTGGAATATTGGTAGAGGTACCCGAATACCCAAGGTTGGCGTTAAGCGTAGCAGTTAGTCCGTTTTGCCCTTTTGCTTTAGCTACATCCCTTTTTGCTTCGGCCACACGGCGTAAAAAAGCGATGGCGTCTGATCTGTTGGCAAAAGCTTCAGCGAGTACTTTATCCGATGATACCTGCATCTGGCTAATGTTTTCGGGCACTACCAATACAATCTGGTTTTCGCCCTCCTGCCCGGTATAGCTGCGGAGGTTTAGCGTAGCAATTTCCATATCGCGTTTGGCTGTACCAACCGCCTTTTTGGCGTTGATCTGTTCCAATTGCAATTGTAGTATCTCATTTTTGGATACTTTCCCCAATTCAAATTTTGTATTAGCAATAGCCATGATCTTTTGGGTATTGGTATAATTGGTTTCTGCAATTTTAAGGTTCACCTGGGCCAGCAACAGGTCGAAGAAAAAACCTTCTACATCAATAGCTATTTTTTCCTGGGCTTCAATGTAGGCCTGTTTGCTTTCGTTGTATTTTAAGGGTTCTATCCGCTTGTCCCATTTTAAGCTATTGAACTGGAACAGCGGCTGGGTGTAGCCGATGCCATAAGGGATACCGTTGTACAGGATGTTGTGCCTGTCAAAATCATCAAAGCGCTGCAGTTGTGTAGTACCATAAATAGTGCCGCCGGTAGCGGTAATACTCTGACTAAAATTAAGCGCCAGCGATGAATTGTCGTTATGCACCGGCTGAAACTGAATAGTGCCATCGGGCTGTTGTACCTGGGTAAATGATTTGGTATACCCCGGCAAAATACCGCTTAAGGATAGCTGTGGCTGATAATTTGATTTAAACGTGCGATACTCCCAATATTTGGTCTCACGCACCGTAGCGGCCTGTTTGGCGGCTATGGAGTTAGCTTTTGCCATCTCCACCACCTGAGCCAGCGTAAGCCGCAAGGTATCGTTGCTACCTGCCGCAAAACTGCTTGAGCAAATGGTTAGGAGTAATATGATGTATAAAAGTTTCATTTACTTTTCCTTTTAAAGCCCTCTCCTTTGGAGAGGGTTGGGTGAGGCTCAATTTGTTACCGTAACTTCCTTCGAATTCTTATACTCATTCATATCAGATGTAATCACCACGTCGCCGGGTTTTACGCCATCCTGAATCTCTACATAATCAAAATTGGTAAGGCCGATGTGTACTGTTCTGCGTTCAGCTTTATTACCATTCAGCACAAAAATATCCTGCACAGTTGGGCCTTTAAATGCGGGACCATTAGCTACCCGCATGATCTTGCTATGGGTAGCCGTCACCAAAAACACATCTACTTTAAGGTTGGGACGTAAAATTTTGTTAGCACGGTCATCCAGCTGAATATCAAAAGAAATAATACTGTTTTGTACCGACGGGGATACGTTGGTTACGTGGCCGCGCAGTTGGATGTCATTAATCCGCACCACTACCGGGATACCGCTATGCAGCTGATCCATCGAATTATCAGAGATACTGCCCTGCACTTTAAAGCTGCCCAGATCTGCAATGCGGGCAAGGGTTTCGCCTTCATGAATGTTGGCACCAATGTTTTTGTTAACATAGGTGATTACGCCGGCGCGGGTGGCCACCACGTTTGCTAAATCGAGTTTGCGTTTCAGGGCTTTCAAATCGCTTTCCTGTATGTCGGCAGCAATCTGGGCTTCTTTAATCTCAATCTGCATGGTTTGCTGCTTGTTTTTGATCTCATTTTCAAGCTGCTTCTTTTCAAGCTGAGCCACTTTAAGATTTAGTTCGGCCTGTTCAATGCCTTCGCGGGTACCGCCCCCTGCTTTGTACAGGCGTTTGGCATTTTCAACGGCATCGGCAAGGTTGCTGATGCGTAGTTGTTTAATATCGTTGTTTGATTGGATATCGTAAAAGCTTTTAGCAAGGTCGAGTTTTAGTTTAGCAATCTCGTTGCGCTTTGATTCGAGGGTAAAATTGAGCTTATCGTATTCGGTTTGAGTGGCCGATCTGTCAAGGGTAATAAGCGACTGGCCTGGTTTTACTTTATTGCCCGCATCCATTAAGGCTTTTTGGATAGAAGCATTAATAGGGCTGGTAATAATCTCTTCAAACTCGGGCAAAACTTCGCCTGTGGCGTTTAGGGTGTTCTCTATATTGCCAACCTCAACGGTGGCGGTTGTAATGTCTGCTTTTTTAATGCTCGATTTAATAAATCCCCGAAGCATAAACACCGCCAGCCCCAAAGCCGCGATGGTTATGACAGCTATCACCGCGCCTTTCTTTCTCTTTTGCGATGTAACTTCGAGTGTAATTTCCTTATCCATTGTGATATAAATTTGCAAGGAGTTTTGCAAGAGCTATACCAATATCAAGTTGTTTATTTACAGATAATTATGTAATTTTAATTTTGAAAAAGTGATCGATATCGGACAGAAGGTTTGAAAATGGGGTGGTTTAGAGGGGATGGACATTAATAAAAAAAAGGAAAGGAATGGCGAGGGCAAGCGCGAATCCCCTCTTGAGAGGGGCGGAGGGGTGTGTTCCTCTGCTGAGGCTTAAACGCTGATCAACACACCCCTGCTCACGCGCAGTTCCATCGCGCCCCCTCTCAAGAGGGGATTTGTATTTTCTCTTTTACAACAACTTCTTTATCTTCCCTAAAAGGTCATCTATTTCAAAGGGTTTAGCCAGGAAGTCATCGGCGCCGGCCTCAAATGCCGAATTTTCAATATCCCTGCTGGCCGAGATCATGATTATAGGGATACCCTTGGTATCGGCACGGTGTTTTAACTCGCGGCAAATGTCACGCCCGTCTGAGCCCGACATCCAGATGTCAAGCAAAAGCAGGTCTGGAAATTCAGACGTCATATCCAGCACCGTCGCGCCATTTACTGTCGACGATACTTCGTATCCCTCAAAATCTAAAATAATTTCAACTGCATCCACAATTCCCGGATCATCGTCCGCAATCATGATCTTTTTTACATTTCCCAATCTATTCCCTCCTCCACAAAAATCAAGCCTGTAATTGTAAAACCTACAATTAAATATCTGTTTAAAGTTTTAACCGTTAAAATTTTCGGGCTTTTGCACGGGGAGTGCAAAATAAAATATCGATCCTTTCCCCTCTTCACTATCTACCCAAATTCGGCCACCCTCGCGTTTAATGATCTCTGATGATATATACAAACCAAGCCCTAAACCAGGAAATGTATGTTGTTTTGCACCGCTTACACGATAAAACTGCTCAAAAACCTTCTGCTGCTTCGCTTTCGAAATCCCTATTCCAAAATCCTGAACGCTTACAAGCACTTCGTTATTGTTCAGTTTGGTATCAATAATAATATCTGCACTATGCGGCGAATATTTGATAGCATTACTAATCAGGTTAACCAGCACCTGGCTTATCCTTTCCCTATCTGCATACACTTGTCCTGTTTGCTGCATATTTTGGATAAGTGTATGTTTTTGTGTAGTGCGTTGTAAATCTTCGGCTACTTCGGCTATCAGCGCATTAAAGTCAAAAGTGGTGTAGTTAAACTGCAGCCTGCCCGAGTTTATTTTAGTAACATCCAATAAATCGGCAATCAGGCTGGTGAGGCGGTTAAGCTGAGCATCCATCTTCCTGATCATGCCGGCTTCCTGCGTATCGCCTTTTTTAGCCAGTATGCGTTCCAATACCTGGGTGTAGGCTTTTATACTGGTTACAGGTGTTTTTAATTCATGGCTGGCAATGCCTATAAACTCGTCTTTTTGCTGTTGCAGCAATTTTTGCTCGGTAATATCAATGGTAACACCAACCATAATGGTGGCCTTGTTGTGCTCGTTATAACGTGCCTTTCCGCTGGCATTTATCCAGTGGATAGATTCATCGGGCCAGGTTACCTGGTACTCCGCATTATAAACACCACGCTCGCTTATTGCCGCGGCAACGCGTTTTTGCACCACGTCGCGGTATTCGGGTAACATAACTGCAAGCAGGTCGTTAAAATTAAAAACAGCATCCGGGTTAAGGCCATAGTTGGCTTTACATTGCGGGGTGCAAATCATAAGTCCTGTATCTAAATCCAGTTCGTACGATCCTAAACGGCCGGCTTCCAAAGCTATTTCAAGGCTCTGATTAATTTTAACCAGTTCTTCGCGGGCTTTTTTACGCTCGGTTATATCGCGGGCGATGGCAAAAAGATGGGGCTTATCGCCCAATACCAGGCTTACCATGTTGATCTCTACCGGGTAAACAGATCCGTTTCGCCTACGATACAGCGTTTCATGGGGCGGAATATTTTGCTCCTGCGCCCGGTTAAATGCTATCGCAAAAGTTTCGGCATTAAAATATACATCTACATTGCTTATACGCAAACCAAGCGCTTCCGCTTCATTATATCCCCATTCATCCAACGCTACATTATTAACGTAAGCGAAGGCCCCATCCTCCCGCATCAGCACAAATATATCCGATGCATTATCGGCCATAAACTGAAAACGCTTCAGTTCGGCTTCGGCATCTTTTTGCCGGGTAATATCAATAGCAGTACCTAATAAGCGTATCGGCTTGTTTTGTTCGTCAAAATACATCTGCCCTTCAGATTGCACCCAATGCATGCTCCCATCCAACCAAATTACCCTGCTTACATGAAAAAAATGACCGGTTTTGTAAGCTTTTTCAAAAGCCTTTAAACGACCATCATTATCATCCGCATGGATGCGCGAACTATAAATGCTCCGTGGGCTTCCATGTTCTACATCAAAAATGGCATCAAACCGCGGCGATGTAAAAAGTTCGCCAGTCAGCATATTTAAATCATAAGTACCCATTTCGGCAGCATCAACAGCCAGCCGGGCGCGCTCTTCGGCATCCAGGATTTTTTGTTTAGCTATCACCTGGTCGGTAACTTCAGAAGCTACCGCTATAATACCGGTTATTCCATTAGCGCCCTTTAAAGCCTCGTACACAAAATTCACATAGGTTTTTTCAACCTTTCCGTTCCGTGGTAAGTAAACTACCCTTTCGGTAGCTACAAATTTTTCGCCCGTGGTGTAAACATGGTCAAGCAAAGCCTCCAGGCCCTGGCCTTTTGCCTCGGGCAAGCCTTCAAAAATAGGTTTCCCAAGTGTTTCTTCAGCGGTTTTACCCCAAAGTTCAAATACGGGGGCATTAGCAATTTCCACAATATATTGCGGTCCTTTAAAAACCGCTATTGATACAGGTGCCTGTAAAATAAGCGACCGAAAATTCTCTTCGCTTTCCATCAATTCACGACGGGCAATTACAGCATCGGTTATATCTTCTAAAGTTCCGTTAAGCCGGGTGGCTATCCCATCTTCATTAAAAAGTGCCTTGCCCCTTGCCCTTACAATTCGGTGCTGTTGGGTATGCGGATGCACAATCGTATATTCAATATCATATTTACCGCCCGATGCTGTCTGTAAGGCAGCCTGTATAGCTGCGGCTACCCTGTCCCTATCATCGGTATGCATTACATTAATAGCCAGCGAAAGATCTATCTCTTCTTCGGGTTTAAGCCCGAACCAGCTTTTCAACCTGTTATTACCAATAAATTTGTTGGTTTGCGGATTAAGATCCCAGGTGCCTAATTCGGCTGCATCTATGGCAAATTCCAGTTCGGTTTTGCTCTCTATAAGCTTATTTAGCGTGAGTACTTTATCAGTTGTTTCAGTACAGGTTACAAAAACGCCCGCCGGATTACCGGTTTCATCGTTAACAGGGCTGTAACTAAAGGTCCAGTAAACATCTTCCATTTTACCGTTGCGGTAAATTGGCAACAACTGGTCTTCGCTCCAGGTGGCTTCACCTCCGCTTAAAACCTGGTCTATCAGCGGCTTTATAAACTCCCATATTTCAGGCCAGCACTCGGCGCCGGGTTGCCCCAATGCTGTAGGGTGCTTACCGTTATTGCCTAAACTTGGGCGGTAAGCATCATTATAAAAGCAAAATGATTGCGGTCCCCAAAATAAAAACATGGGGAATTTTGAGTTTAAAACAATACTAAGGGTTGTGCGCAAACTTTGCGGCCAGGTATCCGGTGCACCTAAAGGAGAGGCCGACCAGTCATGGGCCCTCATCAAAGCCCCCATCTCGCCTCCGCCCCGTAAAAAGTTTTGATTATTTTGCTGCATCAACCGGTATCATATTAATTTAAAGCTATGCATCTAAAATAGATTTTTTGCAATAAATTAATTAAATTTCTAAAAACTAAAGTTACAACCTAATGGCATGTAATTTGTTTTAGTAATCAGAGTAGTCGGTTGGGAAAAGGAAAAAGATATCTACATGCGAAACATTGTTCTGATACTCTGCCTTGGCCGATAAGCTTTTCCAATAAGCGTCTTTACCAAAAGTATCCCAGTGTTTATCCCTATCATCCTTACTGTTAAAAGTGGTCATGTACATCAGGTTGGGCATATGCGACCCTGATATCACTTCAGAGTAAAAAACAGCATTAAAGCCCAGGCGTTTAAATAAACCTATCTCATCGCCATCGTTAAACATACGCACTTTATTGTAATTATATTTTTCGGTGGCGCTTTCGTAACTACGTAATTCGTATACACGTTCGGCTTTGGGGGCGGTAAGTTGCGGCACTTCTGGTGCCGGCATGCCTGGGAAAGCATGTAATATTAAAGTTTCCATACGGGTGTACGGCGCATCTTTGTAATTGGCATTAAGATAATCTTCGCCATCGGCAAAATATTTGGTATCGGCCTGTAGCTTTTTATCAACGCTGGTCCATTTATCTAATGATGTAAAAGGTGTGTATACGTAAATGCGCATATCGGCAGTATCCTGCTTTACCGGTTTAAATACGCCAACGTTGGGGATACCCGCGCGATGCAAGGCAGGCAGATAAGCATCTTTAAGGTAACGCTCTATTTTACCTTCCTGGTCGTAGGTTTTATAGTGATAAATTTTAAGCTCGTAATAATACCTTTTAGGCGATGCCGAAAGGTTTAATGTAAACAGCATAAAGCTTAAAAACAATGTGATTAACCAGGTAGGTGCGTTTTTCATGGTGGCTTAAAATTTTGTAAATATAATTTCAAATCCTGTAATTTCCCGGCAGTTTATCAGAGAAATCAATTTTAAAATTAGCTTGTTGTTTTTGGCTAAAGCCATCTCATCTATTATTTCGATTCCGCCCCATAAATGGGACGGCAATGAATTTTGAATTTCTTGTGAAATCGGTATTCAGATCATTGCCGTTTGGCTTCAGCCAACGGATTACAGCAACAGCAAAAAATGGCTTTAGCCGAATCCACTAATTGATTTTTTGGAATTGATGCGGCATGATACTTTGTACCGTATTTAAAAACCTTAGGGAATTTCATCAATAAAAAAGCGCCGTTACTGGTTTGCAACGGCGCTTTCAAATATCAAAAAGAACTTATATTACAACTCCCTTACCCAAATGTTACGGAAGCTAAGCGGTTCGCTTTTATCACCGTGGGCTTGTAATTTAATTGGCGATGGACCATGTGCCTTACCTTCGTAAGATGGTTTGCCAATGTATTGGGTTGGGCCAAGCAACTCAAAGTTATTCTCAACCAATACACCGTTAAAAAATACTGTAGCACGGGCTGCTGATTTTAATGTACCATCCTGGTTAAATACCGGGGCAGTCCAAACTACGTCATATACGTTCCACTCACCTGGTTTGCGGCCTGGGTTTGCCAACGGAATCACTTGTTTGTACAAGCTGCCAGCCATACCGTTTACATAGGTTTTGTTATTGTATGAATCTAAAACCTGTAATTCGTAGCCAGCATCGCCTTTACCTATCGATGCTAAAAATACACCACTGTTACCACGGGCCTGGCCACTGCCGGTAATAGATGCAGGTACGCGCCACTCCAGGTGTAACTGGTAATTGGTAAATTTTTGTTTGGTTTCAATGTTGCCTGTAGCTTTATTTACGGTAAGGATATCGCCTTTTACCAGCCATTTAGCAGGTGTTTGGGTTTCAACATCTACCCATTGGTCAAGGCCTTTGCCATCAAATAGAATAATAGCATCAGATGGGGCATCGCCCAATACTTTACCTGGTACAACTGCTTTGGGGATTGGGTCCCAAATTTCGGTATCCTCTGGTTTGGCATTTTGCGCGTTAGCTGCAAAAAAACTGCCTACCAATAGCGTAGTTAATATAATTGAATATTTCATCTTATAATTGGTTTTGTTAGATGTGAAGTGTATTTTTTAAATAAGCAGCACTTTTAGCAATGCTTACATAAGGATCAATATTGGTGTAGTTTTCCTGCTCAACAATAAAATGTTCAACACCACCCAACTTGGCTTTGCTTAAAATTTTAACAAAGTCAATATCGCCGGTACCTATTTCGGTATTCAGGTTAGGATTGGTTTTATCCCTATCCTTAATATGCACAAATTTGAAACGACCGGGATGCTTTTCAAAAATAGCAATCGGGTCCTGGCCGGCACGTACTACCCAATACAGGTCCATTTCCATGTTAACCAATTTAGGATCGGTGTTGCCTAATACCACATCGTAAAAAGAGGTATCGCCCACCGGTGCCCACTCAAAGTTATGATTATGGTAACCTAATTTTAAACCAGCTGTTTTGCAAATTTCGGCTGCCTTGTTCATTCTATCAGCAACGTGTTTGCAATCGTCGACCGTTTTAATGAGATTATGGTTAAGGCTTGGGATAATAATATAGGTTTGGCCAATGGTGTTGGCTACTTCCATATACATATTAAGCTCTTCGGTTTTGCCTTCACCTAAAAAAGAATCGATACCGTAATGGCCGCTCGGGCTGTTCAGGCCGTTATCTTTCAATAGCTTACCAAAGTCTTTACTTTGCAGGCCCCAGTAACCGTGTTCTTTACTGTAGCCAAAGGTTTCAACCTCTTTGTACCCCGCTTTAGCAACTTTGCCAATTACACCTTTTACATCGGCAGGTAACTGATCGCGTAAGCTATACAATTGTAAGCCCGCGCCGTTTTTTTCTTTTGCCGATAGTAATTGTGGTGCCAGCATAACGCCTGCCGAAAGCAGACCGGCCTGTGCTAAAAATGTTCTCCTGGTTGTCATGTATTTCTGTTTAGTTAGTGTAGTGTTAGATGGTGTTTGCCCCCAAAGGTTTAAACATCACAAATGTGTACCGCTTTGCGTAACGACGCGATGTGATCTGGTTGCTTCGGGATAAACTCCTGCGCAACAAAACCTTTGTGACCGGTTGCCACAATTGCTTTCATAATAGCCGGATAGTAAAGCTCCTGGCTGTCATCAATCTCATTACGGCCCGGCACACCACCTGTATGGTAATGGTTAATGTATTGGTTATAAGCGCGGATATTGCGGATCACGTCGCCTTCATCTATCTGCATGTGGTAAATATCAAACAACAGTTTAAAATGTTCGGAGCCTAACCTTTTACAAAGCTCAGCACCCCACTCTACCCTATCGCATTGGTAATCTTTATGATCTATTTTGCTGTTGAGTAATTCCATCACCAGTACAACACCGTGCTTTTCGGCAAGCTCAACCATTGGTTTAAGGCCTTCAACACAGTTATTCCAACCGGTTTCATTATCCTTACCACGGCGGCTGCCGCTAAAGCAGATCAGATTTTTATACCCCGCGGCAGCAACTTTAGGGATCATCTCGCTATAGTTTTTGTGCAGCTGGGCATGAAATTCTTTATCACCGAAACCATCGGTCAAATTAATTTCGGCACCGTTACACATGGATGAGTACAGGCCATACTTTTTTAACGTAGGCCAATCAGCCGGGCCAACCAGGTCGATCCCTTTTATGCCGATACCTTTCGCGGCAATACACAGCTGCTCAACCGAAATATCGCCATAACACCAGCGGCAAACGGCGTGGTTAATATTACCTTTAAGCGAATCGGCTGTCATGTTTTTTTCTTTGTTTTCGGTAGCAGTAAATGAAGATAATACGCCCGACGCGCCAACGGCGGCCGTACCCGCGATCATGCTTTTAATAGCCGAACGCCTGTTTTGATTTGATGACATGGTTATATTTTTGTTTGAGCAGAAGGTTCTTCAATATCCAAACCTGGCTTGGTAGCCATGTTTGTATCTTTAAAAAATAACAAGAAAAATATCAACACCACAGCAGCAATACCGGCTGGTATTAACCAAATGGTTTTCCAATCGTGACCTGTACCTACTACATGTGCATCCACTATCGGGCCCGAAATATAAGAGCCAATAAGCATGCCCACACCATAAGTTGCCAAAGTGATAAAGCCCTGAGCAGCACTCTTGAAGCGTTCGCCCGCTAAATTATCGGTGTAAATTTGCCCGGTAACAAAGAAGAAATCGTAACAGATACCGTGCATTACTATACCTGCAATCAGCATCCAATAGTTGCCGCCTACATCGCCAAAGGCAAAAAGAATATAGCGTAATACCCAGGCCAACATACCAACAGCAAGCATTTTTTTAACGCCTAAGCGTACAAAAAACAAAGGCATCAGTGCCATGAATAAAAATTCGGACATCTGCCCCATCGATTGTTTACCCGCGGCGGCTGTTACACCTACTTCATTCAGGAAAGGATTGGTAAAATTGTAGTAAAATGCAAGCGGTACGCAAATGGCAACCGATGCCAGGAAAAAGGTAAGGTAAGATCTGTTTTTTAGCAGACCAATTGAATCCAACCCAATAATCTCGCCAAATGTAGTTTTCTGACCTTTTTTTACCGGAGGAGTATCTGGCAAGGTAAAGCTTAACAATCCTAAAATAAGTGAAGCTACTGATGCCATTTTAAACGTTAACACCAATGAGCCCGATTTTTCCCAGCCAAGAAAGCCAATAACTATACCGGCAATTATCCATCCTAAAGTACCGAATACGCGAATTGGCGGAAACTCCTTACTTGGATTTTTCATCTGTTTAAATGATACCGAATTTACAAGAGCCAACGTTGGCATGTAAATGATCATATAAAACAAAATATTAGGATAAAATTTATCAAAATCGGCAATCGTAGTCGCGTAAAAAAGTGAAGCCGCCCCAATTAAATGCAGTACACCTAATATTTTTTGAGCCGAAAAGTATTTATCAGCAATAAGGCCAATAATGAAAGGTGCAATTATAGCCCCAAATGATTGTGTTGCGTACGCCCCTGCATTTTGCGTTCCTGTAGCTTTTAATGTTACGGTGAGGTAAGTACCCATAGTTACAAACCACGCTCCCCAGATAAAAAATTCCAGGAACATCATTACAGAAAGCTTTGCCCTTATTCCAACGGTCATATTTGTTTTATTAGATGAATTTATTTGCGCTTATTTCTTTAAAGAAAGGATGTATTTTACAATTTCTTTAGCATCAGCCTCGGCCAGGCCAGGGTGAGCTGTCATGGCCATAGTACCCCAGTTGCCGCTGCCACCTGCAATTACTTTTTTAGCAAGCATATCAATGTTGGCTTCAGAAGCATCATATTTTTTGGCGATGTCCTGGAATGCAGGGCCAATAACTTTAGTATCTACCTTGTGGCAGGTACCGCAATCATTTGCTGCCAATAATTTCTCGCCTGCTGCTGATCCTGCAGAACCACCTGCTGCTTCGGTACCGGTTTTGGTAGCGTTGGTATCAGCATCAGAATTGGTTGCTTTTGCGGTTTGGTTTGCCGCATCGGTGCTATCGCTGCCACCTTTGCTGCCTGCCGAACCACCGCAAGCTGATAATACTGCACACATGCCAAGAATAAAAAATGCCTTTTTCATAGTAATAAATTTTTCTTTTTTCCGGAGGTTAACCGGGTTAATGTTGGTTGATTTCAATAAAACCCATCAAAACACAGCCTGTTTTGGTTACTGCTTTAATGGATGATACTGTTTTTTAGTTGTTTTGTTAATTGTGGCGAAAAATACAATTTTATTCTAAAAAAAACAGCCTTTTTATACCACCGCAGCGGTTAAAGGGGCTGTTTTTTTCTGAGTGCGCATGTAAAGCACCAAACCTGTAAATGCTACTATTAGTCCCAATGGTATCATTAGGGTAAAATGTAATACATCCGGCCCGGCAAGGCTTTTGGCTTGCTCCAATGCTTTAGCCGGATCTGTACCCGCCGGTAAGCCGGCCATTTTTGCCGCTACAATTTTATCATAGTATTTACCCATGATCACCGTCCACACAGAAACAGCGAACATACCGGCGCCGCCCATTAAGTTGATGCCCAAAGCGCCGGATTTAGGGATGTTTTCTGATACAAAGCCCAGCATGGTTGGCCAAAAGAAACATACGCCCATACCAAATATAATGGCTGCTAAAAAGATAATATCGCCATGTAAAGTGCTCAGCATGTATAAGCCTAAAGCCGCAACGATGGTAGACATTAAAATTACTACCTGCGGCGAGAATAGCTTTAAAATTGGTTTGGCAAATCCCCTGCCCAATACCATTACGCCGGTTTCTAAGGTTAATAGCAACAGGGCGTTATCGGTAACGTTTTTCAATAACACATCAATCCACTGGCCGGTAAACAACTCGGTAATTGCCGTGCCGAACATGCAAATGAACATGAAGATAAATAGTGGCGATAACACCGCTTTGTACATACCCGCTGTTGACACACCTGATGCCACACGCTCGGTAACCGGGAAATCCAGTTTTGAGAACAGGTAGCCGTAAATAACCGTAGGGATAAGCATTACACCAACCTGTACCTGCCAGTTTAAACCTATCATTTTAAACAGAGTTACTATGAGCGTGCCTATAACAATACCACCCGGAAACCATAAGTGAAAGTGACTCAATTTGGTGGTTTTATTTTCGGTATATAAAGAAGTTACCAGCGGGTTACACGCTGCCTCGACCGTGCCGTTGGCAATGCCTATGGTTAGGGTGGAGATAAATAAGGTCCAATACCCGGTTGCAAATACGGTGAGTAAAATGCCTACCAGGTGAAATAAAAATGCCAGTAACAGCAGGCGTTTCATGCCTATAATATCTACTATTATGCCACCGATAACTACGGCCAGCGGAAATCCCCAGAAAGCGGTTGCCGTTATGGTTCCTAACTGACTGGCGTTCAATTGAAATTTAACACCAAGATCGCCAAGGATGCCGGCACGGATGCCGAATGATAATGAGGTTACCAGCAGTGATAAACAACTGGCCCTGAAGAGCTGCGCTCTATTAATGGTTTGCATTTAAGTTTAATTAGGTTATGGTAATAATTGGTTAATTGGCGTTTTAAAAAATTTACCGGTTGTCATGCCGAACTTGTTTCAGCAACCCATAAGCAAGGCCCATCCTGCTTGTGGTACAATTAGCACGTGAGGTCCCGAAACAAGTTCGGGATGACTTCTTTATTACATTACGTCATTGCGAGGAACGGTCGCTTTTAAAATCCCCTCTTGAGAGGGGGCGCGACGGCATGAGCAATGGCAGGGGTGTGTTTAGCCCGCGTACTATACGCATGCATAACACACCCCTCCGCCCCTCTCAAGAGGGGATTCGCACAAGCCCTCGCTTTTCCGCATCATCATCACATTCAAATATCATGACGCAAATCCAGACTTACGAAGTTTTGAAAACTTCGTAAGTCTCAAATCTTTTATATCCCCAGCGTTTTCCTGTTCAGCACATCATCGGCACCAGATGCGGCAAAATCGTCGAACGCGCGTTCGGTTACACGGATGATGTGATCCTTGATGAACGCTGCACCTTCGCGGGCACCGTCTTCAGGGTGTTTAAGCGCGCATTCCCATTCCAGCACGGCCCATCCGGGGAAATCGTATTGCGTTAACTTACTAAATATCTGTTTAAAATCAACCTGTCCGTCGCCCAATGAACGGAAACGGCCGGCACGATCAACCCAGTTTTGGTAACCGCCGTAAACACCTTGTCGGCCTGTAGGGTTAAATTCGGCATCTTTCACGTGCATCATTTTAATGCGCTCGTGGTAAATGTCAATGTACTCCAAGTAATCAAGGCATTGCAGTATAAAGTGCGATGGATCATACAGCAGGTTGGCACGTTTGTGGCCATTCACCTTATCTAAAAACATTTCGAAAGTAATACCGTCATGCAAATCTTCACCGGCGTGTATTTCATAGCAAAGGTCGATGCCGTTTTCTTCGTAAACATCTAAAATTGGTGTCCAGCGTTTAGCTAATTCATCAAACGCAGTGTCAACAATACCGGCAGGGCGTTGCGGCCATGGGTAAAGCATTGGCCAAAGCAGCGCGCCGCTAAAAGTTACCGACGCCTGTAAACCTAAATTTTTAGATGCCTGTGCCGCATACTTCAATTGTTGTACAGCCCATTTTTGCCTCTCGGCAGGATTTTTACGCAGTTTCTCGGGCGCAAAGCCGTCAAAAAGCTCGTCATAAACGGGGTTTACCGCTACCAGTTGACCTTGCAGGTGTGTGGATAGTTCGGTAATTTCCAGGCCATGGCTGTTTACAATGCCTTTTACCTCATCGGCGTAAGTTTTGCTTTCGGCAGCTTTTTGCAGATCGATAAAACGGTCATCCAATGTTGGCAGCTGTACGCCTTTGTAGCCCAAATCAGCAGCCCATTTACAAATGTTATCCAGGCTATTAAACGGGGCGGCATCGCCAATAAATTGGGCTATAAATATTGCAGGTCCTTTAATGGTTTTCATAGTTTTTTGTTAGATGGTAAACTCCGTCCACTTTTTATCTGATTTGCCAGATGCAATCACGTTTTCAATAAAGGCCATACCACGTACGCCTTCTTGTATGCCCGGGTAATCCTGCTCTTCGGCAGTTGCTTCACGGCCTTCCAAACCGGCTTTAACCGTTAAAGCGAAATTGCGGTACAGGTTGGCAAAAGCCTCCAGGTAACCTTCGGGATGTCCGGCCGGTGTACGTGTATTATGCTGCGCGAAAGTGCTGGTATAACCACCACCTGCACGCCATATTTCCGTAGGTTTATCGGTATACATTAGAGTTAATGAGTTGGCATCGCTCTGGTGCCATTCCAATCCGCCTTTTTCACCGTATACCCTAATTTTTACATTATTTTCCTCGCCGGCAGCAATCTGGGTGGCGGTAAGTACGCCGCTTGCGCCGTTATTGAATTTCAGCAAAGCAGCACCGTCGTCGTCCAGCTTGCGGCCCGGAACAACAACATTGATATCGGCACAAATTTGGGTTACTTCCAAACCGGTAACATATTCGGCCAGGTTAAAAGCGTGGGTGCCGATATCGCCCATAGCACCTGCGATGCCGCTTTTACCCGGATCTGTGCGCCATGAGGCTTGCTTGTTGTTATCGTCGCCCTCTAAAAAGCTGCTTAACCAGCCTTGCGGATACTCTACATAAACTTTACGGATGGCACCTAATTTACCGGCTTTGATAAGCTGTTTAGCTTCCTTAACCATTGGGTAACCCGTGTAGGTATGGGTTAAGCAAAATAGCTTACCACTTGCCGCTACTACTTTTTCCAGTTCTTTAGCCTCGGCCAAAGAGAAAGTCATGGGTTTATCTAAAATCACGTGGAAACCGTTTTCTAAAGCGGCCTTTGATGGATCAAAATGAACGTGGTTTGGTGTTACAATGCTGATAACCTGCACACGCTGATCTTCGGGCAGTTGTTTTTCTTTTTCGATGAGTTCGGTGTACGAGGTATAAACCCTATCTGCAGGTAAACCCAACAATACACCGCTTGCTTTTGATTTTTCGGCATTGCTGCTAAAGGCGCCGCAAACCAATTCATATTCGCCATCAATACGTGCGGCAATCCTGTGTACAGCGCCAATAAAAGCACCCTGACCGCCGCCGATCATTCCTAATCTTAATTTCATTGTTGTTGTTTTGTTGAGTTGGATTGGGTTGAGTAAGTTAGATTGAGTTGATTAGGTTGGATTGAGTTGATTAGTTAAATTAGATTACAATCGATTGAGTGAGGTAAATTTGATGATTTGAGTCGATTTTTCAAAACATTGCTGTTTATTATTTTTTCAACCAAACAAACCACCTATCTAACTTCTTCAATCCGCTTCAACCTAATACAACTTAATCAACCCAGTCCAACCTAATCAACTCAATCCAACTTACTCAACCACAAACCAATATTTAGGTCGCCCAGGCTTTGTCGCCTTTTTTGTATGGGAAGTTACCATCGTATTTACCCGGTACCGCAATGTAGCGTAAGGCCTGAGTAGCACCCGGTTTTGAAGTGAAGAAACCTAAAAGGGTTAATTCCTTCATCATCCGGAAGTAATGGTTAGGATCTTCGGGCTTTTTAGTTTTAGTGTAAGCTTTTTGCTCTGCATCCAAATCGGTTAACAGCTCGGTGCGTTGTTTTGCATCGGCATCCATGAATTTTTTACCAAACTTTTTGTTGCTGGCCTCGTCCAAATCAGAGATACCTTTTAAAAATATCTTCTGATCGGCTTCAGTATAGCAATCGCTTACCATAACACCCATAAACTTACCAATTTCGGCAGCTTTCGCGCCCGGTGTGGTAGTAGCAGGTAAAATGGTTTCGCCTACCTCATCAAGGAAGGCTACAATTTCTGGTTTGGTTAAATCGGCCACACCCGAAGCAGATGTTGATGATTTACAGCCCGACATGAAAAACTCGGCTCCTATCACCGTGCCCCCCAGTATCAAACCAACCCTGGTTATCGCGTCTCTTCTATTCATTTTTTAATTATTGATTTATTGAATTAATGAGTTATTGAATTTTTACTTTCCGATATAATCGAATTATGAAGTTTAGATTATTGATTGGCGAATGCAGTATTCCCCAATCAATAATTCAATAACTCAATAATTCAATAATTAAACTACGCTTTCAGCTCAAAGCCTTCGCGGTAGTTGCGTTTGATGTATTTGTTTACTTCATCAAAGTTGGTAACCTTCATCAGTTTGTTATCCCAAACCAATTTAATGCGACCACCGTTCAATTCATGACCGCGTACTGCAAGGTTTGCCATTAACAATGCCTCGGTAAGCGGACCAGCCTTGTCAAATGACGAGCTTAACTCTGTTTTACCGTAACCTGCAATACAACCTTCAACCCATTGCGCGTAGTGGCCATTGGCACCACCTGGTACACGTGCCCATTTCTGAGGCGCTTTTGCATCTTTAGTAAGTGCTTTTGGCAATAAAGTTGGCGCATCAGAATAAGTGCTTGCATACATTTTTCCTTTGGTACCAATAAATAAAGTTCCGTTACCTTCTTCGCCGCCAAATTCTTCGTTAGCTAATAATTCTGCCGGTCTTTCGGGCTGTATACCACCGTCCATCCAGTGCAGGGTAATATCACCTTTGGTTTTATCGGTTTTAGGGAACGTTAATGTGATGTGGCTTGACGGAGGGCAGCTTTCAGGGAAGTGACCTTCTTTAAACTCATCAACATACACACTGCCAACACTGGCTTGTACATCTTTAGCATATTGAATACCCAATACTCTAAACGGTGCTTCAACAAGGTGACAGCCCATATCGCCTAAAGCGCCGGTTCCGTAATCCCACCATCCGCGCCAGTTAAACGGCACTAATTTATCTACATAATCTTTTTTAGGCGCAGTACCTAGCCACAGATCCCAATCCAGTTCTTTCGGAATGTTTGGATCTGGCGCCGGCCATTTAATACCTTGCGGCCATACCGGGCGGTTTGTCCAGCAGTATACGGTATGTACATCACCAATTAAATCAGCATCGTACCATTCAGACATTAAACGGGTACCATCATTTGATGATCCCTGGTTGCCCATCTGTGTAACTACTTTGAATTTTTTGGCAGCCTCGGTTAATAAACGTGCTTCCCAAATATCATGCGTCATGGGTTTTTGCACGTAAACGTGCTTGCCCATCTTCATGGCGTTGTAAGCAATGATAGCGTGGTTATGATCTGGCGTTGATACAGATACGGCATCAAAGTTTTTATGCTCTTTATCGTACATCTCGCGCCAATCTTTGTAATATTTGGCTTTAGGGAAGCTCGCCCTTGATTTGGCTGCCCTCCTATCGTCAACATCACATAAAAACGCGATGTTGGCTTTACCGCTTTTAGCAAAATTGGCGATATCACTTTCGCCTTTACCGCCGGCACCAATACCTGCTACATTCAGCATATCGCTTGGGGCCGTGTAGCCCTTACCGCCCAATACAAAGCGCGGAACGATCATGAAACCCGCAGCAGCTACGGTAGTGGTTTTAAGAAACTCCCGCCTTGATGTGTCGGCAGTAGTTTTATCTTTTTCTTCAGACATAGGTAGTTTGTTTGTTATGGAATTAGATTTCGTTTTTCTTTAAAGCTTCAACAGCATGGTTAGCGGCCCGTGCCGTTAATGCCATATAAGTAAGTGAAGGGTTTTGACATGCTGCAGATGTCATGGCCGAACCATCGGTAACAAATACGTTTTTGGCATCCCAAACCTGGTTCCACTCGTTTAGTACAGATGTTTTTGGATCGCGACCCATACGTGCGGTACCCATCTCATGAATACCACGACCAAGGAACGGATTTTCGCTATGGGTTTTTACGTCCTTAACGCCTGCTGCTTCCAGCATCGCTTTCGCTTCGCTTTCCATGGCTATACGCATTTTTTTCTCGTTGTCTTTCAACTCCGCGTCGATAGCTACAACCGGTAGTCCCCATTTATCTTTTTTTGTTTTATCAATGGTTACCTTGTTATCGTGGTAAGGCAGGGTTTCGCCAAAGCCACCCATACCTACCTGCCATGAACCTGGTTCTGTAAGGGCGTCTTTAAACGCGCCTCCTACACTTAGTTCGGCAATATCACGGCTCCAACCCTCGCGGCTTGCACCACCCTGGTAACCAAAACCACGGATAAAGTCGCGTTTATCGTTCCCTAAGTTGGCAAAACGCGGGATATAGAAACCATTAGCCCTGCGGCCGAAATAATATTTATCTTCAAAACCTTCATAACGGCCAGATGCGCCAACACCTAAGTGGTGATCCATCAGGTTATGACCAAGTTCGCCGCTGCTGCTGCCCAAGCCGCCTTCCCAAACATCAGTTGCCGAGTTCATCAGAATCCAGGCCGAGTTGATGGTTGACGCGTTTACGAATACGATTTTAGCAAAGTACTCGTACGTTTGGTTGGTTTCGGCATCTAATACTTCAACACCTTTAGCTTTTTTAGTATCCTTATCGTACAGAATTTTAGTTACGATAGACCATGGGCGAACGGTTAAGTTACCTGTAGCCATGGCCGCCGGTAATGTAGCCGATTGTGTACTGAAGTAAGCACCAAACGGACAGCCCAACCAGCATTTGTTACGGTACTGGCAATTAGTACGGTTATTATGCGGCACAGTGATATTAGCGGTACGACCGATGATCATATCACGTGCTTCTTTATAATGATCTTTTAAGCGTTTGGCAACATCTTTTTCAACCACGTTCATCGCCATTGGCGGCATAAAATCGCCATCGGGCAAAATAGCCAAACCATCTTTGTTACCAGATATGCCTGCAAACTTTTCGGCATAGCTATACCATGGCGCGATGTCTTTATAACGGATAGGCCAGTCAACCGCGATACCATCTTTAAGGTTGGCTTCAAAATCAACATCGGCCCAGCGGTATGATTGCCTGCCCCACATTAATGAGCGCCCCCCAACGTGGTAACCACGAAACCAATCAAACCTTTTTACTTCGGTATAAGGGCTTTCTTTATCGCTGGCCCAGTAATCAAGGTTTACCTCGTTAAGCGGATAATCGCGCTTTAAAACCGGGTAATCATCAATCATTTTTTGGGTACGGCCACCCCTGTGCGGAAATTCCCAGGGATCTTTATTGGCGTTTACATAATCTTTAATGTGCTCGATGTTACGACCGCGCTCCAGCATAATGGTTTTTAAACCTTTTTCTGTTAGTTCTTTGGCAGCCCACCCGCCTGAAATTCCTGAGCCAATGACTATTGCGTCATAAGTGTTTGCAGACATACAATTATATTAGGGTTTTAAAATTTTGTTTACTACTTGGTTTGTTAAATGTATGAATAAAAATTATTTTACAAATATTACATTGTGTTTTTTTTACACAATAGCCTCACCCTGCCCTCTCCAAAGGAGAGGGTTCTAAAAAGCCGCCAATCAAAAGTCCTCTCCTTTGGAGAGGATTATTCGTTTTTTTATTTTTTTGCTATTTGTACTCATGATAGCTACGCTGTTTAGGTGAGGCCCTATATATTCCCCTTCTTCAACTCCCCTACCGCGTAATCAGCTGCGCGGGCTGTGAAGGCCATGTAGGTAAGGGATGGGTTTTGGCATGAGGTTGATGTCATGCTGGCGCCATCGGTTACAAACACGTTTTTTACGTCGTGCATCTGATTCCATTTATTTAGTACCGATGTTTTAGGATCATTACCCATGCGGGCACCGCCCATTTCATGAATATCCAAACCCGGAGCACGTTGATCACTGCTGGCTTTAATATTGGTAAAGCCGGCGCTGGTAAACATTTCTGTCAACTGCTCAATGTAATCCTTCTTCATCTTCGCGTCGTTATCATCGTAATCAACCGAGATCTTTAACTGCGGGATGCCCCACTGATCTTTAAGCGTTTTATCAAGGGCTACATAACTATGTTCTTTAGGTATGGTTTCGCCCATCATGTGCGATCCTACTTTCCAACCGCTCAGGTCATCTTTTACCAGGTTTTCTTTCAGGCTGCTGCCAACACCATCCCAGGGACGCTGCTGGTAACGGTAGGCGCTAAAGCCCGAGGCGTAACCACGTAAAAAATCTGTTTCCTGTTTATAAACGTTGCGGAACCGCGGAATGTAGCCGCCACCCGCCGGGTTACGGCCATCGGTAGTCCAATCTTTGGCACCATCATACTCGGCGCTAATATGTGCCGAATAATTGTGAAAAGCAACATATTTACCCAATACACCACTATCGTTACCTAAACCATTGGGGAAACGGTTTGATGTAGAGTTTAATAAAACCAAGTTGGTGTTTAACGCTGCCGCGTTTACAAATATGATCTTCGCAAAATATTCAATTGCCTCTTTGGTGTTGGCGTCAATAACGCGTACGCCGGTTGCCTTGCCCAACTTCTCATCGTAAATAATTTCCTGCACAACCGAGAACGGGCGCAGCGTTGCGTGGCCTGATTTTAAGGCCCATGGAATAGTAGACGCGTTGGCACTAAAATAGCCACCAAACGGACAACCGCGCTGGCAAAGGTTGCGGCGCTGGCATTGTACCCGGCCCTGGTCAATATGAATTTGATTGGGTTTTGATAAGTGCGCGCAACGGGCACTGATCACGTGGCGATTACTGTATTTGCTTTTAACGTGTTCGCTAAAATAAGTTTCGACGGTATTTAAGGGGAAGGCAGGCAAAAATTCGCCATCGGGTAGTTCGGCCAGGCCGTCTTTATTGCCGGATATGCCTGCAAATTTCTCCACATAGCTATACCATGGCGCTATATCTTTATAACGGATAGGCCAGTCGACCGCGAAACCATCGCGGGCGGGACCTTCAAAATCAAAATCGCTCCAGCGCTGGGTTTGACGCGCCCATAACAGCGATTTACCGCCTACCTGGTAGCCACGAATCCAATCGAAAGGTTTTTCCTGTACGTAAGGATGGTCGGCATCTTTTACAAAAAAATGAGCGGCATCTTCATGAAAAGCATAGCAACGGTTTACAATGGGGTTGGCTTCCTGTATGGCCATTGGCATTTCACCACGATGCTCAAACTCCCAGGGATACATATTGGTGGTAGGGTAATCAATGTTGTGCTTTACATCGCGCCCACGTTCCAAAATCAAGGTTTTAAGGCCCTTATCGGTCAACTCTTTAGCGGCCCATCCCCCACTCATGCCCGATCCTATTACAATGGCATCAAATGTTCTGTCCTTAACGCTATCTATATTTAAATTGGCCATTGTTTATGCTGATTGCTTTTGTTTATACGGAAACCGTGCATTGTACCTGCCCGGTACCAGTTCATAAACTACCTGCCTGGTCATAAAATATTTTGAATTGGTATAGCCGTTAACAGTTTGGCCTTTTATAATGCCATAAAACGTTTTTAACTCTTTAGGGAAAGTCGTGCTTTTGGGATCTTTATCGGCCTCGATGCTTAGCAGCATTTCTTCGCGCTGTTTTGCGCTCAAATCTGCAAATAGTTTATCGTATTTCTTGCTAACGGCATCGGTAAACTGGCCGGCACCTGTAATGAAAGCCTGTTGATCGTCCTTTTTATAACAATCATCCAGCATCTTTAACACAAATAAATGCAGACCTAAGTCCTTTGCACCGGGCGTACTTGTTTTAGGAATAATAGTTTCTGCAATATCGCCCACCAGTTTCTCCTGGTCGGCATTCAAATCAACATTTTTGAGTGCGATGGATGGCTTGCCTTTTTCCTGCATACAGGCAGGCAATAAGGCGGCACCTCCAATTATCAAGGCCAGATTTCTGATGGCAGTACGTCTGTGCATTATTTGTGCTAAATTGTTTTAGTAGCATTGCTAAACATTTTTAAAAGTTTAGCAAATAATTTTAATATGAACTTGTTTGTTTATAAACGGTTTTCAAACTTAATAATTTTACCTTTTAAAACTAACGCTTTTTAAATAAAATATACGCCCCGGTTAAGGTAGCGTAATTGGCTTAATAACCCCATTTTTTCATGATTTGTAAATCAATTTTTACACTATCAACCGGGTCTTTACCCTGGTAGGCTTCCTGCTCAATAATAAACAGCGATGTGCCCCCTTTTTTGCTGCCTGCTTTTACAATCTCCTTTACCGGCATAATGCCCTGCCCTAAAATGCAGCTTTCGGTATCGTCGCCATCATGTGGTGGTACTTTAATCTCGTCCTTCACGTGCATCGATTCAAAGCGGTCTGGATATTTATTGATAAAATCAATAGCGTGCCCACCAGTGCTGAGCATATTGCCAATATCAATTTGCTGGGCAACCAAAGCGGGATCGGTGTTTTGGATGATATAATCATACAGGGTGATATCGCCAACCTTGGTGCTGATCTCGAAATTGTGATTATGATAACCAAACTTCATCCCCGATTTTTGACACAGCTCTCCGGATTTGTTAAAACGTTCCATGGCTTTTTTAAGGGCATCCATATCGGTGCGCACTTTCTCGTCCAACCACGGACTGATAACATATCTTTGGCCCATCGTGGCGGCATCTTCAATGGTATATTTCCAGGCATCGGTAAAATCGTTCTTAGCTTCGTCCCAATGCTGGGTGGTCATAACGGTATGGCCGCTTGGCATTTTAAGGGCCAAATCGTCCAATATTTTTTTAAACTCCTTTGCCGGGTAGCCGTAAAACTTGCGATCGATATAATTAGCATGTTCCACATGGTGATAGCCCGCGTCGGCAATTTTTGTCAGCGTTCCTTTCGGATCAAGCTTCATGGCATCGCGTACACTATAAAGCTGCACCCCTACCCGTTGTAATTTTTTTTCTGCTGCAAATAAACTATCGGGCAAAAGCGCCGCGCCTGCAACAGCTAAGGCTCCGGTTTTTAAAAACGATCTGCGTGTAGTCATGGAATTAGAATCAAGAGTTAAGAATCAAGAATTAAGACAGGAATTATAATTGTTAGTCAAGATATGAGTATTTTGAACCAAAATGAAAACTTGTTTTTTTAAAACCGTCGCTATTTTTTTCATTGTCTTGATTCTTGACTCTTAACTCTTGACTCTTCTATTTCGAGTTACTCACAAAAGCAAGGTGTTTACTATCTGGTGCCCATGATGGTGTATTGATAGTACCCTGGCCTCCGTATAAATAAGCTACCACTTTTGATGGGCCGCCTCCTACGGGCATCACCCTTAAAAATACGTGTTTGTAAAAAGGATGATCGCCGGGGGCTACTTCATTTTTAAGGAAGGTGATATACACTATCCATTTACCATCGGGCGAAACGTGTGGAAACCAGTTATTATAATCATCATTGGTGATCTGCGTTTGTTCGGTGCCATCGGCTTTCATGCGCCAAACCTGCATCAGGCCGCTGCGTACCGAATTAAAGTAGATGTATTTGCCATCCGGCGTATATTCCGGACCATCATCCAAACCGGGAGTATTGGTCAACCGTTCTTCGGGACCACCCGTCGATGGGATGCGGTATACATCAAACTCCTTATTACGTTCGCCACAAAACACAATGTACTTGCCATCCGGCGACCAACCGTGCATATAGCTTGCGCCTTTCCCTAAAATCGACACTCTTTTGGCTTCGCCGCCGTTGGCAGAAACGGTGTAACCAATTGACGGACCACCATCGCCACTGCTAATAGCCAGCATTTTACCATCAAAAGAAAGCACGTGATCATTATTATTGTTTTTAGCCGCGCCGGTGTTTAAAACCGACGGTGTATTGGTTTTAAGATCATACTTATATAACGAACCTTCACTGTTGTAAATGAGGCTTTTGCCATCCTTTGTCCAGTTAGGGGCCTGCAATGATTTTGGCGACTGGTATATGATGGTACTATTTTGCGTTTCCAGGTCAAGCACTTCGATGTTACTACTTAAATATTGTTTGTAAGCTACTAAATCAGCAGGCGCTGGTACTACTATCCGCACATTACTGAATGTAGCGCTTTCACTTACATCGGCATTGTGCGAGCAAATGAAAATACCCACATAAACATCATCGCCCAAATCCAAATCACTTACTTCTTCGGTCACAAATAAATCGCCTTTGCGGGCAACAGACATTGTATAAGTATTTCCCTTGCGTTCCAGCTGGATTACATCAGCCGCGGTGATGCCTGCTTTTTTCTCTTCGGTAACGCCGCCCACGGTTTTGCGGTATTGCAGTGAGGTTAAGCCATCACCATGCACAACGGCATTGATATGCTTTGAGTCAGATTCCAGCGTACTGCGAACCATCAAACCCACTTTGCGGTGCAGTTCCACACCTTTGCCTATGAAAGCGGCATTGGTACGCAGAATAAAATCGCCCTTCATTTTTTTCCACACAAAATGAAAATCATCATGCGTAGCCCAAATGTTTTGGCCCGATCCGGTAAGGTGATATTGCTGTAGCCCGGCATCGTATTGCGCACTCCCGGCGTGTTTAACTGTACCTACGTCAGTTTGATTATCAAAGATGCCGATACCCTGGGCTTGCGCTTTCCTGTTAAAAAAAGCAAAGCACAGCAGGCTAACCGCAAAACAGATCACTTTAATACGCATTGGTTTAGAATTTAAGTTGGTGTTTAAATTACACTACTAATTGGTGTTACTAAGGTATACAATCTGCCGGTAATTAAAATAATACTTTTTTAACATAATGCCGGGTGCAAAGTAAAAAAGGAGTGACAGTTTTAGCTGTCACTCCTTTTTATATACCATTATCATCCCGGATAGTTATTATACACGCAACCCGCTCAATAAGTATTCTGTAGTGCCGGCAATTTAATGTAGCGTTGAAATAAATTAATCATGAGTACAACAATTATCATGTTATCCGATACCTGCGATATGAGCTTTAAAAGGCATAAAAAACAATATAGCAGGGTAATTATCCAAAATAGCCATAAAAATACTATGCCTTTATATATAATTATTGATCGATGGTTAAAAAACTATTAACTCATACAGTAAATATCTACAACAAAAGAAATTTTAATAAATATATTTAACTACTATGAATTGACAAAATTGTATTATGCTCATACACAGGTACAATTTTATATTTGATATGTTATAAAACATATATTATTCGGTCGGCATAGTGCACGATGTTGAGGCTGCAATAATTACCATTTACCAATTTACTTAAATTTTAAAAAAATGAAATCAACCCTTAGCCGGAAACGTAGTTTCCGTATTGCGGCCTATTTGTGCGCAATTTTTGTCGCAACTTTAAGCAGTTGTCGAAAAGACAGTATCAACCCATCAAATAACGACGAAACCTCGCCCACAGATGGCAGCCATTTAGCTGTCGAATCTACATCTGGATTTGGAAACGGTACCAACCTACAGCCATCGTACTACAATAACGGCAATCCTAATTTTGGATGGTCGCTTATGAAACAACAAAGTAAAATAAAAACGCTCAGGATTGAGATTGACCCAAGCAGGGTGAGTACAAGTACAGCTAAAAACTGGATAGACCAGGCAAAAAGCAATGGCTACACCTCTATTATCTGCACTTTTCATGAGTTTGGCGGCTCTGATAATTTAAGCGATCTGCTAACCGCGGCCAACTGGTGGAAAAACAACTACAACAGCCTGGGCGGAGGCTTTACCATTAACTTATGTAATGAATGGGGTAGCCACAACATCAGCGCATCTACCTACGCCGATTATTACAACCAGGCTATAGCGGTTGTACGCCAGGTTTATAGTGGCAATATCATTATCGATATCCCGGGTTGGGGACAGGAAACGCTTACTGCTTACAATGCTATTAAAACAAGCAGCCCTAAAATTACCGATAGTAAAATTATCCTGTCAACCCATATTTATCCGGGTAACTACAATCAGGGCCGGGGTCATACTTACCAAAAATCAGACCTGGACGATTTATCAAACACCGGCAAACCCATTATTGTTGGCGAGTTTGGTACAGGATCTGGCAGTTGCGACTGGTCGGGATGCGTAGATTATGCAAAATCAAAAGGGTGGACAGTTTTATCCTGGTGCTGGAATGGCGATGGCAACAGCCTTAATATGGTAAATCCTTCATGGGCAAGCAACCCTACGGCTACCTCATTTACAACAAACTCCTATTTTACAACGGTATACGCCAAGCTGTAACTTAACATTGTTATCAAAAAACACCTTAACGGCGCCGCTAAGGTGTTTTTTTTGTACTATTCATACCTGTAAAACCTTACATATTGAATGCTGTAGTTTTTTGAGGGGAATTTTAATCCCGTGCCTGCAAAAATGCTGTTGTTTATTTCATCGCCGTTTAGTCTTTTTCCTTTTATCCACTTCCCGTTTTTAAATACACCCTCATCCGCCACATCAATGGCGATAAGCGGTAAATTACCGGCAACTTCCGGTTCAAATAAAACATCTAATGATTTGCCGGCTACAATAAATTCATCGGGTGCTATGTTTATGATAATACCACCGGCTACTTTGCCTGTGCTTTTATCGATTAACCTGGCTGTAAGCCGATATCCTCCCAAATTAAAATGCTGTTCAGCTTCCGCGGTATCAACCAAAATACCTCTCATGGTTTGCAATCCCTCATTTTTAAGGATCAACTCCTTCAGCTGGTTTAGCACCATGTACGCCTGGGCAATATTTTTATTTGTTTTAATATCCCCATCAATACCAAAAGGCGAAAAGCCCATGGCATTATGTTCGCCAAAAGCATAAAAGGCACGGGGACCAGTAGCAACATCCCCTTGCGCTTCGGGAATAAACAAGGGGTTACCACAAGCGTTAAATTGGGCAGTAACCTCCTTAAACCGCGGCACATAAATATCAGGTGCAATCAAATCAATTGCCGGCGCGGCGCAGCGATACATATCTAATACCTGCGGCAACGGACCACCGCTTGGGTATTTACCGGGATAGGACTCAGCAGGCTGTTTTAGCCAGGCATTAACATACATGGGAATCTGATATGCAGCTTTACCAGCGGCCGCAACAATACCTATATACCGGGCAGTGTAATAAGCCATAAACAGCTCTTCGGTATAGTAAGATAAATGCTGTCCGTCATTTTTATCAACAGTGCTTTTTCCAAAAACCTGTTCCCAGGTGCCTTGGGTTTTAAATCCATTATCCTTCCATACCTTATACAATTCGGGAACCAGGTTCTTTTTATGTTTTTCAAGGTATTTAAACAATTCGGCAGGAACCGCGCCATTAAAAGCGGTATTGGCGATGTCACTATAATCTCGGTTTGAATGGAGTATACCAGCCTCGTTCTCCACTTGCATCATAACTACCGTTTGCTGCTTTTGGTCTACCTGTTTAATATGAGCCATCAACCGGCTAAAGGCATTCGCCTCATCCTGCCATGTGGCTTCGCCAAATGCAGATAATATTTCGAGCGTTTTTCCCGATTGATCCTTCACATACGGATACTGATGAAAGTTTTTTTTAACCCACGACGGCACATACGTAGATGCGCCACTTTTCCAGCTGCCGAACCATATCAATATTAAATGCAGGCCTTGTTTGCGCGCTCCCATGATCATGCTATCCGGCAACGAAAAATCAAACCGCCCTTTTTGATCCTCTATCAACTCCCATGAAACTGGCGCAATTACCGTGTTAAGGTACGCGGCAGCCATTTGTTTCCAAATAGTTTTCAAATACGCGGCATCAGAAGCGCTTGAATTATGCAGCTGCCCTGCCAATACCAAATAAGGCCGATTGTTAACCATCAAACGTACAGCGGTGCCCTGCTTTTCAAGATGCGGCCCTTTAATCCCCGGTACTTGCGCCGATGCAAAATAAAAAAGTACAATAAGACATATGGTAAGGGCAGGCTTTTTCATAATTGGTTATAGAGAAATGACTAACAATACTTTACAAGTTTAAGCATAGCCTATTATTAATACAACAACGCTATTTTATATTATATTGAAGCTAAAAGCAAAATGCACAAAGCCTAAGGCCAACATACTGTTTGGGTTAGTACAATAAATTTATTATCGAACCCTGTATAACAAAAAGAGGAGTAACGTTGCCGCCACTTCTCTTTTATTTATGCTAATTATCTTTTACTTTACGCGCACCAACGCCGGTTTTACCTCGGCATAAACCAAAACGGGTTCCATAACTTCAGGCACTTCTATCTCGCTGCAATATTTAAGCAAAAATTCTTTTTTTGAATCTTTGTATGAGGTTACTGCCCCTAACATGCTCATCATTTTAATATAGCACCAGGCCAAATCAAACTGGTGTTTTTTAAACCCGGAACGGGCACTTTTAGGATAAAGGTGGTGGTTATTATGCCACTCGCCGGCTACATAGCCCGGCCATAGCTGATTAACCGACATATCTTCGCGGTTATGGTCGATACCTTCCCTGCGTTTATCTTCGCCTTTGCCGTGGCCTTCGTAGTTAAAGGTACGTACACCTACGCCCCAAAAACCGGCTGCCCCAAACATGGCGCAAGCCAAAGGCATGCCACCTAATAAATAAAAGGCTGCAAACCAAAAGCCCCAGTTAAGAATAATGCCTGCAACAGTACGGTATGGATTGGCAATGGTTCCCCATTTTTGATATTGAGCATAGGTATTTGGTGTAACGCCTACGTGTTTCATTAGGTTGATGCATTTTTTGTAGCAGGCCTCGGTCATGTTACGGGATATGGGCTGGTGATTTACATCGGCCAGAAAGCAATATAAAAATCCACCCTGGGCATTATAAGGATCGCCGGGCTGATCAGACAGCGCGTGATGCACATGGTGCGATACGGCGTAAATTTCTTCGGGGATAATTTTAAGCGTTAAATTTTGGGTAAAAAAACGCCAGAAGTTATTTTTAAATGTATAGGCGTTATGCGTGCAATAACGATGATGCCATATGGTACCATGTGTGCCCATCACTATCATGCTGTAAACAAAAGCTACAACCAGGCCTGTTATGGTAAAGTATTTAAAAATGAACAGGAACAAAAACGGTGTTAAACAAACAATCAGCATCCAGCTTAAAAATGAAAGCCAGTTCTTTTTATCTTTAAAAACATTCAGTCTCGAGAAAAACTCTTTAAGGATTAAACCATTGCTTGGTTTTGAAAGGTTACCATCCTTATCTGTCCAACCGTAAGCAGGCGGTTCGAGCACTGTGTTTAAAAAAGCCATTAAATAATCGGGGTTAGTTTATATTGTTAGGAAGTCAAATAGTGTCACAATATAGTAAAATATAATTACTACAATGTTTTATTTAGATATTGTAGGATGTGTCAAATCCACCAATAAAGTTAAAACGCTTACTAAATAATTAAATTACTTATCAGTTAGTAAATATTTACGTAGTTATACGTTGTAAAGATTGTTTTAGATACAATTATTTGTTGATTGCTTAACAGAAAAAAGGAATAATTTTTGCTTAGCCAGCCAAAGGCAGACTAAAACTAAAGGTGCTGCCCTGGTTTAGCGTTGATGTTACCCACAACCGGCCACCGTTAAATTCCACCAGTTCTTTACATAAAAATAAGCCAATACCGGTGCCAACCTCACCCATGGTACCATTTTGAGTAAAGTGCGAATTAAGATTGAAGAGTTTGGGCAATTGCTCTTCGGCAATGCCTTTTCCGGTATCATTTACGTTGATGACCAGTTCTGTGTTGGTAACAGCGCTGCTGAGTGTGATGATGCCATTATCGTCAGTAAATTTAATAGCGTTACTAATCAGGTTGCCAATAACCACTTTTACGTGTTTTTCATCAGCTTTAACACAATGACCGGTAATAGCCACGTTTTGAAACCTGATATTTTTTTGAAGTAAAGCATAATTATAGGTTTGTGCCATTTCATCGCCAATCAAATTAATGTCGATAGCGGCGGGTGTAACATTGATCCCCCTGATTTGGCTGCCGGCCCATTCCAATAAATTGTTAAGCGTAAGCTCTCCGCCTTTTATTACCGGCCCCATTTTACGCATCAGACCCTGCATATCTTCCAGGTCCAGGCTATCATTTTCAAACAGGCTTATAATATTGCGCAGGTTAGCAAACGGCGTGCGCAGGTCATGCCCGATAACCGCGAGCAGCTTATCTTTTAATTTATTTACTGCCGCAAGATTGGCTGATTGGTCTTCTATTAAACCTTTTTGAACCAGCAAGGCTTCGTGCTGCCTACCCAGTTTAGTATTCAATTGTTTTTTTTGCTTGTAATTATACCAGGTTACATACAGGGCCAGCAGCACCACTACTAATGATACGCTTAGTGTAACAATAATGGCGTTTTGAAAACTTATCCGCGCTTTATCCTCGCGTCCCATTTGCTGCATTATGGCAATTTCATTTAAACGGGCATTAAGCGCAAAGTAATTCTGGATAAGCTCGGTATTCCGTTGTTTATCTGTTGTATTTAATTTATCGAGCGCCGCGCTGTACTTTTTTTGATAAGCAAGGGCAGTCCCAAGGTCCTTCTTTTGCTCGTAGGCAAACATCATGGTTCGGTACGCGCCAGATATGCCGTCCATCAACCCAATACTGTCTGCCAGCGACGCGCCTTTTTGAGCCCAAATTATGGCGTTATCATATTGCTTAAGCTGGTTATAAACATCGGCATACTCCACATACATTTTGGCGCGCAAACGTTTATTACCTGTTTTAAAACTCATGCGGTAAGCACTATCATTATACGCAAGTGCTTTAGGTATCTGATTTTTAAAACGATAAATAGAACCAAGCCGTGTGTAAATGATATTTATTTCGCCATCATCTTTGGCTGCCCTATCAAATGTGAGCGCTTTTAAACTGGCTTCAAGCGCTTTATCATAGTCTTTTATACGGGTGTACAACAAGGCTTTTTCGCTGTAATTTTTACCTTGTAACAATATGTCATCGTTAGCGTACTTTGCCGATAGTTCGATATTTTTACCCGCATCGGCAAAATTTTTAAGCTCCATGTAAGTACGGCCGGTAGCATTGTAACAATTAGCCAGCAGTTTACCTTCATTTTTGGGAATATACGTTAATGCCGATTTAAGGTAAAACAAACTGATAGGATAATAAGACTGCGACCAGTATACATGCCCCAGGTTTAAAAAACTTTCGCCAATGCCTTTGTTATATTTTATTTTTTCTGACAAAAGCAAAGCCTGCTCGGCCAATTTACGGGCCGAATCCGGGCAGCTCACATACAGCTCATTAGCATCGTGGTTTAGCTTATCTATGTATGTTTTAAGGCCGTTAGTATCGGTAGGAATTACCCCCCCGACCTTCTTTTGGGCGTAGCTTGCGCTATAAATCATCAACAACAACAGCACCTGGCTAAAAATACGCCTCATTTATACGGGGGAATTTGGGATCACTAAGTCAGTTATATTATACGGCATTGTAAGCAACATGTTGCAGCCATAAGCTAAGCAAGCGCCGCTAACCGGCAACAATGCAGCGTTCGCCCTGTAGCATTGCTATGCAGTGCTCATAATTATCGGGCATTTTTATCTGCTCCACCTCTTTCATATAGCTTTGCTTGATCTCTTTTCGGCGGCGCGCCTCAATAAACCGCCTCACGTGTTCGCGATGTTCCAATACTAATCCAGGCACCCTGGCCGGCTTATTATGCTCATCTTTTGCCACCATGGTAAAATAACTGGTATTGGTATGCTTGGCAGAATTATTTTTAATATTTTCTGATACAACCCTTATACCAACCACCAACGATGTTTTACCAACATAATTTACAGATGCCATTAACGATACCAGATCGCCAACCTCAACAGGCTGCAAAAAATCAACCGTATCAATTGATGCCGTAACGCAGTAATTGCCCGCATGCTTGGCCGCGCAAACGTAAGCTACCTTGTCCATCAAAGACAGCAAAATGCCTCCATGAATTTTACCACCAAAGTTAGAATACGATGGTATCATCAGTTCGGTTATGGTAGTTTGAGAAAAGCTTACTGTTTTATAATCGGCTTGATCGGTTAGGGCGGTCATACTATAACATTTATGTTACAAGTTTAAGCATACCGTCTAATTATTGCAACAGTAGAATTACACATCAAAAAAACACTGGTTTTATGTTAATATTTCGTTATTACTAAACTAAACGCTATAAATCGATGTAAAATAATCCATCATTATTACATCTTTTTACCTGTCATTAATCTGGCAATTGCAGCATAAACTTCCCCCTTTTGTTATCAACTTCAAAAACAGTAGTATACATAAACGCAGCCACAGCAAACAACCAATTAAATTACCCGTTAAGTAAATTTATATGGCGTAAAAACATCGCGAAAGTTTTATTTTTTAATATATTGAGGCGGTTGTTATTGATCACAACCTGCATTATATTTACCAAAATATCGATAATAACCTTTGAAAAACATTCCGCTGCTAATCATTATACTCCTTTTTGCAAAAAAGGGCTTTACACAGGAAACTATTGAGCGCAGCCGCCAAACCAGCAAGCATATTACAGAAAAACTACATGTTTTAAAAAGCGATAAAAGTACACGCCAGGGTTCTTGTTTGGTTATTTATGATAAAAAATACGCTATCGCCAACGGCAAATATGATCACGACGTGAGAGTTGGGATATGGCATTTCTTTACGTCAGACGGGCACCTGGTACAAAATTATGACTACAACAGCAAGGAGATTACTTACGAAGCCCCCGAAGATACCTTATCAAACCTACGCTATTTTGTTGATAAACAATTAGCCGACTCTGATAAAACCACCAAACCATTTAAAGTAGGTGGCCGTTATTATGGTTATTTGCCTTATTTAAAATTGTTTAAGCTCCCGGCTAACCTTATGGATATTAACCGGACGGTATCCTGGGCTGTTTGTGAATTGCTGGTTAGTCCATACGGGCGGTTGGCTTACCTAAAAGTTACTTTATATAGCGGCAATTACACCAAAACCTTCAACATGAACATTGATCTTTTAGCCGAAGAAGATAAAGTATTTGTACCCGCAACCGTAAATAACCAACCTATCGGTTGCCGTATTATGCTCAAAGCCTATATTGAAGATGATGGTACGCTGGGGTTTTAAGGGTAAAAGATAAAATTGATTGATACATTCATTTTGGCAATTATCTTTAGTAAATTTGTTTATGACCACGCTAACCGTAGATATCGAAAATGAAAAAGATCTGCCTGTTTTAAAAGAAATTTTAAATCGGTTTGGATTAACCTATCGGGTAGATAAAACAAAAGAGTATAGCTTTTCAGAAGCCGAAATAAAAGACCTTTTAAAAACCAAACAAGATTTCCTTGACGGAAAGACGACGGCGCGTGATTGGAAAGATATAGAAGATGATTTGAACCGTGCCTACAATTAAGCTATTAAAACGGGCTGAATTTGAATTGATAGATGCCTGTAATTGGTACGAAAAACAGCAAAAAGGACTTTCATCAAAATTAAGACGAGAAATCAAAATCTCCCTGAAATCGATTGAATCTGGACCAAAATTATTTCCACAGAAATATGGAACTGATTTGCGATTTCTTCCAGTTGAAAAATTCCCGTATGTAATAGTTTATTGGTACGACGAATTATTAAGCGTTGTATTTGTAACTTCCATTTTTCATACGAAGAGAAATCCAAGTAGTTTTGAGTTTTAAGCTCCCGTTATCCACCTAACCGCCTCATCCAATTCTTCTAACCGATAGCCTTTGTATTGGCCTGGCAATATGTATTTAAACAGGTGGCTAAATTCCCTTACCCCTTCCCTATCGGTAACAATGGCCAGTTTATTCCATTTGGTAAAGTATTTTAAGCCTATACCAATATTGCCGCACCATGCGCCGGCATCAAAATTTTTGATGTCGGCTTCCAGGATCAGCAGGTAATTTATCTTTCCATTTTCTTTGATGTGTTCGTCCAGTAAGGGCTCAAGCTGTTGCTCATACTCTTCATTGGTCATTTCACCAACGGCATGTACACCTAAAATATATTTCGGCAGGTAAGTTAAGTGTTGCAGCATTTATCCTAAATATTTTACCAATAGTTACAAAAAACACACCACCAATTAATTCTAACTCCTTTTTGAAGTATATAACATGTTTTTTACAATTACTACAGCTTAACTACCCTCGTTTAAGCTTATTAATTGTGATTTCAATTAATAGTATCTTTGTATTTGATATGCAAAACAGGACGGTATATAGCCAGTTGATTAAAGCCGAAGCCCAAAAGCTTGGCTTTTTGTTTTGCGGTATAGCTAAAGCTGAGTTTTTGGAACAGGAAGCCCCCCGCCTTGAATTGTGGTTAAAAAAAAACATGCACGGCGAAATGCAGTACATGGAAAATCATTTTGATAAACGCCTTGACCCGCGCCTGCTGGTTGATGGTGCAAAATCGGTGATCTCCCTGGGTATTAATTATTATACCGATAATCAGCAGGCCGATCCATCAGCTCCCAAAATATCAAAATATGCCTACGGGATAGATTATCATACGGTTATAAAAGATAAGTTGCGCCAGTTATTACAAACCATAAACGAGCAGATTGGTGAAGTTGGCGGCAGAGTGTTTGTTGATTCGGCCCCGGTGCTGGATAAGGCCTGGGCCAAAAAATCGGGCATGGGCTGGATAGGTAAAAACTCCAACCTGCTCAATAAAAAAGCAGGCTCGTTCTTTTTTTTGGCCGAACTGATCATCGACCTGGAGCTGGAATATGACGTTGCCCCTACTATTGATCATTGCGGTACCTGTACCAATTGTATAGATGCCTGCCCTACTGATGCTATTGTTGGCCCTTATGTGGTTGATGGCAGCAGGTGCATCTCCTACCTCACCATCGAACTTAAAAATGAAATCCCGGCCGAGTTTAAAGGCAAAATGGATAACTGGATGTTTGGATGCGACGTTTGCCAGGACGTATGCCCCTGGAACCGATTTTCGGTACTCAATACCGAACAATCCTTTATCCCCCACCCCGACCTGTTGCACCTAAAAGCTGCCGACTGGCAGGACATTACCCAGGATGTTTTCCAAAAAGTATTCAAAAACTCAGCCGTAAAACGTACTAAATTTAGCGGATTGAAGCGGAATATTGATTTTTTGAAGTAGTGAGTAGTTTAAGACTATCGGACTGGCGGACTTTAGGACTTTTTGGATAATGGAACTATTAGACTTTGAAACTTTTGGATAATATGACGACTATTAGATTTCGCGATTATGAATCTTCTGGTGGTAATCCTTTTTGATGACCATGTTTGTGTTTAAATATTGAAGTTAAAAAAAGATCTTCTAAGCGACCGTTTATGAAAAAATCCCATAGCCTACAGGCCCTACAGTCCAAACGTCCCACACAAAGTCCAAACGTCCTACAGTCCAATAAGTCTCAAAGTCCTATTACGTAGCCGTTGTCCTTGCAGGGTTATGGAGCATGTCGCTCATGTCGATAATTTTCTCGTCAATTTCGGATACGCATTTATCCATCATGGCAATACATTCTTTTTCGTCAACAAGGCCTTCCCGCTCAAGGTTAATAAGGCCGCGAAGGGTAGCGATAGGCCCCCGGATTTGGTGCGAGAGGTAGGAGGAATGCTCTGAGAGTTTTCGGTTCTTGATCTGGAGGTCTTTGGTGCGCTCGTCAATGATCTCTTCCAGGTGGTGGTTAATACGGTCAAGGTTGTCCTTCTGTCGGGATACTTCGCCGTTAAGCAGAGTAAGCTGAGCATTTGTTTTGGCTTTGCGTTTTACATTGCCAAAAAGTAACCCAATTACAACTAATAAAAGGCCTGCAACAATGGTTACTGCCCAAAACTTGGTGCGGTCATAGGCTTGTCTTTCGGCGGCGCGTTCGCTTTCCTTACGTTGTTCTTCCTGCTTACGGGTAGCCTCAATCAGTTTCATTTGTACCGATGTATTGGTTTTATAAGTGGTACTATCAACTTTATAAATTTCTCTTAAATAAAAAAGAGCTTTAGCGTAATCCTTGCGGTTATACTCCAGCTCGTAAGTGGTGTGCTTGTAATCGTAATCCATTTTGGGGTCTTTCACCAGCGCGGTGTAAATAACCCCTTCTTTTACAATTTTTTCGGCCTCATCAAATCTTTTCTGGTTAATATACAATGAGGCCAGTGTAAGATCAACGCTGGCTATGGTTTCGCTTAAATCATAGCGTTTGGCGGCCGAATTGGCCTCTAACAATAAAGACAGCGCGGTATCATAGTTATTGAGCTTGTATTGTATAACGCCTAAGTTTTGTAAACACTGAATAATGTTGATGGAATCTTTTAAGGTTACAAAGCTGGCCTTGCTTTCTTCGTAGTATTTAAGCGCCTGGTGAAGGCTGTTTTTGCGATTGTAAACGTTACCTAAGTTAATTTTAAGTTTAGCAATTAAGCCAATATCTTTAATCTTGGTAGCTATGGCCAGCGATTGAAAAAAGTATTCGAGCGCGCGGCTGGCATCATGATCCCTGAAAAGGTTGCCCATGTTGTTGTACACCGCGGCTTCGCCGCTGAGGTTGCCTGCTTTGGTAAAGTATACTACAGCGCTTAAGTAATTTTCAAATGATTTTTCGGCATTGTCTCGATAGTAATTGGCAATACCGGCAACGCGGTAAGCCTCTGCAATGCCATTGTTGTAACCAATTTTACGCGCCATTGCCATTGCCCGTGCAGCATCCACTGCCGATTGCTCCGGATCGGTTAATCGGTTATCTAATGCCTGCTTATTTATCCGGATAACTTCTGTTGTATCGTTTCCAATAGCACTATCCAAATCTTTCGCTAATACAGAGAAGCCAGTAAAAAATAGTAAAAGAAAGGTAATGGTTCTTTTCATTAAAGCACTGTTACGGATATTGAATTGGAAAGTTATAAATTATACTTCATATAGCGAAAAACATGCGGAAAAAGATTGTTGAAAATTATTTAATTAAAATTTGCTTGGTAATTAAAAAACATATCTATATTTGTGGTGTTAATTGATTGATATACAGTTGATTAATTTAAGTATTTTAGCGTATTTTATGATATTTTTAAGCATAAAATAGCTGTTTCAAACTACTGATTATGTAGTGAAAAAATACTTAAGTGGATGATATTTACAAATACGCTACCTGGTAATGAAAACAGAGTTAAAAATTATGAAATTCTTTTTCCTAAACTTTTGGTATAGTGTTTAAAATTAACAATTTATTTATTAAATAAAAACAAAAATGAATGAATAAAACGGCATGATATTAAGAAATATTTAAGTCGGTTTTATCCAAAAAAAAGGGATAGATAATAGTTACAGGTTGTTTTATACATCGATAAAAATATCGAGACGGATAATTGTAAATACTTAGTTAACTATTAACTAATAATATAGAATACTAATATAAAATATTGATAAATATGAAAAAAATCGTCATTCTGGCCTTGCTTGTATCGGGCACCGGAGTTTTATCATCAGCGGTTTTATTATCGCCAAAAAAGGTTGAGCAGCCCCTGGCTACCACTTTTATAAAAGGCAACAATGGCTTTAAAAGAGATTTGGCAGTTGCCGATTGAGTTTTTGAAACCATAAAAAATTACTACAGTACCATTTTCAAAATATTATATAACGATCATGAAAAAGTTAATCACCATTTCCTTAGCAGTTTTATTCTCTGGTATCATTACTTCCTGCAAAAAAGAGCAGGTAGTTACTGAAACCGCGTCGCTGCATTCCTTTGCTACCAACGATCGCAGGGATCTTGGAACGGCCGATTAATTAAATAACACGATCAGTTAAAAACATCCAAAAAATTCAACACAGACATGAAAAAGATTATCATCATAACCATTGTAAGCTTAACATCAGCTACCGGCATATTATCATCACAAACCCCGGCTAAACAAAGCGCGGCACCTCAATCTGCAACCATTGCACCATCAACTATTGATTTCAGAAAAGATTTAGGACAAGCCGATTAATTATACCATAACAACAATCATTCATAACAAAAAATATTTATACCCCCATTACACAACACAATCATGAAAAAATCATCAATCATAGCAGCATTAGCATTAGGTACTTTTTTAACTTCATTTTCTAACACTTCAAGCGCAGCAATAGGCGGTCCGAAAAGAGACTTAGGTCAGGCAGATTACGCAGCAATGGGTGGCCCGAAAAGAGATTTAGGCCAGGCTGATTACGCTGCAATGGGTGGTCCGAAAAGAGACTTAGGTCAGGCAGATTANGGTGGTCCGAAAAGAGACTTAGGTCAGGCAGATTACGCAGCAATGGGTGGCCCGAAAAGAGATCTTGGTCAAGCTGATTTTGCAAAAGGTGGTCCGAAAAGAGATTTAGGTCAGGCTGATTACGCTGCAATGGGCGGCCCGAAAAGAGATCTTGGTCAAGCAGATTTTGCTAAAGGTGGTCCGAAAAGAGACTTAGGTCAGGCAGATTACGCAGCAATGGGTGGCCCGAAAAGAGATCTTGGTCAAGCTGATTTTGCTAAAGGTGGTCCGAAAAGAGACTTAGGTCAGGCAGATTACGCAGCAATGGGTGGCCCGAAAAGAGATCTTGGTCAAGCTGATTTCGCTAAAGGTGGTCCAAAAAGAGATTTAGGTCAGGCTGATTACGCTGCAATGGGTGGTCCGAAAAGAGATCTTGGTCAAGCTGATTTCGCTAAAGGTGGTCCAAAAAGAGATTTAGGTCAGGCTGATTACGCTGCAATGGGTGGTCCGAAAAGAGATCTTGGTCAAGCTGATTTTGCAAAAGGTGGTCCAAAAAGAGATTTAGGTCAGGCTGATTACGCTGCAATGGGTGGTCCGAAAAGAGATCTTGGTCAAGCTGATTTTGCAAAAGGTGGTCCAAAAAGAGATTTAGGTCAGGCTGATTACGCTGCAATGGGCGGTCCGAAAAGAGATCTTGGTCAAGCGGATTTTGCTAAAGGTGGTCCGAAAAGAGATTTAGGTCAGGCTGATTACGCTGCAATGGGCGGTCCGAAAAGAGATCTTGGTCAAGCTGATTTTGCAAAAGGTGGTCCAAAAAGAGACTTAGGTCAGGCTGATTTCATAGCTTAATCCTTATCGTGGTTATCCAATAAATTATCAATGTTTTAACCTGGTAAAACATGAAAAAGATTATCGTTGCCGCCGCCATTGTATTAGCATCAGGCATCACCGCATATTCATTAAATAACAAAAAGAACACCGAAGCTATTGCAGAGAAAGTTAAAGTAGAAAAGGCTTCTTTCTCCACCCAGGCCGGGCATGGTCCAAAATCAGACCTTGCTACTGCCGACTAATTAAAATCTCATCCACGCCGCAGGTTGGATAAATGTTTCAACCTTCCCTCCGGGCAAGCCTTTAAGATTCTGCAGTTTTTTCCCGGCTGCAACGTAACAGGCTAAGTAAAACATCTATAGGTTTTATAGCCCCCTTTCTTATCGAAGCATCATCCTCAACTTTCTTAGGGTACCAACAGGTCTATGTTATTGAATAGAGTCAGCTTATGGAATGTTGAAATAAATTTAACACTACCTGGTACTTAATGCGCTTTACCAAATAATTTTTCGCCGGCTTCAATCGCGGTGGCTAACCTGTTTTCATCCGGTGGTTTGGGGCAAGAGTAACCTGCGCTGAAGGCGCAATAAGGGTTATAAGCCTTGTTGAAATCTATCACCAGTTTGCCATCCTTAATATCGCCGGTACGCATATCTATATATCGCCCACCACCGTAGGTGGTTTGGCCATTGGTATCGTCGGTAAAGGGTAAAAACAAATAATCGGCATAAAGCGGGTTTTGTGCCAGCGCAAGGCTTTTATATAAGGTAAGTTGCATCGGTTTACCCTTTAACGTAAAGCTTAGCTGGGCATAACGCTCATAATCCCTGCCCGTACCACTAAATACTGGCATCACAAATGGCGACTCATTACCCAGCATTTTCACCGTGGCTGTAACGCTGTAAGTGCTGTCATCATCATAAAAGCGCAAAAATTGCAGGTCGTCCTTTTTTAACGGCGAATGCGCATCTGATAAAAAATCGGCCATGTATTGCTGGCGGTAAGTGGCTGTTATGGTTTTATGATCCTGGGCAAAGCTTTTTAAGCTAAGTGTTAGTAATAAAATAAGGCTACATTTTATTTTCATGGTAGTTTTTTAAAGTCTCAAATGAGGAGTTATTGTTACGTGGGTTGAAGATGCAAAAATATGTTGATACTGATTGCAAAAGGCACGCTGAGTTAAGTATCGGAAATTTACTATACTGCCATAAGTTGCCGATTGCCGTTAAATAATTGTATTTTTCGCTAACCAAATCTTTTCAAATTAATGGTAACACAAATAGGCCCTCCAAAAGGTATTCTCGTTTTAAGAATCGTTATTCTGATTGCTTTGGTTTTAGCAGCTTTATATTATGCTTACGGTCTTATTAATCACAGCGGCCATTACTTAGGCAGAAATCGCGCCACTGCCTGGGTTGCGCCTTGCGGATTTATGTTTATTGGCGTTTCTTTATTCCTTAATCTTTTTTTCACACCATCGGCGGTACTTATTGACGACGAGTTGAAGACTTTAGAAGTAAAATATTTAATGCGATCATCAAAAAACCTGGGCTTTTTTGGTATGCAGGCTTACAGTACAACCACTATTAAACAGAAGAACGGTGCTTCGTACGGCATCTTTATCTATTTAACAAACGGAAAAAAGATACTGTTAACCGACCGCGATTTTAAAGACTATAACCTGGTTGAAGAATTTTTAATTAATTTAAAGGTGAAGGCCTTAGGCGAGGAAGATTATTCGATTGTTGGTTATTTACGCAATCAACTGATGGGGTAGTTTTTACGCCTTTAATAAATATATTCCTTTGGTTTCATGAGGATAGCCTTTTTTGCGATGTTGTTAAGTTAGTAAATATTAAGATACAGTATCAAGGTCAAAGTAGGATTGCGGTACCTCTCCCTACCTCCCATATTCCACAAAAGCCCAACTTTTCCACAATGCCTTAAAAGCGCACCCAATGCATTAACTTTACCCGATTAACAAAAGGAGTAAACCGCTTGGCTAAAGATACTACCAAAGAAACCCCCTTAATGCAGCAATATAACGCCATAAAGGCAAAGTACCCTGGTGCTTTGCTGCTTTTTCGCGTGGGTGATTTTTATGAAACGTTTGGCGAGGATGCCGTTAAGGCCGCCGGTATATTGGGCATTGTGCTTACCCGCCGTGGCAACGGACCGGGTACGCATACCGAACTTGCCGGGTTTCCGCACCATTCATTAGATACCTATTTACCCAAGTTGGTGAGGGCCGGGCAGCGCGTTGCTATTTGCGATCAGCTGGAAGATCCTAAAACTACCAAAACCATTGTTAAGCGCGGCGTTACCGAACTGGTAACCCCCGGGGTGGCCACTAATGATAATATCCTTAATCAAAAAAGTAACAACTACCTGGCATCGCTGCATTTTGAAAAAAACAGCATTGGTATTGCTTTGATCGATATATCAACCGGCGAGTTTTTAACCGCGCAGGGTAACAGTGATTATATAGATAAACTGCTGCAAAGTTTTTCGCCCAGTGAGGTGATTTACCCCAAAAGCCGCAGTCGCGATTTTAAAGATGATTACGGCGACCGCTTTTATACCTACGCGCTTGACGAATGGCCCTACAGCGGCGACTACGCCACTGAAACGCTGTTAAAACACTTCGGCGTAAAATCATTAAAAGGCTTTGGTATTGATAAGCTTAACCTGGGCATTATTGCCGCGGGTGTGGCTATTCATTACTTAAATGAAACCGAACACCGTAACCTGCAGCACATCAGCTCGATCGCTCGTATAGAAGAAGATCGTTATTTATGGCTGGATAGGTTTAGTGTGCGCAACCTGGAGCTGGTAGGATCAACCAATGAGAACGCTCTTACCCTCGTTAACGTGCTCGATCAAACCTGCTCACCAATGGGCGCGCGTTTGCTGCGCCGCTGGATAGTGATGCCGCTAAAGGAAATTAAACCTATTAACGACCGGCTTGGCGTTGTAGAATACATGATAGCCCAGGAGCAGTTGCGCGAAGAATTACAGAACAGCATTCGCCAGATTGGCGACCTTGAGCGGTTAATCTCGAAAATTGGTTTACAAAAGGCCAACCCACGCGAGGTTTGCCAGCTTAAAAAAGCGTTGATGGCTATTGGCTCCATTAAAAAAGTTGCTGAAGCTTCGGAAAGTACCCCGCTGCGTGCCATTGGCGAACAGCTAAATCCTTGTGTAACCATTTGCGAAAGAATTGAGCGCGAACTAAGTGCCGAACCTCCCGTTATGGTTGCCAAAGGCTCGGTAATGAATGAAGGGATTAATGAGGAACTGGATAGGCTGCGCAAAATCGCTTTCGGCGGTAAAGGTTACCTGCTTGAAATTCAGAAACGCGAGGCCGAAGCCACCGGCATCCCATCCTTAAAAGTATCTTTTAATAACGTGTTTGGCTACTACCTGGAGGTAACACACAGTCACCGTGATAAAGTACCCACAGAGTGGATACGCAAGCAAACCTTGGTGAATGCCGAGCGCTACATAACCCCCGAACTTAAAGAGTACGAAGAGCAGATACTGGGTGCCGAAGAGAAAATCTTTGTGCTGGAAACCCGCCTATATAACGATTTGATGTACTCGCTTGCCGAGTATATTAAACCTATTCAACTGAACGCCCAACTGATAGCCCGTTTAGATGTGCTGCTTAACTTTGCAACCATATCTATCAAAAACTATTACGTGAAGCCGCAAATGAGCGATAGCAGGGTGTTGGATATTAAAGGTGGCCGCCACCCGGTTATTGAAAAGAATTTGCCCCTGGGCGAAAGCTATATCACCAATGATGTTTATCTTGATTCAGAGACGCAACAGATCATCATCATTACCGGCCCCAACATGGCGGGTAAATCGGCCTTGTTAAGGCAAACCGGTTTAATTGTATTGATGGCGCAAATGGGGTGTTACGTGCCCGCCAAAGCTGCTTCCATTGGTTTGGTAGATAAGATATTTACAAGAGTAGGGGCATCTGATAACCTTTCGTCGGGCGAATCAACCTTTATGGTGGAGATGAACGAGACGGCAAGTATCCTCAACAACATATCTGACAGGAGTTTGATTCTGCTGGACGAGATCGGCCGGGGTACATCAACCTACGATGGTATCTCCATCGCATGGTCTATAGCCGAGTATCTGCACAACCACCCGGCTGCGAAAGCCAAAACGCTGTTTGCAACGCACTATCACGAATTGAACGAGCTAAGCAACAGCTTTAACCGTATTAAAAACTTCAACGTATCGGTTAAGGAGGTAGGGCAGCAAATTATCTTTTTGCGTAAGCTGGTACCTGGCGGCAGCGAACACAGCTTTGGTATTCACGTGGCCAAACTGGCTGGTATGCCGCCGAAAGTGTTGAGTAGGGCCAACGAGATACTGAAGAAGTTAGAGAACGAACGTACCGGTGGCGAGCATATTAAAGAGAGCATCCGCAAAGTGCAGAAGCAAGCCGTACAAATGCAAATGTTTTCGATAGATGACCCGGTACTGGTAAAAATCCGCGATACGCTAAACAACCTCGATGTAAACACCCTAACCCCGGTTGAAGCACTGATGAAGCTGGATGAGATACAGCGGGTGATAAAATCGTAGTAGATCTGCAGATTTTAGATTTCAGATGTGCGGATTTCTGAACCGGAATTAAGCTGATTAATCGGATTTTTTGGATTTTGACTTGCGTCTTGTACTGGATTTTTTTTATTTGAGTGTTGTTTTGTCCACAACATGCAAATAAAAAATCTTGTATAATCTCAATAATCTGCTTAATCCCGGTTCAGAAAAATCATCTGCACATCTGAAATCCACACATCTACGCATCTATGTGGATATGTTAAAAACATCCTTCCCTTCAAAATCTTGTTAACCCCTACTTTTACTGTATGACTAAACATCGCCTCCTTTTATATTGCTTCGTTTTGTTTTTTGTGCCGATAGTATTAACCTCCTGCCATAGCCGTAAAGCTGTTATGCGCGGCGAACCGGGCGAAGTAGTGAAACCCAATGGCGACCTGGCTTCCAAATATTCAGATATCATGGGCGTAAATAAAAGCGATATTGAAAACGGCAGGTTGTACGCCTTTATTGAGCAATGGATGGGCACTCCCTACAAATTTGGCGGACTTGATAAAGACGGCATTGACTGTTCTGGCCTGGCTTTTTTGTTGGAGCAGCAGGTGTACGGCATCACCATTCCCCGCATGACCAGCAAACAGATCACCGTTATTAAACGCAAATATGAGGAAGACCTCAAAGAAGGCGATCTGGTATTCTTCGATTTCGACGGCAAACAATTTAGCCACGTAGGTATTTACCTGCAAAACGGTTATGTAGTACATGCCAGCTCCCGCCGTGGTGTAATCATCGTAAAACTACGCGACCCATCACTATACAAATACTTCTCCCGCGGTGGTTCTGTTAATGATGCAATTGGGCAGGTTGGTCAATAGTCGATAGTCATTTGCTGCGCGTCATTGGTCATTAGGTCATTGAGTCATTGCCTGCGCATCATTGAGTCATTTTTTTAAAACTATCGCAATTCATGAATCTATTTTTTCTTTAAATTTATGTCAAATAGTGAAGTAGTATTATGATCGCTTTGAAAATGAGTACGTTTGACAGCTATAAAAACGCGTTGGTGATTTTTTTACTGGTTGCCACCATGATACTTACGGCATGCAGCAGTCTCAAAAAGGCAAATAAACCTGCCCCTGCCCCCGAAGCCGGCAGTATGGCGCGGTGAGTTTGATTGTGGGGTAAATTCTTTAATTCAATAACTTCCGGCCCGGAACAATTAAAACCCTGATAACCCAACAAATCTGTTTAATTCCGGTTCAGAAAAAAAACGGAGATCGAACACTCTAAATCAAAAGTCTTTTGTCCTTCCGTCCTTCATCCAAAAATCCTTTATCTTTGCTCCCAAAATATGTCGAAAGAAAAAGAACAATACTCCTTTTGGACAAAGTATAAAAAGTTTGCCGGTACCGAGATCGCTCTTTACGTGATCATGGTTGTTGGTATCGTTTTAGGTATTATTATCTTCAGTTATCTTTAACCAGCGTTACGTTGCTGTTGTCGCTTTCAGTGGCGGCTTGGTAAAAATCTACAAATTCCTGGTATAAATCTTTGTTATAAGTGCCTTCATTTACTTGTATTTTACGTTTGTACACCAGTTCGTCACCCACTACAGTAATCTGCGCCGAAAATTTACCAAATGGTTTTTCGATGTTGAGCGGTGCCGGGCGGATATCTACATGGTAGCCTTTAGGTAATTTATAGGTAATCTCATCTTCGTCGGTATAACCCCGGTTTATATAAAGATCGGTATGGCGGTTGCGTACTTCCTTGGGTACGCTGCCAACCCTATTTATGGCGTTGGCTATAAAATCTATTTTGCCATTAGCCACAGATCCATAGTCCGGTGCGATAAGTTTAATGGTTTCGGTAGTTACCGGCTGAATCTTTTTATCCTGTTTATAGCCGAATTTTTCAATATCAAGGTTATTGATAGGATACTCACGCTGAAGGCTTTTAACCTGTTCTTTAGGGGCTTCGTGTATAATACCTTCACGGTTTTCATATTGTGTACCCCTAAATGTGGTAGTCATATCGCCGGTAAGTTGTCCGGTAGCATCCAAGGTAAAACTGGCCTTGCATTGCTGCAGGTTGTTTTGGGCGGTATACTTAGGCGTATGAATAAGCCGGCCGCCGTTTGGCGTGCACGCCAATACGTCCCTATCGTCGGTAAAGTCGCCTAAAAAGCCAAATGGAATTTGCTGACTGGTACACTCTAAAAAGGTGGTATCGCTTTTAAAAGGCAGGCAAAGGATTACGTGATCAAACTGGTTCATGCTCGCAAAATCAGCAAGCGGACTACTTTTTAACGATCCCGATTTAACAATGCAGTAATAAGAATCAATATCAACCGCTTTTAGTAACGACTGCGTGTAGTTTACCAGCGCTTTGCAATCGCCATAATTTTGCTGATCTACGTCGCTGGCCAAAAACGGCTGATATCCGCCTATACCCACCTGTACGCTAATGTAATGGGTTTTGCCCTGCATATATTCGTAAATCTTTTTAGCTTTTTCTTTAGGATCGGCAATGCCGGCAGTAATTTCCTGCATTTTGCTGATGGTGCTTTGGGGCAATGCTTTGCGCGATGACAGCAACTTATCATAAATCCATTTGCCCATGCCGTTCCAATCATTAAAAGAGCCCGATACCCCCAGGTAGTTAAACCCCGCCTGTGGCGAAACTTTGACGCGGGCATTCATTTTTTCATACACCGGGCTATAAGGTTCATATTTTGATGCTTTAATGTTGCTAACCTGCCAGGTGTAAGTATCCTCGCCCTGTTTATTAGTACCTTTTACTACCGGGGTGAGTATATTAAGTTCTTTATAGCGTATTTTAAAATCGGGCTTGCAGCTAAAGGTATAGGAGCTTTTTTCAACAGATACATCGGGCGATGGCTTGGGTTCCCAATCCGCAAAACTTAAGGTCTGTTTTGATTTAAACTCATATTCATACACCACGGTATAAGGATAATCTGTTACAGCCGGCTGGTAATGTTTAACCTTGGTATCTTCAAATAACGACGACTGACTTACCGCGCCATCGTCCTGAAAATCACTTTCAGAAAACTTGCCAATGGGTTTGCCAAACTGGTTGTAAACCACTCCTTTTATATTTTTAATCAGGTTTGCCTTATCATGAAAAACCACCACGTCGGCTTCGTCGTCGCCATTTTTATTTAATACAGTTACCGCGGTTTTAATGCGGTAATAGGTGTTATCCAAATCTTTTACCTCAATGCTTATTTCATTATTGCGCACAACGGCGCTGGCGTAGGGCAAAAGTTCTTTAGGTATTAAAGATGTATCGTAGTTTTCCTGTGCAACAGCGCGGGTACTTAGCGCAAGCAACAATAATAAATTAGTAAGTACTTTCATTTATTTTTTCACAAAAACCATGTCGGCTTTTTCGGTAAGTATAATTTTGTTGTAAAGCTCCTTAAGATAAGGATATTCTTCTGAAGTATAAATGGGCTTGGCAAATCTTATGATGTTTGAAAAGGTAAAGGTATTTTCAACATTATCAAACGTGGCCGCATACATACCGCCTCCGTTAGGCATTTTAAACGCGGCTACCTGCGGCGGATTTTCAACAACGTAACCATTAGGGAGGTGCATGGTTAAAACAAGTCGTTCGTCAGATGGCATGCCCCAGTCAACCGGGTAATCACGTTCGGCAAGTTTAAAAGGATTAGTGGTTACCTTACCCCAAAAAAACGGGTTGAAAACAAGTTTATTGTGGTTAAGGTTATCAAAAGCGTCAACCTCTACCTCAAAACTTTCGCCAATAGGCAGGTCCAGACTATCCACATTGCTGATGTTCGATTTCAAGATTTTTACCTTAGGCAACTTCTCATCCAAATTTTCTACATATTCATCAACCGAATTGAATTTTTTGATGGCTTTGCGTTTTTCGTAAGCATCGTAACCCGTATAATAATTAACAATGTTGCCTTTCAATTTACCGTTTTCAAGCAGCGTTAAATCAAGGGTACGGGTAACAGCTTCTTTTTGCAGGCCGCTAAGCTCAATCCAGTAAGATGGTTTATCGAGGCTAATCACCCTGCCTTTATCATTCAAACATTTAAGCGGCAATAATCCGAATGATAATAGCGGGTCGGTGGCATCAAGCAGGTAGCTTTTGCCGCCAATATTTACCTTAACTATCACATAGTCAAAATCATTTATTACAGGATAAAGCATATTAATGGCACCATTGTTACGGGTTGATAGTACAACCAACTCGGTATTAATATCGGCAGCCCTTAATGCTGCAGCCAGTGCAAGGTTGATGTCGCCAATGGTGCCAGTATGAGCCTCATAGGCCTTTTTAATGCCCTCTGGACTATAAATGGTGGTGATATCATTCCACTTAAACCACTTTTGTAAATAAACGAAAACTGCTTTGGCTTTTTCAAGCGAATCGGTTTTGCCGGCTATCACCGTGGTGATTCTGTCTTTCATCAACTCTTTGCGCTTAAATTGCGAGCCGAAAAATTCGTCGTTTTTAAGTTGATATTCAATGTCTTTCCATGTTTTTGATACCACTGTTTTTACACCGGTGTAGGGGTTGGTCCACTCCACCTCGTCAAAATAAATGGCCGATACAAAGTTTTTGGGCGATGTCATGTAATCCTCCGATACAAAAGCCGGGATATCCTTCATCTCGTAGGTAATGTGCGAGCAATCGCATTTAGCACCATGCGAGGTAAAACACTCGCGCTCAAGTTCAGATTTGCTATCTGATAGTTTAAGTGGCCCACGCATTGATGCATTGAAAACCCAAAACGCGGGAATATGCACTTCATATTTAGAGTGCAGTTTGGGTATTTCATCCTGAAAATCCCAGTTCCTGAACTCTGATATGTACGGAGAGGTAATTTTATAGCTAAAATCAATAACGCAGCCGGGGCGTAAACCAGGTAAAGCAAATTTAACGGTGCTGCGGTACTTATAATCTTTTACGGTATAAACCTTTTTTACATCCAGGGGGGCACTGCGCATAAGGCCGTCATCATCTTTATAGTACGTGGTGCCAACAATATCGTCAACCTCCTCGGTAACCTCATCGTTATGGTGTATCGGAATTTCAATTGTACCCTGGGTTAGCCCCCTGGCATCAAATATTTTTACCCGTGCGTGGTAGTTAAATATCAGGCGTACATTGTCGTCGCCAACCACGTCAATACGGCTGCTGCCAAATTCATTTAAAAACAAAGCATGTACTGATGTATCTTTCGCGTAGTTTTTTAGGTTAAGGTCTTCGCTGGTTACACTTTTTTCAAAATCCTGAGCGTTTGCAAGTTGTTGTATGCCAATGAATAATAAAGTAACAAGTAATAGTTTTTGCATATTGTAATTGCGATAATTAGGAAGGGATTAATTTAAACATAAAAGTTAAATCTTAATTTAAATTAAAAAATTTATTCTGCTGATTCTTTTTATGACATTTGCGACCTTTACAGCATCACAGATTCAGTTACAATGAAATTAAAACTAAAACGCCCGCTGGCCTTTTTTGATCTTGAAACCACGGGTACCAATATAGGGGCCGATCGTATAGTTGAAATATCTGTTATAAAACTGCGGCCCGATGGCAGCGACGAGGCTTTAACCTATCGTGTAAATCCTGGTATGCCTATTCCTTTGGAATCATCATTGGTACACGGTATTTATGACGAGGATGTGAAAGACCAGCCGCAATTTAAAGCCCTTGGCCAGTCGGTAGCCGATTTTATTGCTGATAGTGATTTAGCCGGATACAACTCAAATAAGTTTGATATCCCGATGCTGATGGAAGAGTTTTTGCGCGCCGGTATTGATTTTAGTTTAGATAGCCGCCACTTTGTAGATGTGCAAAACATTTTCCACCAAATGGAGCAGCGCACACTGAAAGCGGCTTACCAGTTTTATTGCGATAAGAAGATAGAAAACGCCCACTCGGCCGAGGCTGATACCCGCGCTACCATGGAAGTTTTACTGGCGCAGATTGAGCGTTATGAAAACGTACAATGGGAAGATAAAAAAGGAAACATTACCGTGCCTGTTGTAGGCGATGTTGAAGCTTTGCATCAGTTTACCAACCTAAGCAAACCAGTTGATTTTGCAGGCCGCATGGTTTACAATGAGCAGGGCGAAGAAACCATTAACTTTGGCAAACACAAAGGCAAACGCGTAGAGGATGTATTGAATGCCGAGCCAAGTTATTATTCATGGATGATGCAGGGCGATTTTCCGTTGTATACCAAGCGTAAACTGGAGGAGATTCACGCCCGTTGGAATGCAAAAAAAGCCGCTGAGCGCCATGCTAAAGCAGCTGCCCAGCCAAAACCGGCAGACCAGGCTCTACGTACTGACGCTCCTAAAGCAGATTACCCTAAAAAAGATTTTCACAAACCCGATCATACCAAAACTCAATATCCGCCAAAACCTTTTAAAAAGAAAGAGGAGCCAGCGCAGCCCGTTAATGACGATATGCTGGCGCAATTAGCGCTGAAATTTAAAAAAGGGTGAGTGGTGAGATAACATATGGATCAAATTAAAAGACTTTAAGTAATACAGCTACAAACCTGCGTTCTTAGCCGTATTACTTAAAGTCTTTTGTCCTTTGTCCAAAAATCCTTTGTCTAAAAAAATCTAATTAAAGGGCAGTGTACTATGTATCTGGGCTTCTATGAGGCCCAGGTAAATGCAGTACCAGGATATCATTTGTAGTATAAGCAGCTGGCGGTGCTTTTTGTAGCCCTGGGTTTCAAAGGCGATTGTCTCTTCACCTGCGGTAACAAAAAAACGTACTTCGCCTTTACGGGGTGTAAATCTTGATCGCAGCATATCAAAAGCTTTTACCTTAAGTTTACTGTGCGGATCATGAATAGTTCCATCCTTTACGGCCTCGTTTTTTGAAATAGATATCAGGTAGTTAGACATAGGTGTGTTGCAGTTATACACCCACCGTGCAATTTTTACTCCAAAACCAAAACAAAACGCCCGTATAAAACTATTATGTTTACACGGGCATTAAAATTTTACAAAAGTTTCCTACTGTTAAATATTATTAATCAATATTTAATAAAACAAGCTATTATGATACCGTAAAAGTGTAGTTTTTAGTGCATTATGAACTATTAAATGTAAGTTTTACAACACACGTTTGCAAAACTATACAGCTACAGCGGCTTTGTTACGTAATTCTTCGTACAGTAAAATAACCTTACGCTGCAGGTTAGCTATCTCGGCTTCGCGGTCAACCAGTTTTTTCTGGGCTACGCTTAGGTTTGATGGTGTTAAGTCTATCTCTTCGGCATCAAGTGCAAGCAGATTCACAACATTAAGCTCAAATATATTTGCAATTTGCTCCAGCCTCGATAAATTGATATCGGTTACCCCTGTTTCAATTTTCGAAAACGCCGGTATAGAAATACCTAAACGGTTTGCTACGTCTTCCTGACTCCACCCATGCTGGTGACGTAGTGTACGGATGTTTTTGCCGACAAACTTATTTGTCTTCTTTTTTGTGTGATCGCTCATTTCGGATATCAATAGTAAGTTAATTAATAGAACATATCCAAACGTTATGCCATCGTTAAATTACCTTTAAATCACGTGTCAATCAAACACAATCACACGCAAACCGGGGAAACAATTCCACAAAAAACGGGGATTAACTGTTAGTTTATATTGTTAACAATACTCAGTTTAGCAAATTTAAGCAGCAGCTGCTTTTGCCCTATTTCTTTAAAAAATATGGTTGCTTTTACATCCGGCTTGGCACCCTCCAGGCTTATTACCTTGCCAAAGCCAAAACGCTCATGCTCTACCTCCATGCCTACCTGCAGGTTTGATGTATCTGAAGGTGTAAAACCTGCCGTAGGCACGTGAGCCTTGGCCAGCATGGCTGTAGTTTTAACGGGAGCGGATGTTGCCGGCTTAGGCTTTGAAAATGCGTCGGCTTGTTTGCCGCCGCCTGTCCAGGCCTTGCGTTCATCACCAAAAAACGGATTATTGCTGCTTGATGGCTTGGCACTATAATCAAGCTCAAGATATTTAGCGTCTATCTCATCCAAAAAACGGCTGGGTTCGCAGCTAATGAGCGTACCAAACTTAAAGCGCGATGTAGCGTAGCTAATGGTAAGTTTGCTTTCGGCACGGGTAACGGCTACGTAAAACAGGCGTCGCTCCTCTTCCAGGTCGCTACGGGAATTGAGCGACATCTGGGACGGGAAAAGATTTTCTTCGAGCCCTACCACGTTTACCTGCGAAAATTCCAGCCCTTTTGACGAGTGTATGGTCATCAAAGATACTGTATCCGCATCTTTGTTTTTATCCTTATCATCGTTGGTTAACAGCGCCACATCCTGCATAAAAATATCCAGGCCTTTTTCTTCAATATCCTCGCGCTCGCTAAACTCCTTAATACCGTTTAAAAGCTCCTGTATGTTTTCGTAACGGTTTAAGCCTTCTACAGATTTATCTTCGTACAAATCCTTCAACAAGCCCGAATGCTGGGCGATATACAAGGCCGACTCATAGGCCGATTTACTTTTTACGAGCACCTGGAAACTTTGAATCATGGTAGCAAAGGCAACCAGGGTAGCCGGGGCCTTACCATCAAAATACTTACCGGGATCGGTAATTACCTCCCAGGGGGTAACCTGGTGCGCATCGGCACTTACAATGATCTTGTCAACACTGGTATCGCCAATGCCGCGCTTAGGGTAGTTAATAACACGTTTAAGCGCTTCCTCGTCATTTGGGTTAAACGTTAAACGGAAGTATGCTATCAGGTCCTTAATCTCTTTACGTTGATAGAAGGACAGGCCTCCATAAATTTTATATGGGATGCCCAACTTGCGCAAGGCCTCCTCCATAGATCGCGACTGTGCATTGGTACGGTACAGAATAGCAAACTGCGCCCAGTTTTTACCCAGGCGGCTGCGATCCTCCATAATGGCTTCGGCCACCATCTTGCCTTCCTCGTTATCACTAAAGGCACGCATGATCTTTATTTTATCGCCCGCCTCTTTCTCGCTGAAAACGTTTTTCTTTAACTGCTCTTTATTATTGCTGATGATGCTGTTGGCAACATTCACAATATTTTGGGTTGAGCGATAATTTTGCTCCAGCTTAAACACCTTCAAATCGGGGTAATCCTTTTCAAAATTGAGGATGTTTTGAATATTGGCACCGCGGAAAGCATAAATACTTTGGGCATCATCGCCCACCACACATAAATTTTCATTTACAGCGGCTAATTTCTTCACTATCAGGTATTGCGAAAAGTTAGTATCCTGATACTCATCCACCATCAGGTATTTAAACTTGTGCTGGTATTTGTTGAGTACATCGGGGTGCAGTTTGAGCAACTCGTTGGTTTTGTACAGCAAATCGTCAAAATCCATTGCACCGGCGCGGTAACAGCGTGTTGCGTATTGCTGGTATATTTTGCCGAGCTGACCGCGACCGCTCGACATATCGTCGGCCTGGATCTGCTCGTTTTTGTTATATTCCTGGAAAGATATCAGGTTATTTTTTGATGCCGAAATGCGGTTAAGTACAAAGTTTACATTGTACAGTTTATCATCAAGGTTCATTTCTTTTATAATGGCCCTTAAAACGCTTTTGCTGTCGTCGGTATCGTAAATGGTAAAGTTGCTTGGGTAGCCAATTTTTTCGGCCTCCACACGTAAAATTTTGGCAAATACCGAGTGAAAAGTACCCATCCAGATATTTTTGGCTTCGGTGCCAACAACATGTGTAATACGCTCGCGCATTTCGCGGGCAGCCTTATTGGTAAAGGTTAAAACCAGTATGTTAAATGAATCAACACCTTTACGGATCAAGTGCGCCACCCGATAGGTGATCACCCTTGTTTTGCCCGATCCGGCACCGGCAATAATCATTACCGGTCCGTCTGTTTGTTCAACTGCTGCCCTTTGTTCGGGGTTTAAACCCTGTAAATAATCCAAAATCTTTTCCTCTTTTCTTGAAATGGCGAAATTAAAGGAATTTGTTTGGATTTCGGATTTTTTAACCGCTACAAGTTTTCAACTGTGTTAACAATTTGAATTTCGGATGTTGGATTTCTGATTTTTTGATTTTTAAGTTACCCCTAACCTTTAATTGGTATTAATGAGCCTCCCAAGCCTATCATTGAAACGCTTTTATCCCCTTATCTTAAAATGTCGCTCCCAAAAAAATCCTTGCTCCTTTATCCAGAAATCTTTAATCCAAAAGTCCTTACTCCTTTGTCCAAAAATCTTTAATCCAAAAATCCATTATCTAACTCATAATTGTATTTTTAAAAAATATATAATTACTCCATCTATGATCAATTGGTTTAAGCGCAATGGAACCCATTTTACTGTTGCAGGTGTTTTTTTGGTAATCTGCTTTATTTACTTCTCGCCGGCATTTCAGGGTAAAACTTTAGGGCAGGGCGATGTTTTGGGCGCGCAATCAACTCAAAAAGAAATTATGGATTACCGCGCCAAGGATACCACTATCCTGTGGACCAACCAGATCTTTGGCGGCATGCCCGCTTACCAAATCTGGGCACCTTATTCGGCCAATATCGCGTCGCACTTGGTTTATTATATTAATTATACGCTGCCAAGTCCGGTTGGGATGGTGTTGGTTTTACTGTTGGGCACGTATATGCTGTTCATCGTATTAAAACTTAACCCATGGCTGGCCGCGGCGGGGGCCATAGCATTTACATTTACATCATACAATATGATATTGCTGGCGGCGGGGCATACCAACCAGGTTTTCGCCATCGCTTTCTTCGCTCCTATTTTGGCGGGTATCATTTTAATTTTTCGGGGAAAGTATTTAACTGGCTCGGCTTTGCTGGCGCTGGCACTTACTTTGGAGATTAAGGCCAATCACCTGCAAATGACGTATTATTTAATGATGGCCATACTCATCCTGTTAGGGGTCGAGCTTTTCCACGCCATTAAAAACAAAGCTGTTGCAACCTACCTGAAATCATTGGGTTATTTGTTGGCCGCCTCGCTGTTGGCCTTCGCGGTAAATGCCTCGGTTTTGTGGAGTACTTACGAGTACGGTAAAGACAGCTATCGTGGTAAATCAAACCTTACCCAAAATGCCAAAGAGCCTCAAAACGGCTTATCAAGAGATTACATTTACGAATACAGCCAGGGCATTGCCGAAAGCTTAACATTTTTAGTGCCCAACGCGTCGGGCGGCGCCTCGGGCCCCGAATTGTTAGATCAAAACTCCGAAACCATAAAAGTACTTACAGATAAAGGCATCCCCGAAGAACAAGCCCTGGGCAATGTGCAGCAAATAGCATCTATGCCCGGTCTGTCGCCATATTGGGGCGAAAAACTGCGTGGCACCAGCGGTCCGTTTTACTTTGGCGCGGGCATCTGCTTTTTGTTTGTTTTAGGGCTCATCATCGTTAAAGACCGCATTAAGTGGTGGCTGCTGGGCACGGTAATACTTACCATGCTGCTGTCATTCGGCGGCAACTGGCCATACCTGTCAGATGTGTTTTTAAAATTCTTCCCGCTTTATAATAAATTCAGGGTGGTAGAGTCTATTTTAGCCGTTACCTGCCTGTGCGTACCTATACTGGCATTTTTGGCCATACAGGAAATTATTAACACAGCTGATAAAAAAGCACTTATTAAAAAACTGTTATTGGCACTATATATTACCGGCGGTTTAACTGTTGTTTTAATTGTACTGCCCGGCATTTTCCTGAGTTTTAAACCAAGCAATCAGCTTACCGGCGTTGGTTATTTAACCCAGGCCTTAAAAGGAGATAGCGCTATGGCCAACCAGATAGTTAACGCGCTGGTAAAAGACAGGGAGGCTTTTGAACGTGCCGATGCCATCCGGTCGCTGGTATTTGTGGGGCTTACCTTTTTAATTATCTGGGCGTTTATAAAACAAAAATTAGGAGCTACAGCTATGTCGCTGATAATATTAGCCCTGGTATTGGTTGATCTTTGGCAGGTAGATAAACGCTATTTAAAGGATGCCAACTTTACCGATAAACAGGAAGCCGCTGTACCCCCAAGACCGGTAGACCAGCAAATAGCCAAAGACCCTGACCCCGATTTTAGGGTTTACGATGCTACGGCAGGCATTAAGGTAGATGTGCAAAACCCATTTTTCCATAAAACATTAGGCGGTTACTCGGCAGCGCGCATGAAGCGTTATGATGAATTGATTGACAACCAGTTTGGCCAGCACGTAAACCCTGCGGTATTAAACATGCTGAACGCTAAATACATCATTACGCCCGACTCAAGTCAACAAGCCCAGGTACTGCACGCCAACCCCGAAGCATGCGGCAACGCCTGGTTTGTAAAAAGTATTAAATACGTTGATAATGCCGATGCAGAAATGCAGGCCCTCAACGGCTTTTCGCCAAAAGATGTAGCTCTGGTTGATAAGCAATACCAGGCCACCGCAGGTACCACGCAGGCCTGTACCGATAGTACTGCAAGCATCAAACTGGTTAATTACAACCCCGATCATATGGTTTACCAATCGGCTACGACTGCTCCGCGCGTGGCAGTTTTCTCCGAGATTTATTATGATAAGGGCTGGAAGATGTTAATTGACGGTGCAGAGAAACCTTACTTCCGTGCCAACTACCTGCTACGGGCCGCCGCAATACCTGCGGGTAACCACAAAGTAGAGTTTATATTTCACCCGGCATCTTATTATGTGGGTGAGGATATCTCCATGGCGGGATCTGTTTTGCTGGTGTTGCTTTTGGGCGGGGCGGCATTTGGGGATGAATTGAAGAAATATGTGGGGAAGAAGAATGAACCGGTTAAATAAAGCATAACGTTTTGAACGCCGACGAAGACTCACCCGACGAGGCTTCGCCCGCCACCCTCTCTTCGCTTCGCGGAAAGAGGGGTTTGAAGGCGGCTGATGTGTAATAATATATAATAAAAATACTGTCAATCGTTCAAACCCCTCTATGCGGCGAAGCCGGAGAGAGGGTGCCGTCCGCCGAAGGCGGGCTGGCGGGTGAGTCTTCTACGCCATACGATCTGCGTCATTTCCGCTATCGGAGGCCGCCTAATTTTTCTCCGTAACAAGGTTTTCCGTTTGGCACCTCGTCGAAAATTGCAGCACTACGTCAGTAGCTATGATAACTTTCTGCCCAATCCGCCATACTTCAACAAACATCAATATATTTGCCACCAAACTTGATATTATGCAGCACATCAAACAATATGTAGATGATAACAGGCAACGTTTGCTCGACGAATTATTTGCCCTTTTGCGTTTCCCTTCGGTTAGTGCCGACCCTAAATATAAAGCCGACGTTTTAAATACTGCCGACTATGTAGCACAAAGCCTGCGCGATGCTGGTGCCGATAATGTAGAGATTTGCCAAACGGCCGGCTACCCTATTGTTTATGGCGAAAAGATAATTGACAGCAGCAAACCAACCGTGCTGGTTTATGGCCATTACGATGTCCAACCTGCAGATCCGCTGGAGTTATGGAAAACCCCTCCTTTTGAGCCAACTGTGCGCGATGGTAAAATTTATGCCCGTGGCGCTTGTGATGATAAAGGTCAGTTTTATATGCATGTGAAAGCATTTGAGCTAATGATGCAAACCAACACCCTGCCCTGCAACATTAAATTTATGATTGAGGGCGAGGAAGAGGTAGGCTCATCAAACCTATCGATATTTGTAAAAGACAATAAGGAAAAGCTAAAAGCCGATGTGGTTTTGATCTCTGATACCTCGATGATCAGCATGGAGCACCCATCATTAGAAACTGGCTTGCGTGGTTTATCATATGTTGAAGTTGAAATTACCGGCCCTAACCGCGATTTGCATTCTGGCGTTTACGGCGGCGCGGTGGCTAACCCTATCACCATTCTGGCTAAAATGATAGCTTCGCTGCATGATGAGGATAACCACATCACCATCCCCGGTTTTTACGGCGCGGTGGTTGATTTAACACCCGAAGAACGTACAGCGCTTAACAATGCCCCATATGATGAGGCCGAGTACAAAAAAGACCTGGAAGTTGATGAGCTTTGGGGCGAAAAAGGTTATACCACCTTTGAGCGCACCGGCACACGCCCTACCCTGGAGGTAAACGGCATTTGGGGCGGTTATATTGGCGAAGGCGCTAAAACGGTACTACCATCAAAAGCACATGCCAAAATTTCGATGCGCCTGGTGCCTAACCAAACCTTTGAAGAAATTACCGAGCTATTCACCAAACATTTCCTGAGCATAGCCCCGGCCAATGTTAAAGTAAAAGTAACCCCGCACCATGGCGGCGAACCGGCTGTAACCCCAACTGATAGCATTGCCTACAAGGCGGCTCAAAAAGCCATTGCCGAATCTTTCGGTAAAGATCCTATCCCAACCCGCGGCGGTGGTAGCATACCTATTGTAGCCCTGTTTGAAGCCGAATTAGGCCTTAAAACCGTGTTGATGGGTTTCGGTTTAGATAGCGATGCCCTGCACTCGCCAAATGAGAAATATGATATTTTCAATTACTACAAAGGCATTGAAACTATCCCGTTGTTCCACAAGTATTTTGCGGAGCTAAGTTTATAGGACTTATTGGACTGGCAGACTTTTGGACTTTGAGACGGTGGGACTTTGGGACAAAAGATAAAGGACTTAACGGTCGGCGGATGATTTCGCCGGCCGTTTTCGTTTAGTGCAAAAAAAGATCGCTGTTCGAAGCCTCCAACTTCGAACTAATATGCCGGTAGTCTCTGACTACCGGATGCCCGGCAATGTTATATTAATATATTAATGCTAACAGCAAATTATTTACGCGCAAGAATATATGCTTTACCATGGTAAATAAATGGTATGTAATTTGCCGCTGTTTAAGCATGGATATAACTTACCAGCTTGTTGTAAACGAAGGTGTTGAAATGATTATCATCCCCGAACTGGATTGCGGGGTTTATGTAATCGATCCGCGAAAGGGCGATATCGCGCAAAACACGGGTGATGTGTTGGCTTATGCAAACATTCGGGGAAAAGAGCTTGCCTTTAAAATGGTAGGCGAATATACGCCCGAGAATCCCGGTATTGCCGAGGTAATCCGTTGGTATAGTTATCAGAAAACGTTCTCGCAGGGAAAGCTCTCCGCATAAGGGGATTAAATTCCCCGAAGGAATTCCTCTCCCGGTTGCTAATATCACACCCTACTAATTGTAACACGATTATTACAATAATACTATTTTACCGGGGAGTATCCGGAAACTAAGCTATTTATGTAGGAAGCATTTCTGAATTTGTTGCAAATGCTTTAGGTTTTGTGTGGTTGCCCCTGTTGTTAGCAGCTATAATTTAAAAATGCATTGATAAGTTTCTTGGCGATTTTATATCAACATTACATAAAAATAGTTCGCTACCCGAAGTCGGCGGTTTCAAACGGTTGCACAAAACAGATAAGCATCTTGCGCGATTACTTTACTTTCCTGGTTAGATAAGTAATTAAGCCGAAAAGAAACAATTCGCCAAGCAGGCAATAAAAATAGCTTAATGGATTAGATGCATATTTCCCGGTTACGAAAAAAAACAATAACGCGAAGCAGCTGAAAAAAAAGCCTTTCAGGGCCGATCCCCATTTAATTAATTCCAAAACCTGATAGGCCTTAAATGTTCCCGGCGATATTTCCTCGGGGTTACGAATTTTTGCGAGTAAAAAGAGGTTCTCAATAATATCTCCCAGCCAGGCAATTAACTGAAACCAGGCCAGCACCGCGAATATGTACCCTCCTACGTTTGGAATCTTTGTAGCGGTTTTCATGCAAAGCAAAAAAATGCCCAGGTAAACACCGGGCATATAAATAAAATCTACGTATAACTGTCCTTTCAATGCTCTTTTTGATCGGGCACTTTCTGCCGGGGGCAGTTTATCGATGCCTGTAATCAGGTTGATGAGCGCTTTACCGGATACAGGAAATTCAAGGTCGAATATAGAAAAGCTCTTCTTCCCCTGCCCCATAGTTACAAAGCCGCGACTTTGTATGCTCATCACAATAGTTGCACTTAACAGTACAGCCAAACAAATTAAAAAGTAACACCAGGTGTCGGCAATAAACAGTATCATAACAAATATTTTTAAGGGTAACTATTTAATTTTCTGGTTTCATTTTATCATTGAGTTTTACCTGCATGGCAATCCGTTCTTTTTGGTATTCGGGCCAGTCAAAATCAATAAGGAACGCTGTTGCAGCCAAAGCGCCCTTTCTAAACATTTCGAGTTTTTCATCATCTTTCAAAAAAAAGTTAAGCCAGTTAATGCCAAAAAGCTTTATGCTCCCTACCCCTTTTTGAAACACGGCATTTTTTTCAAGAAAATCCTTGTCATAATAGTACCGCACGGTGTTAAACAGGCGCCATATATAGCTGCCTAAATCCCATTGCGCGGCGTTGTTCCCATCGTTTTTCTTAGGATCGGCATCATCAAGATCAATACCGAAAGCCGGTAACCGTGGTTCAATCACTTTGGGGTTATAAAAGATATTGATGGGGAAATTTGATAACATGCCGCCATCAACAAAACGAACAGTTTCGGGTATCGATTCTGCCGGTATTTTGAGGTGCGTGTTCCATGCATCCTGTACCGCTTTGCTGTTTACAGGAATCTGGTTAATGATGTACGATTCAAAAAACACCGGAATTGACATTGAGGAACGAACAAAAGCCGCCGGATGAATTTCGTTGATATCCTCCCTGAACAAATCGCACATCAAGGGTAATTCTATTTTGTTCTCGGTCACCAGTTCAGACGTAATAAACGTAACGTCGCCTGTTAGTGAATCTACTGTTCCGCTGTTACTGGGTCTTAAATGCAGCGGGGGCAATGTTTCGGCCTTCTGTTTTAAATCGGTTACATTGTGTACATCGTTGGCCTCCATTTTCTCTTTTATCCATTCGTAAAATGTGATGCCGGGATTAATGCCAAAACCGCATGCCTTGAGCCGGTCAAAAAGATAAACGGCATAGGATACTATCAGCAAAACAAGCAGCAAATCGGCACCTGTTAATACAAACGACCACAACCCAAACCCCGCCAAACAGGGATATTTATTACCAAAGCCAAGAAACAAAATATCCAATATACTTATCAATACCAGGAAACCAAATATGCCGCCAAACCCAACCATCATAGTGGTTTTGAATGATTTGTTTGATATAAAGTTTTTGATGAGCCACCGCGCGAATGGATGCCCATCAACAAAACTAAAGAAATCCATACTACATAAATAATCAAGTATGGTGTTTGATTTCATGGCTTTTTTATCGCCTATAACCGTCATAAGCGCGGTATTAATAGCCCCCGCGCTGGTACCGGCAAGCCTGAGAAAACGAATACCGGCCATCTCAAGGATATAGGTATACCCCACCAGGGCTATGCCGAGAACACCACCGCCTTTTTGAACAAGGTTTACATATTGATGCCCATCATCATCCAGGGTATCTGATACGATTAAGCTATTGTAGTTTGCGCCAAATTTTTCCTGCAACTTTTTGAGTGAACCTGTTACATCCGGATGATTGTAATAATCTTCTGGTTTAAGTTTTTTAGCCATGATTAAGGTTGGGTTTAACGATTATAAATGTAGGCATTTAAAAATCTAAAATTCAAATACTTAACCCATTTTCTTTACTAAGAGTGTCAAAGCAAACAATAAAAACTAACAATCAGGAGCAAAATCCATGTGCCGTTTCTATCCTGACGACGCCTCTTTACGAAACAGCGAGAAAAACCACACCCATAACAGATCAAGACAGCTAATCAGATAAATTATTTTATGTTTGGCTTAACATCAAAGTAAACCTGTAAACCATGATTAAAAAATCGATTAAGCAGCTTTTGCTATCCTTGTTTTTTACCATTAATTGTTGTTCTGCTTTATTTGCCCAGGTGGCTGTATTACCAACCAAATGGACCAAAGAGGCTATGGAAGCTCCCATCCCATTCCCCGAATATCCGCGCCCGCAATTGCAACGTACCGACTGGCTTTGCCTCAATGGCCAATGGGATTACCAGGGTGGCAAAAACATAGAAAGCACCCTCGATCCTCAAAAACCGGCAGCTTTTACCGGCGAAGTAAATAAAATCAGGGTACCCTACTGCCCCGAATCGGTACTATCCGGCATACAGCGTAAACAGGAAATCAATATGTGGTATCGTCGCGGTTTCGAGGTGCCTTCCGGCTGGAAAAACAAACAGGTAATTATTCATTTCGATGCTGTGGCGCATCAAACCAGCTTATTTGTAAACGGGCATAAAGCGGGTACACATGCCGGCAGTTATGATGCCTTTAGCTTTAATATTACCCCATTTTTAAAGGCGGGAAAAAATACTTTGGTGGTAGCAGCATATGATTTGAATGACGGGCGAGTGCCATCGGGCAAAAGCGGCCCGCGGGGCGATTATACTTTTTGCTCGGGCATTTGGCAAAGTGTTTGGCTGGAGCCGGTTAATAAAACCTATATCGAAAACATCCGTTTACTGCCCGATTTGGTCAACAGCCGTTTAAAAGTGCTGGTGAATACCCAGGGCGCGGGCAAAGTAACCGCTGTGGCGCTTGATGCCGGCAAAGTGGTATCGCAAGCAGAATCGGCCAATGGCACCTACTTTTATCTTCCTATTAAAGACGCCAAACTCTGGTCGCCGGATGATCCTTTTTTGTATGATTTAAAGATCAGCCTTAAAAATGCCGATGGTAGCATAGCCGATGAAGTAAAAAGTTATTTTGGCATGCGGGATATTAAATTAGGCAAACTGAATGGTGTTACCCGGCCGCTGGTTAACGGTAAGTTTATCATGCAGCTTGGTTTGCTGGACCAGGGCTACTGGCCCGATGGTGTATTAACCGCGCCTACCGAAGAAGCATTAAAGTTTGATATCAGCTTTGCTAAAAACGCGGGTTATAATCTTATCCGCAAACATATGAAAACCGAACCGCAGCGTTTTTATTACTGGGCCGATAAAATGGGCCTGTTTGTTTGGCAGGATATGCCGGCCATCTGGTATCAAAATGAAGACACCCTTAAAACCCGTAAGGAATTCAGAAAGGAATTAAAAGCCGTGATGGATGATCACTACAATTCGCCATCCATCATCACCTGGGTACCTTTTAATGAAAACTGGGGCGCCTTTGATGTTAAAAACATCACCAATTGGGTTAAGCAGTATGATCCTTCAAGACTGGTTAACGGTAACTCTGGTTTTAACAATAACCCTGGCTACCAAAAAGCTTACGGCGACCCTGGTAACGGCGATTATGTGGATACGCATATTTACGTAGGTCCGTACGGCGCTTCGGTGCCCGATGAGCATCGCGCGGCATCCTTAGGTGAATTTGGCGGCGTTGGCCTTTTTGTGCGAGATCATATGTGGCCCGTAGAAAACAACGCCTATGATTACGAACCAACCAAAGCACGCCTTACCGATAGGTATGTGTTTTTGTTAGATGAGGTAGAACAACTCATGAAGTACAAGGGCCTCAGCGTAGCCATTTACACCCAAACTACCGATGTGGAACACGAAGTTAACGGCGTACTAACCTACGACCGCGCCGTTGAAAAAATGGAAACCGACCGGGTAAAAGCGGTTAACCAGGCTGTGATTAAAGCGGGCTATGAATTGAATAAGTGATTTTGGGGGACTGTAGGACTTTGGGATTATGGGACTGGGAGACTGGGGATTTGGCAGGGCAAAACGGTGGGCGGCTTTCATGTAGGTGCTGCCCTATTGTGATGTTTGGTGTTTAACCGATTTTTTATTTGGCGATAAAGAGGCATATTTGCAATGCTTAAACATAACATATGAACTTTGAGCAACTCCAAAAACAGGTAGATTTCATTCACGAAATTGATAAGGTAAAATACATCCAACGTAAAACACGCCTTTTTAACAGTAACCGTACGGAAAATGATGCCGAACATAGCTGGCACCTTGCATTAATGGCTGTGGTATTGGCCGAACACAGTAATGAGAACATTGACCTTTTAAAGGTGATAAAAATGCTGCTGATACATGATGTGGTGGAGATTGATGCCGGGGATATTTTTTTATACGATACCGTTACCAGTCACCAAAATACAGATGCGGAATTAGCGGCAGCAAAACGGATATTTGGCCTGTTACCACAAGCGCAGGCCGAGGAACTCATCAGCATTTGGGAAGAATTTGAAGCCGGCGAAACCGCTGAATCAAAATTTGCCCGCGCTATGGATAGGTTTGAACCGCTGCTGCAAAACAGATCAAACAAAGGCGGTACATGGAAAGAGTTTAACGTGCCTTATGAGAAAGTTATTGAGAAAAAAAGCATCATCAGCAGGGGATCACAATTCTTGTGGAACTACGCCAAAAAACTGATTGACCAATGTGTAGACGAAGGCATATTACGGAAAACAGATTCTATATAGTTTTTTGAGTTCTTTTAAGCCTGATGTATGATTTGTATAACTCGTGAAAAGCCCAACGCTGTGCGAAGTCAGAGACTTCGCACCATTATGCCTGTCTCGTCCTAAAAAAAGTTTACAGTTTTTAGATTAATCCTGTAATGAGTTTACAGGTTGATTTGTGTCCTGAATTAGCTT